>JAFZQG010000017.1 GCA_017550145.1 Erysipelotrichaceae bacterium | reverse complement strand
GAAACAACCTCCTTCTTAGACATCTTGATCATATGAATTTCAACCTCCTATATCAACGATATAAAAGGGTGATAATCACTGTCTAATCAATGGTGACATTTTCGCTTGGGATTGCGGTGACATTTTCGAGTGTGATTAACAGAGTAGCGAATAGCTACTTTTCTTTTGTGAGAATTTGTTAAAATAAAGGTATGGCGAAGAGAAAAGAATTCATTATCAATGCATTATATCTGGCAACGATCTGCGGACTGATTTATTTCGGTGTGAATTATCTGCTGGGTATTCTTTTCCCGTTTATCATGGCCTTTGTTTTTGCCTATGCGACCGTCAGAATTTCCCGCAAAATCTTTAAGGATGAAACCAAGACGCACAGAGCCATTACGCTTATCGCTCTGTATATCGTCATTATTCTGATCCTGGTCTTACTGATATCTTTGGGAATAAATAAACTCGGTGACTTCATCAAGACCTTGCCGGTTTTCTATCGGACAATAATCGATCCTTATATCTCAACTCTGGAAAATGAATTCGTTCAGATGAGCGATTCGCTTCCTGACAATATCGGTGATTTCCTCAATTCCTTATCGGATGGCGTATTCGAAGGCTTGAAGAATATGCTTTCAAATCTGACCAGCGGTATGGTCAACCTTACCACCTCCATCATCAAGAACGCTCCGGAAGTATTTGTTTCGATCATCGTCATGATCGTATCTTCCTTCTATATTGTTCTGGATTACGAGAATATCGCCAACTGGGTCACGACTTCCTTATCGGATAAATCTCTTAGTGTCTTCTATGAGGTTAAGGATTTCGTAGAGAATACCTTATTCAAGATCATCGGTTCCTATGCGATGATCATGGGTATCACTTTCTGTGAACTGTTCATCGGGCTCACGCTTATCGGTATCAGTGACAGCGGTATCTGGGCGATGTTTATTGCCTTCCTGGATATCTTGCCGGTCTTGGGTGTCGGAACGGTCATGATCCCTTGGGGTATCAGCTGTCTGATAACCGGAAGGTATCTGCTCGGTGTGGAACTGCTGGTATTATATCTTGTTATTACCGTGATCAGAAATATCATCGAACCGCATTTTGTCGGTACCGATCTGGGTTTGCATCCTTTGGCTACTCTGATCTCCATGATCGTCGGTTTGAGACTGTTCAGCTTTATCGGCATGTTCGGTCTGCCGTTAACTCTGTCGTTCTTCATGTCCCGCAGCAAGAATAAAGAACCTGTTAAGGAAGAAGAACCGATTAAAGAAAAAGAACCGGTCAGGGAAACAGAACCGGTTAAAGAAAAGAAAACGAAGAAGAAAAAATAGGCTTATGCCTATTTTTATTACTTATTTTTCTGTCAGTTTCTTTAATGCCTTTACGGCTTTTTTGACATTGGCTAAGGAAGTAGCCAGATTGATCCTGACCCAGCTTCCGTAGTCCTTGCCGAATGTTTCGCCATGATTTACCAGTAAGCCGCATTTCTTTTCCAGCGTATCAGCTGCATACTGTTCTGTACTGTATTGGCCGATATTCACAAACAGCAGGTATGATCCTTCTAAGACTGTCATATCATAACAGTCTTTTAACTGTTCACGGAAATAGGAATAGTTTTCATAGACGACATTATTCAGAGTATTGAGCCACTCTTCACCATACATATAGTTGTAGTAGGTTGATAAAGCATTGAAGGCATTGAAAGTACCGCAGTGATGTTTACGCTGATAGGTGATCAGTTTCCTTCTTAATGCGGCATTAGGGATAATAATGTGGCTGTTGGAATAAACGGCTAATGAGAATGTCTTTGAAGCAGCCACGATCGAAATAATGATATTCTGATATTTCTTTAAAGCCAGAGAAGGAATGAACTTCTGATCCGGCATGATGATATCGGAATGAACTTCATCGGAGCAAATCAGGACTTTATATTTCTTGCACAGGTCAAAGAGTTCTTCGAGTTCACCTTTCTTGAAGACTCTGCCGACCGGGTTATGCGGTGAACACAGCATGAACATTCTGATCTTTCCGGTCTTAAGTTTTCTTTCGATGTCTTTGTAGTCAAAAGTGAAATAACCGTCGTTATTGATCATCTTCGATTCATAGACTTTACGTCCGCATTCCTTGATCGTTGCTTTAAAAGGCGGATACAAAGGTGTGCAGATCATGATACCGTCATCTTTTTCAGTTAAAGAATAGATGATCTGATACATGGCATCGACCGCGCCTTTGGCCGGTCTGATCCATTCCTGTTTATATTCGACATCGTTTCTTTTCCGGTGCCAGTTAATCAATACTTTATAGTAGTCTTCCGGAAGATTGGTATAGCCGTAATCACCTCTGGCAATAAACTCACTTAAGTCATCGATGACTCTCTGGTCGCATTTAAAGTCCATATCGGCTATCCACATCGGCAGACAGTTGGCTTTTCTGCCGCGCTGCCATTTGACGGAATTGCCTTTACGGCGGTCAAGATAGTATTGTCTGGTAAAATCAGCGTTATTCATTGTGTCACCTCTTTCTTCTAAATTATAGAATATAGATATGGAAGTTACATATAACTGCTGGCACGGATGTCATAAAAAATCGGAAGGGTGCATGCATTGTTATGTCTACCGCCGCGATGAAAGCATAGGCAAGGATGCCAGCATCGTATATAAGACTCAGAGTTTTAATTTACCGGTAAAGAGAAAAAGAGACGGTTCATACAAATATCCTGCCGGTACGGTCTTCATGTTGTGTTTCTCTTCGGATTTCTTTATCGAAGAAGCCGATGAATGGCGAATGGATGTTTTGAAGATGATCAAAGAAAGAAGTGACTGCGACTTCTTCTGTATAACCAAAAGACCGGAAAGAATTGAAAGATGTATCAGTGATCTCAAGGAATATCCGAATCTGTATATCGGCTGTACGATGGAGAATCAGAAACGTTTCGATGAAAGAGCACCCATATATCTGAACCTGGATCTTCAATGGAAAAGTGTAATGATCGAACCGATGCTGGAAAGAGTTGATATGAGCAAGTATATCGATCTTATTCATGAGGTATCAGTCGGAGGAGAATCGGGACCGGGAGCGAGAATGCTGGATTTTGAATGGGTAAAAGATATAAGAGAACAATGTAAAAAGGCTCAGATCCCTTTTAGTTTCCATCAGACCGGAGCCTTGATTAAAGTTAATGGCAGAATCTATGAGATACCGCGCAATAAGCAGCACTCACAGGCACAAAAAGCCTTTAAGGATTAATACTGTATTTTAGAAACAACTTCTTTGGCCTTGTCTTCAGAGACAAGGTTTTTAATTATCAGATAGGAGAATTCAACTGCTGCACCCAAGCCCTTGCCGGTAATGAATTTGCCATCCTGAACGGCTTTTTCTGCAGCCGGTTTTAAGCCGTTTTCAAATCCCGGATAACAGATGAATTTATTCTCTTTAAGTAAACCCTTATGGATCAGGATCGAAGGAGCGGCACAGATTGCACACACATAGCGTCCTTTTTCAACAAACAGATCGATCAGCTTCTGGACTCTTTCGTCATTCTCGAGATTGAGAGTTCCAGGCATTCCTCCCGGCAAGATAAGACATTCATATTCTTCCGGATCGATCTCATCCAGCAGTTTCTGTGACTTAAAAACGACATTATGGGAAGAGTTTATTTCCTCAGTGAAACCGACCAGTTCGACCTCTATTCCCGCTCTGTAAAGCAGATCATAAGTTACCAGTGCCTCGCATTCTTCCAGTCCGTTGTTTACGATTATCATTGTCTTCATAGGTACCTTTGCCTCCTTTTTAATTATATGCTGAATGAAGTATAATATTTGTATGAAAAAGATTATGAACCTCTATGAAAGCTGTAAGACACCGATCAGAGTGACGTATTTCGGTTTCGCTCTGGTTGCACTGGGCTTCCTTATTCAAAACGAAAGTGTCAATGTCTTCTATACCTTTCATTCAAATATAATCCTGTTTATTGCGGAACTCTGTTTAAGGATCGGAGAATTCATCATTATGAATCTGCCGATCATTTTCATGTTGAATATCGTCTGCAAGAAGGCAAATAATGCTTCTCCGGTCGTCATGTCACTGGTAGGTTATTTCACCTTCTTAGTCACAACGATGCTGTTTTCAACTCAGAATCTGAACTCCCAGGCTTATTCGACCGGTTTTGGCATCAACTCGGTCTTCAATATGCCTTCGGGATCACGTGTTCCGCTGGAGACCGGTCTGATCGGCGCCTTCCTGGTCGCTTATGCCACCAGAACAGCCTTCATCTTCTCCCGTCACAGAGGCAATTATTCCATAACCAATATCTTTGCCAGAGACACTTCAGGCATTATCTATAATTTTATTTTCTGTTTTATTCTGGGAATCGGTGTTTCCTATACTTTCCCGTTTTTCTATACCTATCTGCAGAAGGCGATCAACTTTATCGGCAGAGACCTGACGGATCCGTTAAGGATCGGTATCTATTCCGTGCTTGACAGAGGCCTGTCGATTGTCGGTTTAGGCAATATCATCAGACAGCCGTTCTGGTATACTTCTGCCGGCGGTTCCTTCTCTAATACTCTGACCGGTCAGAGTATTGTGGGTGATGTCAATATCTGGACTTATCTGAAGGAAAGCTCCGCTACTTATATCGGAGCGGGCCGTTTCATTACACCGTTCTATGTGATCAATATGTTTATCATTCCGGGTTTTTATCTGGGAACCTTACTTTCGATGAGCGATAGAAGTGACCGTCAGATCCTGACCCTGGAATTCATCTTTGTCTGTATCTGGTCGATCATTGCAGGGAATCCGCTTCCGACAGAATTCTTGATGCTGTTCACATCGCCATTACTGCTGATCTTATACCTGGTCATTGTCGGTCTGGTTTCGGGAACCTTGGTCAATTTTGAAGCCTTTCTCGGTTTCTCCAGCAGGATCACCAATACGACGATCGCCATGCCGGGCAGTTTTGCGGATTTCATCATCAATATCCGTAATATATCTCTGCTTCCTTCGATCAGGATCATTCTGGTCGTCGGTCTGGTCAGTTTTATGATCATGCTGGTACTGACGATGTTCTATTATCATTATCTGGCTTTTGACTTCGCCAAGACCGGCAAGGGTGATGAATTCGTCGATGATATCATTATCGCTTCCGGCGGTATCGACAATATCATCAAAGCCGGATCAGGACTTTTCAAACTGAATATTTATTTAAGAGATCCGGAATTGATTTCGATCGAAAAGATCCAGGAAATCGGAATCAGAAGAGTCTTTGAGACCAGAGACGGGCTCAGTTTTGAACTCGGTACCTCTTCCAACGGTGTAGCCCGCAGGATCAGCCGTTATTTGCCGAAAAAGTAAGCCTGTTTCGGTTGACATATATCCGCTGTTGGCATAAAATATAAGAGCATTTGAGGAAAGGTGGCTTATTATGGCAGCAAAAAGAACGTATCAACCAAGCAAAAGAAAACGCCAGAATGTTCACGGCTTCAGAGCCAGAATGAAAACAGTCGGCGGACGTAAAGTGTTAGCTAGACGTCGTGCTAAAGGTAGAAAGGTATTATCCGATTAAAGTCACTTAGGTGGCTTTTAATTTATTATGAAGAAGCTTTATCGCATCAAGAAGAATGAAGAATTTGCAGAGATTTTAGGGAAAAAGCACTCATTAGCCAGTGCTTCTTTTGTGGTTTACCATGAAAAGCGCAAAGAAGCCAATGCACGGGTGGGAATTTCGGTCTCCAAGAAGCTCGGTGATGCGGTAGAGCGAAACCTGATCAAAAGGCAGGTAAGAGAGATGGCGAGAGCTCTGATCGACTTTGAAACCTACCCCAAAGATCTGATCATAATCGTCAGAAAACCGTATCTGGAGAAAGCTTTTTCAGATAATAAAAATGATTTGGAAATAGCAATTAAAAAGGCTATAATATAACAGTATGAATAAGGAGAGCTTTATGAATAAAAAACGTTTAAACCTGGCTTTATCGCTTATAGCTCTGGCGTTCTTATTGACAGGTTGTTCGACATCAACAGAACTTATCACGTTGGATACAACGTTTAGCGAAGCCATGAATGATGGCTTCCTGTCAGCTCTGATCACGTATCCGCTGGCTCAGTCAATCAACTGGCTGACGCCGAAAGTTGGCATCTTCATGGCCATCACGATCGTTACGATCGTCATCAATGTCGTCGTTCTGATCATCACTTTCAAGTCCAGCGTGGCTATGCAGAAGATGCAGGAGATCCAGCCGGAACTGCAGAAGATCCAGGCTAAGTATGAAGGCCGCAAGGATGAAATGTCTCAGCAGCGCATGGCAATGGAAATGCAGCAGCTCTATGCCAAGTACAACATCAATCCGCTTGGTTCGATTGCTTCGACATTCATTCAGTTCCCGCTTTTGATCGGTATGTACAATGCTGTCAGAAGATCTGAAGCGGTAGCCAATGCTACTTTCATGGGTGTAAGCCTTTCTCAGTCTCCTTCACAGGCCGTTGCCAATAAGGACTGGGTATGTGTAGTAATCTTCGTACTGATGGTATGCTGCCAGTTTATTGCGATCAAGATCCCGCAGTGGCTTGCTGAAAAGCACGGCAGAGAAGAAGCTGATAAGCATCACAAGACTTACAAGAAACCGGAAAATCAGAATGCGATGATGACTTACGGTATGCTGGCAATGATTGCGTTCGCCATGTTCTCAATCCCGACAGCCGTTTCGTTATACTACTGCATTTCCTCGGTAGTCAATATTGCCAAGACTCTTGTAATTGATAAGATGACACACAAGGAGGCAGAATAATGAAACAGTATACAGGCAGAACAGTGGAAGAAGTTCTCAACAGTATTGCCGAAGAACAGAAATGTTCGACGGAAGACATTACATATAACGTTCTCGAAGAAGAAAAGGGCGGTATCTTCGGTTTACACAAATCCGTAACGATCGAAGCCTTCACTTCCAAAGACGTCAAGGAATTCATCTTTGATTATCTCGGCGCTTATTTCACAGAACTCAATCAGGGTGTAGCCATTGAAATCATTGTCGAAAAAGACAAGGACAGAGAAGGCGAGCTGCTCTACAGAGTAATCCTTGATGCGGAAAACAACGCGATCATCATCGGCAAGAACGGCCAGACATTAAGAGCCATCTCAACTGTTCTTAAGGCTGCCGTCAATGCGACTTTCAAGAAACGTATCAATGTCATCGTTGATGTCAACCACTACAAGGAAGACAGATACAAGAAGGTCAAGGCTATCGCCAGAAGAGAAGCCATCAATGTTGCCAAGAGCCATGTTGACTGCGAACTCGATCCGATGCCTAATGATGAAAGAAAAGTAATCCATCAGTATCTGCAGGATTTCAAGAATGTCTCAACCATCTCCATCGGCGAAGGTGCCAAGAGACATCTGTGTATCAAATACACACCGGAAAAGAAAGAAGAAGAAACAGAAGAAGAAAAATCAGAAGCCTAAGCGCTTCTGATTTTTAAAATGTCTACAACATGAGAACTGGCTCCGAGCAGTTCTTTTCTTTCACAGGTCTTCAGATGGAAGTCGAGATATGCCGCAAAGGTTTCTTCATCCATCGCGTTGATGGTGCTGCGCATATAATCGCTTGGTCCATCTGAGGCAAATCTTTTTATTAATTCAAGATCACACAGCTCATTTAATCTGTCCATTTCTTCGATCCTGACCTGATAGAAGATAGCTTCGGGGTCTCTGATCCTGAAATCTTCATCTAATTTGTCTTTTATCTGTTTATAGTTATTATCCTTAAATGCATATTCAATGACGCTGTATTCATTCATGATATAGGTCACAAAGATAAATTTCTTTGTGATCCTTTTGGCTTCCTTTAAGGCCTGAAGACGGTCTTCTTCACTGTAAAGGTGATACATCGGTCCAAACATGATCGCTACATCAAATTCTTTATCATCTAACATCGAAAGATCAGTAGCACTGGCTTCGATCACTCTGATGTCTTTATCCTTTGCCTTCAGCATTCCGATATTCGGTCTGACCAGTTCGACAGCAGTCACATCATAGCCTTCATTCTTTAACTGTAAAGAATATCTTCCCGGTCCGGCTCCGATGTCGACAATCTTATCACCGGGTTCAAGATATTCATGGATATATTTCATTGAAGTAATATATTCGACCTGTCCGTGACGGTGATCAAGGCGCTTGTTTTCGTTGAATTTATTATAGAATTCCGTCAGTTTTTCCTTATGATCTTCCATGATTTAATTATACTGGCAATTGAACTATAATAGGATTAATGTTTGAACTGCTCTGCAAGACTTTTATTAAAGATTATAAGAACACTTCGGATGCGAAAGTAAGAGAACGCTACGGTACGGTAATATCGCTGTTCTCGATTTTTTGCAATATTCTGATGGTCATTTTTAAGCTGATCGTTTCCTTTATCACCAATTCCATTTCCATCAGAGCTGATGCCTTAAACAACCTCAGTGATGTCGGATCGAACCTGGCAACACTTTTCGGTTTCCGTCTTTCATCCAAACATCCTGATTCCGATCATCCTTATGGCCATGGCCGTATGGAATATGTCTCAGGCATGATCGTTTCCTTCCTGATCCTTCTGGTAGCTTTTGAAGCCATTAAAGAATCTATCAATAAGATCATTCATCCGCAGGAATTGAAGTATTCAATTGCCGCAATAGTCGTACTGATCGCTTCAATCCTGACTAAATTGCTGATGTCTTATATGAACCGCAAAGGCGGCAAGACCATTGATTCCGAAACTCTGATCGCAACAGCTCAGGATTCGATCAATGACGCCGTCATGACCTGTGCGACTTTGATATGTTTACTGATCTTCAGATTCAGCAATATTAACGTCGATGCCTATGTCGGTCTCGTGGCTTCACTGTTTGTCTTAAAAGCCGGTATCGGTATCTTCAAGGATGTTCTGGATACGATCTTGGGCAAAGCGCCGGATAAGAAACTTATCGCGGAAATAGAAAAAGATATCATGAATCATGAAGGCATTATCGGCATTCATGATCTCTTGCTTCATGACTATGGTCCTGGTCATCAGTTCATGTCTTTACATGCGGAAGTTGATGCGTCGATTCCGGTCATCGAACTTCACGATATGATCGATGTCATCGAAGTTGAGATATTAAACAAATACAACATCCTTACCACGATCCATATGGATCCGATCGACACCAAGGATGAACTGGCCAATGAATTAAAGGTCAAAATAAAAGATATCGTGCTTTCGATCAATGAAAACTACAATATCCATGATTTCCGAATCGTCAGAGGAACTACTCATACCAACCTGGTCTTCGATGTCTTGCTTCCGGCAGAAGACAGGATCGAACATGAGAAACTCAAGAAGATGATTCAGGAGAAGGTCACAGAATTAGATAAGACTTATTTCTGTGTCATTCAGGTTGATCACTCTTTCGTATAAACATGATATTGAGATCGACAGGTTTGGAAATACCGTTGATCGTACCCTTATCGGAATACTGCCAGATCGTATACGGATAGGCAAAATCTGGTTTCTCGACATCGTATTGCGCAAACCAGATCGGATAATCCTTTAAGGCTTCCATATCATAGTAGTTGTTTGCCCAGCTGGAATATGTATAGATAATACCCTCGTAGCCGTTCTTCTTGATTTCATTAAGAAAGGCCAGGGTATTTTTTGTGGTCTGCTGCTTATCCAAAGTCGTTACTCTGCAGACTTCATCATCGTCAAAGAAGACCTCTTCGCAATCATAGACGATCGGAAAATCCAGCTGCTTGCCTTTTAATCTGTCCATGACCCAATGTGCTTCTTCAATGGCTTCTTCTTCAGTTATGGCTTGCGAGAAGAAATAGATGCCGGTCTTGATGCCGTTTTCCTTGGCACCTTTATAGTTGTATTCAAATCTTTCATCATCATAAAGTAAACCGGTCGTCGCTCCGCGTCGTCCGATCCTGATGAAGACAAATTCAACACTGTCATTACTGACTTTCTTCCAGTCGATTTCTTTCTGAAATTCCGAGACATCGATACCGAAACTGCTATAGAAGTATTCATCTTCGTAGTAATATTTGCCGCTGATCTTTTCGATCTTGGAGAAATCAACTTCCGGTTCTTTCTCTTCGATCACATCTGCGACAGGTTCTTCTTTATTATTATGGACATACCAGATGATCGAGGCAGCCGTAAACATCAGAAACATCAGGCCGACCAGAATGATCATGGTGAGAGTTTTATTATTCTTCATAATCAAATTATAATATAAACATGGAATACTATATTATTGTTAAATTCAAAAAAGATGTGAATGCGGATGATTACTATGAACCTTTTAAGGAACTGTTTGCCCAGGCAGAACAGATCGAGGGAGTCAGGAGAGCTGATGTGTTCACGACTAATACCAGAACCAGAAACCGTTTTGATCTGATGATCAAGATCAGCATGAAAAAAACGGCCCTGAAGGCCTTTGAGGAATCGCCGTTATATAAGAACTGGCAGGATGATTATAAAGACGTGATTCAGAAGACCACGATCTTCAGCTGTTAGTATTCAGATACCAAAGGGAAAGATTATTGACCGTTAAGATAACTTAACGGCTTTTTCTTTGATCAGTCTGGCAGATTCTTTGAGTTTATCCATATCGACGACCCTGAAACATTCATAGCCCAGCGTATTGAAAATGAAATCCTTAAGGATCTTTTCACCCTGGGAATTGAGGAATTCTTCCGGTTCGTCGACGACCTCTATACCCGCAATGGCTTTGCCTTTTCTGTACAGCACAAAATCGATCAGCAGATTTTCCATTACCGTCTTATTACGGCTGAGATCGACCATGATATTGCCGCTTTCCTGGCAGAGTTCTTCGATACTGATCTTGGTTCTGATCTTGATGTTTGTGAACATGAGTTCCTTTTTCAGATACTTAAAGAACTCTTCTTCATATTTAGTCAATGATTGTTCCATGATTTTCTATTTATATTTTAACATTTCCACCAGAACAATAGAAAAACCGCCAAAGCGGTTTAATCTATCTTAATAATCAGAGCTTCATAAGGCTGAAGTATGCCTTTGTGATGATCAGGATATGAACAGAGCAGTATCTTCGATCCTTCCGGTATATCTTCATAAACAAGTTCCTGTCCGGTAAAGTTCAATATGATCCTTATTATCTGATCTTCATAATGTCTCTCATAGGCATAGGTCTGATCGTCTTCATCATTCGATGATTTATATGATCCTGAAATAAGACACGGATATTCATTACGTAACTGATTTAGTTTACGGTAATAGTTCAGAACGGATGAAGGATCGTTTTCTTCCTTGTCTACATTGATTGTAAGATAATTCTCATTTACAGAAAGCCACGGTTCTCCATCTGTAAAACCGGCATTTCTATCTGAACTCCATTGCATTGGTGTACGGGCATTATCTCTGGAGAATCTGTGTATGCCTTTTAAGGCATCTTCCTTACTGTAGCCGCTGTTTATTGCGGTCTTATACTGTTCCAGCGAAGAAATGTCATTATAACAGCTGATATCAGGCCAGCTGACATTGCTCATACCGATTTCCTGTCCCTGATATATAAATGGTGTTCCTCTTAAAGTCATTAACATAGTGCCTATCAGTTTGGCTGTAAGTACTTTATCCGCGTTTTCTTCAAAGTAATGATCGACACAGCGCGGTTTATCATGGTTCTCGAAATAGATCGGATACCAGCCGAAATCATTGATGACGTTTTGTGAAGCACTTAGCATTTTCTTGAGATCGGAGAGTTTCCACTCCTGTGGTTCACACCAGTTTTCATTCTGTTTGAATTCCGGAGAGATATGCGTATATTCAATAAGCATATCGAAGACACCATCGTCACCGACCCAGTCTTTCAGCATGTCATGAGAGATTCCGTTTGTTTCACCGACCGTAAAGATATCTTTACCTTCACAGACTTCCTTTTTGAATTCGTTGAGGAAATCAAGAATGCCGTCCATATTGTTTACTAGACCGTTTAAGGCAGCCAGTCCATCCTGTCCATCCGGTTCACCATCAGTAAACACAGATGGTTTCTTAATGTATGAGATCGCATCGATTCTGAAACCGCCGACACCTTTATCGACCCAGAAGTTGGCAACATCATAAAGAGCTTTTCTTAATTCCGGACTTTCCCAGTTCAGATCAGGCTGTGCTTCAGCGAAGGTATGAAGATAATACTGTTTTCTCTCTTCACACCACTTCCAGGCACTGCCGCCGAAAATGGAGCGCCAGTTAGTCGGAGCACTTCCATCCTCTTTCGGATCGGCCCAGACATACCAGTTGCTTTTAGGATTGTCACGTGAAGTCTTTGATTCCTTGAACCAGGCACACTGATCGGAAGTGTGATTGAAGACCAGATCCATGACGATTCTGATGCCGTGCTTTTTGCCTTCGGCGATCAGTTCATCCATATCGATCATTGAACCGTAAACCGGATCGATCTGATAGTAGTCTTCCACATCATAGCCGTTATCGACCATCGGTGATTTATAGATCGGTGTCAGCCATAAGGCTCCGACACCGAGTGACTCCAGATACGGAAGTTTTTCGATTATACCCCGTAAGGTCCCTGTTCCCTGAGCTCTGGTATCAAGAAAACTCTTGGGATAGCATTCGTAAAGGATTGTTTTTTGCCACCATTTCATTTCGTTTTTCATATTATTAATTCTATCATGCCTAAATGTGTTCTTCTTCCTGATAAAATAATACTGAAAGAGAAGGACAACCATGAAAACAGCAAAAATCGAACTCCACCTGCATCTTGACGGATCTCTGAATCTGAAATGGGCTTATTACAAGGCTCTTCAAAGAGAAGTTATTCCTGAAAAGGAAACCTTTGAAGAATTCTATGACCGGGTCTTTGCGATCAACGGTTCACATAGTGCTTTGAGTATCACCAAATTCGATCTGATGTGTGATCTCTTGCAGTATCGTGAAGATCTTTTTGATGCGACATACGATCTGGCCAGAAGACTGTATGAAATGGGTATTGTCTATGCGGAAATAAGATTTGCTTCGCAACACCACTGCAAGAAAGGCTTAAGCCAGTACGATGCTGTAAAAGCAGTTGTGGATGGTGCGAAAAAGGCAATGGAAGATTATCCTATAAAAATAGGAATCATCAACTGTCTGATGCATAAGGGTGATTCCGCCGCTTTCAATTATAAAGAAAATCTGGAAACGATCACTGCCTCAGAGGAACTGTATAAACACGGGCTGGTAGGACTTGATCTGGCGGGTTTTGAGAATAACTGTGAATACAGCGAATATGCGCCGTTATTCAAGATCGCCAAAGAAAAAGGCTTCAGATATACGCTTCATGCGGGAGAAATGGGCAGCGGTGCTCATATTCTGGATGCTTTGGCTATGGAGCCTGAAAGGATTGGCCACGGCATAAACTGTATTCAGGATGACAGATATATCGAAGCACTCTTGGAAAGAGATATGCCTTTGGAAGTATGTGTTACTTCCAATATAAAAACAACGATGAATTACGCTTCTCATCCGGTAAGAAAGATGCTGGAAAGAGGATTAAAAGTAACACTTAATACCGACAACATGGTCTTCAGCAAATCCAATCTGATCAACGAACATTATCAGCTGAAAATGCTGGGTGTAAGTGATGATACGCTGATGAAATGTACATACAACGCCCTTGACGCCGCTTTCTGTGACGAAGATACAAAAGAATATCTGAGAAAGATAATTTAATCATAAATCGGTCGATTTTACTGACATCTTAAGCCACTAATTCGTATAAGAATTGAAGGAAAATAGTATGCTTATTTTTCCGGATGAACAGATCTTATACAGATAGATCATTTTTGTTAGACAATTATGCAATATTCATAAGTTTTTTCTGTGGAAAAAAGTAATAGAATAGAAATATGGAGGAACGATGAAGAACTTTGAAAAAAAGTTAGGCAACCTGTTCGATTATCAGCGATTTTCGAAAAACAAGGATTTGCAGCGTATCATCAACGGCGTGGAAAGCCGCTATGAATCAGGCTCTGTTTTATTGAGTGAATCCGAGCTGTCTTTCGTTGCGGGAGGACAGTACGTCGAGGAGGAAGACAAGAACAAAAAAAATGGCCAATAGCCCTTCAGTAGATAAAATCTATGAAGAGTACTACCAGAAAGTCTTTTCATATATAAATTCACGCATCAATAATTATCATGATTCCGAAGATCTGTGTGAAGAAGTCTTCACTAAAGTTCTGAAGAATATTGATAAATTCGATGAAACAAAATCCGCGTTGTCAACGTGGATTTTCAATATTACGAAAAATACCCTGACTGACTTTTACCGTACCAGACATGAGAGTTATGAACTTCTGGATAATTACGAGTATGAAGCCAGCGACAGTGATGTGAGTGAAACTCAGCTGGCCGACTTAGCCATGGCTCTGGAAAGACTTAACAGTGAAGAAAGAGATATCATCGTCCTGAGATACTACGAAGGCTACAGTCTCAAGGAAGTCGGTGAAAAGATGAGGATCTCATACGGAATCGTAAAACTCAGACATAACAGTGCTTTAAAGAAGATGAAAGAATGCATGGGTTATTAATATAAGAAAGAAGGCTTGGAGATGGAGAAAGTAAGAATTCAGGACGATCTGTTCCAGAACGTCAATGGTGAAAAACTGGAGAAACTGGTCATACCGGATGACAAGTTCATGGCTGGCGGTTTTGCGCAGCTGATGGAAGATGTGGAAAACATAATGCTGAAAGATTTTGCAGCATTTTTAAACGGTGAAAAAGCAATACCGGAGAATCTTCCGGAAGTAAAGGAAGCCGTTAAGTTATATAAGAAAGTACTGGATGCAGATGAAAGAAACAAAGAAGGAATCACTCCGGCTTTAAAATATCTGGATAAAGTTAAGAGTATTTCTTCACTCAATGAATTCAATGAGAATTCAGTAGCACTGTTACTGGACTATGGCATGCCGATGCCATTCAAGTTCGATGTTCAGCCGGATATGAAGAACACCGCCATCAATTCATTTGCGATCGAAGGACCGGAAATGATCTTACTGGATACTTCTTTCTATGATGAGGATAATGAAACAGGCAAACAGCTTATCGGTGTCTATTCTCAGGTAACTTCTAAATTATTAAGTTTAACACCGTTAAGTGAAGAGGAACAGAAACAGTATCTTGCGGATACTTTGACTTTTGATAGGAATGTCTCGAAGGTATCCAAGAGTATGGTCGAGAAGGCTGACTATGTTGCCTACTACAATCCGATGACAATAAGTGAGGCTCAGGAATACTTCGGTGCCTTTGATTTAAACAGCTTCCTGAAACAACTGTATGGTGAAAACATGCCTGATAAGATCATTGCGTATGATGATAAGGCCGTCAAAGGTTTCAGGACTTATTTCAATGAAGAAAACTTTGAACAGTATCTGCACTGGGCATATGTCAATCTGCTTATCAAAGCCTGCGGCTTCCTGTCCGAAGAACTCCATACTTTATCAACGACTTTCAGTCGTACCTTCTTAGGTATAGCTAAAGATCCGACTCTGGAAAAACAGGCTTATCAGTTAGCCAGTGAGATTTTCTCTGAACCGATCGGTGTTTATTATGGTCGTACTTATTTCGGTGAAGAAGCGAAAACCGATGTGGTAAATATGGTTAAAGAAATCATTGAGACTTATAAGGAAAGAGTTGCCAATAATGATTTCCTGGCTGCTTCCACCAAAGAAAAGGCCATTCTGAAACTTGATACGATGAAGATCAAGATGGGCTATCCTGATAAGGTCGATCCGTTCTATGCGACTATGAAAGTAGATGAAAATCTCAACCTGCTGGATACGATGAAAGAACTGAATAAGATCCGTCAGCTGCATACGCTGAATAAGATGCTGAAACCGGTAGATAGAAGCGAATGGCTGATGCCTGGTCATATGGTCAATGCATGCTTCAATCCGTTCTCCAACGATATTACTTTCCCGGCTGCCATTTTACAGGAACCGTTCTATTCTCTGAAACAGACAGCTTCGGAAAACCTGGGCGGTATCGGTGCAGTCATCGGTCATGAGATCAGCCACTGCTTCGATAATAACGGAGCCAAGTTTGATGAAAACGGCAATCTCAGTGACTGGTGGACAGAAAATGATTGTGCGGAATTCAAGAAGAAGACCGAAAAGATGATCAAGGTCTATGACGGCATGGATTTCCATGGCGGTAAAGTTAATGGCGAACTGATCGTTTCCGAAAACATTGCGGATAACGGCGGTATGGCTGTCACGCTGGCTATCATGGCAAAAAGAAACAATGCCGACTATGCGGAATACTTCCGTAACTGGGCAAGGATCTGGTGCATGAAAGCATCACCTGAATATGTGCAGATGGCTTTAGTCAGAGATGTCCATGCGCCAAACGAACTCAGAGCCAATATCATGCCGCGTAACTTTGAAGAATGGTACAAGACATTCTCTGTTACGGAAAATGACGGTATGTTTATGCCGGAAGACAAACGATTAATTATCTGGTAATAATGTAGAGGGACTGTTGGATAACAGTCCTTTTAAGTAATTAAAAGGCCCTGTTTCCAAGGCCTTGATTTCTATATTGGAGCAGATGATGGGAATCGAACCCACGTAGTCAGCTTGGAGGGCTGAAGTTCTACCATTGAACTACATCTGCAGTCAGTGGTGACTCGACCGGGAATCGAACCCGGGACCCTCTGATTAAAAGTCAGATGCTCTACCGCCTGAGCTACCGAGTCATGATTTATGGCTGGGATGGCTGGGATCGAACCAGCGAAATGACAGAGTCAAAGTCTGTTGCCTTACCACTTGGCTACATCCCAAAGTGGTGGAGAGGGGCAGATTCGAACTGTCGAACTCGTAGAGAGCTGATTTACAGTCAGCCGCG
>JAFZQG010000016.1 GCA_017550145.1 Erysipelotrichaceae bacterium | reverse complement strand
TTCCTTTGACTATGATTCTTTATCATTCAATGTCATACCTAAGATCAATGCGGTATCAAGATTAGATGATCTGATGAATGTGAATTATGTCGTACGTTATTTACTGACCAATTCCGGTGAATGTATGGCCTATCTGAACAAGATCGAAGAGATCAATCAGAACCGTAAGAATCTGACAAGTGAAATGAGCGCTCTGGCGCAAAGACTGATCGATCCGAAACAGAATATCATCATTGTATCTTCTGCTGCCTTCAAGGAAGGATTATGCGGACTGGTTGCCAACAGACTGATGTATGAATACGGTAAACCTGTATTGGTTCTAAGCGAAAATGAAGGCATGCTGACGGGATCGGGAAGGGCACCTAAAGGATCTAACTTCCATGGTTATCTCAAAGGCGCTGAAGGATTGTTTGAAGCGTTTGGCGGCCATGCGCAGGCAGTCGGTTTAAGTCTAGATAAAAACAATTACGACGAACTGCTTAAATACATAAACGAGAATGAATTCATCATGGAAGAAGTGAATAAAGATGTCCTGTGTTTTGAACAGAATGAAATAAACGAAGAACTGCTTAAACAGTTAGAAAGCCTCAAACCTTTTGGTACGGGATTTGAAGAACCGCTCTTATGTATCGATAATCCCGAATATTCCAAAAAGTATGTCATTTCAAGGCAATACCCGAAGTTTGTCTTAAATAACAGACTGGAAGCCATCAGCTTTAATCACGCTCATCTGGACAAGGAATTTGCTAAGATGATCGGTCATCTGAAAAGGGATGATTATCATAACGGATGCCTGTCCTTTGTAATTGAAGATTTGCTTTAGTTTTACTATAATTGATATGTATTTTTCAGGAGGACAGCCAATGGATTTAAACAGTTATATTGCATGTATTCCGGATTTCCCGACTAAGGGTATTTTATTCAGAGATATCACACCGTTAATGGCAGATGGAGAAGCTTATCATTATGCCTGCGAGAAACTGGCAGAGTATGCCCGCAGCGTTAATGCCGATCTTGTTGTCGGACCGGAATCTAGAGGTTTCCTTTTCGGTTGTCCTATCGCCAATATGCTCAATATCGGCTTTGTACCAATCAGAAAACCTGGTAAGCTCCCACGTCAGACTATTTCCTTTAAGTATGAACTGGAATATGGCGAGAACGAGCTTTATATTCACAAAGATGCGATTAAACCAGGCCAGAGAGTGCTTATTGTCGATGACCTTGTAGCAACAGGCGGAACCGCTGATGCGGCAACCAAACTTATAGAAGAGCTTGGCGGCGAAGTAGCAGGCTGTGCCTTCCTGATCGAACTGGAAGGTTTAGGCGGAAGAGAAAAGCTGAGCAATTACGACGTATTCACTTTATTGAAGTACTAAAAAAGAGAATCGAAGCTTAGCTTCGATTTTTTGATATTCAGGCCATGAAAGATCTTATAAGCACAAAAGAAGAACTTTACGATGAAATCGGGAAATACATAAGCAGGCCCGAGTCTTTGGAAATCATCGATAAAGCCTATGATTTTGCCTATGAGATGCACAAGGATCAGAAACGACGTTCCGGTGAACCGTACTTTGTGCATGTTTTGAACGTGGCCTACGAACTGGCAAAACTCAAGACAGATCCTTATACTATTGCGGCCGGACTCTTACATGACGTCATCGAAGACTGCGATGTCACTAAGGAAGAATTTGTGGAGAAATTCGGTGAAGAAGTCTATGAGATCGTCGAAGCCGTAACCAAGATCTCCAACTTAAAGTTTACTGACGAGAAAGAATATCAGGCGGTAAATCACCGTAAGATCCTGATCGCCATGGCCAAGGATGTGCGTGTCATTCTGGTCAAACTGGTCGACAGACTCCACAATATGCGTACACTACAGTATCTGCCTCCGGAGAAGCAGAAAAGGATCGCCAGAGAAACACTCGATGTCTATGCACCGATTGCCCACCGACTAGGTATCGCCGAGATCAAGAATGAACTGGAAGATCTCTCTTTCTATTATCTTGATAACGAGAAGTACCATGAGATAGCCAAACTGGTCGAATCCAAGAAGTCCGAAAGAGATAAACAGATCGATCTGATGATCGAAGATATTTCGATCGTCTTGGAGATGCATAATATACCATTCAGAATCTTCGGCCGATCAAAACACCTGTATTCGATCAATAAGAAGATGGTCACCAAGAACAAGCGTTTTGATGAGATCCTTGATTTACTGGCCATCAGAATCGTAACCAAGACCGAAACCAACTGTTATGAAATATTAGGTTATATCCACGCGGTATACCGTCCAATCCCTGGCAGACTGAAAGACTATATCGCCATGCCGAAGATGAACATGTATCAGTCTTTGCATACGACGATCGTCGGACCGGATGGACGGATCTATGAAGTTCAGATCAGGACCGAAGAGATGGATGAGATCGCTGAGCGAGGAGTTGCGGCTCACTGGTCATATAAAGAAGGCAAGACCAATTCGCAGAAGAAACTGATCGAAGAACTCAACTGGTTAAAAGCCTTTGAAGAGAATACCGATGCGGATGCGAAGGATTATATGAATGACATTACGCATGATATTTTCAATGCGAACATTTACTGTATGACTCCGCGTGGCCGTATCATTGACCTGGCTGCAGGCGCAACACCGATCGACTTCGCATACCGTATCCATACCGAAGTAGGAAACCAGACGGTCGGTGCTCTGGTCAATGGTGTTCTTGTGCCATTGAACACACCGTTAAAGACCGGCGATGTCGTAGAATTAAGGACCAACAAGAATTCCGCTCCATCCGAAGACTGGCTTAATATCGTCAAGACCAATCATGCGCGTAATAAGATAAAGGCTTACTTCGCCAAGAAGGAGATGGAAGATAAGGAAGAGTTCATCAAACAGGGTGAAAGCATCCTTAAGGAAGAGCTCAGAAAACATAATCTGGATGTCGATGAATTTTTCGATTCCAAGAAACTCGACAAGGTAGCCGGATCTTTCCAGTTACAGAATGCGAACGATCTTCTTTTTGCCATCGGATGCAAGTCCATGACGCCGATCGCCGTTATCGAAAAGCTTACCAAACTAGGCAAAAAAGAAGTCGATCTGTCATATATCGAGAAGATCGCCAAACGTAATTCTGAGAAGAGCCATATCATATCCAAGACCGGTATTGTGGTAAAAGGCATCAATTCGATGAAGATCGCCTTATCGCCATGCTGCTCACCGGTATATGGTGATGAGATCGTGGGCTTTGTCTCCAAGGGCCAGGGTATTAAAGTGCATAGAGCCGACTGTCCGAATATTGCGAATGAAAAACGTCTTATCGATGTCGAATGGGATGAAAACAAACCGGATGTCAGATATGAAGCTTCGATCAAGATCTTCTCCAAAGACCGTTCATATCTTTTGACCGATTTAGTAACAGTCGTAGCACAATATAAGGCCAATCTGACCTTTGTCAATTCAGCCGTAAACAACGAAGATCTGACAGCTACGACCAGCATGTCTTTCATGGTCAGCGATCTTGAACATCTCGAGAGTATCATGACCAATCTGCGTAAGGTAGACAGCGTTATTTCGGTTGAAAGAGCCATTAAATAATGCTAGAATTTTAGTGTCAATAAGGAAAAGAATCCTTAGTCCGATTTACAGCGAGAAGCGTCTGGTGCAAGGCTTTATGAGGATGAAGGAGGGACACTTCCTTGATGTCTATGAAAGTAGACCGTAGCTGCTGCGTTAAGGCTTTAAAGGGCATATCTCAAGATATGAACTAAGGTGGCACCGCGTTATTAACGTCCTTAGACAGGGACGTTTTATTTTATTCATAAGGAGGGTTTGACATGCCATATCAGACTGTAAAAGGTACCTATGATCTCTTGCCTGATGAGATGGTGAAATTCAATATGCTGGCCGATCTGTTCCGCCAGTTTCTGAATCTCTACGGCTACAGCGAGATCAAGACTCCGGTTTTTGAATATACCGGTGTTTTCCAGAAAGAAAACGATACTTCCGACATGGTCACCAAAGAGATGTATACATTTTCACCTAACGGAAAAGATTCTCTGACCTTGAGACCGGAAGGCACGGCCGGTGTCATCAGATCTTTTGTCGAAAACAAGATGTACGGTAATGCCGAACTGCCGGTAAAACTCGGATACATAGAAGAGATGTTCAGGCATGAAAGACCGCAGAAGGGCAGACAGAGACAGTTTACCCAGATGGGCATCGAGTGTATCGGTGATAAGGATCCTCTGATCGATGCGGAGATCATAACCTTGGGTTATTTCTATATCAGAACCTTAGGCCTGGAAGGTGTAAAAGTACTGATCAATACCTTAGGTGATAATGAATCAAGATTAAGATACAAGAAAGCCTTAAGTGATTATTTCCGTCCTTATAAAGATGAGTTATGTACGGATTGTCAGAACAGACTGGAAAAGAATCCGTTAAGGATCCTCGACTGCAAGATCGATCATGAAAATGAAATCGTAAAGAATGCACCGAAGATGGAACTCTCAGATGATTCAGCCAAGTACTTTGAGAAAGTCAAACACTATCTTGATATATTGGCTATTCCATACGAAATAGATGACAGGCTGGTCAGAGGACTTGATTACTATACCGATACGGTCTTTGAAGTCGTCAGCACCAACGAAGCATCAGGCTCACAGGCTACGATCTTCGGCGGCGGCAGATACGACAATCTCGTCAAAGAGATGGGCGGTCCTGAGATCAGCGGTATCGGCTTTGCGATCGGTGTCGAAAGACTGATGATCTTATGTGAAGCGGAAGAGATCTTCGATTTCAAAAAGGCGATCGACTGTTATGTCATCAATATGTGCAAGACTCCTGATTATGCCTTGAGTATTTCCGAAGAACTGCGCAGTAACAGTTTCTCCACCGAAATGGATTATTACGGACGTTCCTTAAAGGCTCAGTTCAAGTCTTCGGAAAGAAAGAATGCCCGTTTTGTGCTGATCATCGGTGAAGATGAAGAAAAAGAAAATACGGTTTCACTGAAAGATACGCTCACCAGGGCTCAGGAAACCGTTAAGAGAGATGAACTGGTAGAGAGAATGGATCAGTTATTGGAGGATTATTATGAATAGAGATCATACCTGTGGTGAATTAAGAAAAACAGATGAAGGAAAGTATGTCAGACTGGCCGGCTGGGTCAGCAAAAGAAGAAACCTCGGTTCTATTGTTTTTATCGATCTGAGAGACCGTTATGGAATTACCCAGATCACTTTTGATGAAGCTCATTCGGATCTGGTGAAAGATGTCAGAAACGAGTATGTCATTGAAGTAAAGGGTACGGTAAAAGTCAAAGAAACACCTAACCCTAAACTTGAGACCGGTGAGATCGAAGTTCTGGCTGATTCATGTATCGTATTGTCTTCGGCTAAAACAACTCCGATGATCATTGCGGATGAGACTGATGCTTTAGAGGATCTGAGACTGAAATATCGTTATCTCGATATACGCCGTAATCCGATCAAAGATAAACTGTTGTTAAGAGACAAGATCACGACAGTCGTCAGAAGTGTACTTCATGGTGATGATTTTGTGGAAGTCGAAACCCCGATCTTATCCAAATCAACACCGGAAGGTGCCAGAGACTATCTTGTGCCTTCAAGATTGTATAAAGGCAGATTCTATGCCTTGCCGCAGTCTCCGCAGCAGTATAAGCAGTTACTGATGATCGGCGGTATGGACCGTTATTTTCAGATCGCCAGATGTTTCAGAGATGAAGACTTGAGAGCCGACAGACAGCCGGAATTCACACAGATCGATATCGAAATGTCATTTGCGGATGAAGAAGATATCTTTGCGGAAGTCGAAAAGGTCATGAAGGCTATCTTCAAGGAGGTTAAGGGTATCGATAATCTGGAATTCCCGAGAATTAAATATGTCGATGCGATGGATAAATACGGTTCGGATAAACCTGACCTTCGTTTCGGCAACGAAATGATCAACGTTAGCGAATTATTTAAGGAAAGTGAATTTGGGGTTTTCCGTAACTGTGTAAGTGAGGGCGGAGTGATCAAAGCTCTGATATTCAAGAATGTTGCGGATAAACTTTCAAGAAAGAAATTCGATGAATTCACGGAATTCGTTAAAGTCTATAAGGCTAAAGCTCTGGCTTATCTGAAATACGACAAGAATGAATTCTCCGGTTCTGTAAATAATGCTTTACCGCTTAACGAAAAAGAAGCCTTAAGAGACTTCCTGAAGCTCGAAAACAATGATGTAGTATTAATGATCGCCGATCAGAAAAACATCGCTGAAACGGCTTTAGGTGCTTTAAGAAAGAAACTGGGTGAAGAGCTCGGACTGATCGATAAGGATAAGTACTGTTTCGAATGGATCACCGAATTCCCGATGTATGAATATTCCGAAGAAGAAAACCGCTGGGTAAGTGCTCACCATCCGTTCACAGCTCCGCGTGATGAAGATGTCGATAAACTGACAACCGATCAGGCTAACTGTTATTCCAGAGCCTATGACCTGGTATTGAATGGTTATGAACTGTTATCCGGTTCAGTAAGAATCCATAACTCCGAGATGCAGGCCAAAGTCTTTGATGCCTTAGGATTGACCAAGGAACAGATCAAGAATAAGTTCGGATTCTTCATCGAAGCCTTTGAATACGGTGCACCTCCTCATTGCGGAGTCGGTATCGGACTTGAAAGACTGACGATGATCTTAAGCGGTACAGATAATATTAAAGATGTCGTTGCCTTCCCGAAGACAGCCAGTGCATACTGCCTGATGTCCGATGCGCCTAATACGGTCGATCAGGATCAGCTGGACTTCCTGGGCTTAGATATCCGCAAAGAAGATTAGGCTTTACTATTTGCGTAAGATACATGATATAATTATCTTGTTCTATAAGGAGGTTGTATATGCCAGTAAAAGTTGATCGTGATTTATGCATCGGCTGTGGCGCATGTACAGGTGTTTGTCCTACAGCTTCTCTTGAATTAGATGAAGAAGGCAAATCTGTATGTAACGAAGAAACTTGCATTGATTGCGGTGCTTGCGTTGCAACATGCCCGGTATCTGCATTATCTCAATAAACCAGGTTGAAAAACTTGGTTTTTTTATGCCTTTTAATTAAAATAAGGGCGTATGGCTAAAAAAGACTATAAGCTTCCTTCTCTGAATGACGCAAGGAAAAGAAATAAAGAAGTTTCTGAGAAACTTTCTTTTGTATTGGAAGAACAGTATAAAGATCTTGGCAAAGACAAGAAGTATTTTTTAGTTACCCATGGCTGTCAAGCCAATCAGCGAGATTCGGAAACGATTGCCGGAATTCTTGATGAAATGGGATATACACCATCGGAAGACGAAGAAAAAGCCGATCTTATCATCATCAATACCTGTGCCGTAAGGCAGGGTGCCGAAGAAAAAGTCTTAGGCGAGATCGGAGCCTTAAAGAGATTAAAGACAGCCAATTCGGATCTGATAATCGGTATGTGCGGCTGTATGGCTCAGGAAGAAAAGACGGTCAGTCTGATCATGGAGAAATACCGCCAGGTCGATATTATTTTCGGTACGCACAATATTACTTCCTTACCGAAATTGCTTTATGAAGTAAATACGACCAGAACACGTAAGATAGAAGTCTTCTCGAAGATGGGCGAGATCATTGAAAGTGTTCCGGTTACCCGTTTCATGAGCCATAAGGCCTGGGTCAACATCATGTACGGCTGTGATAAATTCTGTACTTATTGCATAGTCCCATATACCAGAGGCAAGGAACGTTCCCGTTATAAGGAAGATATTATTTTTGAAGTTGAAGAACTGGTAAAACAGGGTTATAAGGAAGTCTGCCTTCTGGGACAGAACGTCAATGCCTATGGCAAGGATCTGCATAATGACTATACCTTCGGCAATCTGCTTAATGATGTAGCTAAGACCGGTATTGCCAGAATCAGGTTCATGACTTCTCACCCGTGGGATTTCGATGACACGATGATCGAAGCCATCAAAAACAATTCCAACATCATGCCTTATATCCATCTTCCTATCCAGTCCGGTAATACGGGTATCTTAAAGAAGATGAACAGAAGATATTCCAGGGAAGAGTATTTTGAATTATACGACAAATTAAAAAGAGAACTGCCAGGTTTTGCGTTTACGACTGATATCATCGTCGGCTTTCCTAATGAATCGGATGAGGCTTTTGAGGATACGATGAGTGCTGTCGAACACTGCGAATATGACAACGCGTTTACTTTTATCTATTCCAAGAGAGAAGGTACACCGGCTGCCAATATGGAAGACACCATCGATCGCAAGACCAAGGAAGAAAGACTGCAGCGTCTCAATGAAAGAGTCGCTTTCTATGCGAATAAAAACAATCAGCGCTTCAAGGATCAGATCGTCGAAGTTTTGGTTGATGGTTTAAGCAAGCGCAATTCCAATGTCTATTCCGGTTATACACCGGAAAACAAACTCGTCAATTTTACGGCGAATAATGTGAAGACCGGAGATCTGGTGAAAGTTAAGATCACGGAAGTCATGTCGTTCTCGTTAAATGGCGAATGTATTGAAGAATAATGTTTCTTAAAATAAACAATCTTTCGATTATTACAAACAAAGGGAGATCTTTACTGGAAGATTTCTCTTTTGTATTGAACGAAAAGGACAAGATCGCCTTAATCGGTGAAGAGGGAAACGGTAAATCGACTATATTGAAGATCATTGCCGGCATAGATACTGATTCCTATATTTCCTACAGTGGAAGTATCGAATGTTCAGGAAGAATAGGATATCTTCCTCAGACGATCGAGGAAGAGTATCTTGATTATGATACGGCGAAATATATAGCCGAAGAGATCAACTACAATCATCTCTATTCTCTATTAACAAGAATAGGTATCGATTCTTCTTTGATCGGTGATAGAAAAATCAGAACATTATCCGGTGGCGAAAAGGTCAAAGTATCCTTATTAAAAGTCCTTTATAATGATCCGGATGTCTTGCTTTTGGATGAACCAACCAATGATCTGGATCTTAAGACTTTAATATGGCTGGAAGAATTCATCAAGAACTGTAATCTTCCTTTAATATTTGTTTCGCATGATGAAACGCTTTTAGAGAACTGTGCCAACGGTATATTGCATCTTGAACAGCTGAAAAGAAAGAGTGAACCGCATATTACTTACAGCGGAACGGGATACAGGGAATACGCCGAGAAAAGAAACTCGTTTATTGAACGCAACAATATGATCGCTGCCAAGGAGAAAGCCGCTTTTCATAAGCAGATGGAAAGATGGCGTCAGATCTATCAGAAAGTCGAACATGCCCAGAACACCATTACCCGACAGGATCCTCACGGCGGTCAGGTCTTAAAGAAGAAGATGCATTCGATAAAGTCTCAGGAAAGGATCTTAGAAAACAAGAAAGAGAATCTGACTGAGAAATATGAACCGGAAGAGGCGATCGATATCTTCTTTGAAGATGTGGATATGAATCCAAGTAAGGTCATACTTGATCTGAATCTGGATAAATTAGAACATACCGGTAAATTATTATCTGAAAATATCTCATTAAAAGTCTTCGGTAAAGATAAGATCTGTATCATCGGAGATAACGGATCGGGTAAATCCACTCTGATAAGAATAATTGCCGATGAATTAGTAAACAGAAAAGACATCAGATGCGGATATATGCCGCAGAATTACTATGAAGTAATGGATTATGATCAGACACCATTACAGTTTTTATGGAACGGAGAAAGACTTTCTGATCGAGCCAAGGTGCAGTCATTTTTAGGTGCTTTGAAGTTTACGACTGAAGAGATGGAACATCAGATATCCGCATTATCCGAAGGTCAGAAATGCAAGATCCTGTTAATAAAACTGATACTTGATAAATGCGATGTACTGATAATGGATGAGCCTACCCGTAATCTTTCACCGTTATCAAATCCGGTAATAAGAAGGATCCTGAATGAATATAAAGGCTGTATTATAGCTGTTTCTCACGATCGTCGTTTCATCGATGAAGTATGCGATAAGGTATATGAATTAAGAAAAGAAGGACTTATTTCTCTTACATAAATTAACAGGGAAGAATATGCTATAATTTTGTATGAAATTTGGAGGAATATAATTAGTGCAGAAAATACGTTTAATGGCACTTGGCGGTCTTGACGAAGATGGCAAGAACATGTACCTGGTGGAAATAGATGGTGATATTTTTGTTGTCGACGCAGGCTTGAAATATCCCAGTGAAAGTGAACAGCTCGGTATTGAATATATCATTCCGGATTTTACTTATCTGATCGAACATAAAGACAGAATCAAGGGTATTTTCATTTCCCACGGTCATGACGATGTCATGTCTTCTTTGGGTCATTTGCTTTCCGTTATCGATGCGGAAGTATACGCAACAGCCTTGACAGCCAGACTCCTGGAAGATGAATTCAGAGTCCATAAACTTAAGAATAAACATATCCACGTTATAAAAAGAAACGATACGTTCAAAGTTTCCGGTCATACTATCCATACCTTCCCGCTTATGCAGTCGATTGCCGACGGTGTCGGTTATGCGTTTGAGACCGAATCGGGAATGATCGTCTATGCTTCGGAATTTGTTTTCGACTATGATTTTTTGAATAAATCCTTCTCGATGGATATCAATTCCTTATCGAATCTGGGCCAGAATAATGTTTTGGTTCTGATGTCGGAATCAGAAGGTTCAACGCGTTCCGGTTATACGGCTCCTAAACACCGTATCACTGATCATATCGAACATTATTTCGAAGAAGCTGATAAGCGTATCCTGATTACTTTATACCGTCAGAATCTTTTCAGAATCATGGAGATCCTGGAACTTGCCAATAAGTACGGCAAGAAGGTTTTCTTCTACAATGACGAACATGTCAAACTGCTAAAGACCGTTGATGATCTGGGTTACTACAAGATCCCTAAGAATGTCATCATTACCAAGGATGAATTCAATAATGATCTCAAAGATGTCGTATGTATCATTTCCGGATCAGGCAATCAGGTCTTCCGTCTCATGAACAATATCGCAATCGGCGAAGACAATATCATCGAACTGCGTAAACAGGATCTGGTCATCATCGCTTCACCGGTTGTGGCAGGTACGGAAAAGGATGCGACAGCTATGGAGAATGATCTCTATAAGGCCGGTGTTCAGATCATGAAACTCAATGCCAAAGAGATCCTTTCCATGCATGCGTCAATCGAAGATCTGAAGATGATGCTGTATCTGATCAGACCAAAGTATTATCTGCCGATCAAAGGTGAATATTCGGATCTGATCAATAATGCGGATATTGCGGTCGATATGAGCTATACGCCTGATCGGATCATAATTCTTGATAACGGTCAGTTTGCGACTTTTGAAGGCAGCCGCCTGGCATCGACTTCCGATCAGATCGAACTGGAAGACAAAGCGATCGATGCTTCGGATATGCGTGACGTTTCCGGTATGGTCTTAAAAGACAGAGAAAAATTATCGACCGATGGAGCGATCATCTGCGGTGTCGTGCTTGATTTCAAAACGAAGCAGATCATCGGCGGACCGGATATCCAGTCCAGAGGTGTTATTTATCTGAAGGATGCGGATCATATACTAGCCGAGATCGGCAATATACTTATTTCCACGATCGAAAGAAATGTCGAAGAAGGTTCATATGAGAATATGCAGGTAAGAATGGAAGCCAGAGAACTTATCTCCCGTTATGTCTTAAGAACGACGGGCAAGGCTCCGATGATCTTACCGGCAATCGTGGAAATCAATTTGGGGGAAGAAAGTGGCAGCAAAGAAAACTAAGAAGGAAGCTGAAAAGGTCAAGACTTCCTCTAAGACCGGCTGGCTGATTCTCTCACTGATTCTGGCGGTTCTGATCTTTTTCACTGTTTCCAAAATGGGTGCGTTCGGTATCATCACGAACAATATCCTGACATATATCCTGGGTTCACTTTATATCATTCCGATTCTGACCCTTTTCTGTTACGGAATATACGTTCTGTTTTTTCAGGAAACATATCCGAAATCAGTTAAGTCGATCATCGGCCTTTTTGTGTTCAATATCTTCATTATTCTGCTTAACTCCTACATTCTTGAGGATATCGAAACATTCGGCCAGCTTTCGGCATATATAAATGACTATTTTAAGAAAGTCTTTATCATTGAACCGTTGCCGAAGATGGGCGGTGTTATAGGCAACTTCTTCTATACGCTTTTCCTGTCCATGGCAACCAGAAAGGGCACATTGATCATCATTATTCTGGTCATGATCGTATCGGCGATCCTGATCGTGCCTGGAGAAGTATATAAACAGTTCTACGAGAATACAAAGAATTATCTTGCGGCTAAACATGAAGAAAACAAGAAACGCCGTGAGGAAGAAAGAATAGCTTCCGAAAAGGCGGAAGAAGAAAGAAAAGCCAGACAGGCTGAAGAGATGGCCAGACTTGCTGAAGAGGAAGAAGCTGAAAGAGAAAGACAGGCGCTGCTGGTTGAAATGAGCGAAACCAAGATCGAGGAACCGGTCAAGAAGAAACACGACAATGTGCTTTCCAATTCTCCGACTTTCATCAATCTGAATGAAAAAGAGATCTACGGTGATTCAAGGAAGAGAAAAGAAAGCGAAGAAGCTGTTCCTGATACGACTACGATCATCACCGAAGCACCGAAAGTTCATAAGATAAAAAGACGCAACACAGCCTACCGTTTGCCTAAACCGGAAGAGTTCCTGGACAATACCGCATCGGTATCTTCCAATGTGAATAAGACTTCGGCTGCGGTAAAGGGTGAAAGAGTAATCGAAATCTTAAGAAACTTCAATATCGAAGCCGTTTTACTTAACACCTATATCGGTCCTTCGGTAACCAAGTTTGAGATCAAGCCTGACAGTTCGGTCAAGATCAATAAGATCATGAATATTTCCGACAACATCAAGATGGAACTGGCTGCCAAGGATATCCGTATCGAAGCTCCGATCCCAGGCAGAAGTGCCGTGGGTATTGAAATTCCTAACGTTGAACCGGTTCCGGTAAGAATGCTGGATCTGATCAAGCATATTCCGCCTGAAAAGCGTAAGATCACCTTACTGTTTGCCTTAGGTAAGGACCTGATGGGCAAACCTGTATATTGCGATCTTTCGAAGATGCCGCACTTGCTGATAGCCGGTGCGACCGGTTCAGGTAAATCCGTATGTATAAACAGTATCATCATTTCCTTACTGCTCAGAACCAACCCGGATGATGTGAAACTGGTTCTGGTCGACCCGAAGAAAGTTGAGTTTACGCCATATAAGGATATTCCGCATCTTTTATGGCCGATCATCGATGATCCACAGATGGCGGCAAATATGCTTAAGAAGATCGTCGTGATCATGGAAGAAAGATATGATGCTTTTGCGACAGCCGGAGTCAGAAATATCGATGGTTTCAACAGCTTTGTGGACGATTATAACGCCAACCTCAAGGAAGGTGAAGAGCCGATGAATAAACTGCCTTATATGGTCGTAATCATCGATGAGCTGGCTGATCTGATGGCGATTGCGGGCAAGGATGTCGAATTATCGATCCAGCGTATTACCCAGTTAGCCAGAGCTTCAGGTATCCATCTGATCGTCGCAACTCAGCGTCCTTCGACCGATGTCATTACCGGTCTGATCAAATCCAATATTCCATCCCGAATTTCCTTTGCGGTCGCTTCCTCTATCGACTCGAGAACGATCCTCGATCAGACAGGTGCCGAAAGATTACTGGGCAATGGCGATATGCTGTATTATCCGCAGGGTGAAACAGCACCAATCAGAATGCAGGGTGTATATGTAACTGATAAAGAGATCAATAAGATAAGTTCTTACGTCAAATCGCAGGCTAAACCGGAATATGAGGATTCCTACTATGAATTTTTAACCAATATGTCCGGTACGACCGTCATGAATGCAGGCAGTGTCAATGCGGACAGCCAGGATTCCTTATATGATGATGTCGTGGAATTCGTAAAATTCCAGCAGAAGGCTTCGACTTCATTATTGCAGCGCCGCTTCGGTATCGGCTATAACCGGGCCGCCAGACTGATCGATACGCTGGAAGACCGTGGTGTCATCGGACCGGCAAATGGTTCAAAACCGCGGGAAGTCTATCTGAAGAGTGACGAAGAAGAATTATAATCTCTGAACCTTCCTGAAACGGGAAGGTTTTCCACTTTTCCACACTGATAATCGGATGATTTTGAGAAATTCTAAATAACTCCTTTCTGTGAAAGCAATGTTATGTTAAGTATGCAAGTAATGGAAAGGAGGTATATGAATTACTTTGTGCTTGTTGGGTGTATAGTCGAAGAACCGGAGAGAACGGAAACTTCTGCGGGTATGAAACTATGCCGTCTGAAGATTTCTGTTGGTAAAACTAATAAAGACCAGCAGGAAGAAAGCGAAATATTTGAAGTAGCTTTATTCAGAAACCTGGCAACAGAGGAATATCAGGTAGGCCAGAATATCGCCATATCCGGCAGACTGCAGTCCAGCAATGTCGAGCGTGACGGTGTGATGTTCTACAATACAAGACTGATAGGCAATTCTGTAACGCTCATCAATTGATTAAAGTCCCTGTGTCAAAAGACACGGGGATTATTATTTTTTGTACTATAATGAGTATATGTTTGATTCATTACAGGAAAAACTAACCAAAACTTTACGTAACGTTCAGGGCAAGGGCAAACTGTCCGAACGTAATATGGAAGAGACTCTTAAAGAAATAAGAGTTGCTTTACTGGAATCCGATGTCAACTATAAGGTCGTCAAAGACTTCCTTGAGAAGATCAGACAGGAATCGATCGGTCAGGATGTTTTAAACGCGGTCGAACCAGGACAGCTTTTAGTCAAGATTGTACATGATGAGATCGTCAAACTGTTGGGTGACGAAGACAATACGCTTCATTTCAAAGAGAGCGGATTAAGCAGCATCATGATCGTCGGTTTACAGGGTACAGGTAAAACTACCCAGGCTGCCAAACTGGCTAATTTATTAAAGAAACAGGGTCGCAAGCCTTTACTGGTTGCGGCAGATATAATCAGACCGGCCGCAATCGAACAGTTACAGACTTTAGGCAAACAGATCGATGTGGAAGTCTATTCTGAAGGGATTGGAGTTCCGGTAATCACCCAGGTCGCAAACAGTGTTAAATACGCAGAAGAAAAGGGCTATGATACCTTATTGATCGATACTGCCGGACGTTTGCAGATCGATGAAGAACTGATGCAGGAATTAAAGGATATCAAGGATCTGATCCATCCGGATGAGATCTTACTGACGGTCGATGCGATGACCGGTCAGGATATCGTCAATGTCGCTCAGACGTTTAATGAATTATTGGATGTTACAGGACTGATCCTGACCAAGTTCGATGGCGACGCCAAGGGCGGTGCTGCCTTATCAGTCAAAGCTGTGACCGGTGTTCCGATCAAGTTTGCGGGTGTCGGAGAAAAGATTTCCGATCTCGAAACCTTCCATCCGGACCGTCTGGCGCAGAGAATTCTGGGCATGGGCGATATCGTATCCTTTGTCGAAAAGGCTCAGGAAGAGATCGATATGCGTAAAGCTGAAGAGATGGCTAATCATCTCATGGAAGGCAAATTTACGATGAACGATCTGCTTTCTTCCATCGAACAGTCCAGAAAGCTCGGTCCTCTATCTTCGATCATGAAAATGATGCCAGGTATGGGCGATATGGCAAGGGCTATCAATGACTCTGATGCGGATGAGGAACTAAAGAAAATCAAAGCGATCATCCAATCCATGACGCCGGAAGAAAGGGAAGATCCTTCGATCATGCGTTCTTCCCATAAAAGAAGAATCGCCAAAGGTTCCGGAACCAGAGTTGAAGATGTCAATAAACTGTGCAATCAGTACGATAAGATGAAGAAACTGTTTAAGAATATGTCTTCGATGCAGTCTTTATTCAGAATGTAATATGTGCGGAAGATATCATTTCGGTATAAATCCTTCGAAAAAAGGGAAACAGATCAAAGAAAGAGCGGAAAAGCTGAATCTCGTCTATAAACAAGGCGAGATTTTTCCTAATGATAAAGTCTTATGTATCGTTCCTGCCGAATCAAAAGTAGATCTCAGTGTCATGAAATGGGGCGTTCAGAATAAATCCTTACAGATCAATGCCCGGATGGAATCGATAGAAGACAAACCTTCATATAAAGAAATAAAAAATAATCGCTGTGCCGTGATCTGTGACGGTTTCTATGAATGGGATAAGGATAAGAATAAATATCTTGTTACATCCGATGAAGAATATATGTATCTGGCCTGTATCTTCAACAGTAGAAATGAATTACTGATCATTACTCAGGCTTCTGAAGGTGAGTTCAGGAATATCCATGAGCGTTCACCTCTGATCATGAATCAGGAAGAAATGCTGAAGTATATCCATAATGAAAAGGGTACGATTCTAAATAAGAAACTGTACTTTAAAAAGGAAGATCATAATATTTCACTGTTCTAAGGCGTCAAGTAAAAATCCTTGACTCTTATTTCGTTTTATGCAATCATAGTAGAGCAGACAAAAAAGGAGGAATTATGGTTAAACTTAGATTAAAGAGAATGGGTGCCAAGAAAGTTCCTTTCTACCGTATCGTTGCGGCTGATTCAAGATCCCGCAGAGATGGCAGAGATATCGAAACTATCGGAACTTATGATCCTACAAAGAATCCCGCAATCGTAAACATTGATGAAGAAAAGGCCATGAACTGGTTGAATAAAGGTGCTGTTCCAACCGATACTGTTCGTAACATTCTTGCCAAGAACGGTACAATGAAGAAATTTGCCGATTCAAAGAAAAGCAAATAAATGATCGATCTTGAAAAAGTTCTGTTGAACATCGTTAAGCCTTTATGTTCAGACAGCGAATCCGTAATGGTCAAACAGATGGAAAGCTTAAATGAAAACGAACTGCTTCTGTATGTTTATGCACCAAGCGAGGATATCGCCAGACTTATCGGTAAAAAAGGCTCAATGGCTAATTCGATTCGTCAAATGTTGCAGGTAGCTTCAAAGATCGAAAACAAGCGTATTTCGATCAAATTCGAAGCATTATAAGAGGTTAAACACCTCTTTTTTAGTTATAATTAATTCGATGAATGACTACGTAGTAATAGGAAAAATTATCAATACTCACGGTATAAAGGGTGAACTCAAAGTTGATTCATATACCGATTTTGTCGATGAAAGATTCAAAAAAGATTCTGATATCTATATCGGTGAGGAACATCTTCCTTTTAAGGTGAATTCCTGCCGCACTCACAAGGGTTTTCTGCTTGTACAACTGAAAGACAATGAGGATATCAATCTGGTTGAAAAATACCGGAATATGCTGATATATAAAGCTAAGAAAGACATTAAACCTTTACCGGAAGGTGAATATTACTTCTCCGATCTTAAGGATCTCGAGGTGTGGAGTGAAGATGAGTGTCTGGGCAAAGTGTTACAGGTCGAAGAAGGTTCAACTCATAATAATCTAAGAGTAAAGAAGAATGCGGATAATAAGGAATATCTGATTCCTTTTATTCCGGTCTTCATCAATAAAGTTGATCTTGAAGAAAAACGCATCTATATCAATATGATCGAAGGACTCTTATGAAGATAACCGTACTGACACTGTTTCCGGAAATGTATGACGGTTTCCTCAATTCTTCCATCATCAAAAGAATAATCGATAAGGGACTGGCAGAAATCAAGGTCGTCAATATCCGTGACTATTCTTTCGATAAGCACCGCCATGTGGATGATACGCCTTATGGCGGGGGTGCGGGAATGCTGATGAAGGTCGATGTGGTCCATGCGGCTTTACTGGATAATATCTCCAACGATTATACCTATGCGATTTTAACTTCACCTAAAGCGAGACCTTTAAAACAGGAAGATCTTGAGAGGCTATCCAAACTTGATGAATTCGTCATCATCTGCGGACATTACGAAGGCATCGATTACAGGATCGAAAAATATGTCGATGAGAAAGTAAGCATCGGTGATTATGTCTTGACCGGAGGAGAACTTCCTTCGATGGTCATAATTGACGGAATACTGAGACTGCTTGATGAAGGTATCTCATCGGAATCATTAAAAGAAGAATCATATACCGACGGTTTACTGGAATATCCTCAATACACCAGACCCGTCGAATACAACGGTGATAAGGTACCCGAAGTATTGCAGAACGGAAATCATAAAGAAATCAGAAGATACAACCTGAAAATGGCTTTGAAAGAGACGATGTTAAACAGACCTGATCTTCTGGATAAACGTGAATTAAGTGAGGAAGAAAGACAGCTGATATCCGAAATAATCAATGAGATATAATTCTTTGGTTTTTTCATGAAAATCGTTTGATTTAATGGTTTATTTATGTTAAAGTAATTAAGCGCTGTTCCGCTTTTCCATAGAGATTATGAACAGATGTCTATATTTTGTAAAGGAGAGAAACGATGAATTTAGGTTTAGTTAACGAAATTACTAAAGACCAGATGAGAAACGACATTCCTGAATTAGCTCCCGGACAGACTGTTCGAGTAGACGTTAAGATCAAGGAAGGCGACAAGTCCCGTATTCAGGCTTACGAAGGTATCGTAACCAAGGTTCAGGGTTCAGGTATCGGCAGAACTTTCACAGTCAGAAAGGTCTCCTCAGGTGTCGGTGTTGAAAGAACTTTCCCGGTTCATTCACCAGTCATCGACAAGATCACCGTCGTCAGAGTCGGTAAGGTAAGAAGAGCCAAACTGTTCTACTTAAGACAGCGTTCAGGCAAATCTGCCAAGATCAAGGAAGTCAGATAATTTCAAAAGCCGTTTATACGGCTTTTCTTCTGAGTATAATTAGAATGATGGAAAATAAGGGTTCGTTTATAAAAGAGATAGTCTGGTTTTTCACAAAAGCTCTGATCATCGTCATCATCCTGGTTAATTTTGTCCTGATGCCTTGCGTGGTAAACGGCACAAGTATGTTTCCGACCTATAAACAGGGAGATTTCGGTTATTCTTTCATCATCAGTAAAACACTTGGAATAAACCGTTTTGATACAGTTGTCATTAAGGTCAATAACGATAATAACGAAAAGCTGCTCGTTAAGAGAGTTATCGGTATGCCTAATGAGACGATCGAATATAAGGATAATAAACTGTATATCAATGGTGAATATGTCGAAGAGTCGTTCTTGAAAGATACCAATACGCAGGATTTCAAGGAAAAACTGGGTGATAATGAATATTTCTGTATGGGTGATAACCGCAGTGTATCCCGTGATTCACGTTTTTACGGGGCTTTTAATATTAAGCAGATCAGATCGACACATTTACTGATAATATATCCGTTTTCCGATTTTGGTTTTAACCGCTAGGAGCCATTCATGAAACTTAATGTATTAGTCGACAATAATACGTTTATCGATATGTATTATCTGGGTGAACCGGCTGTCAGCTACTATATCGAAGACGAAGGAGAAAAGATCCTTTTCGATACCGGTTATTCGGATGTTTTTATCAGGAATGCGAATAAAATGGATATCGATCTTGATGGAATCGATAAGATCGTTATTTCTCATGGCCACAATGATCATACAGGCGGTTTAGCTTATTTTAAAGGGCAAAACAGAGATCTTGAACTTATAGCTCATCCGGACTGTTTCTGCTTCAGAGAAGACCCTTATGGCCTTGAAATAGGGGCTCCTGTCAATAAAGAAACATTAGAGAAGAATTATAGGATCACACTTACCGATAAACCATATCAGGTAAGTAAGAATATTACTTTTTTAGGTGAAATACCTGAATTGAATGATTTTGAAAAACGCTATGCGATAGGTAATAAAGTAATAAACGGCTTAAAGGATGCGGATTATATCAGAGATGATTCAGCTATCGTATATAAGAGCCCTAAAGGCTTATTTGTAATTACGGGATGTTCACACAGCGGTATCTGCAATATCATCGAATATGCATCTAAAGTCATGAATGAGAATAAGATCTACGGTGTGATAGGGGGCTTTCATCTGTTTGATTGCGATGAAAGACTGGATAAGACGATCGGATATCTCAAGAGTAAGAATATCGAATTACTATATCCGTGTCATTGCGTATCTTTGGCTGCCAAGATCATGATGTCTAGAAAGCTGAATATCAAAGAAACAGGTGTCGGACTGAAACTGGAAATATAATATGACAACTGAGCAGAACATAAACTGGTATCCCGGACATATGGCCAAGGCCAGAAGACAGATGGAAGAACAGCTTAAACTGGTCGATATCATTATCGAATTAAGAGATGCACGTATTCCAACAGCTTCAGCCAATCCGATTCTGGGAGAATTATCTAAAAATAAACCGGTGCTTATTATACTTAATAAAGCAGACCTGGCAGATGAGAAAAAGAGCCTCTTATGGAAAGAAAAATTTGAACATTGTCTGATCGCCGATTCATCTCAGGATAAATTAAGCGGAATCGTCGTCATCGAAGTAAAGAATATCTTAAAAGATAAGCTTGAAAGAGCTAAAGCCCGTGGCATCAGAAAGAAAGTCTTAAGAGCTATGGTGGTGGGGATTCCCAATGTCGGAAAGTCAACCTTTATAAACAATATCGTTAAAAAGAAGGTTGCTAAAGCGGAAAACCGTCCCGGTGTAACCAAATCATTACAGTGGATAAGAATCAACGAAGATGTCGAACTGCTGGATACTCCGGGTGTTTTATGGCCAAAGATCGAAGATCAGAATGATGCCAGACTGATGGCTTTATTGGGATCGATAAATGACGATATATTAGATAAGGAAGATCTGGTCAGATTCGGTCTTAATTATTTAAAAGAAATATATCCGGGTATGATTTCAAAGCGCTATAACGTAAGTGAAGACAGCGAAGATCTGATCGATGCGATCGGCAGAGAAAAACTGTGGCTGACTAACGATAATTCAGTCAATAGAGTCAAAACTGTCGATTCGATCTTGAAGGATATACGCAGTAATAAAATAGGAAGGATCACCTGGCAGGATGCTGGAGAACAGATATGAGTTAGAATACTGGGCTAAGGACCAGTATGTCATGGGCATTGATGAAGCCGGCAGAGGACCGCTTTGCGGACCTTTGGTCGTGGCCTGCTGCGTCTTACCTATAAATTATAATAATGAAGAAATAAACGATTCCAAACAGCTTACCGAAAAGAAAAGAGAGAAACTGTTTAAGGAAATAATCAAAGATGCGCACCATTTCGAATTCAGGATCGTATCACCTGAAGATATCGATAAGTATGATATCTATCATGCGACACAAAGAGCCATGGATGAATTAAGCAAATCCACGAGAATCCATGCGCTTACTCTGACCGATGCAATGCCGCTTAAACGGTATGATGTGATCGATATCGTAAAAGGTGATGCCAAATCGGTATCGATTGCCTCAGCCAGTATTCTGGCTAAGGTCTTAAGGGATCATATCATGATGGGTTATGATGTCTTATATCCGGAATATGAATACCGCAATCATAAAGGCTACGGTACCAAAAGGCATCTGGAGCTGATGGATGAATACGGTCTTAACAAGCTTTACAGGATGTCTTATA
>JAFZQG010000003.1 GCA_017550145.1 Erysipelotrichaceae bacterium | reverse complement strand
TGACAGAGTCAAAGTCTGTTGCCTTACCACTTGGCTACATCCCAAAGTGGTGGAGAGGGGCAGATTCGAACTGTCGAACTCGTAGAGAGCTGATTTACAGTCAGCCGCGTTTAGCCACTTCGCTACCTCTCCACAGGCTATAACTACGTCCACCCAACTTGTGAACGCTTTAAAATCTTATCATAAAAAGTGGGTTTATGCAATAGTCCTATTTCAAAATAAATGTACTAGAATAAAGTTGAAAGATAATAAGAGGTGACATAACTTGGAACTTAAGAAAATCGGTGAAAGACTGTATGTATTGCCTTATGAAGAAAGGACCGATAGGCCTAATCTTTACTATATCAAAGGTGATGATTATTCCATTGCCATAGATGCGGGTAATTCCAGAGCTCATGTGGAAAAGTTTTATGCGGCCTTAAAGGAAATGGATTTTCCTTTACCTAGATATACCGTTATTTCTCACTGGCACTGGGATCATACTTTCGGTCTGAAGTATATAAACGGTGAATCGATTTCGACACAGCTGACTCATGATAAATTGATCGAAGTAGGCAAATGGAAGTGGAATCTTGATGCGATGAAGAAAAGGGAAGAGACCGGTGATGATATTCCTTTCTGTAATGAACATATCCTTTTAGAGTATCCTGATCTTGATGAGATCGAAGTCGTTACTACCGATATAACCATTACCGAAAACACAACTCTGGATCTGGGCGGTATAAATGTTGAACTGCTGCCGAGAGATTCTACCCATTCACGTGATCCGATCTTTGTCTATCTGCCAAGCGAAAAGGCCCTGATTGTTCAGGATGCGGATAACTTTGATTTCTATCATGGTGAAGTATATTTCCAGGATAAGCTGAAAGCAATGATTGCTTTCTTTGAATCACTGGATTATGATAAACATCTTCTCGGTCATGCGGAATATGAAACCAAGGAGTTTGCTTTAGAGAGATTAAGAAGCGAACTTATTTGATGTTCTGCAGATTCAGATAGAGATTGTCTCTGGTTTTACTGGCCACTTTGTTGGCCTTTTTAAATGCTTTGACACAATCATGAGGTTCGTAATGATTGGTGTTTTCAGTCATCAGGTTGGCCAGAGTCTGCAGGCAGCTTAATCTGTACAAAACGGAAGTATAAAGGCCGGTATGTTCTGCAGTTGAGAAACGGTGTTCTTCATCGATCTGATCACTGTCCGTAATCACATAGACTTTATCGGTAATATCTTTTAAAGCCAAGGCAATATCTATGATCCTCTTACTGCTTTTGTCATCATTGTTGTCGACAAGAATGATCAGATCATCCGGTGTAGATGGATAGATCGGACCATGCAGGAATTCTTCGGCTTCATAAGCTAAAGCTGTCAGACATGAAGTTTCCGCAATCTTCAAGGCACCTTCACTGATGATTCCGAAACCCGGGCCGGAAGAAAGCAAAACGACACGTTTAGGATTAAGAAAGTCTTCTTTGTGTCTGTTGAAAATATCAACAGTATTATCAACTATTTCCTTCTGAATAGACATGGTCTTTTTGAGTTCCTGTCTGTATGAATCATATTCTTCATCGGTAATAATATTTCTTGCTTTAGCAAGCTCTAAGGCAAAGCACATCAGGAAGCAGGCTAAAGAAGTTACACCTTTGGTGACAAAGCCGACTTTCTCTTCGCCGACTTTCCAGTTAACTGTCAGATCTGCAATATCCTTGGCATCGCAATCATTTCTGCCTACCAGACAGGATGTTTTATAACCTTTTTCTTTCAGTTTCTCTAAGACGCTGAGAGTATTGGTTGAACAGCCTGACTGCGATACACCGACCAACATCTCTTTCTTAACATAATCCATTTCATGGTTTTCGAAAGTAAACGGAGTAGTAAGCTTAATATCGAATTTCAGAATATGCTTAATGAAAGGCAAGGCGATCAGGGTTCCGTTATAAGAGGAACCTGAAGCGATGAACTGTATACCTTCATAGAAATTATCCTGATAAAAGGAAACAAGTTCTTTGGTATATTCTTTAGAATTTTCAATAATATCATCTACGACAACAGGCGTTTCTTTTATATAGTCAAACATTGTTTTTTCCATAGTAAGTTACTCCTTTAAAAAAATGAGATTATTCGAAATAATCTCATTACTGTTCTTCTTCGATCTGATGAATTTGAGCGATTCTTTTCTTATGCCTTTCACCATTGGAAAACGGTGTGGTTAGGAAGGCATCAACGATGTCGTTGGCAAGTTCGGTTGATACAACTCTGGCACCGAAACAGATGATATTGGCATCATTGTGTTCTCTGGTAAGTCTGGCTGAAGTTGCTTCGGAACAGCAGCAGGCTCTGATTCCTTTGTGCTTATTGCAGGCGATGGAAATGCCGACGCCTGTTCCGCAGATGGCGATTCCTAAGTCAACCTCCTTGTTTAAAACGGCTTTTGCCAGGGTCGATCCGGCTATAGGATAGTCGTAGGATTCGGTCGAATCCGTACCGTAATTTACTACTTCATAGCCTTTTTCTTCAAGGTGTTTCAGTACGCTGTTTTTAAGATCTACAGCTGAATGATCATTGGAAATTCCGACTTTCATATTTTTTACCTCACCACCATAATAACATACTTTTAATGCTATAATATGGTGTATGGGTTTTGAGGTAGAGACACTGAAATTCGAAGGTCCGCTGGATCTGATGCTTCATCTTATTCATGAGCAGCAGCTGGATATTTTTGATCTGGACATGGAAGTTCTGACCGATCAGTATATCAATTATCTGCATGCCATGGAAGAGTTAAAGATCGAAGTTGAAAGCGAATATCTGGTCGAACTGGCGACTCTGATCGAATATAAATCCAAGAAACTGCTTCCGCGCAAGGAAGATGAAATCGATGATGATTTCGAAGATCCGAAAGACAAACTGGTCAGAAGACTTCTTGAATATCAGAAATACAAGGAAGTATCAAGGGCATTATATGATTCCTTTGTCGAAAGACAGGATCAGCTGTCCAAACCGGTTTCTTTTGATGAAGTCGTAAAACTGAACAACGACGAGGATCAGCATATCGAAGGTGATCCGTATGATCTGATGAAGGCCATGAATAAAGTCTTGAGAAGGCTGCAGCTTTCCCGCCCTCTGGACATCAAGTTTACCCAGAAGGAACTTTCTCCGGAGGATCGAATCTTACAGATCAAGGCCAGATTAAAGGATCTGCCTGAGACCTTCAGTTTTGAAACGCTGATCGAAGACTGCGATAATCTGCATGAATATGTCATAACTTTCATTGCGATCCTGGATATGGCCAAGGACCACTATCTGGTTTTTACGATCGATGACAATGAAAATATCTGGTTTAGAAGAGGTAGCAATAATGATTGAGGAATATATGGTTGAGGAAGAAGTAAACGCTCAAGAAGAAAGCGTTGAGAATAACGAGAATCTGCCTGAAGAAAATGTTGAGGAAGCTCAAACAGAAGAAGCAACTCAGGAAACTCCTTCAGCAGAAGAAAAAGAGAAAACTCCGGAAAGAGAAGAAGTAAACGAACCGGACAACATGGAAGCGATCGTTGAAGGTCTGCTTTATATCGTAGGCGAAGACGGAGCCAGAGTCGAACAGTTGGCTGTGGCTATCGGCAAGAGTATCGAAGATACCAAGACCATTCTTGAAAACATTCAGCAGAAGTATTCATCCGAACTGTTCGGTATCGAACTGGTCGGTTACGGTTCGGTATATAAATTCATAACCAAGAAGGCTGTCTTTCCTTATGCCCAGGAACTCTTCGGCGCATCCAAGCCTAACACTCTGTCGCAGGCTGCCTTAGAAACTTTAGCGATCATTGCCTATAAACAGCCGATCACCAGAGTCGAGATCGAAGAGCTCAGAGGCGTAAGTGCCGAGATCATGTTGAGAAAACTTCAGGCCCGCAATCTGATCAGAGAAGCGGGAAGATCGGAAGCTCCGGGCAGACCTATCTTATATGAAGTTACGGAAGAATTCATGGATTCATTCAAGCTGTATACATTAAACGAACTGCCTGATCTTCCTGAATACAATAAGGAAGAGGAAAATGACAACCTCTTCGAATAAGATCAGACTGGTAGTCTGCGATATTGACGGGACACTGACTCACGATGGAACGATCTGTCCATCGGAATATACACTCAATATAATTGAAAGACTTCATAAGGAAGGGATCCTTTTCGGTCTGGCTTCGGGTAGAGGAATCGAGCAGCTGAAATCCCTGAAAGATGAATGGGGCCTTTCTTTTGACTTTGATATGCTGATAGGTCTTAACGGTTCGGAGATCTATGATCATAAAAGTGGACGTAAAGAAAGTCTTTATCTTCTGTCTAAAGAAGATGTGAAAGAGATAATCGAAAAGATGTTAAGCAGATTTCCTGATCTGAACTGTTCGATTTATCGTGATGAAAGAAGAATGATCCGTTTTATTGATGAGATGGCTGTCTTATCAATGAAAAGAACCGGAATGGATAATGATGTGGTAGATGATCTCTCGGAAATGTGGAGCGAACCTTGTTCGAAAGTGATGTTCAGAGTAAGCGAAGAAGTCATGAAACAGATCGAACCGTATTGCGTTGAAATATCAAATGAACGTTACCGTTCCTGCAAGACACAGACGACGATGATGGAATTCGTACACAGAGATGCCGATAAGGGTAATGCCTTAAGAAGATATTGTGAAGAAAATGATCTTGATATAAACAGTGTTGCGGCTTTTGGTGATATGGATAATGATAATGAATTACTGATCGCTGCGGGTCTGGGTGTCTGTATGATCAACGGTGCTGAAGGAACTAAGGAATGCGCAGATGCCATCACAGAAAAAGGCAACAATGAAGACGGCTGTGCATACTATATCGAGAAATACATTCTCAACGGGAACTGACTATCAGTTCCTTTTTTATCTCTTCAAGATCGTTTTCCGTATATATCTTTAAACCATTATTAATACATAGCTGTGTGAATATGCCATTACCATCAGTAAGCGTATTGCTGAAAGTTCCGTCATAGATCTTCCTATATCCGCAGGAAGGTGATTTGGATTTTAAGATAAGAAAATCACAGTCTTTGATTTTCTCAAGACATAACAGTGATCCTTTATTCAGTTTCTCTGTAACTTCTTCATTATCACTTGTGATGACCTGTCCGTCTTTGATTTCTAGTGGTTTATGAGGAATCGAAAAACCGGCTCTGAATTCCGGACAGATGGCGATCAGTTCATGTCCTTCGAGCAGTTTTAAAAGTTCTTTGTTCAGCTTGTTGCTGCTGTTATATCTGACGTTATATCCTGTTAAGCAGGCGGAAATCCCGATTTTCATGATTTAAGTATATCGTATGTATAAATAATATGGTTTTATATGGTATTAATCCTTCAGATACGGCCCAAAAAGCGATGCGGATATGATATATTAATATTAATAACGAAGATGAAAAACGCATATATAAGAAAATTGATCTGTATTACACTGGGGCTTTTGATGGCTGCAGTTTTTATGTTGCCTGTTGACATTCATGCCGAAGAAGAGAAAGTCGTTAGAGTAGGCTGGTTTGAATCACCTTTCAATTTGACTGATCAGTTCGGCAGACGTTCCGGTTATTCCTATGAGTATCAGCGTAAGATCGCCGCTTATACCGGCTGGACCTACGAGTATGTGGAGGACAGCTGGTCGGAACTGATGACGATGCTGATAAACGGTGAGATCGATCTGATGAGCGATGTTTCCTACAAGGAAGATCGGGCCGATAAGATGCTTTATACTTCTTTGCCGATGGGCAGTGAGGTATACCGTATTTATATAACACCTGATAATACCGATATTTCTGCCGATGATTATTCCACGTTAAACGGAAAAAGAATAGGTGTAACCAAAAACAGTGTTCAGAAAGATCTGTTTATAAACTGGCAGGAAAGACACGGAATCAGAACAGAAATAGTCGATCTGACTTCTTCGGAAGATGAATCTCTGCAGATGGTCAGAGAAGGCAGACTGGATGCTTTCATAACGCTGGATGCCTACAGTAATGAGGAAGATGTTGTCCCGATCTGCAAGATCGGTTCATCGGATTTCTATTTCGTTGTTAATAAGAACCGTCCTGATCTTTTGAATGAACTGGATTCTGCTTTGAACCTTATTCAGGATGAGAACCGTAATTTCAATCAGCAGTTATATGAGAAGTATCTCTGGACCTCGAGTACCAATATGTACCTCAGCAGCAGCGAAAGAGAATGGCTGGAAGATCACGGCACGATCCGTGTCGGATATCAGGATAACTATCTGGCTTTCTGTGCCAAAGATTCAAATACCGGAGAACTGATCGGTGCCTTAAAGGATTATCTGGATTATGCCTCAACCTGTATGGAGAACGCTGATCTGCATTTTGAAGCTATTGGCTATCCGACGGCAGCTGCAGCTCTTGAAGCTTTGGTCAACAATGAAGTCGACTGCATGTTCCCGGCAAATCTCCATGACTTTGAAGGTGAACAGCTGGGTGTGGTCATGACTCCTGCTCTGATGACGACGGAAATGGATGCGGTCGTAAGAGAATCAGATCAGAAGGAATTCATTAAAAAAGAAGATATCAGCGTTGCCGTAAACGAAGGTAATACCAACTATGAAATGTTTTTGACCGATAACTATCCGGGCTGGACGATTCATTACTATGCGGATACTCCGGCCGGTCTTGATGGCATTGCAGCCGGTAAAACCGATTGTGTGATTATTTCCAACTACCGTTACAACAATATCTCCAAGCAGTGCGAAAAACTTCATCTCACTACTGTCTATACCGGTGTGGATATGGAATATTATCTGGCGGTCAGAGAAGGTGATACGGAACTTTATTCCATTCTGACCAGGGTAACCGGTATCGTACCGGAAAGTATTGTGCATGCGGCTTTGACATATTATTCGACTGAAGATGTAAAGGTCGGATTTATGGATTTCATCAGAGACAATTTTGCTGCGTTTATGCTGGCAGCAGCTATGATTATGGCAATATTCACGCTGCTGATCTTACGTTCGATCAGAGCTGAAAGAGAAGCCCTGAATGAACACCGTAAAGTTACGGATTTAAGTAAAAAGGTTTATGTCGATTCACTGACTTCCGTTAAAAACAAAGGAGCTTATGGCAATTATATTGCTTCTTTACAGGCAAAATTGGACAACAGAGAACCGCTCGAATATGCGGTCGCTGCCTTTGACTGTGATAACCTCAAGGCGATCAATGACCAGTACGGTCATGACAAAGGAGACATCTATCTGAAGTCCGCCAGCAAGCTGATCTGCCGTATCTTCGCTCACAGTCCGGTCTTCAGGATCGGCGGTGATGAATTTGCGGTCATTATGGAAAATGAAGATTACGAAAACAGAGAACAGCTCGTTGATGAATTCCTTAAAGCCAAGGAAGAGATCTGTGAAACAAGAGAAAACCCTTGGGAACAGGTCAGAACGTCTGTCGGTCTTGCGGTATTTGATCCGGATAATGACCGCTCCGTCATGGATACGGTCCGTCGTGCCGATAAGTATATGTACGAAAACAAGTGGTTCAATAAAGAGAACCAGCAGTAATCGATTAATAAGTATTTAGTTCAGAATCTCCTGTGGGAGATTCTTTTTTAACAGTAACTTAAAGTCGGCTATAATTAGAATAGTTTCAATCATGAAGAAAATACTGATTCTGTTATTAATATGCATAATTCTGACGGTAATACTTGTTAAAGGTGTTTTTTCTGTATACAGAAATGAGAAAAAGACTGTTGAAAAAGATGAGAATAGCGAAATAAAAGAAGAACCTCAGAAAGAAGACAACAAAGAAGAAACGGTTATTGTAGTAGGTGCACCGGAAGATAATACTGAAGATACTGATTACAGTGAACTTGAAGGTGTCTTTAAAATGCTGGACTTTGACAGAAGACTGGTATTATCGGTAGGTGAACAGGATGAATCGGTTTGCAGCATCTTTACGCTTGCCTATGCCAGAGCAATACTTGACAGCAATTATTCCGCTGATCCGTATGCTTATTTTGACGGAGACGGAGCGGTATGGCGTTTAGCTGATTATGGTGATATTGCTTCAAATGATCCGTTATTAAAGGTATTACAGAGAGCCTATGATGAAATAAATGAGGGCAGACCGACGATCTTCTATGTGAGCGGTGATTATGCCTACACGACCGGTACTGTTCCGGTAGTTCGGACTTCCGGAGAACACTTTGTCTTAATAATCGGATATAAGGCTAATGCCGATTATAATAATTTAAAACCATCGGATTTCTATGCGGCTGATCCATCGGGCGGATACCGTAATAACAGTGATGCCCATATGCCGTGGGTCGTATTAACGGATGATGCTCCGGAACTGATGTTAGGAGAATATGCATTGTTTGCGGAAACAGATCAGAGTAAACATGTTTCGACCTGTTTGGCTTATGCGGATCAGACGATGTGGGATACTGATCTTAGTAAGGAGATCCATCCCGTTTACTATGAACATAAATCCGAATAAAACATAAGAGATATGAAAAGAGGCTGAAGATGAATAATTACCGTGTTTACTATGATGATCGGTATATCGGTTCATATTATGTGTTTGATGATGGAACGATAAGATATTATACCGGTTCAGGATGTGAAGATATCGAAGAGGAACTTAAGACACTGGGTCTTGATAAAGATATTGATGCAGATAAACCGTTGAAGATATTTACCGACATCATCGACGAGACAAAACGTGTTCCCGGAAGAAGGAAAAGGATCTATCAGGAAGGACATCTGAAACTGGAACGCGAAGCCAAGGAAACGAATGAACGATTCTTTGTTTATCGACGTTCTGCCAATGAAGGAGATCCCGATTATTCACCGCTTGCGCATGATGCGCCGCACTATGAAGGTCCTCATACGCCTGAAGATATGAGAGAATGGGCATCATGGTACGTCTTCAATAAGATGGATGACGGGACTTATGAGGCCGAACTGGATGAAGCCTGGTGGTGGGGCGGAGGCCATAATGACGGTGGCACCATCCGCAATGAAATCCCCGAAGAATGGCATGATCTTCCGTATGATGAATTTCTGGCTAAGGTCGTAACGTTGTCTGCCGCTGCTCATTACGGTTTCACTGCGGAAATGCTGAAGGAAAAAGAAGGCTTAAAAGAGTTTTTCGGTTATAAGGAATGAATAAAACAGGATCATCTGTTATGATATTTGATGGAGGTAAATTATATGTCTGAATGTAGTCACGATTGCAGCAGCTGTTCACAGGATTGTGCTTCAAGAGTACCGGAGCCGGCTGTACCTACTGCTGATACAAAAATAAAAAAGATCGTCGGTGTCTTATCCGGTAAAGGCGGAGTAGGCAAATCGATGGTTTCATCTTTACTGGCCGTAGAACTGGTTGAACAGGGCTACAGTGTCGGTATCATGGATGCGGATATTACCGGTCCGAGTATTCCGAAGATGTTCGGTCTCAACCAGCAGTTATATGGTGATGAGCAGGGAATCTTCCCGGCTGTAACAACTTTAGGTATCAAGGTCGTTTCCATCAATATGATGCTGGAAAACGAAGATGATGCGGTATTGTGGAGAGGCCCGATTTTAGGTGGATTAATCAAACAGTTTTATACCGAAGTACACTGGGGAGAACTGGATTATCTGATCATCGACATGCCTCCAGGAACTTCCGATGTGGCAATTTCGATTATTCAGCAGATTCCGGTAGATCAGTTTGTCATGGTAACGACACCGTCAAAACTTGTTTCGATGGTTGTCGGTAAGGCTATCAATATGGCTAAGCAGGTAAACAAACCGATTGCCGGTCTTGTTGAGAATATGGCTTATGTGAAATGTGAAAACTGCGGTCATGAGATGATGATCTACCGCAATGATGAAACAGAGGCTACAGCCGAAAAATATGAACTTGATCTGGTCGCTAAACTGCCGATCGATCCGGAACTTGCCAATGATGCCGATGAAGGCAATATCGAATCATATAAAGCCGGTCTCCTGAAAGATCTCATCGAAAAACTGAAGTAAAGTTGACTGAACTGTCCTGTAATAAACAGGGCAGTTTTTTTATAGTATGACGGGCATGTCATACATCTGGGGTGAAAGTCCCAAGGAGCACCTGTTACCGGTGAATCCGATAGCGACTTCCGAGCCTGACTTCCGTGAGGAAGCGGGGAGAAGAAGGGATAGCGAAACTGTGGCTCTACGTACAGAAACCTGATACTAAGGCGCTTATGGTGGATTAGATGGCTATAGACATCAAAGTCCCAAAAGGTAACCGTAACCCATAG
>JAFZQG010000015.1 GCA_017550145.1 Erysipelotrichaceae bacterium | reverse complement strand
TACCGACTCGCTGGTATTGATCAGATATGGAAAGAAATACATATGTAAAGATCTTGGCATAAACACGAAAGGAAGACGCAAGAACGTTATGGACAATTCAAAAGATTTTGAAAGATATTTTGACGAAAAAGAAAGGAATAAGAACTAGCGAAATAAAAATGTCACCGCCTACAAGACAGTGGTGACATTTTCGCTAATGTTTAACAAGCTATTCGCTACTCTGTTTCACTCCATGAAGGAATATCTTTTCCCCTTCTGAGCAGTACTGATTTCTGATAGTCGGTACAATTGAGAAAATGCAGTACCTCCAGACACTCTTCTTCATTTAGACCTACGAGCGCTTTGACTTCGAAACGCTTTTCAATGATATCGGCACAGATGACGATCGCATCGACCGTATCCTTTTTACCCGATCTGAAAACTTCCATCGGTGAATCACTGTCATTACTTAAAGTCTCAACATAACCGTAATCACACGGATATGTTAATGAAGGATAAGATTTATGGGAACTGCCCTTTCTGTTGACCAGCTTAAAATCTCCCGAAGAGAATAACGTATCTACTTTTTGCCAGAAATAGGCGCTGTTTTCAAATTCTTTCATTGCAATACCTCAGAATAAAAAATGTAGTATAGATTTATTATAAGGTATAACATTCTTATTGTAAACTTTTTCGCAACAATGAAAATTTTTACAAATTATTTTTCATATTCATATTCAATTTTGCCAGGAAATCATCAAGTTCATAGGTACCGTATGCCTCCATGGCCTTAAGCAGAATCATCAGACACGCAAACGCATCAGACTTGCCGTTATGATGATTTAATTCAATGCCCAGATAGGCACTGACCGTATTTAACTTATGATTATATAACTCCGGATAGACTCTTCTGGAGATCGCCACGGTATCAAGATATGGGTTTCTGAAATGGTTTAAACCATAGACATCACATACCGCATTAAGCACGCTCAGATCAAACATCGCATTATGTGCCACAATGACCGAATCCTTCAGGATCTCCTGAAGTTCATCATAGTAATAGACAAATTCATATTCATCTTCCACGTCCTGTTTTGTTATGCCGTGGATAAAAGTGTTCGTAAAGTAGTTATAGCGATGGTACGGTTTCAGATACCACTCGAAACTGTCCAGGATCTCTCCGTCTTGATAAATGGCGATACCCAGAGCACAGGCCGAAGCACAAGACGAATTGGCGGTCTCAAAATCAATGGCGACGACTCTCATTCGGAACCTTTTTCCATTTCTCTTTACAGAAACGGTTCATATTGCTTTCAAAGATGGCTCTGGAGAAAGCTTCTATCCTCTCTTCACTGCCATCCTGAAGTTCGATACACAGATAATCATGCTGGGCACCCCAGACATAGGACCAGGAAGTGATATCTTCATAATAGATGAGAACACAGTTATTCTTATCGGCCTTGTTGTAGGCTACAAGATACTCCTGAAAGAATTCCATCAGAACGACTCTTGGCATATACGTCAGAGCGATGATCGAAGACAGGATCATGATCAGACCGTAGGTACGCGGCATATTCAGCATGAAAGACGCAAAACCGATACAGATCAGGATCACAAAAAAAGAGCTCGGTTTGGCATCGATCTGGGCAATTACCGGATTATCCAGCGGCAGATTATAGGTCTTCAGCTCCTTGGACTTCATATCATCAGTATAACACGCTTATGTTATCATATTAGGTATGAAAGCTGACGAATTCAGATACGAACTGTTTCATAAAGACGCTCACTGCGCTGCCCGTTTAGGAAAGATAAACGTGTTTGGCAAGATGGTGGAAACACCGGTTTTCATGCCGGTCGGAACCCAGGCTACCGTTAAATTTCTTTCTCCGGAAGATATTAAAAATATCCATGCTTCGATCATTCTGGGCAACACTTACCATCTCTGGCTCAGACCGGGTCCGGAAGTGCTCGAACAGGCCGGTGGCATTCATAAATTCATGAATTATGACGGACCGATCCTGACCGATTCGGGAGGTTTTCAGGTCTTCTCTTTAGCTGATTCCAGAAAGATAAAAGAAGAAGGCGTTTCCTTCAAATCGCATCTTGACGGTTCCAAACTGTTTATGTCACCGGAAGATTCCATTCATATCCAGGAATCGATCGGATCCGATATTGCCATCTCTTTTGATGAGTGTATCCCTTATCCTAGCTCCTATGAATATGTAAAGGATTCTGTAGACAGAACCTTAAGATGGGCTAAAAGAGGAAAAGACGCCCATACCCGCAAAAATCAGGCACTCTTCGGAGTTGTCCAGGGATCGGAATATCCCGATTTAAGAAAGTACTGTGCCGAGAAACTGGTTGAAATGGATTTTGACGGTTATTCAATCGGCGGTACTTCGGTCGGCGAATCCAAAGAAACGCACTATAAGATGCTGGATTATACCCTGCCATATCTGCCTGAAGATAAGCCAAGATATGAAATGGGAATCGGCGCAATCAACGATATCCTCGAAGCTGTCGAAAGAGGTGTCGATATGTTTGACTGCGTCTTACCGACCAGAATTGCCAGACACGGCACTCTGATGACATCGCAGGGACGTATCAATATCAAGAAAAATATCTATAAGGATGACTTTACACCGCTTGATCCGGAATGTGACTGCGAATGCTGCCGCAACTACACCAAGGCCTATCTCAATCACCTGTTCAGAAACAACGAAGGATTAGGCAACCGTCTGATGTCCATCCACAATCTGCGTTTTCTGATCAGACTGATGGAAGGCATCAGAGAAGCAATCGCAGAAGATCGCTTTATGGAATACAAACAGTCCATCCTGGAAAAGTATGGTTTTGATGAAAGAGGCTTCTAATGAAACTCAGTGATTTTGATTTTGAACTGCCGGAAGAGCTGATCGCTCAGCATCCTGCCGATAAAAGAGATGAATCCCGCTTGCTGGTCTTACACAAGAACACCGGCGAGATCGAACATAAACACTTCTATGACATCATCGATTATCTCAAACCCGGTGATGTTTTAGTCCGCAATAATTCCAAAGTCATACCGGCCCGACTCTATGGTACCAAGAAAGATACCGGCGCCAAAGTCGAAGTGCTGATCTTAAAGATCGAAGGTGATGTCTGTGAATGCCTGTGCGGTAACGCCAAGGCCATCAAGACTTCGACGATCATCGAATTCAGCGATAAGTTATATGGCGAATGTATCGAAAGAAAAGATGAAGGCATCAGAGTTTTCAAGATGCACTATGAAGGTATATTCCTGGAAGTGCTCAATGAAGTCGGCATGATGCCAACTCCGCCTTATATTCATGAAAAGCTCAAAGACAATTCCCGCTATAATAACGTCTATGCGAAAATCGACGGTTCGGCAGCCTGCCCGACAGCCGGCTTGCATTTCACCGAAGAACTGTTGGATAAGATCAGAGCCAAAGGAATCGAAATACTGGATGTTACCCTGCATGTCGGATTAGGCACCTTCAAACCGGTCAAGGAAGAAGAAATCGAAGACCATGTCATGCATGAGGAATTCTATACGATGTCCAAGGAAACGGCTGACCGACTCAATCTGGCTAAAAAGGAAGGAAGAAGGATCATTGCGATCGGTACCACTTCCACCAGAACTCTGGAAACCATCATTACGAAATACGGTGAATTCAGAGAATGCTCAGGCAATACCAGTATCTTTATCTATCCGCCTTATGAATTCAAGAGTATCGATGCCCAGATAACCAATTTCCATCTGCCTAAATCGACTCTGATCATGATGATAGCAGCCGAATGTTCAAGAGAAATGATTCTCAATGCGTACAAAGTTGCCGTACAGGAGAAATACCGTTTCTTCTCTTTCGGTGATTCAATGTTTCTGACTAATGAATAATTACCAGCTTCATTTAAAAGAAATAAGCGAACTCAAAGGCCGTCCGCAGTTACTTATTCATATCTGCTGCGGAGTCTGTTCGGTCTATCCGCTTCAGTATCTGCGTAAGTATTTCAAGATTACGATCTTTTATGCAAACTCCAATATCTATCCTTATGAAGAATTCGAAAAAAGGCTCAACGCCTTAAAGACATATCTCGAATATCTTAATGATCCGGAAATAAAACTGATTATTGCGCCATATGAAAATGAAAGTTATACGGAAAAGATATCTTTATATAAGGATGAACCGGAAGGCGGTAAAAGATGCAAGATGTGCTACGAGTTAAGAATGGAAGAAACATACCGCTATGCCATGAAGCATCATTACGAATACTGTACGACTGTCATGTCCATCTCCAACCGCAAGAACGCCGACTGGCTCAATGAGATCGGAGAGAAACTGGAAAAGAAATATCCTCAAGTAAAGTATCTCCATGCGGATTTCAAGAAAGGTGACGGCATCACCAGAAACGATGCGCTTAACAGAGAATTAAATCTCTACCATCAGAACTACTGCGGATGTGTATATTCGATCAGAGAAGGCTGAATGAAGCCTTCTTTTCTTTACTTATGTTAGAATGAAGACACATGGAAAAGTTTAAGAATATAATCTCTAAAATCCTGTCTACCATGATCGAATGTATCGTTCCAAACATTCCGATCATGATCGGTGTAGGCATGCTGAAGGTGGCATTAATAATACTTGGTCCACTGGTTTTAAACATTCTCAGTGAAAGTTCTGATACCTATATCGTCCTTTCTTTTGTAGCCGATGCCGGTTATTATTTCATGCCGATATATACGGCTGTCTCTTCAGCTGATGTCTTTAAAACCAACCGCTATATTGCGGCATTGACCGGAGCGATGTTACTCTCACCGACCTTCGTCGAACTTGTAAACAGTAATACACCTTTAAGCGTCTTCGGTTTACCGATCGCTTCCACTTCCTATGCCAATCAGGTCATCTCCTCGATCATTGCGATCTGGATCATGTCCCTTATCTATAATTTCCTGGATACACATCTGCACGAAAATATCCGGCCGATCGCCGTACCGTTATTGACGATCGTCCTGATGACACCGATCGCTTTCTGTGCCATCGGACCTTTAGGCGTCTTTTTAGGCAATAAACTGGTCGATCTGATCATGATGTTAAAGAATCTGGGGCCGATCGGCAATGCGATCATGTGTGCCATCATTCCGTTTATTACGATCGCTGGTCTAGGCGGAGCCAATCTCAGTGCCATGCTTCTGCTGGCTTCAAGTGGTGTGGATCCGATCCTTTTCTATTCCAATGTCCTCTACAACAATATCCTGGGTTTTGTGACCCTGGCTTTATACCTTAAAGATCATCAGGCTGAAACGCTGGCTTCAGCTATTACTGCCGCTATCGGCGGAACCAGTGAACCGGCCTTATTCGGTATCGTCATGAAGGATTTCAAGGCGCTGATGGCTCTAGTTATCGGCGGCTTCTGCGGAGGTCTATATGCCGGAATCTGCGGAGTAAAATCCTATGCAATGGCTTCTTTTGGAACCTTTGGTATCATAACCACTATCGGTCCTGATTCATCGATCTTTCAGGCTGCGATCGCCATGGTCATCGGCTGCTTCGTCGGTTTTGTATTGACTTTTATAACTCACAGAAAAAATGACTGATAAGAAGATCCAAAGAAAAGAATGCCTCAGAAATAGAGACAGTTTATTACCGGAAGAAAGAAAAGAATTCTCACAGCTTATCTGTAAGAAGCTTGAACCATATCTTCAAAACAAAAACATCCTCTCCTATTCGCCCTCAGGCAGTGAAGTGGATGTTTCCTTTATCAATGATAAATATGATGTTGCCTATCCTGTTGTTACAGGGAAACACGAGATGAAGGCTTATAAAGATAACGGCAAGCATATAATGAACAGTTACGGTATCTTAGAACCCGATCCCGAATCAAATGAAGAAGTCAGTAAGGATGATCTTGATGTCATCATCGTGCCCTGTGTCGGTTTTAATGAGAAGCGGATGAGACTTGGACATGGCGGCGGATACTATGATGTATATCTAAAAGAATCGAGAACCTTAAAAATCGGTGTAGCCTATGAAATACAGAAACTTGATGATCTTATTTATGAAGATCATGATATAAAACTTGATCTGATCATAACTGAAAGAAACACCTACTAGGTGTTTCTTATTTCATATTGATACGCTGCCACTGTTCATCAGTGAGCTTTTCATTGAGCGGTTTCTCCAGCAGTTCCGGTTCTTCCAGAATCATCTTCAGCATCTTGATCGATTTGGAGAAGTAATAGCCATCCGCAATTCTCTCATCGATCGTGAAACTCAATTTGACGCCTTCTTTGAAGACAGTCTTGCCGTTCTCATAGAAAGGCATCTTGCCTGACTCTCCGATAACTACGAAGATCGAAGTTGTTCCCCAGTTGGTCAGATGGTGATAGCCTTCAGGAAGACCGATGGATCCAAGGTTCGCCAATACGACTGACGCATGGTACGGATCGGTCTCGACTAAAGCCTTAGGAACCATGTCGTGTTTCTCCAGCCAGCAGATAAATCTTAAGATCGGACGGGAGATGAATTTAGGCAGGCTGTTGAACTTGTCCATGAAACCTGTTGATTCATCGACGTAGCTCTTATTCTTAAGCTTAAGCAGCTGTCTTTTCAGTTCGTTATGCACATCGTCGACATTCCATTCCGGTTTGGAATGAATGAAGCACAATACTTCACCGCCGTTGTCCGCAAATTCCTGTTTGACTGTGAAAGCCGCGCTGACATCATTGCGCATAAACATCTTGTTGTTATGAATAAAGATCGAAAGCTTGCTTCTTAAGGTAATGATCTTAAGTACACCGGTAACGATGCACTGGAACATATTGTATTTATAATCCGGTTTGCCGGCATTCTTTTTCTTCAGATACTTGTTGAGGTTTGTGAGATCGATCTGAAAAGTAAAGAAAGTCTGATTGTCACATCTGTTCGGCAGCATGAAAGGCATAATAAAATGCATTGAGTCGCAGTCTTTCATGTATTTGGCGTCAAATCTGTCCATGTTGTTGCTCTCCTTGATTTTGAACTATTTAATTCTACTTTTTATATGGTCTTTTTTCAACTTTGAAAAAGAGGAGAATTATTTATCCCCCTCTTCAATGACTGTTTCCTCTTCTGTTACTTCGTCTTCTTTGTTTTTCTTGCGGCTCGTAAACGGATTGTGTTCTTCGATCAGGGAACCGGCTTTCAGTTTGAGAGCTCCGGCACGGCGGCGGAAAGCCTTGGACAGATCGGAGTTGATGTTCTCGGTTATCGATCTGAACATGGCACCCGCTATGCCCTTGGCATCGCTGTCCATTTCCGAAAGCCTCTTGATGACTTTGAAAAGAATCGGCAGACCGCCCTGTGATAACTGATAGACGGTCTTTATATTGGCTTCGGCCAGGGCTTTGAAAGTTTCTTCGACGAAGATCTGCCGCTGATTCGGCGTTGTATCCTGCAAAAACTTCTTGATGGATCTTCTGGTCACATCGGTCTCATAACGTTCCGTATCGGCTCTGACAAGTCTGTTCTGGAAGACTTCCCAGTTTGTCTGGCCGTGGGCTTCGATCAGATTGCCGGTAGAAGTCTTGACGATCGTACGGTGCGGTGTCATTTCGTAAATCGTACCGACACCATCTCTTTCCGGAACGATCAGCTGATAGCGGTCTTTAAGCTTTTCAAAGACTTTCTCATCATATGAACCCGGTCTTAAGCCCGGACCATCAGCAGAAACGATCTGAATGATTGCCTGACGCAGTAAAGGTTTACAATGAACGGCCGCATAGATCGCCAGATTACCGCCTTTGGAATGTCCGATAAAACGGTATTTATGGAAGATCGAACAGTATCTGTCCACGTAGTCTTTCGCATCTGCCTGTCCCGCAATATCCTTATAGGAAAGATAGCAGTTTTCCTTCCAGCCTATCAGGGTCTCATCAGTCCCTTTGAAACAGACAACTGTCGTATTATCAGGCAGATCCATCATCAGAGCCGCAAACTGTTCGGTCGTATCGGCATGCAGCTTAAAGGAATAATTGTAGACGACACAGTCTTTGAATCTGGCACTTCTGGCCATTTCATCTAATGTAACGATTCCATGGATTCCGAAAGGTTTATTCTTGACTACATCAAGCATTGAATGTTTCGCAAAAAAACGCTCACTGAGTTCTTTGACCGTTATACGATCTTCCGGTTTTAATACATCCTGCATTTCCGCATAGATAAACTGGGAGATGACCAGTGAGTCAACTTCGTTATATGGATCGGCTTTGAAGCTCAGATCCCCTCGCCATTTAAGATAATCAATAATATTCATGGATTTTCTCCATATCTATTTTAAAACAATTCATAAAGGTGTTGCATTATCATAAAGAATGATCTAAAATACATATGAACAGATGTTCATATGTTCATTATGGAGGAAGACTATGAAAAAGACATATGGTATTGAAGTAGATTGCGCAAACTGTGCAAACAAAATGGAAGAAGCAGCTAAGAAAACAGCCGGCGTTAAAGACGCAACTGTCAATTTCATGACGCTGAAAATGAATGTCGAATTCGAAGAAGGCGCTGATGAAAAAGCTGTTATGAAAGAAGTATTAAAGAACTGTAAAAAAGTAGAAGACGACTGTGAGATCTATTTATGAGTAAGAAACAGAAGAAAAATCTGATCAGGATATTTGTAACACTGGTATTACTGATAATCGTTCATTTCATTAATACCGATAATCCTTATCTGACTTTCGTCCTGTATCTGATCCCCTATCTGATCATCGGGCATGATATTCTGCGCAAAGCCTTTCTGAGTGTCAAAAACAGAGAACATTTCGATGAGAATTTCCTGATGGCTGTCGCAACTGTCGGAGCCATGGCCTTAGGCGAATATCACGAAGGTGTAGAAGTCATGCTGTTCTATCAGATCGGTGAATGGTTCCAGTCCTATGCAGTCGGACGTTCCCGTAAGAATATAGCCAAACTGATGGATATCAGACCTGATTATGCCAATATCGAAAAAGACGGAGAACTGATTAAAGTTGATCCTAATGAGGTTCAGATCGATGATGTGATCGTCGTCAAAGTCGGTGAAAAGATCCCTCTAGATGGAATCGTCATCGAAGGCGAAACTTCACTCAACACCAGTGCCTTGACTGGCGAATCAAGACCTAGAGATGTGGCGGTCGATGATGAAGTCATCAGCGGCTGCATCAATATGACCTCGCCGATCAAGATCCGTACCACCAAACTGTTTACGGAATCGACCGTATCCAAGGTCCTGGATCTGATCGAAAACGCGACCAGTAATAAATCGCGCTCCGAAGACTTCATTACGAAGTTTGCGAGATATTATACCCCGGCTGTCTGTTACAGTGCTCTGGCCCTGGCAATCATCCCGCCGTTATTCATCAGATTAGTCCTTAACGGTCCATGGGATTTCTCCACCTGGGTATTCAGAGCTCTGACCTTCTTGGTCATCTCATGTCCTTGTGCTCTGGTCATCTCGATCCCGCTAACCTTCTTTGCGGGAATCGGCGGTGCCAGTAAGGCGGGAGTCCTGGTTAAAGGATCAAACTATCTTGAAGCCTTGGCCAATACAAAATATGTGGCTTTCGATAAGACCGGTACGGTTACCTTGGGTATCTTTGAAGTAACGACGATCCACAACAGCGAATTAAGCAAGGAAGAACTTCTGGAATATGCCGCCCATGCGGAAGCCTATTCCAACCATCCGATCGCCAGATCAATTGTTAAGGAATATAAAGAAACGATCGATAAGGAAAGAATCAAATCGATCAAGGAAATAGCCGGTAAGGGCGTTGAAGCTCTGATCGATGATAAAAAGATTTTCGTCGGAAATGAAAAGCTGATGGCTGACAATAATGTCGAGATCATTCCATGCAAGGAAGAAGGAACGATCGTCCATCTGGCTGTGAACGGTCAATATAAAGGCCATATCCATATCGGTGATAAGATCAAGCCGACTGCCAAGGAAGCGATCGCGCAGCTAAAGAAAGCCGGCGTGAAAATGACGGTAATGCTGACAGGCGATGATGACAAGATCGCGATCAGTGTTGCGGAAAAACTGAATATCGATGAAGTATATTATGAACTGCTGCCGCAGGATAAGGTTGCCAAAGTCGAAGAACTGCTGAAACAGAAACAGGAAAAAGAAACTCTGGCCTTTGTCGGAGACGGCATCAATGATGCTCCGGTAATTTCCCTTGCGGATGTCGGTATTGCAATGGGAACCTTAGGTTCCGATGCAGCCATCGAAGCTGCCGATATCGTCTTAATGGATGATGATCCGCTAAAGGTCGCCAAAGCGATCAAGATCGCCAATAAGTGTATGGCTATCGTCTATGAAAACATCATCTTTGCGATCGTCGTCAAGATCGTTACGCTGATCTTAAGTGCACTGGGTATTGCCCAGATGTGGCTGGCTGTCTTTGCGGATGTCGGAGTCATGGTTATTGCCGTTATAAATGCCATCAGGGCATTGGGAGTCAAAAATCTCTGATGAAAATCAACTGTGATGAAAACACTCTCTACGATGTAGCGGAACTGTTCAAGAACTTCTCCGATTCCACCAGGATCAGAATCCTGTATCTGCTGATCGATAAAGAAAGAAGCGTCTCGGAAATTGCCGAACTGCTTAATATGAACCAGTCGGCCATCTCCCATCAGCTGCGTTTACTAAAAAACAGTAAGCTGGTAAGAAACCGCCGTGAAGGTAAAACGATCTATTATTCGCTGGCTGATGATCATGTCTTAAACATCATCTCCCAGGGTATAGAACACGTAAATGAATAAGAGATTCAATTGAATCTCTTATTTTCATTTATAGGTATCTAACTGTAATTTTGCTCTTTCGATCAGTTCATCCAGTGTATGACGTTTGATTAGAGCCGGATAATAGAGAGTATTGAAGTTTTCCGGATTATAGCTGTAGATGATGAAGTTCTGATTCTTGCGATCATAAGCCATATATGATGATTCGATCGTACAGAGCGGACGTCCCGAATCGGAATTCAGATTGATGATATGTAACTGATCACCATAGGAGAAGAACAGTTCATCATCATAGAAGTTGAAATTGAAGCCTTTATCACTCGGATAGATCGATTCTTCAAAAGCCGTCTGAATGCTTCTGATCTCCTTATTGCCATCAAAGATCTTAAGTTCGCCATCCGGATAGACACAATACAGTTTTCCTTTATGTAAAGCTAAAGCTCTTACCGAATCGGAAGTATAGTATATCGAATCCTGAAGATTGCCATCTTTATCACAAATATAGAGTTTATCATTACCAGAATAGATGATCTTGTCATCAGCCATGATTCCGCAGAAATTCTCACCCATAACATTCTCCAGAATCTTGTATGAATCATCACTCAGATCCAATAAAACCGTCTTCTTATTTGTGAAGGAATTGCCTTCGAGCGTATAAACAACACTCAGCAGTTTATTATCTCCATCAGATATTATTTCCGAAGGCAGATATATTCCTCCGTTGAAATCGATGAAATACTGATTCTTCAGATCGAATCTGTGTTTCTTTATTTCTCTACTTAACAGGTCGTATTCGACAATATCCGTTCCTTCAGTAAGATCATGAATAAAGAGTCTGTTTCCGCTTACCGCCATACATGAAGGATACTGATAGAAATAATCCAGATAGACTGTCTTCATGTAGTAGGTAGAGTAATAGATGCTGCTGAAGAAGGAATTGGAATCCTGAACGCCCAGAGCTGTTCGATCAATCAGTCTACCGCTCTTATTCTCGATCGTGAGCACTGACATGCTTCCTTCTGCGTCGATCTCCATGACATAGGTATAATCATCGATGATCGTAAGCAGATGGTAATACTTATCTTCATCCAGCGGATAACTGACTTTGGCAGTCTTATCTTTCATTACGATGAAGGAAATGATCTGATCGGCCTTAAAGACCGCAAGTTCATCATTCTGCAGATATTCATATGGCGGATAATAGAAACACTGGTCTTCGATGATTTCGATATTCTCATCAAAGAGATCTTCATAGAAAAGTATATTTCCGTCTTTTAAGAAAGCATAACTGCTTGAAATGAAATTGCTGCCCGGAACCAGTTTGACATCGCTGTAATCTGCCGGGAACATCTTGGACATCGATGAATTGCCATCCTCAAACCAGATCGTTCCATCATAGCCGTTCTTGCAGACAACGATCGCATAATTATCTTTATTACCGATAACAGCCGAAACCGGTGAATTGACCTTATAAGTCTTTTCGTATTCGCCGTTTCTGTTTAAGATAATAAATTCATTGCCGAAAACCAGACACAGCTTATCATCCTGAGTTTCCAGGATTTTTATCTCATCGATGATCGAACTGCTGTAGAAACGGTATGTGAACAGTTTCTCTTCTTTACTGTAGGCATTAAGTTCATATTCCGTATTGATGTTTGTATCAAAAGACGGTGAAACTGATGAAGAAGTTCCTTCATCATTTCCCAATATATATAGATTATTAGCGGAATCAAAATCATAATACATAAGATTCAGATAATGACAGTCAGGCTGATAGAAATCAGAAGTGTTGAAATCAAAGATTCCTACTGAATAACCTTCACCGTTATCCAGCCTGATCTTGCCTGCCAGCATATTGTCATCAGCTGACCAGATAAATTCCGTAAAGTATCCGAGATTCTGATCAGGCATCGGTAAGGAAAGTTTAGGATTGCCATCGGTATCCATGACCTGAATTGCATAGCTGTCAGAAGCACCGATATATCTGCAGTTATGACTTAAAACCGAATTACCGATTATGCCGTACTTCAGTCCGGTCTGCCACAGTTTCTCACCTTTCAAATAGTCGAAACAGATGATACTGTTTTCCACATAGGCAACTACTCTATGAGTAGAACCTTCATGGATCTTGACCGGGATCTCAATGTCAGACATTCTGAAGGAAGTCAGTTCCTTATGATCAGAGATCTGATAGGTATGAACGATTCCTGTTTTATCCAAGACGACCGCATATTTTGTATCGGTACTGATGAAGAAATCGTTGATATCATTGCCGATATCGATACGCCATGATTCCTCCGTATTATATGGAACCTTGTATGCATAACTTGCTTCATTCAAAGCGTAGATCGCTTCATCGATTATCGGACGGTCATTATTCTCTTCAGGTAAGGCATCCAGTGCTGATTTTAAGGCATTGTAGCGGTCCTGATTCTTGTAGTAATCGAGTGATTCCTTGGCCAGGACTTTTGATTCGTTGATCAGAGCCTGCCGGTAGTTCTTGGATATCTGGGCATTACTCCAGAGCAGATATGTTATAGCTACTGTCGCCAGAACAGCAACAATACTTAAGATCGTAAACAAACGCTTACGGCGATATTTCTCCTGTCTTAAGACCAGTTCATCATAACTGCAGCCGATCATCGCTGCAGCAAGTCTCGGTAATTCTATCCTTCTGGCATCTTTCTTGTCACCGCGGTAATCGCAGGCTAAAGGTTCCGCATTGACTTCTCTTTTTTTCTTCTTCCCCTTTTCATCGATATACTCCTCTGTATAATGGCAGAGTGTATCCGGGAAGATGGAAGGAGGCTCGCCTTCGGAAAGCACACACAAAACATGATCGCGGTCGTGATTCTTCAGAAAGTTTTCAACTTCCAGTAAACACCACTTTGATTCGTTATACTGCGGTGAACAGATAATGATCAGATAATCCGAATTATTCAAAGCATCCTGGATATTCTTAGCCAGGTCAGCATTTAAGGTCAGTTCCTCCTGATCACGGAAAAGACGGCTGATCTTTTCAACCTTGTACTTTTCTCTGATGGCTTTCGGAATATGAAAGTGCTCCAGCTGATGCTGGATCTCTTTGGCTATTTCTATATCACGCTCAGTATGCCTGTAGGATATGAAGGCATCGTAGTGTATTTCACTCATCTTAGTTAATATCCAGGATCTTCAGCATCTGTCTGAGAATATCCTTATCAAGCTCGACATAGTTGGAACGTTTATCCGGATTGTATTTCATCAGGATACGGTCAACTTTCTTCTCGGTACTCTTAAGGTCTTTATATTCAACAAGCGCCGGATGTAATAACAGAGAATTGTCTTTAACACGGCGTCCTTCGCTGTTTTCGGCAATGGTCTTAGCCTGTTTGATGTCGGCACATCTCCAGCCCTGTAAACGCTGATAAGCGTTCCAGCGGTCGTGTTCGGACTCGGCCAGGACGGTGAGATTCTTTTCGTTTTCGAGCCACTTCTTCACAAACTCGCTGTCTTTTTCATCACCGTCTTTCAAAGAAAGGATGTAAGCAAGACGGTATTCCATGGCCAAAGCCGCACAGTAGGAAGAATTCTGATTCACATAAGAATAGTATCCTGTCTCATCAAGGATCTTCTTCTGTTCATCTCTCTTCTTCTCATAGATATCAGGATAATATTCCACAAGATATGCCATATGGGTCCTCTCGGCAGCTTTTTCGATCTCCGGAGTAATATAGGACTTGTAATTGTATCTGTCCGCATAATTGCCGAAACACTGGATACCATCATCATCTCCTAAGATACGGTTAAGATCGATATCCTTAAGATCACACGCAATCAAAGGATACTCAAGCTTGTCGCTTGTTGAAGCATACATTCTCTTGAGTTCCAGAGCACTGCGGTAATTTACTTCGTCATCATCACGGCAGACAAAGATGATATCCGGTCTCTTAACTTTATCAAGCTGTTCAAAGAATTCCGGATCTTCACTATCATAGGCATGGAAGTGCAGATCATAATTGGCTTCTTTATTCTTTTTAAATGAGAAATAGGAATCAAAAGGTGCATTGAAAACTTCCGGGCTTTCATTCTTCATCTTGCGGGCAACTGTTTTGACATTATCCGCAAACATATGGATCGTATAATCGCTTCCCGGCTGCAACAAAAGAAATATGCAGTTACGCATTAATGACTGAGCTAATCCGCCCGAGCCGATGATATAGACTTCCTTGTGTGAAGGTTTCGCAAGAACTTCCCTGTTCTTACGCAAAATCTCGATCGCCGAAGCATTCTCCTCATCGACATAGCGCAGATAAACCTGATCGCCATAGTTCTGGTCCAGGTTTCTGACCATCTCCAGTGATTCACGTTCAATAAAGTAACGGACGATGACTCTGTCCTTGGCATAGAATTTCTGTTTGATCAGATGTTCGCATAATGATGTCGTTTCAATCAGACACTTTTCTCTGTCATCCGCAATCTCATAGAATTCATAGTAACGGTTTCCTTTGATTTTGATCTTCTCGTTACGGTTTAAAACCAGAGCCTGATAAGATAATGCTTCACTCTTCTGCGAATCATCAGCCTCGTCGGCATTGCAGAAGATCAGGGTCTGAGTTCTGTCGTCTTCAAAGATACTCTCGGCAATCGCCAGAGAGCGGTCATTGATATGGGAGAAAACATGGATCTTGCGGTTTCCGATCAGACTCAAGCTGGCCAGGATCGCTCTGGAGAAGCTGATAATGAACATGGAAGCGAAGATCGGTCCAGCCATATACAGCAGATATAACAGTGTCTTATATATTGTATAGAACGGTTCTTCTAGCGGCAGGTAATCCATGATCGAACCCGAAACACTCATTCCTACGGCCGATAAACCGTATCGCATCGTCGATAGAATAGAAATAAGCAGATCCGGTTCAGACAGCTGGAAATAAGGGAAAGAAAGAACTGCGATCGCAAATGAACAGGTTAAGGTCAATGTGGCTGAAAAACTCTTCAGATCATTTTTCAAAGTCATGGCATAGGATACGCCGGCGGCAATTATCATTAATGCCAATAAAAAGTAAATCATCATATTTCTCTTTCTCCCGTTCTAGATCTTATCCGAAAGCCACTTATAAAGATCTTCATAGACCGTTTCCTTATCGGTCTCATTGAGGATCTCATGGCGGTCATTCGGATACAGTTTGACTTCGACATTCTTTACGCCGCAGTTCTTAAGCGACTGTGCGGCATTTTCAACTTCCTTGCCGAAAGTTCCGACCGGATCATCTTCACCGGAAACAAACAGGATCGGCAAATCTTTTGGAACATTATTCAGAAGTTTCTTGTCATGAAGCCTCAGGATACCCGCAAACATATTGTAGTATCCGTTTAATGTAAACATGAATGAACAGCGCGGTTCATTGACATACCAGTCGACCAGTTTTTCATCCTTGCTTAACCAGTCGGCTCTGGTCCTTACCGGTTCAAACTTTTTATTATAGGCACCGAAAGCCATATTATTGACGAATTCACTGCGGTATCTCCAGCCTTTGAACAAGGCAATTACCTTGCATACCAGCATGCCACCTCTGATCTTGAGAGCCGGTTCAAAGCCGGTTCCCATGATGATGGCAGCCTTCAGTTCATCACCGTATTCACCCAGATACTGACGGGCATAGAACGAACCCATCGAATGGCCTAAAAGGAAATACGGTTTATCGGGATATTCCTTCTTGATTATTTTTGTCAGTTCATGCATATCATCCAGGACATGTCTGTTTCCGTCTTCCCCGAAATAGCCCCAGTCATCTTCACTGTTCACTGATCCGCCATGGCCGATATGGTCATTGCCGACAACCAGAAAACCGCGATCACAGAGATAATTCGCAAAGTTCTCATAACGGTCGATAAATTCGACCATGCCATGAGCGATCTGTAAGATCGCTTTTACTTCCCCTTCTGGTTCGTATCTTACCGCTCTGACGTCGACTTTATCATTGGTCGATCTGAATCTGAATTCTTCTTTTTTCATACTGTTACCTGTCTATTTCCACTAACGCAAACATGATCATGATGCCTTTTAGCACATCATCATTTACTTCCAGTTTTCCCTCTTCGATCTTCATGAAATCTTCGATTTCGCCCTTATGGTAATCCCCTTTATAAGAGTATCCTTCCGGTTGAATAATTAGAGTATCGTTATTCTTTATCAGAGCTCCGATCTTATGATCTTCACTGTCGCAGAAATCCACATGAGCCTCTTCAAGCGAAATATCTTTCTGGACATAAGCCACTTCAAAACCCTCTGAATTATAGATACGGGTCCGATGTTTATAAGCGAAATCATAGATGCCCCAGTATACCAGTCTGCTATCTTCATCGCGCAGTTCGCAACGTCCTCTTTCAGCCAGTTTTATGGGGTCAAAGCTCAATATCATAACTTCATTTTAGCATACATATTATTTTATAATTAAATCATGGAATACATAAAACTGGGCAATTCCGATCTTAAAGTTTCAAGACTGTGTCTGGGCTGTATGTCTTTCGGTGAACCCGATGTGGGACAGTATCAGTGGACCCTACCTTACGAAGAATCGGAAACAATAATCCGTAAAGCCTATGAGTGCGGAATCAACTTCTTTGATACCTCAAACAACTACTCGAGCGGTACTTCGGAGATCTTTTTAGGCAAAGCCCTAAAAGGCATCGACCGTAAAGATGTCGTCATTACCACCAAGTGCTACTTCAACGAAGGAAAGCTCTCACCTGAGGCCATTCACCGTGAAGTTCTTAAATCGCTTGAACACCTGGATACCGATTATATCGACATCCTGGTCTTACACCGCTTTGACTACGACACGCCGGTCGAAGAGACCTTGAAAGCTCTCAATGAAGAAGTAGAGATGGGCCATATCCGCTACTACGGAGCCAGCGCCATGTACGGTCATCAGTTTGCGGAATACTGCTACAAAGCCAAGGAAATGGGCTTCCAGCCTTTCACAACTTTACAGAACCACTACAGTCTGATCTACAGAGAAGATGAAAGAGATCTGATTCCGGTCGCAGAGAAATTCAATGTTTCCCGCACTTCCTTTGCGCCATATGCCGCAGGCAGACTGGCCAGAAAAGACTGGACAGCTGATTCAAAACGTTATGAACTGGATTCAAAAGAAGGAACCAGATACGATAAGACTGAAGAATATGATAAGAAGATAGCTGAAAGAGTCTATGAGATCGCGGAAAAATACGGCGTCACCATGAGCAATATCTGCCTGGCCTGGCAGTTTGCCAAAGGCGTAGCCGCTCCGATCATCGGCATCACCAAGACCAAATATCTCGATGATGCGCTCAACTGCTTCAATGTCACACTTACCGATGAAGATATAAAGTATCTCGAAGAACTATACATTCCTCATCAGATCAACTGTAACAGATAAAGAAAACCGGAATTCCGGTTTTCTTTTTTACAGATATTCGCTGACCAGGATCTCCATATCCTTAGGAGTGATCCCGTCATCTTCACTGAAGATCGTCACATCTTCCTTCTTCAGTTCTTCATCAGAAGAATTGAAATAATGATATTCACCATCAATCAGTTTTCTCTTGACCATAATGCCTTTACGGTTAGAGATATTCTTCATGATTACTTCATAGATATTTACTTTCTTAAGATTGACAAACGCTTTGCACGCCAGAGCTGTCGATTCAAGATTGTTTTCGACGTTGTTTCCGGCATAGATGTAATCATCACTCTCCAGATAATTACGGGCTCCGCAGATATCCGACCAGATGATCTCTCTTTCCTTCAGATCGAGAATAAGCGGAATCGAATTGCGGTGAGCACCGGTAATATCCGCTTTGATCCTGACGCTTGCCGGTTCAAAGATCTCACCGCTGTTAGGATCATCACGTTCCATGATACCCGCAAAACACTTTTCGATCAGATTGAAATTCAGTTCCGAATAACTGAAGACATTCTCCACCAGATATCTAGCCTGCGGATACATTTCCAGAACTGCTTTGATATCCACATCCACGAATTCACTGGCCCCTTCCGGAGCGTGGGTTATATCACCGGAATGAATGATCGGATAGTTATCGCTTTCCGTTCCATCCATCCTTAAATTGGTATAGGATACATGATCGACATAACAGAAATTCTCATCCATCAGTGTCACACTGAGATCCACATCATAACCGATCCAGTATACAAACAGTCTTAAGTAGTTCGCACCTTCTCTGATCTTGAGACGGCTGCCTCTGCTTAAGGCTTCGGAAGTCTTGGAGGCACTTCTGCCCGCAAACGGCATCGGATAGTTCTTTAATTCCTCATCGACATATACATAAGACATATCCTTACGTTTGCCGTATATTTCATCTAGTGTCTTTTCACAGATCGCAACGATTCTCTTAATTGTTTCATCGGATAATTTAATCTTCTGTGCTTCGATAGCCATCGGAATACTTACTTCACCTTTCGGGAAAGCGATTCTATCGTTATCACGGTAATTGAAATGATAGATGATATCCCATAAAAGTTTAGGTTCAACTTTATCACTTACTTCTTCAAAAGCTCGGAAGACTGTTTCCTGAATATCTTTATTATCTTCACTGTCTCTAAGCAATTTATCCAGATAACGCGCAAAGACACCAGGTCTCTTCTTCAGTACGTTGACAGCCGTTAAAACATCATTGCGTTTGAAAGCTTCTTCATAAATATGATTAAAGGTCTCAAACTTCTTATGATCATAGATGTCTCTGAATATTTCACAAAGCTTCGGATAAGCATCTCTGTATCTTCTTGTGAAGAGACCCAGATATTCAATCAGACGCTTATATTCTTCCTTATGACGTAAAACATCTTCGATCAGTTTATCCTTTTCGATACTGTTAAGAATGCTTAAAAGTAATGTCTTTTCTTTTCGCTTGAAACGGCGGAACTTAGGTGCACTGCCCATTGAAACATCACCGTCACTCAAAGCGATCGCCAGTCTTAAGGCGTCTGTCGCATTCTTGATCGGCAGTTTCTCATGCGGAACATTCATGTCCATCAGGATCGCATAGACAAAGACCATGGTCTCTTTGAAAGGGATAGTTTCCGGTATTACCGATACGCTATCCGGATATTCTCTTAAGAACCATTCAAGATCACTCTTATCAGTTTCGGATAAGGAGGCATTCTGCATCATCATTCCTTCGAACATCTTTAAAAAACCGTCAATGGTTTCAAGGTTGATTACTTTGTACTCTACTTCCTCATCATTGAATTTCACTCTTTCGACTTTCTCGCCGTCAAAAAGAATATTGTTTCTTAAGGTAACCGTGTCATCAAAATGAAAGACTTCATTTAAGACACCATAGAAATCAACACTGTAACCGATAAGCTGATCCACAAACAGTTTCACATCATCCGCATTTCTGACGCTCTCCGGGAAGTTGTGATACATCGGTTTGTGTTCGACGTCGGCACCGGTCAGCTGTTTCAGGTTTTCGACGATATTATTCTCATAGTTACTGAAGACATCGTTTCTGACTTTCGTCATTTCAACCATCAGTTCAGGCGACAGGACATAGCCGTAGCGTCTGATCTTTTCATTCAAGACGAAGGCACTGTGAAAAGAAAGAGGCTTAAGATCCTTATCCTCTTGTGCAATGATAATACGTTGTTTTCTTCTTAGAAGAATTGAATTGATTGTATATTTGTCCATAAATAATAAAACCTGCACGGTTGGCAGGTTACAATGGTCGAACAGGCATAGTGGCGAAATATCTAGAGTGGATAGAAGGATGCCACTATATAACTCCAACCATCTCCATTATAATTTATTATTTCCCAAACTTAAACTACTCTGAAGCTTTTAAGAAAGGAATCTTAAACAGATAAGGGCTTAGACCGATCGTCACAAAAGTCGAACAGAAATAACGGAATGTGCGTAAAAGATGGGATGCGATCGTAGCCGAATCCAGGAATTCAGCGGAAAACGGCAGCTTTATCAGATTACTTACGGCAAAAAACAGTAAGCCGCCGATAGCAGTCCTGATCAGGATCGTCAGCACGTTTCTTGTTTCCTTAAATTTAATGTATTTCTCTTCAAAGAGATTTCCAAGGGTAAATCCGTAGATCAGACCTAAGGTCGAAAAGTAATCATTGGTCTCACAGAAAAACAGGCCCAGAGAAGAAAGAATAAGAATTATCAGATAATACTTCTTCTTTTCAATTTTCTTATATGTATATTCGATAATCGTCGTAATGCCTATTCCGGAAGCAAATCCGCATAAGACATCGCTCGGATAATGGACACCCAGGGTAGAACGGGATAAGCCGATCAGGAAAACAATTATTGATCCCCATAAGAGAATCTTGCGGTTCTTTGTCTTATACCACAGCGCCGTCAGTAAGGCAGCCGCATTTGATGAATGACCGCTTGGAAAAGAATAACCCTGTTTGGATACATCATACATGTCGTACTTATCCTCAGGGACTTTAAGACATTCGATCGTCTCGTTAGCAAAGTAAGGACGCAGACGGTCAAAGATATTCTTGATCATTGAATTGAACAACTGCGTACCGGCCAGACACATCGTAAAATAGATACTCGTATCCTTCAGATAACCGAAATAAAGATAGCCGATCAGAACAACCGTCAGACCCGGTTCACCGATCGTGGTGATCATTACTGCGAAAGTCTTCAAAAACGGCAGCTGTGCTACCGTTTCCTGTAACCATTCAATTAGTGTGACTTCCCAGCCAAACTGAAAAACATTGCCCATTACTTTTTTCTCTTGCGTAATTCACTTAAAGTCGTATTATAGGCATCCTCTTCGAAAGGATATTCTATTTCTCTATATTCTTCTTCGACCAGCAGTTTAACGATCAGTTTCATGAAACCCGGATTCTTGACCAGAACCGGTCCGATGATATGCGTACCGAAAAGATTATTGTAATGATAACCTTCGTATTCATTATCTTTAAGGTTTGCATAACGGAATTCATAGTCGAACAGTTTATCTTCTTCACCACCCTTAATGATCGTGGACTTGTTTATAAAACCGACGACTTCCCCGGTCAGAGGACTGTTTACGATCACATCGCCGGTATAGCGCTTATCGGTCGTTTCGGTTTCAAAATCAATGATGCCTAAAGCTTTTTTGCCATCGATCTTCTTGCCTAACAGTTCCATCGCATTGCCGGTAAACAGGACGACCTTGCGGTCTTCAATATACTTGATGAGGAACCGACGGTATTTCATCAGTTCTTCCAGAGCTACCAGCTGATTCTTCTCCGTTCCTGATCCCATATAGATGAAATCATAACGTTCAAAATCAATACTGTCTTCAACTTCTTTTCTTTCGATCGTCACATCAAAGCCCTGGTCTTCCAGGTGCTTCTTTAAAACGGTGATATTTCCGTAATCACCATAGAGGTTCATCAGATTGGGATACAGATGCAGGATCTTCATTCCGTTACGACCTCCTTAAGCAGTTTGCCTTCATCAGAGAAACAGGTCAGCGCAAACAGTTTGCCTTCGCTGTTGCCTCTGAGGTAATCTACAGCTTCCGCTGTCGTCTTCTTCAGTACGACTTTATTCATATTGACACCGGCATATTCCAGTCTGATAGCCACATCGGAAATATACTTGCCGGCGACGACGATCTTTCTGACATTCTTATTATCAAGCAATTCAAAACTGATATCCCAGAGCCAGGAAGTATCGGATGTAAAATACTTTCTGCTTATATCATCAATGATCAGTAACAGTGTAACTTCACCATTGTGCCTGGTAACATATTCAAGATTCCGGTTATAGGAAATCGTATTCTCGTGTTTGGAGATCAATAAGGTCCCTTCAGTATCACCGATCCTGAAAATCCTGATGCGGCCGTTTCTGATCAGATAATTGTTCAGTGTTTCAACCATCAGATATGGATCGACATCAAGCAGATAACCGACTGTAAAAGCCGAGAGAATATTGTAGGCATTGAAGATCGTAGGTAAAGCAAGTTTAATTCTGTAATCTTCATTGATGGTAAGCTGGCTGTTTTCCAGATCAAGATCGCTGATCCTGAAATCAGGATCCTTCCTGCTGAAACCGCAGCTGCGGCATTCATACTTGCCGACATGTGCAAAGTGTCTGTAATCATAGATCATCTTCTTCTTGCATATCGGACAGTAATAGCCGTCATCATAGACGCTGTCGCAGTCTTCCAAAACATTCTCATTATCTTCGATACCGAAATAAATGACATCGTTATCATACAGAACGGCTAAAGACGAAATCAAAGGATCATCCGCATTAAGGATCAAAGTAGCTCCTTCACGGACCGACTTGCAGATATCATTGAAAACATATTCCGGATGACCGTTTCTGGTCATCTGATCGCGGTAAAGGTTATTGATCACATAATACTTAGGCGTGATATAGGAAAAGATATACTTCGCATATCTTTCATCAACTTCGATCAGTAAAACATCTTTGGTGTATTTACCTAAGAGATTGCAGTTATCCAGAACCAGAGTGGTAACGCCCTCGATCTGATTGGAACCCTCATGGTTATAGGCAACACTGTAGCCGGCATCCTTGAGGATCGCATGGATCATCTCCACAGCTGAAGTCTTGCCGTTGGAGCCGGTCACGGCTACGATTCTTTCCGGCAGTCTGACTTTCTTCAGAATATCCGGACAGATCTTTAAAGCTACCTGGCCGGGAAAACTCGAACCTCTGCCGAAGTACTGACAGATCTTTTTAGCCAGTTTGCATATGACAATCGCAAGTATCTTTCTCATGTCTTAATTATATCTAAAGAAAAAGAGTTATTCACTCTTTTTCTAGCATACTACTGAACCCGGTTCGAGATCCGAACTGAGTAATTCCAGAACTTCCTTGCCGTCTTTCTCCTTGACCGCTGATAACAGCATGCCCTGAGATTCCAGACCTCTGATCTTGCGCGGTTTGAGATTCAAAACGGCAATGACATTTCGTCCGACCAGTTCTTCCGGTTTATAGTGCATAGCTACACCGGAAAGGATCTGACGCTGTTCATAACCGAAATCGACCTTGAAGACCAGGATCTTGTCGGCATCAGGATGTTTAGTGCATTCGATGACTTTACCGACGACCATTTCAACTTTATCGAATTCAGGGAATTCGATTTCCGGTTTATGTTCGACCTTGACTTCATTCTTGCCGAGATATTCATGAACTTCAGCCATCGTCTTTTCCGGATCAAGTCTGGCAAACAGTACTTCCGGTTTTTCAGTGACCTTGCTGCATTCGTAATTACCGAAGGTAGCTAATGAATCATATGAAGTCTCCTTGGTATTGAGCTGTGCAAAGACTTTTTCGGCTGTTTCCGGCATAAACGGTGCCAGTAAGACGGTACCGAATCTGATGCCTTCCAACAGATTATATAAGACGGTATTGAGTCTTTCTTTCTGAGCTTCATCTTTAGCCAAAGCCCAAGGTGAAGTCTCATCGATGTATTTATTGCAATGTCTGAATAATTCGATGATCGCTTCCAGAGAATCACCGACTCTGAGCTGATTCATCTTCTCTTCAACAACTTCGACAGTCTTTAAGGCAAAATCCTTAAGTTCCTTATCGATCTCTTCTTCCTTGAAGTTTCTGCTTAACTGACCATCAAAGTATTTATTGGTCATGGCAACGGTACGGTTAACGAGGTTACCGAAGACATTGGCCAGATCGGAATTGATCCTTTCGATCATCAGTTCCCAGGTGATCGTGCCATCCTGGGCAAAAGGCATCTCGTGCAAGACGAAGTATCTTACGGCATCGACACCGAAGACCTTGACCAGATCATCGGCATAGATGGCGTTACCCTTGGACTTGGAGATCTTGTCTTCACCAACCAGCATCCATGGATGACCGAAAACCTGCTTAGGTAATGGCTGTCCAATCGCCATCAGCATGATCGGACAGTAGATGGTATGGAATCTCACGATATCCTTGCCGATCAGATGCAGATCAGCCGGCCAGTATTTCTCATAGAGTTCATCGCTCTTTTCGCCCTGATGATAACCTAAACCCGTAATATAGTTGCTTAAGGCATCGATCCAGACATAGACGACATGTTTATCATCGAAATCGACAGGAATGCCCCACTTGAAAGAAGTACGGGAAACACACAGGTCCTGTAATCCCGGTCTGATGAAGTTGTTCAGCATTTCATTTTTACGTGATTCAGGCTGAATGAATTCCGGATGATTCTCGATATAGTCTTCCAGCTGCTTCTGATACTTGCTGAGTTTGAAGAAATAAGATTCTTCCTTTTCCTTATGAACTTCAGCTGCGCAGGTCGGACACTTGCCGTCCACGAGCTGTGATTCGGTCCAGAAAGATTCGCATGGTGTACAATACCAGCCTTCATATTCGCTCTTATAGATATCACCCTGATCATAGAGTTTCTTGAAGATCTTCTGGACTTCCTTTTCATGATAGTCATCGGTCGTACGGATGAACTTATCATAGGAGGTATTCATCAGATCAAAGATCCTCTTGATTTCTCCGGCCTGTTTGTCGACAAACTCTTTCGGAGTCATGCCGGCTGCTTTGGCCTTCTCTTCGATCTTCTGACCGTGCTCATCGGTGCCGGTCTGAAAACGGACATCATAGCCTGTCAGTTTCTTGTATCTGGCGATACTGTCGGCCATGATTATTTCGTAGGTGTTGCCGATATGCGGTTTGCCACTCGCATAGGCGATCGCCGTGGTGATGTAGTACTTTCCTTTGTTTTCCATTTTCCTTCTCCTCCTGTAAAAAATAAAAAGGTGATAATAAGGGCGCTGTTGCGCGGTACCACCTTTGTTTATAACTTCGTTCTCTTAACGCGAGTACACGTTTCTGCCTACCTATCGACAGAAATGTTCGGGATCCATCTTCACTCATCCTCCCTGTCTTCTTCCACCGTACGAAGACTCTCTGTAAGTTCAGATCAGTGATCTATCCGTCATAACAATTTAATTCTATCATATCCGTCAACGGATTATTGCTGTTTCTTGAATTTTGCGATCAGAACGTTGGCGGTAATGTTTCCTGTAACATTTAATGTCGTATACAACATATCCAGGATCTTGTATAAGCCTGAATAGAAACCGATGAAATCTAATGGAATCCCTAATAACTGCAGATAAGTCGCACCGATGACGACACCGCCGTTAGGAATACCCGGAGCAGACATATTGATCAGTAAGGCCGATACCATCATCAGAAGATATAACGGGAATGTGATTTCGACCTGATACATTCTCGAACAGAATAATCCTAACAGTGCAAACGATACTGCTCCGCCGCACATATGGATCGTGCAGCCAAGTGGCGATACCACATCGACAACTTCATCAGGTACACCGAATTCCTCCTTGCAGACTTTCATCGTTGTCGGTAAAGTCGCCGCACTGGAACAGGTCGTCAGTGAAACCATCCAGACCTTATATACTTTCCTTAAATATTCTATAGGATTGATTCCGGCTATGATCCATACCGGAAGCATCATCACCAGAACGATCGTCAATATACCGCCCAGATATGCCACCGCGATATACCTTAAACCCATACCGATAATTACCGTACCGTAATTCGCAACGGTATTGCCGATCAGCGCAAAGACCGCAAACGGAGTCAGATGTACGATATATTCCAGGATCTTATAGAAAGCATCTCTGATCGCTTCGATATTATCCGCAATCATTTCTCCCTTTTTTGAATAATTCAGCGCAATACCGAAGGCATACGCAAACATGATGATCGCAAACAGTTTGGTTTCCGCAAAGATCGTAATGATATTGCTGGGAAACAGATTGATGATGATTTCCTGGACGCTCAAAGATTGAGTTGTGCCGTTCCAGTCGGTTGCCGGAAAAGTGAAACCTTTGGCCGGATCGATGATTATAACCAGTACGGACATCAATACATATGTTGCCAGAAACATCGTTATATAAGTAAGAATGGCCTTACTTAATTTGGAATCCTTATTCTTCTGCGAATGATATATTGTTGCGGTAATGCTGGTAAAGACGACCGGTCCGATCAGGAATTTAAGCAGATTGATATAGATCGTACCGATAAAAGAAACTGAAGTCACTAAAGGTTTAGCCCAGAGACCTGCGCAGATTCCTAGCACAAGGCTTAACAGTGTATAAAGACTGATCTTTCTATTCATAATTAAATCTGTGATTTCAGATAGGCAAACAGGAAGTTATTGATTTCCCCATTCATGACCTTATCGACATTGCCCTCTTCATAATTGGTGCGATGGTCCTTTACCAGTGTATAAGGACAGAAGACATAGGAACGGATCTGGGAACCCCATTCGATCTTGCGCTGTTCACCCTTTAAGGCACGCTTTTCATTTTCTCTGTCTTCGATCGCTTTCTGATAGAGTTTGGCTTTCAGAATCGAAAGACATTTTTCTCTATTGAGGATCTGTGATCTTTCGGATTGCGAGAAAGCCATCAAGCCGGTCGGAATATGTTTCATACGCACGGCTGAGTCTGTTTTATTAATGTGCTGACCGCCGGCACCGGAAGAACGCATCGTATCGACTTCCAGATCTTCATCGCGGATCTCGATATCGATCTCATTATTGAATTCCGGCAGTACTTCAACCGAAGCGAAAGATGTATGACGGCGGCTAGAAGCATCAAACGGTGAGATTCTCACCAGACGATGAACGCCGCTTTCACCTTTCAGATATCCATAAGCCATATCACCTTTGATCAGAACCAGACATGATTTGATTCCGGCTTCATCGGCTTCTTCATAGCTGATGACTTCAAACCCGAAACCGTTGTTCTGGGCATAACGCTGATACATCCTGAAAAGCATCTCCGCCCAGTCCTGTGATTCCGTACCGCCGGCTCCCGGATGGATCTCCAGCAAGGCATTGGAATGGTCATAGTCATTGGAAAGCAGAACCTTGATCTCAAAATCTTCAAAGTTCTTATTCACATCATTGTATTCATCATTGAGTAATTCAAAAAGTTCCGCATCATAGTTCTTATTGAGTTCTTCAAGTTCACTCAGTAAGGATGTGAGATCTTTTTCATTCTGATAGTATTTATTCCGCAGTTCCTTCAGGGTATTGTATTCCTTGATGACATTCTGCGCTTTCTTCTGGTCAGACCAGAAATTTTCTGAACTCTGCTGTTCTTCCAGTTCGTTTATCTTGGCATCAATATTGGCCAGGTCAAAGAGAGTCGCCTAAATCTTTTAGCTTCTTTAAGGAAGTGTTTAGGCTCTGTTTCATTTCATATAATTCCATTTTTATCTTTCCTTTATTACTACTTTGAGATTATTGCAGAAAGTTACGACATCATTGGAAATCGTATTCATCATGTTTTCAAACAGTTCATAACCTTCTTCGACATAAGCCTGAAGAGGATTGTTCTGGGCGTAGGAACGCAAATGAATACCTTCTCTTAACTTGGACATGACGTCGATATGGTTCTGCCATGCTCGATCCATCAGTCTTAAGCACATCGTTCTTTCGACCGGCAGGATCTGTTTTCTGACCGGCTTGATCTTGTTCTCATAAGCCGAGAAGGAAGCATCGAAACACTTGTCGATCGTTTCTTCCTTGCTCAGGTTTTCGATATCAGCCTGATTGAAAGTCGTGACACCCATATTATTCAGACGCTTGGCAATGGATTCATAATCAATGATCTCTTTCTTGCCGTCAACAGTAGTATTGGATTCCACGATATTCTCCATTACTCGCTTGAACATATTCTCGATAACGGAATGGATATCTTCATTCTCTAAGATATAGTTACGCTGTGCATACATCGTTTCACGCTGCTGACGCATGACATCATCATAATCCAGTAAGGATTTACGGATATCGAAGTTTAAGCCTTCAACTCTTTTCTGTGCACTTGAGATGGCTTTGCTTACGGTCTTGTTTTCGATCGGAATATCACCCATCTGTTCAAATAAGCCCGAGATACGATCGGAACCGAATCTGACCATCAGTTCATCTTCAAGTGAAACATAGAAACGGGAGAAGCCCGGATCACCCTGACGACCGGAACGGCCACGCAGCTGGTTATCGATACGTCTTGATTCGTGTCTTTCTGATCCTAATACAGCCAGACCGCCCAGTTCTCTGGATTTGTCGGTAAGTTTGATATCGGTACCACGGCCTGCCATGTTGGTGGCGATCGTTACTGAACCTTCTCTGCCGGCTTTGGCGATGATCTCAGCTTCACGGGCGTGGTTCTTGGCATTCAATACCTCATGTCTGATCCTGGCCTGTTTGAACATACGGGAAATCAGTTCCGAAGTTTCAACGGAAATCGTACCGACCAGCACCGGCTGACCCTTCGCATATAATTCCTTTACTTCTTCAAGTAAAGCGTTGTATTTGGCTCGCTTGGTTCCGAAAACCAGATCCGGATAATCGATACGCTCGACCGGTTTATTCGTCGGAATCTCAACGACACGCATATTATAAATAGATAAGAACTCTTCTTCTTCGGTCTTAGCCGTACCGGTCATACCGGCGAGCTTATTGTAAAGTCTGAAGAAGTTCTGATAGGTAATAGTAGCCCAGGTGGTCGTTTCCTGTTTGATTGGTACACCTTCCTTGGCCTGAATCGCCTGATGCAGACCATCGGAATATTCACGACCCGGCATCTTACGACCGGTATTCTGGTCGACAATGATGACTTCCTTGTCTTCGACCACATATTCGACATCTCTGGTCATGATATAGTTGGCCTTTAAAGCCTGTGCAATATAGTGGACCAGTGTCGTATTATCGAGATCATAGAGGTTCTCCACGCCAAAGGCTTTTTCACCTTTATGGACGCCTTCTTCAGTCAACTGAACATTCTTGTCCTTGACATCGATTACGTAGTCCTCATCGGCTTTTAAACGCTTAACGAAGCGATCCGCATTGATATAAAGATTAGCGGTCTTCTTTTCACCACCCGAAATGATCAAAGGTGTTCTTGATTCATCGATCAAAATAGAGTCGACCTCATCGACTAAAGCGAAGTTAAGTTCACGCAAAACACGGTCTTCGACTCTGGTGACCATGTTGTCACGCAGATAGTCAAAACCTACTTCCGAGTTGGTCGTATAGGTTATATCACATTCATATGCCGCTCTTTTCTGAGCCGGCGTTAAAGCTCTTAAGTTCAATCCTACTGTAAGACCCAGGAAACGGTGGATATCACCCATCCAGTTGCTGTCTCTTTCAGCCAGATATTCGTTGACGGTTACGACATGTACACCTTTGCCTTCCAAAGCATTTAAATAAACCGCCATGACGGAAGTCAGGGTCTTGCCTTCACCGGTCTTCATTTCGGCGATATCGCCTCTATGCAAGACATACGCACCTTCAAGCTGGCAGAAGAAAGGAAATTCCCCGATTACTCTTTTTGCCGCTTCTCTGGCTACCGCAAAAGCTTCGACCTGAATATCATCCAATGTTTCGCCATTTGCGAGTCTTTCCTTGAATTCTACGGTCTTATGTTTAAGTTCATCATCGCTGAGTGCTGCCATCTCATCTTTCAAGGCATCGACAGGTATGACGGCCTTTTCAACATCTTCCAGAATCTTCTTATCACTGTTGAATAATTTATCTAAAAATCCCATTTATTTCTCCAATTCCCTAATATTATAACACAACAAAAAAAGCTGACTTTCGGCCAACTTCTTTTGTGTTTCTCGATTATTCTTTTATCTCTTTTATGTTATGAGCCTGAAGACCTCGATCACCTTCAACTAAATCAAATTCAACTGGTGCCCCTTCATTTATGGTCTTATAACCATCCATGACTAGTTGAGAATAATGGAAAAAGACATCACGACCATCATCTGCTGTAATGAAGCCAAATCCTTTAACCTTGTTGAATCTTTTTACCTTGCCTAGCATTTCCTTATTCTCCTTCTTTAAATATTCTAACACACTTTGTTTTAATAATGTAAAGTAAAACATTTGTAAGCTAAAGATAACACTTTGACTTTTCCGGCACTTGTTTTGACACAATTATACACTCCTTTTAAAGAGGAACCGGTCGTCACAACGTCATCTACGACCAGTATTTTCTTATGCGGTGCACCGGTATACACGTAATTAGTGCTCATCTTTCGCCTTTCTTCCAGGTTTTTTCCCTCCTGGCTGCCATCTTCTATCATGCGCAAACCATCAGCTTTTTTAAGCCTTACTTCACTAAAAATCTCCTCCAGATGATTGAAACCCCGCTGTTCAAGTTTTGCTTTGGAACTTGGCACAAAAAGGATCTTATATCCGAAATATCTGATATTTATGTATTCGCTCAGATCATAAAGAAAGACATTCTTCAGTGCTTCATCATGACATTCCTTGAACTGTAGCAGTAAACTTCTGAAGATCCCATCGTATTCAAAAAATGTTTCGACTTTCATTCCATCAAAATCCAGAATCTTTCTGTTTACTCTTAACTGTCTTCGACATTCCGGACATAATTCATCTTCTTTGAGAAATACAGATTTTATTGTCTGCTTATCGATATTTCTATCACAATATAAACATCTCATAGATAACTGTTCGCTTTCTTAAGATAATCCATAGTCCTGCTGATCTGTTTTGAATAATGATCGGAAATAAGATAAGTTTCTCCTTCATCGTTTCCGATTCCTCTGCCCACTCTTCCTAACATCTGAACAAAATTGCTTTCATCGAAGGTTCTTGAGAAATTGAGAATGATCACACTGATATTTCGAATCGTGATCCCTCTTTCCAGAACCGTCGTCGAAAAGATGAAACGTTTCCTGTTTTCCTTAAAAGCATTTATATTCTCATTTCTTTCTTTGAGATCCGCATAGACATAGGTACAGCTGAAAAAGTTTGAAAATAGACGATACAGATTCCGGCATTCTTTCTTATTCGACACAAAGATAATACACTGGTTGGCCATCAGTGACATTACCCTGTATAAATAGATCAGAGCCAGATATCTGTTGAGATAGATAAGTCTGGGAATGCTCAAAGGATGACGTGAAGGTCTGGTATAGAGTTCAACTGTTCTGACGTTACGCTGTATAAGGATCTTCTTTAATTCATCATCAACTGTCGCCGTCGAGAAAATGATCCTTCCTTTACAGGAATTGATCGCAATATTCATTAATGTCTGATTTCCTTTCAAAGGAAAGGCATCAACCTCATCCAGAATCAACAAATCAAAAGTTCTGTAATACCTATAAAGCTGATGACAGGTGCAGACGATCAGATCACCGCTTAGTTCTTCATGGTGTCCGCCATAAACAGAAATTACTTTTGCTTTAGCGAAGATCTGTTTAAATCGTTTGCCCAGTTCGATCACAACTTCCTTACGCGCAATGGCATAGGCGACCTTGAGCCCCTTGCTCAGATAATAAGAAATACTCTCCACCGATATTTCTGTCTTTCCGGCTCCGCAGACACAGTATAGGAGCACATCACTATGTGTCAGAGTCTTCAGACAGTTATGCGATGTTTCTTTCTGCTCGGGTGTTAGTTCATAGTCAAAACGATATTCGTCTACTCCTGTTCCCACTTCATAATTAAAACTTTCCGGTTCTTCCTCCAGCAGAACACGGGAAAATTTGATGCACTTACGGCAGTAATATCCTTTAGCACCTTTATAGAAATACGCAAGATCTTTATTACCACATCTGAGACATTCCATATCTATCCGTATCATTATTCGCAAAAAATCGTCTTATACCTACTTTTTTTCGCAATTTTCTTAAACTTTTTTTCTGATAAACTTAAATTATGCCTGAATTACCGCAAAAACATCTTTCAGAAATGAAAGAATTACTGCAAGACGAATACGACGATTACCTCGCCAGTTTTGAAAACAAACGCGTCTACGGTCTAAGAATCAATACTTCCAAGATCTCCGTCAGAGACTTTCTGAAGATCAATCCTTTTCATCTGGAAAGGATTCCCTGGACTGATGATGGTTTCTATTATGATGAGGAAGATCGTCCGGCTAAACATCCTTACTATTTTGCGGGACTCTATTATCTTCAGGAACCAAGTGCGATGCTTCCGGCGGAAGTCTTACCTGTTGAAGAAAACGACCTGGTCTTAGACTGCTGCGCCGCTCCGGGAGGAAAGTCTTCCAAGCTCGCCAACAAGCTAAACAATACCGGCGTTCTTATTGCCAATGACATATCCGCCAGTAGAGCTCAGGTCTTATTAAAAACATTAGAAAGCCAGGGTATAAGAAATGCCTATGTCATGGCGGAAGATATCACAAAGATCGAGCGCTTTAAAGAATGTTTCGATAAGATCCTGATCGATGCGCCTTGTTCGGGAGAAGGAATGTTTCGCAAAGAAAGCGAACTCATAAGTTCCTGGGAAGAAAGAAACAGTGATTATTATTCACCGATACAGAAACAGCTGATCTTAAAAGGTGTGGAAATGCTCAAATCCGGAGGAAAACTGGTCTATTCCACCTGTACTTTCTCACCTGAAGAAGATGAAGAAATCATCGAATATGCATTGGATAAGTGTCCGGAATTAAAGACCTTGCCGATCAAGAAATACGAAGGATTTGTTTCCGGTATAACAGATAAAACAAAAAACTGTGTCAGACTCTATCCGCATCGCATTAAAGGTGAAGGGCATTTTGTCGCGCTTTTACAAAAAGGCGAAGATAAACAAAACAGCAGTACAACGATTACAAATATCGCTAAGCCTCAGATAGAATTCTTCAGGAATATCGATATGAATTTCAATAACGGTTCTTTTGTACAGAGGAAAGAAAAACTCTATTTTGAACCGGATCTTCCATTCGATATAAAAGGCTTGAGGATCATGCGCTCCGGATTATTACTGGGTACTTTTAATCACGATCGATTTGAGCCTTCTCAGGCTCTTGCTGCGGCCTTAAAATATAATGAATATAAAAATACTCTCAACTTCACTATCGACGATGAGAGAATTCTTAAATACCTCAAATGCGAAACTCTGGATGTCAGAGACAGACATGTTGAGGGAATGGTACTGGTCTGTGTTGATTCCTATCCTTTGGGTTTCGGTAAAGTCTCTAAAGGTATCCTCAAGAATCTTTATCCGGCCAATTACCGCTACCGTTAAGACAAAAGAAAAGCACTCCAGATAGGAGTGCATAAACGCAATTCTGAGATTAACGCTTTGAGTACTGAGGTCTTCTACGAGCTCCTCTTAAGCCGTACTTCTTACGTTCTTTAGCACGAGAATCACGAGTTAAGAAGCCTGCTTTCTTAAGTACAGGTCTGAAATCTTCACCGACTTCCAGTAAAGCTCTCGCGATACCATGTCTCATGGCACCGGCCTGACCTGTCATACCGCCACCGTAGACGTTGATATAGATGTCATACTGACCATCTGTACCGGTCTCTACCAGTGGAGATTTTACTACCATTCTTAAGATTTCCTGCGGTAAGTATTCTTCAAGAGTTTTTTCACCGACCATAATCTTGCCAGTACCAGGTGTCATATAGACACGAGCTACTGAAGATTTACGTCTTCCTGTTCCAAGGTAATTTACGTTTGTTTTCTTTTTAGGCATTGATTTTCTCCTTATTTGAGCTCAATTGGTTTCTGAGCAGTATGAGGATGTTCAGCACCTTCGTAGACATACAAATGAGTTCTCATACGATCACCCAGTTTGTTGTGTGGAAGCATACCTTGAACTGCCTTTTCCACTAATTCTACAGGATACTCTCTCTTCATCTTACCGATAGATCTTGCTTTCAACCCTCCCGGGTACATGGAATGGTGATAGTAAGTCTTCTTAAATTCCTGGTCGCCTGAATAGACAACCTTTGCAGCGTTAGTAATAATTACATAATCACCGCAATCGACATTTGGTGTGAAAGTTGGCTTGTGCTTTCCTCTTAAGATAGCAGCACACTGAGTTGCCAGTCTACCTAAAGTTTTGCCATTCGCATCAACTACATACCAGTCTTTCTTAACTTCTGCTGGTTTCAGCATAGTTGTCTGACGCATATTTTTTCTCCTTTTAAGTTTCCGGGGCTTAAATGTAAAAAAATAAGGCACTTATTATTCTATGCTATTTCCCTGCATAATTCAATAAAAAGTTGCCTTATTTTCTGCTGTTTTTTAGCTTCAGATCAGTTCCTGCATTACCTTTTTTCGGGTAACGATTCCCATCAGGACATTTCGATCATCGACGACCGGGACAAAGTTGTGATTGGTTATCTTTTCAACCAGTTCTTTGATATCCGCATCGACCTTTACGGCCGGCATATCATCTTTTCTTAAAACCTGTGTGATATTGACATCTTCCAGTCCTTCCATTGTGATCTGATCGGAATTGATCACATACCACAAGAGGTCGCCTTCTGAGATCGTGCCCAGATATTTACCGTCCATACTGATCAAAGGAACGGCTGTATAACCATGCGCCTTCATCTTTTCCAGAGCCTGCCTGATATTCATCGTCTCATTGAGACAGGCGACATTGGCTTTGGGAGTCAGAAGGAACAGTACGTTTTTCTTTTCCATAATTTCATTTTACTTATAAATTATGAAAAAAGTGTGAATATTTATTTTTTTCTTATTGAAGTTCAGGATCGACTTCCTCAAGTTTTCCCTCACCCAGATAGTATTGTGTTTCCTTACTGATGACATTTCTTAACATCAGTACGGCGATGACGTTAGGAATACACATAGCCGCATTAAGGATATCAGCCAAGGTCCAGACGGCACCTTCGGAAACGATCGCTCCGATAAAGATAACGACGATCCACAATACCTGATAGATCCTTATAGCCTTCTTACCGAAGAGATATTCGATACAGTTTTCACCGTAATAGCTCCATCCCAGAATTGTCGAATAAGCGAATGTCAGGATACCGAAAGTAAGTAACGGTTTGCCTAAATAAGGGATCTGATTGAAACATGCTGATACCAATCCTGATCCGCTGATCGTTGAACCATCAGCCAGAATACAGGAAATCGCATCATTGCCGATAATGCTCGATACCAGAACCAGTCCTGTCATCAGACATACGACAACCGTGTCCCAGAAAACACCGGTCGAACCGACTAAGGCCGGTTTAACCGCATTCTTGGCTACGGAAGCAGCTGTTGCCTGCGGAGCAGAACCCATACCTGCTTCATTGGAGAATAAGCCTCTGGCAATACCCGCTCTTGCGGCCTGAATGACTGTTGTGCCGATAAAGCCACCTAATGCGGCTCTTGTGGTAAATGCACTCTTGACGATAAGAACGATAGCTGCCAGCAGATAACGCGCATTGATAACCAGAATAATCAGACAGCCGACGACATAAACGATCGACATGAACGGAACCAGTTTTTCACAGACACTCGCAATAGCCTTGACACCGCCGAATACGACTAAAGCCGTCAGTACGCAGATGAATAAAGCCATGACGATATTGTTGATGTTGAAATTGTTGGCCATGACATCGACGATCGCTTTAGACTGTGAGGAACAGCCGATACCGAAGGCACCCAAAGCACAGCACCAGGCAAAGATCTTACCCATTATTGGCTTATTGAGGTGTTCGAAAGCTGTCATAGCACCGCCTAAATATGTTCCATCTTCTTCTTTACGACGGTATTTGACCGCAATAAAGGATTCTGCATACTTTGTGGCGATACCGAAAATACCGCCGATCCAGGTCCATAAGACCGCACCAGGTCCGCCGACTGCTACAGCCGTGCCGACACCGATGATGTTGCCGGTGCCGATGGTTGAGCTTAAGGCTGTCATCAGCGAGCCGAAGATCGAAAGATCACCTTTTTGTGATCCATCGCCTCTAAGTGATTCTTTGATGCCCTTAAAAACGCTCTTCTGGACAAAGCCGGTTTTAAAAGTCAGATATATATGGGTTCCCAGCAGGAAGATGATCATTGCCGGACCCCACATGATATTATTATCAATCCAAGTCAGTAATTCATTCATAAGTAAAACCTGAAATTCTATTATGCTGTTTCTTCAAGCAGTTCATTGCACATGAAGTCAACGTATTTGTCATTTTCTTCGACCTGCGGTGAATGTGCTGATTCTTCAAAGACGATGAACTTCTTCGGCGCATCGCCACCCAGACTGTCAAAGTATTCTTTGGCAGCCTTGGTATTAGTCAGACCGTCATATTTGCCTAAAAGGAAATAAGTAGGAACCTTGGCTTCCGTAACCAGTTCAGGAAGTGGATCCTTAACTGACTGCATAGCCAGAGGCATTGCGTTCTTTATAGCGGAATAGAAATATTTGAAGGTATCCTGCAGGCTGTATTCCGGACCGAAGAACAGTGCTTTGAACATTTCGGAAGCGACCGGAGTCTTCTTGTGTTCGGCGAAATTGTATTTACGCAGATATTTACGCGGTACAACCATTTCCCCCTTCTGGATTTTTTCCTTGATGGATTCAAGATATTTCACGTCGCGCTTATTATTTTTCTCTTCTGCAGCTTTGATCGTATCAAGCAGTGAATAGTATTCGGCATCAGTGAGTTTCGACATCTGGCCGACACCAATGTAGGCCTTGTAGTACTCAGGCTTTTCGTTGGCAGCCAGAGAACCCAGATATGTGCCATAGGAATGGCCCATGAGATAGATCTTGTCCTGGCCGAAGTATTCACTCAGATATTCGGTCAGTGCGATCAGATCGGCAATATGCTGATGATAATTGAGATCCTTGTAGTCTTCTTTGAAACTGTAGGATTTACCGGCTGCACGCTGGTCATAGTGGACGACTGTAAAGTGCTTCTCCAGTTCCTTTTCATATTTCTTCATGAAAGGAATTTCCGTGCCGCAAGGTCCACCGGTTACACATAAGAGAACCGGATTGTTCTTATCAGTACCTCTGATCTGAACAGCCAGCTGTGTATCGTTGATCGGAACCATCTTCAGTTCGGAAATCGCATTCTCACCTTCGATCTTCGGTGTCGAACCTTTGATGTTCATTTTGTAAAGCAGATAAGCTCCTAACGGAAGTAACAATAATCCTTTTTTCATATTTTTTTATTCTCCTTGATTCTTGATATAATCAGCTACTATCATGCCGCTTTCGAGTTGCACACCAACGAGTCTTCTGATATCAACAACCGAATATTGTGTCAGTTCTTCAACTCTGGCAGCCAGATCATCAAATTCTTTCTCCATCTGCGGAATCAGCGTATTGAGCAGTTCTTCTTCTTTTGTGCCTTTACGCTTGTCTCTTTCGTATTTGGCGCCTCTGATCAGAGAACCCCATGAAAGCATCTTATAGAACTGCGTTACGATCAGATTATCGAACTCTTCGGAAACTTTGCACGGTTTCTTGTTTTCTTCGTTCTGGCGCGCAAAGTTTAACTGGGTATTGTAATCCTTCTTGCGATCATCAAGGCTTCGACCGACGATCTTGACGAAATTGTTGTCAGGACCGCAGAGATCACGATACTGATCAAAGAAGTAAGCCATACGGTCTTCGATCTCGAGATTGGCTTTTAAGCCCTTCTCCACGGCTTCGAGTCTCGTATAAGAGAGCTCACTGGTATCTTCGATCTTCGGTGAATAGAAGTACGGAAGTTCCGCTACCAGACAGAATGTATTGTACTTGCTGGCATAGGAATCGGAACTATCTCCCGCAAACATCGAATCGACCGGATCGCCTTCACCATACTGCTCAGCGAAATCATATTCTTCGGCCATGGCGATCATTTTGTATATCGCTTTGGAGAACTGCGGAATAAACGGAGCTTCCGGTTCTCCTAAATGTAAAGGAACATTCTGCCTTTTAGCTGCTGCGTAAAGTTTTTCATAGATCTCCGGCGCCTGTCTGGTCAGATACCAGTATGCTCCACCGAATCCCGCATTATGTAATGAATACATGAAGGCCGGTTTGGTCTCATCAATGATCTTCATTAATGTCTGCGTTTCCGGAATCGGTGTATCCCACTTGTATTTCTTGTATTCAAACGGGAATGTCCATTCGGCCTGTTCGGAACCGATCGGACGGTAGAAGTTACGGGCGTAGTTGGCCAGCGTGAACGGTCCTTTAAACCATCCTTCATTCAGTTTGGTGCCATCGACATCAATACTCTTGATGATATACCAGGTGTAATCGAATTCCTTGCGGAAATCATCATTCTCACAGAGATATCTGGTAAAGTATTCCAGCATCATGCAGCCCATCGGCTCATTCGGGTGCGGAGAACCAAACATAAAGGCGTTCTTGGATCCCTCACCGATCTTCAGACAGTAGATCGGTTCGCCTTTTGTTGATTTGCCGGCTTCCCACATCGTCACGATGTCCGGATACTCTGCTGCGAGTTTACGGGAACTCTCGTTCATTTCATCAACAGTAAGAAAAACTTTATAATCAGGGATATTGTTCAGCAGATGTTCAAAATTCATAAGTCAGTCCTTTCTTAAGAAAAGGCAGAGGCATTATCGCCTCTGCCTTAATTAATGGATTATTATTTATCGAGCCAGTAGTATGTTAACTCACTGAAGCCGGATTTTTCCATCGAACCGCCATCAGCAACGCTTAAATAGTTGTTGCCCTTGATGTAGCTCTTGAACGGAGCATAGTCAACATAGTTGACACAGAGAACGAATGGAACATCTTCAGCCAGATAAGTCTGAACCTGTTTGATGCATTCATTTCTCTCTTCATCGGTAGCAGCCTGAGTAGCCTTCTTAGCTAATTCATCAACTTCCGCTCTTGAGTAACGAGCAACGTTGACAGCACCATCAGTAGTCCAACGACGGGTCGTACCAAGTACATCCGGTCCCTGGAATCCGCCTAAGGCAGTGATTTCGAAATCATAGTTGTCCAAGCACTGTTCAACCCAAATGTTGTAGTCGAGAACAGTGAGGTTAACCTTGATGCCCATCTTTTCCATGTTGTCGGCGATAACCTTGCAGAAATCATCGAAACCATCCATGACAGCAAATGTGCACTCGAAGTAGTAACCGTTGGCATCCTTAGTGTAGCCAGCTTCTTCCAGTAATGCCTGAGCTTTAGCCAGATCGTAATCAGCTTCTTTAGCTTCATCGTTTACAGCATCAACAAAGTTGTCCGGAATGAAGTGGTTGTTGGCAGGCTTGTAACCGCCGGTAGCCTTGACTGAAACGTCTTCTCTATCGACACCGTACATAACAGCTTTACGAACGAGTGGATTTCCGAAGTGTTCATCTTCAAGGTTGAAGGTGATGTACCAAGGAGATGGCCATACCTGATTAACAGTGTAGTAGTGTTCTGTATCAGCCATGATACCTTCCAGATCAGTTGTCGGAATGTAGTAAGCGCTGATTTCATCGATTTCGCCATTCAGCCAAGCCTGATACATGGTGTTTCCGTCAGAAACGACTGTGTAGATAACTCTGTCGAGTTTTGGAGCATCGCCCCAGTAATTGTCATCTCTTACGATCTGTACATCTGTACCTTTGTTCCACTGATCAAATTTGAACGGACCGCAGGTAACAGGGTTGTTAGAGAATTCATCATTGGTCATCCAGTCAGTGCCTTTGAGGACATGTTCCGGAAGGATGAATGTACCATACCATGAAAGGTTAGCAAGGAATGATCCATCAGGTTCGCTCAGTTTAAGAACGACTGTGTAATCATCAGGTGCTTCCATGGAAGTAACAGAAGCGAATACAGATTCGAAAGCATAGCTCTTGTCAACGATCTCATTGAAAGTGTAGAGAACATCGGCAGAAGTTACTTTTTCGCCATCTGACCATTTCGCATTGTCACGAAGATGGAATGTGTAAGTTAATGCATCATCAGATACATCATAGCTGGTAGCTAAATCAGGGATGGCATTGAAAGCATTGTTTAACTTATACAGACGTGGGAACAGGTTCTGCACGATTGCATAGTTGTTGTCATCCGAAATAGCATCCGGGTTGAGTGTTGCAGGTTCTGCATCCTGTCCGATAACGTAAACGACTTCTTCAGTCTTTCCGTTACCACCGGCACAGCCGGTCAGGACGAATAAAACCATCAGCAATACTACTAATAATTTTTTCATTATTTCTCCTCCTGTCTATTTTCATCACTGTCAGAAACAGTGTTTAGACCTTCTTCATAGCGGAAGCATGACACTTCCCTGCCGTCAGCTGTCTTAACAGCCTTCGGATATTCCTTGAAACATCTCTCGGTTGCGAAACGGCAACGCGGTGCGAAGTAGCAGCCCGGACCGGTATCGATCGGAGTTGGCGGTTCGCCTTCCAGGATGATTGCCTCTTTCTTGACACGCGGATCAATATCCGGTGAATTGGAGATCAGAGCCTGGGTATAAGGATGTTTAGGATCATGCAGGATGTCATCGGTATTACCGATTTCAACAATCCTGCCCAGATACATGACGATCGTTCTGTCGGAAATGTATCTTGTAGTTGCGATATCGTGAGAGATAAAGACCATCGAAGAACCGTGCTGTCTGGCCAGTTTTGTCAGCATATTGATGATATCGGCACGTACCGATACATCCAGCATCGAAACAGGTTCATCAGCGACCAGGAATTCCGGATTCAGCAGCATACTCCTCAGAATCGAAATACGCTGTAACTGTCCGCCTGATAACTCAAACGGATAACGGTCCAGATAATCTTCAGCCGGGATAAGTCCGGCTTCTTCCAGAATATCCTTGCAGATCTTAAGCTGTTCTTCTTCCGTTTCACCGATCTTGTGCAATTTAGTAGCACTCATCAGGATCTTTCTGATCGTATAACGCGGATCGAATGTATCAAACGGGTTCTGGAAGACGATCTGACATTTCTTACGGAAGGCCAGCGGATCTCTCTTGAGCATGGCGGAAGTTGATTCTCCATCGATATAGACATCACCGGAAGTAGGATCTTCCAGTCTCATCAGTAAGCGGCCAAGTGTTGATTTGCCACATCCTGATTCACCGATGACACCGACGATCTCTCCTTTGTCTAAAGAGAAGCTTACGCCGTCTACGGCCTTGATCGTCTGTTTATTTAAAGTCTTGCCGTCTTTCTTGACGACTTTCTTCTGGATATAATACTTAACCAGATTATCGACTTTGATGAATTCACTCATTGATATTACCTCCTTCTTCCTTCAGGAAGCAGGCAACTTTCCAGTTGTCTCCGTAATCCTTCAGCTGAGGTATTTCCTTATGACATCTTTCCTTCGCAAACGGGCATCTGTCCGCAAAGACACAGCCGGTAGGATAGATGGACATGTCAGGAAGGTTTCCTTCAATGCCTTTCAGATTGGTCTTCTCACCGGTAAAGGACGGGAAGGAATTAAGCAAGCCTTTGGTGTAAGGATGCTGAGGAGTGACCAGAACATTCTCGACCTTACCTTCTTCCATGACTCTTCCGGCATACATGACCACGACCTTCTTGCAGGTCGAGGCGACAACGGACATATCATGGGTGATCATGATACGGGCGATCTTCATGTTCTTTTCTAACTGCATGATCTCATTTAAGATCTGGGTCTGCGTAACGACATCCAGAGCGGTCGTCGCTTCATCCATGATCAGCAGTTTTGGTTCAAAGATCAGAGCCAAGGCAATCGCAACTCTCTGCATCATACCGCCGGATAATTCATGCGGATATGACATATAGACTCTGTCTGAAAGGTTAACGAGTTTCAGAAGATCATAGATTCTCTTGGTTATATTTTCTTTCGGCTCATCAGGATAATGAACACGATAGATATCTTCCATCTGTTTACCGATTCGATGAACCGGAGATAAGGCGTTCATAGCCTTCTGGAAGACAACGGACATCTGCGTCCATCTGACTTTCTGTAATTCTTCCGTACTCATCGTGAAGATATCTTCACCGTTGAGTAAGGCTTCACCCGAAGTTTCAATGATATTCTCCGGCAATAATCTAAGAATACCCATCGCCAGTGTTGATTTTCCGGAACCGGATTCACCGACGATACCGACAGAGTCTTCTTCTTCAACCGTTAATGAGACGTCCTGTACGGCATAGACTGTTTTATCATTGGTATGATAATTGATACTAACGTTTTTGATTTCCAGTAAACTCATATCATACCTCCTACTTGTTCGCATCCATCTTCGGTGAAAGGACACGGTTGATTCCTTCACCCAGCAAGAAGAATGTCAGCACGGTGAAAATCGTCATCAGACCCGGGAAGGTACAGATCCACCAGCACTTAGGCAGATAAGCTTTACCGGCGGTGATGATCTGGCCCCAGCTGATGACATTCGGGTCACCAAGACCCAGGAATGACAGACCGGCTTCGGTCAGAATAGCACCGGAAATATTCATGGTCGTATTGGCGATAATCGGGAAGATACCGTTAGGCAATACGTGATGGACCAGAATCGAAGCTTTGGATTCACCCATTGAGAAGGAGCTCTGAATAAAAGTCCTTTCCTTTATGGCCTTGGCCTGCGCTCTCATAAGTCGGGCATTGCCGACCCAGGAAGTCATACCGATGACGATCATGACATTCATCATCGAAGAACCGAAAGTCGCAATGATCATCAGGATCAGGAAGAAATCCGGAAGCATCAGGAAGATATTCATTACTTCATTTAACAGTTGATCGATCCAGCCGCCGTAGAATCCGGCAATACCGCCCAGGGTAACACCGATGATAGCGGAAATCATGGCTGCAATGAAACCGATTTTTAATGATGTTGAAGCTCCATAGAGGATCTGAGAAAGGATATCATGGCCAAGATTATCAGTACCCAGAGGATACTTGGCACATGGCGCCATAAGCAGATCGTCATTCAGACGGTACGGATTGTATGGAGCGAATACCGGTCCGAAGAACGCAATAAACAGCAGAATAGCCAGGAAAATCAGTCCGAGCTTAAGCTGGATATTGCCATTGATGGTTTTTAAAATTTTCGTAAAGGTGTTCTTTTTATTCTTTGCCATAGTTCACCTCTACTCTATTCTGATACGCGGATCAATCCACGCATAAACAATATCGACTACAACCGTCATTACCGCAACCGAAATCGAAAGCATCAGATAGATAGCCGATAAAGTCGGATAGTCACGTCTGGTAATCGAATCCAGCATCAGTCTGCCCATGCCCGGCCAGGCAAAGACGATCTCGATCATAGATACACCGGTAATCATATAAGCCAGGGTAATGCCGAAAACCGTAACGGTCGGAATGATCGCATTACGCATGACGTATTTATTGAAGATCTTCTTCTCCGGCATGCCCGTAGCTCTTAAAGTCATGATGAAATCTTCACTCATCGTCTGTAAGACGCTTGAACGGGCGATTCTGAAGAAATACGGAATATCAATAAGAACCAGTGTGGTAACCGGTAAGAACATATGTCTCAAGAGATCCAGAACTTTGGCAATACCTGTATAGTTGCCTCTTAGTGAATACATACCGTAAGTCGGGAACCATTTAAGGATCGACGCAAACAGTAAGATCATCATTAAGCCAAGCCAGAAGCTTGGAGTTGAATCAAAGAAATAAGAAATACCGCAAAGGAAGATATCAAACTTGCTTCCTTTTTTACGAGCGGCAAAAACACCCAGCAGTGTTCCCAGAACCAGGGCAATAACCGCACCGGTCAAGGCGATCAGGAAAGTCGGACCGAGTCTTGTCTCGATCAGATCCCAGACCTTGGCTGTCGATACATAAGAGTAACCGAAATCACCGTGGGCCAGCTGTTTCAAATAGATCCAGAACTGCTCCAATACCGGTTTGTTCAGACCGTATTTTTCACGCAGTGCTGCAATCATTTCCGGACTCGGATTATCTTTACCTGCCAAGAGTCTTGTAGGATCGCCCGGCGCCATTCTGATTATCACAAAATTAAAAAGGACCGAGAATAAGACGACGATCGTTCCGGAAAATAATCTTTTCAATATAAACCTTTTCACTAGTTTTTCCTCTGCTTTAGATATAAACATTATACTTATTTGAAACACCTTTTACAAACATTTTTTCATTTATTTTCTGAAAATTTTTTCATAATGTATAATATATCTGAAAATACAAAATACGGAGGATAATGAAATGCTGATTAAAAACGGACGTATTCATGACGGCAGAGGCAAAATCTACAACAGTGACATACGTATCAAAGACGGCAAGATCGAGAAAATTGCCACAGATCTCAAACCATTAAAAAACGAAGAAACAGTCGATGCCAAGGGATTAGAAGTATTCCCTGGTTTCATCCAGACGCTTTCCCATTGGGGCATCAACGGTTCCGCAACCGAAATCAGACCTTCCAGCAGTGATAACGACGAATTAAGTGATCCGATCACTCCGCAGCTGGATGTTAAATACGCCTTCAACGGCCGGGCTGCTTCAGCTCAGCAGTTAGGTGCCTTCGGTCTAACCACTATCGGTGTCACCCCTACTGACAATAACCTCTTTGGCGGAACGATGGCTGTCTTTGAAGTTGACGGCTTGAATCCTTTTGAGATGTGCATCAATCCACAAGTCGGTATGATGGCTTCAGTCAGAAACAATCTTAAACTGGCCTATGGCAAGCGTAACGTCGCCCCGCAGACTAAAATGTGGATCTTCGAACAGTTCGCTACCCAGCTCAAGAAAGCAGCTGAATACAAACCTGAAAAAGACAAGGAAAGAGACGTAAAGATGGAAGCCTTACAGAAGGTCCTCAAGAAGAAACTTCCGCTCTTCTTATCTGTTGACACAAAACAGGATGCCTTACATGCCTTGGAAATCCTTAAACCATATAAAATTAAACTCGTTTTATGTAACGGTTATGAACTTGATGAAAAGTGTGACTGGATCATCGATAAGAAAATTCCATTAGTTGTCCGTTCAAATTCAATGACTATGGATGATACCTCAATGAGACTTGATCTCAAAGGCATTGCTGCCTTAAGCGAAAAAGGTCTTAAGGTCGCCTTATCCGGAGTCGACGGCTCATGGCAGATCAGAGAAGATGTCTTATGGTTAGGCATCAATATGATGAGAATACTGAAAGATGAAAAGAAAGTCCTGCCGATGATGACCTATAACCCGGCAGAGATCTTATCAGTAGACAAACAGACCGGTTCGATCGAAGAAGGCAAACGTGCCGATATCGTTCTCTGGAACAATAATCCTCTGGAATCATATAAAGCTGAAATCATTACCACCTACATGGGCGGTAAATCCATCTACAGAAAAGGAGATGAACTCAAATGTATGTAATCAAAAACGGTACCGTTTATACGATGAAAGATGATAAGGCCATCAAAGCCGACATCTTGGTTAACGACAAAGGCAAGATCGAAAAGATCGCCAGAAACATCTCCGCTAAAAATGCCGAAGTAATCGACGCTGCAGGCAAAGTTGTCTTACCGGGTTTTGTGGATGCCCACTCCCATATCGGCGGTGTCTTCATGGAAGATGAAGATCTCAACGAAATGACAAATCCTGTTACTCCGGAAATGGATTCCTACTATGGTATCAACCCTACCGATAAACAGTTCAAGATCGCCGTCAAAAACGGTATCACCACGAGCTGTCTGATTCCGGGCAGCGGCAACGTCATCGGTGGCTGGGGTATCGTTTTAAAATCCAATGAAGGAAGTATCGATGAAAGATTATTAAAACATCCTGTATGTCTAAAAGCTGCCACAGGTATCAACCCTAAAGGTGTCTACTCCAAAGCTAACCGTCTGCCGATGAGCAGAATGGGTATTGCTTTCCTGATGAGAGACTATTTACGTAGGGTAGAAGAATATATGGACAAGAAAAAGAAAGCCAAGAACGATCCGAAGAAAATGCCTTTGTATGATCTCGGATTGGAACATGGTATTCCGGTTCTGGAGAAAAAAATCCCACTTAAAGTCCATACCTATATGCATGATATGGTGACAGTCGTTGAGATCGCCAAAGAATTCGACATCAATGTCACGATCGACCACGCTCAGGGAGCTTCCGATTATTACGATGTTCTCAAAGATAAACATGTCAAAGGCGTCATCTTCGGTCCGATCTCTGCAGGTCTGTTCCCTGGTGAAGGCGGAAAGATCGACTTTGAGTGCTGTAAAGGCCTGGATGACCGCGGTATCAGAGTATCCGTCATGACCGACGGCCCTGTCACTCCGGAAAACCTTCTGATCTGTGAAGTCGGTGAAGCCGTCAGAAAAGGCATGGATCCGATCAGAGCATTGCGCATGATCACCATCAATGCCGCCGAGATCCTGATGGTCGATGATCGAATCGGATCTCTTGAAGAAAAGAAAGATGCCGATATCCTGATTTTTGATGCCCTGCCATCGGAAGATGTCAGAGCCAATCTCTTATTAACCATGATCAACGGAAAGGTCGTATACAAGAAAGATGAAATATAATTATCCTCAAATCAGAAAAAGTGAGCTGGTCGAAGAGCATTTCGGACATCAGCTTCCCGCACCATATACCTGGTTAAGAAATACCGATGATCCCGAAGTAAAAGATTTCACCGCCAGAGAGAATACCTTTACCGATCAGTACTTCAATAAAGAAGAAGTAAACGCCATGATCGAAAAACTCAAGGCTGAAAAGAATCCCGATCTGCCGTTATATATCAGTCCTTGGCATGACGGATACATCGCCAGCGAAGACAACGACGGCAATTTCACAATTAACAAACTGGATGCAAATCTGAATAAAACAAAGACCTTATTCAAACGTTATGATCTGCCGGAAAGAACACCTTTCTATGCTTCACCATGTCCTGTCGATGAAGATCTTCTGGGGATCATGGCTCAGGTCGACAACGCTCCGCGTCCCGACATCATCGTCTATGATTTCAGAAAAGGTGAAATTCTCAAGATCTTACCGATGACCTTCTCGGGAGTCTGGTCCAAGAAGAAAGCAGTCATTTATGTCCCTACTACAAAAACCGATGGGAATAAATCACAGACGGTTATCCAGAAATGGGACAGAGATACAAATGAAGTAAGTGATGTTTTTGCCTATGAAGGTAATGCGATCTTTGGCGAAACCAAGATCTCTGAAGACGGAAGAAGTCTGATCTTTTCTTTCTCCGTAAACTATTCCGAAGATTTCTTCTATATCTATAACGAAGAAGATGAAAGCATCTATCCGCTCAATCCGGATAAGGCTATGAAATTAAAGTATATCGATTCGATTAACGGAAAGCACTATTTTGTTTCCCTGGAAGAAAATCCTCATGGTGATGTTATTGCAATCAACGATAAGGATGACATCAGTAAAGCTCAGCTGATCAGAAGCGAAAAAGAAGCCTATATCGACAGCGGTTTTACCGTCAATGAGAAGATCTTCTTATTGGGAAGTAAAGACGGCGCATCCAAACTGATCAGTCTTGATGAAGACAAAGAAATCGAATTACCGGAGAAAGTCGTATCGCTTTCCTTAAATGGTAAAACAGCTAAAGGAAAGGTCTTTTCCTACGATTCATTCACATCTTCACCGAAGTTACTCGAATTTGATGGTGAAACATTTAAAACATTATGCGGTAAGGATGAAGACAGCAGCGATCTGACTGTCGAATTACTGTATGGCATATCTATTGATGATAAGACCCCTATTCCTTATTATCTGGTCCGTCAGAAAGATGCGGAAAATGATAAGAGCCATAAGACTCTTATTTACGGCTACGGCGGATATAACGCTCCGATGCCTCCATGGTCAACCGAAATGGTCTCACAGACCAACATCGCTGCCTGGGTCAGAAGCGGCGGCATCTATGTACATTGCCTGCTCAGAGGCGGAAGCGAATACGGAACCAGATGGCATGAAGAAGGCATGGGCATGAAGAAAAAGAACTGTTACTATGACTTCATCGGTATTGCGGAAAGCGTCATTGAAAAAGGCTGGACAGTTCCGGAGAAGATCGCGATCAGCGGCTGTTCCAATGGTGGCCTTCTGATGAGCACGCTCGTCACGATGAGATCTGATCTATGGGGTTGCGTAATCGATTCGGTACCGCATACCGATATGATCCACTTCGCCAAGGATGACCGCGGTCCGATGTATATAACGGAATACGGCGATCCGTATAACAGTAAAGAAGAATTCGAATACCTCTTAAGCTATTCACCGGTCCATAACGTTAAAGACGTCGAATACCCGGCTGTCTATATCCAGACCGGCGAGTGTGACAACAACGTTCCGCCATACCATGGCAAATCGTTTGCTGCCACGATGCAGGAACATAATAAAAGCGATAATCCGATCCTGTTAAGAGTTCTGGCCCTGGGTTCTCATGATCGAGGCCAGGGAGAAGTCTTCTGGCAGACTATCGCCGAGATGCATGTATTCATGGAAAAGAATCTGAAGTAAAAGGCACTGATGTGCCTTTTATTCTAGTTTGTGAAATCCCAGCTGATATCACCGCTGACCGTTTCGATCTTCAGATAACGGCTGCCATCTACTCTTGATGTTGTTTCATTCAGTGGTTTTTCAACTCTGACATCGGTGTCTGATCTTTCGCCTCTGATCAGTACTTCGACATCACCGGAGACTGTTTCCGTACGGATCTCCTTGCTTTCAAGTTCTTCGGCTCTGATATCGCCGGAGACTGTCTGAAGCTTGCATTTATCTTTAGCTGTGACATCATTCATCTCGATATCTCCGGAAACACATTCGATCTTCAGTTTGGCGAAATCGCAGGACTGGAAATACAGATCGCCGGATACACTGTTTATCTTGATATCGGCTGCAGCGATATCCGTAAATTTCATATCACCGGAAACATTATCGATATCGAACTTGAGATCGCGGTATTTAGGCAGATTGATGATGGCTTCATATTTTCTTGCAGAATCACTGCCTTTCTTGGAAAACATCTTTGAAAGCGATGTGAACAGAAAACCTATGCCCTGAATGGAATTGTGCTGATCGATCTTCAGTACTCCGTGTTCAAAACGGATATCAAGTGAAAGATATTCATCGCTGTCATATTCGACATAAACCCGATCATCATCGGAAACCGCAAAACTGAAATCATAGTTGGTAGAATCGATATCGATCTTTTTCACATCCGTAAAGCTGATATTCTTTCTGCGAATAATATCTTTTTCTTCAACATATTCAGCTTTGGTATCAGGAAACAGATCATCGATCAGTTTATCGGCTGTGCCCAAAGAGGCAATTACTTCAGCTTCATCTTCACCGTTTTCCGCTCTGTCGGTAATCATTTCTTCGATATACTGCAGAATGTCTTCTTTTTCATCTTCGTTTATATTTCTTCTGTCGAGCTGATCTTTGATCATCCCGAGATATTCATTCAACATCATTTCTTTACCTCCTTGGCAATATAGTTATAGATCTGTAACAGTTCTTTAAAATCCTGAAGATATTCCTTTACTCTTTCTCTTCCCGTATCGGTGATACTGTAGAACTTTCTTAGTCGGCCGTTATGTTCGACGGAATAGGAAGTGAGACAATCACTGCTTTCCAGTCTTCTCAAGATCGGATAGAGTGTCGATTCGGAAATATCAACGACACCGTTTAATGACTGAATGATCTTGTATCCGTAGGAATCCTCATTCAGTAATGAAGCCAGGACACAGATATCCAGAGTTCCTCGTTTAAGTTGAATATCCATTTTTCCCCTCCTTTATTCCTTCTTTATATCTATTCCCTGCACATCCTTTGCCAGGAACAGTGGCATGATAAGTAATGCCAGCAGATATCCGGCACTGCCAAGGATATTGAGGCGGATCAGATCTCCCAATACACCATAGATCAGAGCTGATAAGGCATTACCGATTAATACTGCTGTCATTATTATACTGGATAATACGCCCCTTCTGTTTTCCGGAAGAATTATTATCATAACCGCATTGAGAATACCGTTGACGATTCCGTTGAAGAAAAACGAGATCAGTAATAAAGCGGCAGTGGTTTTAAATGAAGCCAGATAGATCCCGAGTGCTCCTGTAAAAACCATCAGAGGAATAAGATAAGCAATGATCCGCATCGGCTTCTTGTCGTAAATATTGACTGTCGATAATAGCAATGTACCGATCAGTGATCCTGCGGAAACAAAGGCTCCGAGATATCCGTAATCCTGAGTACTCATACCGTTTTCCAGTACATAAGGCAACAGCAGATGATAGAAACCGGAGATCAGGAAATTGGAAAACATGCAGATCAGACCAAGTTTCAGGATCCCTGTATTATTTCTCACAAAAGTCATACTGTCCTTAAGATCTTCAATGATGACTTTGAAATTCACATCGGTCTTTTCGTTGTGGGAAGGATAATCATAGATGAAGCATTCACTGATTCCCGAAACGATATAACAGACACCGTTTATGATGATCAGAAGCGGAACACCAAGACTTACGATCAGGGCACCACTGATAGCCGTGCCGACCAGATTGATGATAGCGGTTGAACCATTGACGATCGACTGGCCTTTTATAATTACACTTTCATCGAGCATATCCGGAGTTAATGAAGTTGAAGCCGGTGTAAATAATGATGAACATAAACCCGATAATACTGCCACGATAACAACCATCGGAACACTCATCTTTTCTTTGAAAGCGAGATATCCCAGAACGGTAAAGGCAATACCTCTGATCAGATCCGTCGCAACCAAGACATTACGTCTGCGCAGATGGTCGGAAATCGATCCGGCGATCGGACCCGCAAAGATCTGAATGATATAGGTAATGCTTGACAGAACACCCATCAGAGCAGTTGAGCCTGTTTTCTCATATACCCAGTAGCCGACAGCTGCCGAATAGAGAACGGCTCCGAAAGTGGAAAATATCGAACCCTGACATAATAAGAGGAAGTTTTTGTTTGTAAGTTTCTTGTTCATGGTAATACCTCCTTACACACTATACTATACATCACATAGTATTATATGTAAAGAGGTATTTATAAAAAAAAGTAAGAATCTTTCGATTCCTACAGTTTTAACGCAAAAGCCATGATTATCTGGGCTATATAATATAAGGTCAAATATACCGGATGCATCCACTTCTCTTTCTTATAGAAATCGCAGGCGATCAGGATACAATCCGAAGTACAGAAGAAAGTCGTGGAAATAAGAATCAGCGCATTTCTTAGATTCATATCATTCAGGAAAACACCTAAAGAAAGAATCGCAATATTGAAGATGAGCTGTGTATATATGACACTGCAGATCTTAAGCGTCTTGGTCAGTTTGCAGTTCTTCTGAATGATGCTGTTGGCGATCAGTCCCAGTGTCACTCCTATAACAATAAACACTAAAGGAGATACACGGTAACTGGAAAAGAATGCCAGCAGATAGAATATATGTCCGACCATGAAGCCGCCTGTTCCGGCTAAGAAGAGTTTATCCGCTAAGGTATCGGATTGAATGCCCAGCAGGATATCACCTAAAGCATCAAAACACATGCCGATCAAAAACAGCATATTGATCAGATTTCTGTTACCTGAATAATTAATAAACGCCAGGATCACAAAACACAGTGAAGCCAATGTTTTATACAGTCCGGCATGTTTGCTCTCTTTAACTTCGCAATAATAAAGATAAAGACTCATGAAAATCAGACACAGTATTATTAAAATGTATTCCATACTTACATTATATACATTATGGGTTTAAAAAACCCTGTATTTCTACAGGGTTAGACAACGATATTTACAACTCTTCCCTTAATGACGAAGTGTTTCTTGATCTCCTGGCCTTCAGTGTATTTGATGACATTCTCCTGTTTGAGAGCTGTCTCATAGAGTTCATCATCACTCGCATCAGCACTTGCCATGAATTTAGCTCTGACCTTGCCGTTGACCTGAACGGCGATTTCCTTTTCGGCTACGACCAGTTTGCTTTCGTCATAAGTCGGCCAGCTGCGGTATGCCAGATCTCTCTTGCCGGTCAGTATCTCATACATCTCGCAGCCTAAGTGCGGTGCAAATACCGACAGCATCTGCACAAAGTTGATCGCATATTCTTTATAGACTTTTTCTTCCTTGTAACAGTCATTGATGAAGATCATCATCTGTGAGATCGCGGTATTGAGTCTCAGGTTCTCGATATCTTCACTGATCTTCTTGACGGTGAAGTTATAGGAGTAATCAAGCTTGCCGTCATTGGTATCACTGAGTTTCTCAGGAGATTCAACGATCAGACGGTAAACTCTTTCAAGCCATCTGTGAGCACCTTCAATACCCTGAGTCGACCATGGCTTATCAGCCTCTAACGGTCCCATAAACATTTCATATAATCTGAGTGTATCCGCACCGTATCTTTCAACGATATCGCTTGGATTGACGACATATTCCGGATAACGCTTACCCATCTTGATGCCGTTGGAACCTAAGATGTAGCCCTGGTGAACCAGTTTCTGGAAAGGTTCGGCGCATGGAACCAGACCTTTGTCATAGAGATAATTGTTCCACATTCTGGAATAAAGTAAGTGACCTACCGCATGTTCCGGACCGCCGATATAAAGATCTACCGGCATCCAGTGTTCAAGCAGCTTATAGTCCGCAAATTCCTTGTCGTTATGCGGATCGATGTATCTCAAGAAGTACCATGATGATCCGGCAGAACCAGGCATCGTGGAAGTTTCACGCTTGCCCTTCTTGCCATGGTATTCGACATTGACCCAGTCGGTCGCCTTATCCAAAGGCGCACCGGTCTTGCTAGGACCGTAATCGGAAAGCTCCGGAAGGATCAGAGGCAGATCCTCATCATCCAGGATACCGACCGTACCGTCTTCATAATGAATGACCGGAATCGGTTCACCCCAGTAACGCTGACGCGCAAAGATCCATTCTCTGAGCTTGTAGTTGATCTTCTTCTTGCCTAAGCCCTTGGCTTCGAGCCATTCCAGCATCGCATTGATCGCATCTTCCTTATTCAGGCCGTCCATGAAACCGGAATTGATATGGATACCGTCTTCCGTCCAGGCTTCCTTGGAGATATCACCGCCTTCAAGGACCTGAATGATATCGATACCGAACTTCTTCGCAAAGTCATAGTCTCTTTCATCGTGAGCCGGAACTGCCATAATGGCGCCTGTTCCATATGTCATTAAGACATAGTCGGAGATCCAGATCGGGATCTTCTTATCATTGACCGGATTGATCGCATAAGCACCGGTAAAGACACCGGTCTTATCCTTGTTCAGTTCGGTTCTTTCCATTTCGGATTTGGAAGCACATTCCTTCTTATAGGCTTCGACTTCCGCTTTCTTATCAGCCGTCGTGATCTTGTCAACTAATGGATGTTCAGGCGAAAGTACGCAATAGGTTGCGCCAAACAAGGTATCACAACGGGTCGTGAAGACGACAAATGATTCGTCATGACCGTCGATCGCAAATTTGACTTCCGCACCGATGGACTTGCCGATCCAGTTACGCTGTATTTCTTTGGTGGATTCCGGCCAGTCGATCGTTTCCAGATTATCCAGAAGTCTTTCCGCATAAGCAGGAATATCGATAATCCACTGTTTCATCATTCTTCTGACGACCGGATAACCGCCTCTTTCAGACTTGCCGTCGATGACTTCGTCGTTTGCCAGAACGCAGCCCAGTTCTTCACACCAGTTTACCGGCATTTCTACACATCTGGCATAACCGTCGATAAAGAGCTGTTTGAAGATCCATTGGGTCCATTTATAGTAATCAGGATCACTGGTCGATACGACTCTAGACCAGTCATAGGAAAAACCTAAACCTTTTAACTGATCGGTAAAGTGATCGATATTCTTGGCTGTAAAGCCGGCCGGATGATGACCCGTCTGGATCGCATACTGTTCAGCCGGTAAACCGAAAGAGTCAAAGCCCATCGGGTGAAGGACGTTGAAACCTTTCATTCTCTTATAACGGCTGACCACATCGGTCGCGGTATAGCCCTCCGGATGGCCTGCATGTAAGCCTACACCGGAAGGATATGGAAACATATCCAGGGCATAGAACTTCGGTTTGGAAAAATCACTGATATCCGTTTTAAAAGTCTCGTTTTCCTCCCAGAATTTCTGCCATTTCTTTTCAATTGTCTTGTAGTCAAATACGCTCATCACTAACCTCCCGCAAATAAAAAGGTGATAACACAAGGGCGCTTATCGCGCGGTACCACCTTAATTTCTAACTCTTGACCTTTAACGCAGGCTTACGCTTAATCATCCATATCAGGCGAGTTCATTATCTTTTTCAGCTGACTTGCACCGACCGTCAGTTCTCTATTTGATCCGGATAACTATTATTCCTGAAGATTACTATTTAATCTTAATATTTTAGAACTATATTTTCAACTCGACGTTGACTTTGCCTTTTAATAGTTCCGCAAACTTTTCACCATCATTTCCCTGGCCTACGACATCGCCGTAATGCGTCGGAATGACCAGTTCGGGATTCAGCTTTTCAGCCAGTTTTGCCGCTTGCTTATAATCCATCGTATAAGTACCGCCGACCGGTATCAAAGCGATATCACATTTAACTTTTTCGTTATCTTCATTCATATCGCAATCGCCGGCTACATATACTCTCTTGCCTTCGATCGTTACGATATATGCGACATAACCCTTGTCTTTCGGATGGAAATCCTTGCCGACATTGTAGGAAGGAATGGTTTCGACTTCATAACCTTCCACATTGGCTTTTTCATTCGGCAGTAATGTTACGACATTCTCACCGCCCAGAAGATTATACATACAGTCCGGAATCACATATACGGTATCTTCCTTTTCGATCTTCTTGATGTCTTCAACGGAGAAATGATCGAAGTGATCATGCGTCACAAAGATGATGTCCGCATCATGACTTTCTTCTTCGATCTTGAATGGATCGAAATAGAGGACTTTATCTGCTTCAATCCTGATACTGCTGTGACAGTTAATGCTGATTTTCATTTCAGTAGCTCCTTTGCTTTCTGCAGCTGCAGATCTTTTTCACTGTTATTATTCAATTCTCTACGGCACTTGTTGACGATACATTTATAGGTATCTTTATCTAAGACTGCCATCGCACTTAAGCCGTTTTCACTCTTGAATTTGATCAGAGCCTGGGCAAACGAGAGATCGAAATAACCGTCGGTTCTTTCCAGATCATAACCCAGATAATCTAAAGACAGCTGTGCAATCCTGATCGCTTCACTGACCGAATCAAGTTCATATTTCTCATCTTCGGCCATATCGTAGTAATACTGGTAGAAGATATCGTGCTGATAGACTTCCACATCCGGTTCGATACCGACGTTGTGGATCGAAACACCGTTCGGTGAATACCAGTAGTAATTCGTATATTTTAAGACTCCGCCATTGAGCAAGACTCTGTTGGACTGAATGACGCCCTTGCCGTAGGTTGTCGTACCGACGATCGTGACATTCGGATATTTCTCTCTCATGACGATCGCGAAGACTTCGGCAGCCGATGCCGTTTCCCCATTCACCAGTAAGACGACCTGTTCATACTTGTCATAGACAGTCGAACTATTAGAAGTATAATCGACCATCTCCACGCCGTTGGCTCCCATCTGACGCAGATAGACCTGATTCGGTCCGATAAACAGACCGCAGATCTTTCTGACGGACGTCTGATAACCGCCGCTGTTGTTTCTTAAGTCGATGATCAGTTTCTTATATTCAGGATATTCATCCAGATACTTGGCACATTCTTCGCTTGTCTTGTCACCGAAACTGTTTAATTCCAGAATCAGAATGTCATCATCCGTATACGCAAAGACAGTAGAATTGATGGCACCTCTGGTAACTGTCAGATCAAAGGTTTCATTGCCTCTTTCGACAGTCAGTACCACTTCAGTCCCCTCTTCTCCCAGGACGAGTTCCTTCAGTTTTTCCGAATCTTCCGGATCAACGAGGTTTCCGTCAACGGCCTTGATTATATCGCCTGGCAAGATACCGGCTTTTTCAGCCGGAGATTCATGGAAGACTCTGACGATCAGGGCCTGGCCTTCTTCATCGGTATATTCAACACCGATACCGACATAATTGCCATTGATTGAATCCGCAAAAGCATTGATCTCCTCTTTGGACATATAGGTCGTATACGGATCATCACTGAAATAGGTTATGCCGTATAAAGCCTTGTCATTAAGTTCCTGATCGAAATCCTCATAGTCATTCTTATACAGATAGGTACTTTCAAGAATACTCTTGACCTCGTTCAGTGTTGACTGATCGATAGTACTGTATTGCGGATGGACCTTGCGTAAAAGAAGATAACCGCAGACGATACCGGATAAAAAGAAGAAAAGGCAGAGTAAAAAGGTCAGAATTCTTCCTTTTCTTTTCCTTCTTATTTCCTCTCTTTCCGATTTTAACGGTTTCTTTTCCAGATCAAATAAGATCGTATTCTCTTCTTTTTCCATATTTAGTTAGACGGTAAATAGTATTCCGGATTCAAGATACATGGGGCTGAATTGCCGTCTTCACAGCGGTGGTAGTAATAAGCTGTCGAGCCTCGACCGCAGAAGAAAGTGGAATTCCAGCTCATATTCAGATACTCGGATAATTTGCCTTTACCGAGATAATACATTTCAATATGACAGTGCGGACCGGTTGAAGAACCTGATGATCCGACTGTACCGATAACGTCGTCCTGGAAGACCAGTTCACCATAGGAGACGTAGATATCGTGCAGGTGGAAGAAGATGAAGCCGTAGACTCTTCCGTCAACTTCACACATCATATAAACCTGGTTTCCGCCACCGGATAACGGTTCGCCTTCATAGGAACCCAGATAACCAGGATCCGAACATCCACCGTTGGCTCTGATGATGACACCGCTGGCCGGTGCGTGAATAGCCGTGCCTCTTGAGGCGGCGTAGTCAACACCTAAATGCCATGCTCCGGAGAGGAAGTTGTTGTCATAGTTCCAGACGGTTGCGGAGATCCATGAATTATGGACACAGGCCACAAACTCGGTATTGATACCTAAAGAGTTGACCACATCCTTTAATTCGGCATATGATTCCTCGATCTCCTGCCTCTCGTTGTTCATCTCATCGATCTGTTCCTGAATAGCTGCCATCTGGGACTCATAGAATTCCTGCATGGCGATCTGTTCAGCCTGCTTGGCGATGACTTCCGCATAACTGATATCGAGTTCGGCTTTCGCTTCGTCGAGCTCTTTCTTGTCCTTATTCAGCTGTTCGATGATACTTAACAGTTCTTCTCTGTCGTTCTTGTCTTTGGAGACGATGGCTTCTACGCCATAGACTCTGCGCAACATATCGGTAAATGATTTTGACTGCAGTATGAATTCCAGATAGCCGTTAAAATGCATCGTCTTCTGCGCTTCGACCATTCTGTTCAAAACACGCTGATTAAGATCTGCGACTTTCTGTTCGTTATCGGTGATCTGAACTTCGAGATCATCGATCCTTACGATCAGTTCATCGATCTGAACCTTAAGATTATCGATATCGTCCTGATAGGACTGTGCCTTCCTTGAATATTCGGCAACAAGTGCGGCAACCTTTTCCATTTCGCCTTCACTCGCCTTGATCTTCTCTTCGATCTCTTTCAGGTTTTTGTTTTCTTCACCTTTGATCTGTTTATAGACGACACGGCAGGCATCCTTGTCACGATCTTCGATACACTTGTCGTAATCGGATTTTTCTTCATAGCTTTCCTCGTATTCATCGTCATCTTCCGCATAAACAAAACTAGTCTTACCGCAGAGCGGTAAGATCATGAAGACTATCAACAGAATACTGAGTATTTTTCTATACATTAACGGGTCAGCCTCAGGTACTTACATACCGAAATATAGGAACCCATGAAACCGACAAAAATGCCGATGACCAGTAAAGCGGCACCGATGTATACAATAAACGGCATGATCGGAACTAAGGTAATGACACCACCTAAAACACCACCGGTCATTTCAAACAGTTCATAGTAGGCATAAATGATCAGACCTATCGGCAAGATTGAACCGAAGATTCCGATAATGATTCCTTCTACCAGGAACGGTGCTCTGATATAGCTGTTCTTGGCTCCGACATTACGCATGATCCAGATCTCATCCTTACGGGTAGCGATCGTGATCTTGATCGTATTGTAGATCAGATAGATAGCTAATCCGACCAATGCCAGGATAAGAATACCTCCGGCATTTCTCGTGGTATGTAAGATATTGATCAAAGTATAGGTATTGGAACCGCCATCCTGAACGGAAGAAATGCCGCTCATCGAAGCGACTTTATTTTTGACTGTTTCCATATTGGTTCCATCGATCACATAGATCATGAATGCATCATGGAACGGATTGTTTTCTCTGTAGAGTTCGGAGAATTCGACCATCTCCGGATATTCCTGATTATAGAAATCGAATTCTTCGTCTTTGGTTCTGTATATGACATGATCGACTTCTTCAAGTTTTTCGATCTGGGTCTTCATGGCTGTGATACGGCCCATATCTTCCACATCGTAATCAATTAACGCAACCAGTGAAATCGACTGTTCGATCTCCTGAGTCAGGAAAGCCATATTGATCGCAAAGACTCCGAAAACACCTACCAGCAGTAAGGTGATCGTAACAGCTGAAGCAGCCGAAAAAGCCATACCGAAGTGTCTCTTTACTCCGACGAAGCCTTCTCTGATGTGCCTGAAAAAACGACGGATGTATTTCATTCGCGGTCTCCTTCACGCAGTTCCTTTATCGCATCGAGCTGCTGGGTAATCTCATCGATCGCCATATCCTGAGCTTCGCTTTCTGTCGGGATCTTTTCCTCAAAAACAGGTGCGGTGTTCATATATGAAGGAAGTTTGATCTGGATCGTTGAAGTATCGTCCAGGATCGGTTCGGTATAGATCAGAGGTTCCTTTTCTACCGGTTTAACGGTTTCCTCTGCTTTAACCTCTTCGGTTTTAACTTCTTCAGGTTTAGCTTCTTCTTTAGGCTCTGCCTTAACTTCTTCTTTTATTTCTTCCTTTACTTCTTCTTTCTTTTCGTTACGCATCTCATAGAATGACTTGAATCCGCGCTCATCGGTCACGATATGACCAGATTCGATCCTGATGGTACGCTTTGGATGGTATTCAACCATTACGTCATTATGGGTAACGACCAGTAAAGTGGTCTTTTCTTCGATATTTATCTTTTCCAGCAGTTTGATCATTTCATCCGTCATGGACGGGTCGAGGTTGCCGGTCGGCTCATCGGCGATCAGGATAGCCGGACGCTTGGCGATGGCTCTGGCAATAGCCACACGCTGCTGCTGACCACCGGAAAGCTCACGCGGTTTGGCGTTGGATTTATCAGCCAGATCGACCAGTTTAAGGACATCTCTGACTCTCTTCTTGATCTTGTCGTTAGGCATATCCAGCACTTCCAGTGCATAGGCGACGTTTTCAAAAACCGTCTTTTCCGGAAGCAAGCGGTAATCCTGAAAGACCACGCCGATCTTACGGCGGTAGAGATAGACTTTGGACTTTCTCAAACGGCCGACATTGACATTATTGACGATGACACTGCCCCCGGTCGGAACTTCTTCACCGTCGAGCAGTTTGATCAGTGTTGACTTGCCCGAACCGGTCGGTCCCATGATATAAACGAACTCGCCGTCTTCAACCTTTAAAGAGACGTTTTCCAGGGCATGAGTGCCGTTTTTATATTTTTTTGAAACATTTTTGAACTCTATCATACTATGCAATTATAACACTATTTATAAGAGCCCCACAAACCGCAGACATTCTGTTTACACCATTTTCGCCAATTAATGATAGAATAGATTTTAATAGGAGGTAGAGACATGAAACTGATAATGGCTATTATCTCAACCGATGATACAAAGGCATGTATCTCTGCTTTAAACAAAGCGTCTTATCACGTTACCCGCTTAGCCACAACCGGTGGTTTCCTTTCTTCAGGCAACACGACTTTACTGATCGGCTGTGAAGACAAGGAAGTAGAAAAAGCTATCGAAATAATCGGCAACGAATCGCAGCGGAGAAAAGAGGCCGTTCCAACGACAATGTCTACTGACATGTCTTCGCTCGTCTCTTATCCGATCGAAGTCGAAGTCGGCGGGGCAACGATCTTTGTGATGAATGTCGAAGATTTCCGTAAACTCTAAGAACTAGCCATCTAGTTCTTTTTTAAAATTATGAACTCATACAGGAAAGGATTAAAAGACGGATTGCCAATCGGATTCGGCTACTTTGCGGTAGCCTTTTCGTTGGGTATTGTGGCAGCCAATGCCGGACTGACTCCTTTCCAGGGCTTTCTTACTTCGGCGGTCATGAATGCCTCAGCCGGAGAAAATGCCGCCTTTATTGCGATCAGGGAAAGCGTACCGTATCTGGAAATGGCACTGATTACAGTTGTCTCTAATATCAGATATGTCTTAATGTCTTTTGCGCTGTCACAGAAGATCAATCCCGAATCAAAACTTATTCACAGACTGATTTTAGGATATTTCCTGACCGATGAGTTCTTTGCGTTAGCTATCTCTCAGGATCCGTATTGTGATCCCTTCTATTCCTATGGTGCCATCAGCTTTGCCTCGCCTTGCTGGGCAATAGGTACAGCCTTGGGTATCATCATGGGCAATATCCTTCCGGAAAGGATCGTCTCTGCCTTATCGGTTGCGTTATTCGGCATGTTTCTGGCGATCATCATACCAGCTGCCAAGAAATCAAGACCGATCACCATCCTGATCATCATCAGTTTTATCTCGAGTTATGTCTTAACCAGATTCTCGGGACTTTCCGTAAGTGTCATCACGATCATCTTAACGATCGTCGTTTCATCACTTGGCGCAATACTGTTCCCTACTGAAAGGAAATCATGAAGAATAATATCTATATTTATATAGCGGTCATGGCTGTAACTGTCTATCTGATCAGAGTACTGCCATTAACGATCATCAGAAAACCGATCCGCAATCCTTTCATCAGGGACTTCCTTTATTACGTTCCTTACGTTACCCTTTCGGTCATGACCTTCCCGGCTATCATCGATTCGACAAACAATCCTTTAGCCGGATTAGCTGCTTTACTTCTCGGAAGTTATGCAGCATATAAGGAAATGGGCTTATTCAAAGTTACAGTTATTTGCTGCGTCACCGTTTTAATCCTCGAATTCATCTTCTAAGCATTTTCACCTAAATTTCTCTTTCTTTATATATAATGAAGTCAAGGAGAAATATTCTAATATGGAAATCACCAATGATATCAAGTATGTAGGTGTCAACGATCATCAGGTTGACCTTTTTGAGGGACAGTACAAAGTTCCTAACGGCATGTCCTACAACTCCTATGTGATCATGGACAGCAAGATCGCCATCATGGATACCGTTGACCAGCATTTTACTCATGAGTGGCTCGATAATATCCAGAATGTCTTAAACGGCAGACAGCCTGACTATCTTGTGATACAGCACATGGAACCTGACCATTCCGCCAACATCGCCAACTTCATGAAGATCTATGACAAGGCTGTCATCGTATCTTCCGATAAGGCTTTTGCGATGATGGAAAACTACTTCGGAACGCAATATGAAGACAGACATATCATCATCAAGGAAGGCGATACACTCGAACTGGGTAAACATACCTTAAGTTTCGTTGCCGCACCGATGGTTCACTGGCCGGAAGTCATGATGACTTACGATACTTATGAAAGAGCCCTGTTCTCAGCCGATGGTTTCGGCAAGTTCGGTGCACTGGATGTTGAGGAAGACTGGGTCGATGAAGCCAGACGTTACTATATCGGTATCGTTGGCAAGTATGGCAAGCAGGTTCAGGCCGTCTTAAAGAAAGCTTCGGGATTGGATATCTCCATGATCCTGCCGCTACACGGACCATTCCTCTACAAGAATCTGCCATACTATCTGAATCTGTATAATACCTGGTCCAGCTACGATGTCGAAAAGGACGGCGTCGTTGTCTGCTACACTTCGGTTTACGGACATACCAAGGCTGCGGTTGAAAAACTCGTTGAAGAATTAAAGGCCTGCAACGCTCCGGAAGTCAAAGTCTACGATCTGGCCAGAAGCGATATGTCAGCTGCCGTTGCCGATGCGTTTGCCTACAATAAACTCATTTTAGCTACTACTACCTACAATGCGGATATCTATCCGTTCATGAAAGAATTCATCAACCATCTGACTGAGAGAAACTTCCAGAACCGTAAGATCGGTTTCATCGAGAACGGTTCCTGGGCGCCTCTGGCTGCCAAGACAATGAAGGATATGTTAAGCAAGTCGCCTAACCTGACCTTCGTTGATCCTATCGTCCATATCAAGTCAGCGATGAACGATACCAACAAGGAAGAGATCGCCTCTTTAGCTAAAGCTATGTGCATCGACTATGTCGCACGTGATGAAAAACAGGCTAACAAAAACGATATGAAAGCCCTGTTCTCTATCGGATATGGCTTGTATGTCGTAACTTCAAACGATGGCAAGAAAGACAACGGTCTGATCGTCAATACCGTCGTACAGCTGACCGATAATCCATTCAGAGTAATGGTATCGATCAACAAGGACAACTATTCGCACCATGTCATCAAACAGACCGGTATCATGAATGTCAACTGTCTGAATACGGAGGCACCGTTCAAAGTCTTCCAGCAGTTCGGTTTCCAGTCCGGCAGAAATGTCGACAAGTTCAAAGGTGAAGAAGTATTAAGATCCGATAACGGGCTTGTCTTCCTGTCGCGTTACATCAATGCCTTCTTCTCATTGAAAGTCGAAGACTACAAGGATATGGGCACCCATGGCATGTTTATCTGTTCGGTAACTGAAGCCCGCGTCATCAACAATGTTGAAACGATGACCTACACCTACTATCAGAAGAATGTTAAACCTAAACCTGAGACTCAGGGACGTAAGGGCTTTGTCTGCAAGGTCTGTGGCTACATCTATGAAGGTGATGTCCTGCCTGATGACTTCATCTGTCCGTTATGTAAACACGGCGCAGCCGATTTCGAACCTATTCAATAGAACCGAGCTCCCAATGGGAGCTCTTTTTAATAACAAAGAAACATATTAGAATAAAACCATGAAGAGATACTACATCATATATAAAGGAAGAGTACAGGGCGTCGGTTTCAGATACCGTCTGATGTGCCTGGCCGATAAATATCATCTGACCGGTTATGTCCGTAACCGCCTAAACGGTGATGTGGATTGTGAAGTCCAGGGTGAAGATATCGATGCCTTCTTAAAAGAATCTCTCGAGAAAGACTACTTCATTAAGATAAATGATTATTCAGTTAAAGAAATCCCCTTAAAAGAAAATAACAGTGAATTCACCGTCAGATTCTGAAACGATACATTATAATTGCGGCAGCCATACCGACATTCAGAGAATCGATATTACACATATCAATTTTCATTATCTCATCGGCGGCATCCATGATTTCCTTACTGACGCCGCTTCCTTCATTACCTAAGATAATGGCCATCTTTTCTTCGGCTTCAACTTCATGAAGTTCTCTGGTGTTATTTCGCAGTCCGGTTGCGTAGACTCTGTAACCTTTATTCTTCAATACTTCAATTTCGTTAATCAGATCTCTATGAACGATATTCAGTTTATAGATTCCGCCCTTGCAGTTGGCCAGACATTTTTCGTTATAGATATCAGCGGAATGTTCGGACAAGATCAGTGAATCAAAGCCGAACAGCTGAGCTGCTTCCATGATCCTTCCGATATTCAAAGGATCCTGTAGGTGATCTAAGATAATCACTCTATTTCCGTAATCATCATTTTCTTTTATTAATGAAGAAACACCCAGATATTTTAATCCTCCTTTTTTGGAAATCTTGTTTAAAACATCCTGAGATACTTCCAGAACATTGTCAAATTCAAAAGGCAGCTCACCCGTATAAACGAGCTGTTTAAGATAACCGTTATCTTTAGCGGATCTGATCAGTTCCTCATCAAAGATCAGAAAGCTGTCAGTACGATATTTCTTCTGATGAAGTCTGGTCAGTTCCTTGACTGTCTTATTTTCTAATGAACTGATCATCTTTTTCTTCTTTGCACATACAGTAAAGTTGCGACAACGTCCAGTGCTCCGCAGGCATTTAAGGCATTACGGAAATCCGAACCATAAGATATATAGAGATATTCATGACACAGTTCCAGCAGTTCGGAAGAGATCCCTCTTTTTTCTCCTCCCAACATGAACAGTGCCTTTTCTTTAAATTCCACATCAAAGATATCTCTGGAGTTCTCGCCTCTGTATAGACCATATAGAGTATAACCGTTATTCCTATACCCTTTTATTTCCTTTAACGGATCTTCGCATACTTTCACATTCAGCATGTCATAGGCTCCGGCTGAAGATTTAAGAAGCTGGGCTTCCATATTTGCATAATCTCTTTTGCTTAATAAGACATTCTTTAAACCGAAAGCATAGAGCGTACGCATCGCATAGCCCAGATTAAAAGGATCTTCAATCCCATCCAGATAGAAGATATCATCTTCGATAAATTCATCATTTTGACGTAAAGAAACATCCGCTCCGACACCGCCATGACTCTTGCCCTGAAGGACTTTAGAAAGTTCTTCACTCTCTAATTCCAGAAGTTCGATACTATTGGCTTTGACGATCTTGCGGATATAATTGAAATCCTTGGTTTTCTTTTCTTTATTTATATATACCTTATTAACGATTCTTTTATGATTGTTTATTGCGGCTTTTACGGCGATCGCACCTTCGATAATCATTCCTGTGCCACCCTTCTGAACATATCACATGGTTCGACTTTGAACGGGATCCTGATATTGAGGATCTGAGTCGGCTTATTGGCCAGATCAACATTTTCCCAGTTGGTGTCAAACATATATTCGACTCTGAAACGTTTATTATTGATGTGCGGGCCAAAGACCTCGATCACATCGCCACTCTGGAAGACATTCTTTACTTCCACAATGGCAAGTTTTCTGATCTCGTCATAATCGCGGACATAAGCAACATAGTCATGGGTTACACCGGCGCCGTTTACACCGTAGAGGTGCTTGGAGTTGTCGCAGTCACCGGAAAGGAAGCCGTCATCACTCGGACGGTTTTCCGCCTTAGTCAGTTCATTGTCGTAGTAGGCAAGTTTTTCTTTTGTTAAAGGACCATTCGCATAATAATCATCGATCATTCTGCGGTAGGTCTTAACGACCTGTCCGATATAGTATTCGGATTTCATTCTGCCTTCGATCTTAAGGGAAGCGACACCGCATTCGATCATTCTTTCGATATAAGCCGAAGCTCTTAAGTCCTTGGAAGACATTGATAAGAGCGTATATGGATCAGAGATTATATCTCTGCCGTCATATAATCTGTATTTCCAACGGCAGGAATGAGCACATCCGCCTCTGTTGGCATCTCTTAAAGTCATGCGGTTAGATAAGACACAGCGTCCGGAATAGTTGGAGCACATGCCGCCATGAATAAAGACTTCCACCGGCAGATCGACTTTATGAGTGATCTGTTCAATCTGATTCATACTGGCTTCTCTAGCTAAAACAACTCTGTCGGCTCCAAATTCTTTAAGAGTTTTAACAGCTGCTGAGTTCAAAGCCGAAAGCTGCGTGGAAATATGGCATTCTAGATCCGGTGCATTCTTTCTGACTAACGGGATCAGGGCCAGTGAAGAAATGATGACCGCATTGATACCGATCTTGTCCAGATATTTAAGATATTCCTTGATGCCGTAATAATCAGCATCATGGAAAACGATATTGACCGTTACGTAAACCTTGGCTTTATACTGCTTCGCAAAATCCGCGAGTTCCTTCAGTTCTTCTAAACCGAAGTTTGAAGCACGTGAACGCAATGAATAAAACTTTCCGCCCACATAAACGGCGTCTGCTCCGTACATAATCGCGATCTTGGCCTTCTGCAGATCTTTTGCAGGAGCCAGCAGTTCTATCTTATCCATCTTTGCTAATATTAGTCTTCTGATACAGATATCCTTTGGAATAATTACCAGGATAATTGTGCAGGAATGCTTCTCTGACGAATTGTTTATTGTTTTCGTCAATGCGTTTATAATCACGACATACCTGCGCTACCAGATTGTCATCTTCGATAAACAGCGTATCAATGATGCCTCTTCTGAGGAATGGTCTTAACTTTACGACTTCTTCAAACATTTCCAGAATGAAATCGGTATAGATATAAGTACCGTTTTCATCTTCCACGATCGGCATCGCATAGTCACGCTGTTCCTCAACGAGTTTTAAAGTTTCTTTACCCAGATAATCATAGTCCTTATTGATCTCTCTGAAGTAGTTGGTCAGAAATCTTCTTCTGGAATAAGACATTCTTAAATGACCGAATATCTGCATCTCTACTCTTCCCATAAGATTAGTGACGATATCGCTGACTTCCTTTAATGTCAGTTCTCTTGAGATGACAACCGATTCGATATTGTTCTTCAGCATGAAAGCCGCATCCAAAGAATTACATAATACGGTCTTGCCATCATAGATCAGGCGGCTAGCCATATTGGATGATTTGGCCGCATCGATGATACCCAGATCATGGAAATAGATGCCATCGGGATTAAGTTCTTCAATAAAACTGAAATACTCCAGAAGGATCATTCTTTCATCTTCCGTAATGAAGTTATCCATGACGATATAGAATTTCTTGTTTAAGGTCTGACAGTAGGCACGGGCTTTTCTCAGATCGTCTTTACTCATTTTGTAACCAGTAGTAAAACTCTGCCCGGTTATGATTCCATCAACCATAGGCAAGAATTTTTCCAATGATTCTATTTTTCTGAGTGTAACAAGCAGTTCCATAGATTTATTGTACTGTATTTTAAAGAAAATCACACTTACGTGTGATTAGTTCTTATTGGCTTCTTTATTGACTTCTCGCATATGACGACGTCTGTCGAGATTGGTCAGATAACGTTTTCTCAAACGTATCGCATCCGGAGTGATCTCAACCAGTTCATCATCATTGATGAATTCCAGTGCTTCTTCAAGCGAGAAGATTCTGGCCGGAACAAGTTTCATCGCTTCATCGTTACCGGTAGATCTGACGGCTGTCATCTTCTTATTGATGGTCGGATTGACTTCGATATCCTGAGTCTTGGATGAGACACCGATGATCATACCTTCATAGACTTCGGTCTGCGGTGTGACAAACAGCTGTCCTCTTTCCTGCAGGTTCCACAAGGCATAAGTCATTGCCTTGCCAGACGCCATGGAGATCAGGGCACCGTTGGCACGCTGCGGAATTTCACCTACGAATGGTTCGTATTCAATAAACTTTCTGACCATGACACCTTCACCCTTGGTGTCGTTGATGAACTCACTTCTATAACCCAGTAATCCTCTGGTCGGTACATGATAGATGACCTTGGTGTAGGAACCTTCATCCTGGATATCGACCATCTGGCCTTTACGCAGATTCAATTTATTGATGACTGTACCGGAGTATTCATTCGGTACGGAACAGATTACTTCTTCGACCGGTTCATTGAGCTTGCCATCGATCGTCTTATAGATAACTTCCGGACGGCTGACTGCTACTTCATAACCTTCGCGGCGCATATTCTCCAGAAGGATAGACAGATGGAGTTCACCACGTCCTGATACTTTGAATGTATCGGTCGTTGCAGTTGTTTCAACTCTCAAACCGACATTGACTTCCAGTTCTCTCTCGAGTCTTTCCTTGATGTTACGGCTGGTAACATACTTGCCGGATTTGCCCTGGAACGGTGAAGTATTGACCATGAAGTTCATGGAAAGAGTCGGTTCTTCGATTTCGATCTGTGGCAGAGGATCATAGACACTTTCCACACCGATCGTATCACCGATCTCGATATTCTCGATACCGCTGATCATGACGATATCACCGCACTGTGCTTCACTGATCGCCGTTCTCTTCAAACCCTGATAGTTGTACAGGTTGGCAATCTTGCGGTTTTCTTTCTTGCCGTTATTGTTGCAGACGGAAATCATTTCGTTCTGCTTGATGACACCTGAATAGACACGTCCGACACCGATCCTGCCGATATAGTCGTCATAAGCCAGAGCACTTACCTGCATCTGTAACTGTTCATCCATCAGATTAGGATACGGTTCGACATGTTTGACGATGGTTTCGAATAACGGATTGATGTCGTTATTGGAATCACCCGGATTGTATCTGACGACACCGTTACGCGCAATACCGTAAAGGATCGGGAAATCTAGCTGATCATCATTGGCACTCAAATCAAGGAAGAGATCATAGACTTCATCGATGACTTCGTTGATTCGTGCGTCTTTCTTATCGATCTTATTTATTAAGAGGATCGGTCTTAAACCGGCTTCCAGAGATTTCTTTAAGACAAATCTGGTCTGCGGCATCGGTCCTTCGGAAGAATCGACCAGCAGGATTACGGTATCAACAGTCTTGATGATACGTTCGACTTCGCTGGAGAAATCCGCATGACCCGGAGTATCGACGATGTTGATCTTGTAATCGAGATAGTTGATCGAACAGTTCTTCGAATAGATCGTAATGCCTCTTTCTCTTTCCAGATCATTGGAATCCATGACCTGGGCGATTATTTCTTCATGATCGGAAAAGACATGTGACTGTGCTAAAAAAGCATCAACCAGCGTTGATTTTCCTGCATCGACATGCGCGATTACCGCGACATTTATAATCTTTCTGAATTCCATACCTAATTATTTTAACATTATAAGTTCCAGTTTCAAGTTTTTTGTAGTATAATCGAGTTATGCACCGATGGCGGAATTGGCAGACGCGTATGATTCAGGTTCATATGGGGCGACTCGTGCAGGTTCAAGTCCTGTTCGGTGCACCACTTCAAAGTTAAAAGTCCGAATGGACTTTTTCTTTTTCAAAGAATAAATTACACATAGTGTATAATTTAGACGAAAGAAATCAGATAAAAAAGGAGGGCAACATGAAAAAGATATTAGTACTGCTCTTGTGTGTGTTACTGGCAGGGTGCGGAAGTTCTACCCTGGCCTGGGATGATGTTAAAGAAAAATACAGTGCTTACGACAGTGAGGCCATGAAGCTGGCGGAAGAATACACCACTTTCTTAAAAGGCGATTATCTCAAGATTATCTATGCTGTGCAAAACGGGATCGATACTCTGACAGCAGGAATCAAAAAAGACGAAGAAGTGACGGCTGAAGAACTTTATCAGAATGCCGCGGTACTGGAGTATCTTACCAGCAGCAACAATTCGATCTATGCCGACAAGCTTGCGAAACTTGCGGTAAGAATTAAGGATCTTGTCGAAGCAGCTTATAGTAAAGCATCCGACTTTGCCGCTATCAAAGATGAGATCACAGCCGAAATCGAAGAAGTAAACAGCTGGAATGACGAACAGTGGCAACAGGTCGAAAAGCATAGACTTATTCCTTGGAGTGAGGTTGTTGAAGAATACGAAGCTATGGAAGAAAATATTTCCGATGATCTCAAATCGGCTAAAGAAATCAGTGAAAATGATCTGGAAGTATATAAGGAAACCATCGATAATAATTACACTGCAATCCAGAACGGTGTTACCGAATTAAACAAGAAGAATGCGGACGCCATGTATGAAGCCGGACTGATCTTACAGTATTACCTCGAAGATCTTAAAGGTGATTCTCCGGAAAAGGCTTACCGCCTGGCTGCCAGTGCCTGTGACTATGTAAAACAGTGCTATGGTGAAGCTGCTTCAAGCGAATATAACTTCCTTACTGAGGTCAAGAGCGCCGAGAAATGGACTCTCTCCGTATGGAATGAAATCACTACTCTTTTAAGGAAATAATTCATCTATAAAGATATTGCCCGATACCTTATAATTGAGATATAAGCAATATCTTTTTTTATTAATCCAGGAGGTTTCAGATGGCTACAGAAAAACTCGTTCTTCTGCATTCAAACGATATGCACGGTGACTTTTTGAGTGAAAGCAAAGACGGCTATGAAGAAGGCGGTGTCGCCTTACTTTCCGGCTTTATCAAACAGGTCCGTGAAGAAGAAAAGAATACTCTATATGCGATTGCCGGCGATATGTTCAGAGGTTCGATCATCGACAGTGAATACAAAGGATTCTCCACGATCGAACTGATGAATTTCCTTTCACCGGATATCGTAACCTTAGGCAACCATGAAGTTGACTACGGACTGGCGCACCTCCTTTTCTTGGAAAAATGTGCCAAGTTCCCGATCGTCAATGCGAACATGTATGTCAAAACCAACCACACGAGACTTTTCAAACCGTATGAAATAATCAACGTCAACGGCATGAATATCATGTTTATCGGTGTCATAACCGAAGAAGTCCTGGCTTCCACCAAGAGTGAAGAAGTCATCGGTTCCTTCGTCGATGTCTGGGATGCCGCTAAGCAGATCGGTGTCATCATTGATAACTACAAGACTACCAAGATCGATCTGACAGTCTTGCTGACCCACATCGGATTTGAGAAAGACCAGGAACTGGCAAGACTTCTGGATCCGAACTGGGGTGTCGATCTGATCATCGGCGGTCATACCCATACTTACTTAGAAGAACCGTGTGTCGTCAACGGCATTCCTATCGTTCAGGTCGGTGTCGGAACTGACCAGATCGGCCGTTTCGATATCAATATCGATACCGATGAACATAAGATGCTGGACTATAAGTGGCAGACGATCCCTATCACCTCCGAAAACTGCAAGCCGGACTTTGTCTTGGGTGAAATCCTAAAAACATACAAAGACAAGACCGATGTCAAATACAGCAAGATCATCACCAACTTCAAACGTAAACTGACTCATCCGAGCCGTTATCAGGAAACCGAATTAGGTAACCTGTTTGCGGACCTCTTACAGGTCGATTCGAGCTTTGAAATCATGCTGTATGCCTCAGGCTCAATCAGATTAAAGGAACTCGGACCGATCGTTCAGTTCCAGGAACTAAAGGAATGTCTGCCGTTCAACGCTCCGGTCTATATGATCGAAGTATCAGGTGCGCAGTTCAGACACATGATGAAGTTCATGTTGAGGGATGAAGCCTTCGAAGAAGGAGCACACTCCGAGTTCTATCAGGTCTCCAAAGGACTGAAGATGGTCTATAACCGAGCCAATCATGAATTCGAAGAATTCTCGCTCAATGGCGAAGAGATCGATGATAACCGTATGCTCAGAGTTGCCGTTCAGGACTATCACTTCAAAAACTTTGATGAATTCTTCGATCTGCCGTTAGAGAAGGTAATCGCCAACCGTAAACCGCGTATGGTCATTACCGATGACTTCTCGATCTTCGAAGAACTGCTTTCCGGCATGAACAATGTTGATGCCCATGTCGAAGGCAGAATAACCGTCAAATAATCAGAAACAATAAACCGAGGAAAATTAAATGCAAATCACAATCAAAGAAACAACCATTCAGAAACTTGCTTCCGATGGCAAAGTCAATGAAGGAACCGAAAGAGTCGATCTTAAGCAGGTTTCTATCACCTTCCCTAAGATCCCTCAGGATTTAGCTGAATTCAGATCCATTGACCGCAAAGGTGACAATGGCCGTTTTGTGACTATGGCCTTACTGATCTGTGCCTATAAGAACTGGACTTTGGATAATGAAGATCTGTGTGCCGAAATGATGAAAGAACTGATGAATTCTCCTACTGCCGGTAACAGTTATTCCAACTTTACCCGTTCCTTCGTTAAAGAAAGAATGATGCAGAATAATAAATGGAAATTCATTGCGGATGCTTATTTCGATGGAGCGGCACCAAATAACGGATACACTCCATCAGTACCATTGACCATTACCCTCAGAGAATATCCATATCTGCCTCAAACTTCTACTTATTATGGTAAAGAACTCAAGGTCGATAGAATCGTCAGTGATTTCAAAGGAGCCGACAGCGAACGCAGCATCCAGGTCTACGAAGATCCGACAGACGGCAAATGGTATATCTGGTCTGATTCCTTCGGCAGTCTGCTGGCTGACATCAAAACCTCTTTATAAGAAGACAAACACCCGGTAAACCGGGTGTTATCATTATTATCTTTTCTTCTTTTCGGCGTTTCTTTTATCGTTGATGATCTTGACATGTTCATCATCGATCAAAGTTACGCCGTTTTCTTTAGCCCAGGCTATGCAGCCGTTGAGTACTGTTTTTAGGAAAAGACGCGGAACTTTTACGAAGTTTTTAAGTGCCGCATCAGTAAACTTGATCTCTGGATCACAGCGATCAGCCGCATATCTGATCGAAGCGAGATCGACTTCTTTAGGAGCCGGGATCGGTTCGCTTACCGGTTTTGTGAGCTTTGGAAAGCGGGTATACCAGAAATTAGTTGAATCACGGTATCCGTAATCAACCGGAACCGGCGGGAAGTTATTTTTATTTACACCATTGACGATAGAGTTATAGTACTTCTCTTTCATCAGGATCTTATCGATGTAAAGTATAAAGTGAGCTCCGTATTTGGATGTAATGCCGTTGAAATCGTTGTATGGACCCGGATGTCCGTCATCGATATCTTCGACTTTAAACTTTTCAGCGTCTTCCAGCTGACTTGCCCAGGTACATTCAAAGACCTGATAGGCATCCGCAACGACCTGTGGACGATCTTTGTCGGAAGGATCAGCCTGACCGTCTTCCATCTTGAACAGTAACGGTTCCTTCATCTTCTCTTCACTCGGTCCCGGGAAGCCCAGCCTGACAGCTTCCTTGAAATACTTCTTCTCATCCGTAATGAAGTTCAGGGCACATTTGTGTGTTCTGAGCAGATTGCGGCAGGTATTGGAAGTGTTGCGGCATTCCAGAATCATCGCATATCTGTCCTTGCCCGCAACATAATACGGGAAGCATAAGGAATACGATCCGATATTCAGACTGCCATCAGGATTGATAGTGCTGATACATATCGTCGGCATCGGAAAAAACGATGAAGTCTGATAGAAATTGTCGACAATTCTCAAATCTTTAAATGAACTCATAATCTGATCTCCTCTTGTTCTGATTTTATTTTACAAAAATTATTTTTAATTCTTCGTTTTTTATTCTATAATAGAGATACGCACCAGTGGCGGAATAGGTAGACGCGCACGTTTGAGGGGCGTGTGGGACATCCCATGCGAGTTCAAGTCTCACCTGGTGCACCATTAAAAACGAAAGACATGACTGACCATGTCTTTTATTTTTCCTGTCTTTTCTTTAACGCTTCTTTAAGATACAGATAGCGTTCGTACTTTTCCTGTTTGGAGAAATGTTCCTCTCTGAACTGTTCATATTCATATTTATAGATAAGTTTATGTTCGAACTGTTCGGAAGTAAGATCGAATCTTTTCCCGTCGACAATATTGTAGCAGTGATAATTGCCATCACCTAAAGGTACACCATAGACTTTGCCGCCAAAGATATCCTGACATAAGAAAGCCGTAATCGAGCACTGTCCCAGCGTCTTGTTTTCTTCAGACCAGTCCTTACGCATTCTTGGAGCGCAGGTTTCTGCACACCAGATATCACTTAATGCATCATACAGATCTTTGGGATTATTGATATCAGGATACTCGTTGTTTATCGGTCGGACATCACAGTCATCCGCACCATAGAATCTGTATTCCATCTAATCCACCTTTTTCAGATAAGCATTATATAAGGTATTCTTGGAGATGCCGTTTTTCTCACTGATGATCTTTACAGCTTCTTTGGTTTTCATACCTTTATCTATCAGTTCATCTATTTCATCAAACAGATCTTCGGGATCTACTTCTTTATCTTCTTCCTTATAACCTTCAATGATCAGAACCATCTCGCCTTTCAGATCTCTAAGTTCGCAAAGTTCTGAAAGTTTACCACGATGGTATTCCTCATGAAGTTTGGTCAGTTCTCTGGCCAGGCAGGCTTTACGATCACCCAGCACATCGAGTGCAAGCTTCAAGGTCTTTTCAATACGATGCGGTGCTTCATAGAAGATCAATGTATATGGGAAATTCTTTAATTCTTCAAGTTCCTTTTTAGCCTGTGATGCTTTCGCATTCAGAAAACCGTAAAACAGATAATGAGCTGTTTCCAGTCCTGAAGCTACCAGCGCATTTATACCCGCATTAGGTCCTGAGATGGTCGTGATATTAAAACCTTTTTCAATAACTTCATTGACCAGGATATAACCGGGATCGGAAATCAGCGGGTAACCCGCATCTGAAACCAGAGCCACATCTTCACCCTTTTCCAGTAAACTGATGATACCTTTGGTGGAATCTTTTTCGTTGAAGTTATGATAGGTGATCATCTTGGTATGGATATCAAAATGGCTGAGCAGTTTAAGTGTATTGCGCGTATCTTCACACGCGATAACCGAAACACTGTTTAAAACCTCCAGTGTGCGGGAGGATACTTCGCTCAGATTTCCGATTGGGGTGGCTACAAGAAAAAGTGTAGCCTTATTGTTCAGCGACACTTTCTTTTTCTTCTTTCTTCTGTGGTTTATTGTATTTGCCTTTGGCGATCAGATCATCCAGAGAGATGAAGATCGCATGTTCAGGATTCTCAAGTTTGCAGTTCTTGGCAATGACATTCATTGAAGTGATACGGAAACGTTCACCTTCGTATTCGACCTGGGAATTGAGCTTCGGCAGATCTTTTCTGAGATCTTTATAGGCATCATCCTCAAAACGCAGACAGCACATCAGATTGCCGCACTGTCCGGAGAGTTTCTGGATATTCAATGCCAGCAGCTGATTCTTGGCCATATTGATGGAAATACGGTCAAAGTCACCGATGAAACGGGCACAGCATAGTTCTCTGCCGCAGACACCGATTCCGGAAACCATCTTGGCCTTGTCTCTGGTACCGACCTGTCTTAAATCGATACGGCAATGGAAAATCGAAGCCAATACTTTAAGCAGTTCTCTGAAGTCTACACGATCATCGGCCAGATACGTAAAAGTAATCTTGGCTCTATCGAGTGTATATTCAGCAGAGATGACATTCATCTGCAGTTCCAGATTGTCTGATTCTTCCTGACAGATCTGTCTTGCTTCAACGGCATCTTCCTTGTTTCTTTCAAACTGTTTCTTGTCTTCGTTTGTTGCCTTGCGGATGATCGGTTTGATTTCCAATGAAATATTCGGTTTCTCAAAAGGATCGGATACGACAGTTGAGTATTCGATTCCGCGTTGTGTTTCAACGACGACAGCGTCGTTATTCTTTATTGAATCGTCAGTTGTGGAAAACGTATAGGTCTTATTCGTTGTTTCAAATCTGACTGATATATATCTGATTTTTTCTTCCATAATTCACCTTTAAATATATGATATTATCTCATAACTGATTGAGTCAAACAGCAGTTTACGTTCTGCGGAAAGTAAGATTTTGTCACTTGCTTCTTCAAAAATCTGTAAGAGTCTGGCCGGATTATGAGTTCTGATCAGATCGAGATGATTGTTGTATTCAACGTCGTTTGTATACTTATCGGATAAGGCATCTTCGATCATTCTGATCATGATGGCCAGATAGTAATCGACACATTTACGGAAATCATCACGGTCCTTGAATGAAGGATAGAACTCCTTATAGAAAAGCACCGGTAGATATTCTTTCTGACCAAGATTATCGATGGTCTTGTAGACATATTCTTTGGCTGTCAGATAGAACGGATCGTTCAGATCAAAATCCGGATCATACTTATGCAGGATATTGGCCAAAAGATAAGCATCAGTCTCATCAAAACCGTTCTCCGTATATTTATTGATCAGAAAAGAAAAGTCTCTAGTCAGGAAAGGTATTTCCTGACAGCGGGAAACGATCGTCGGTAAGAGATCTTCTTTGCGGTCAGAAATAAAGATACCGTAGGTATGCGAATTGGTCGGTTCTTCCATGAACTTGAGTATCATATTCAGAACCTTTAAAGAAGCATTATTGATATTCGCAAGAATGTAGACTTTCTTGCCTGAAGACTCCAAAGAAGTTCTGGAGAATTCGTCGAGGATGTTTTCGATATCATCTTTTCGGATACTCTGCTTATATCCGTCAACATAGATCACATCAAAGTATTCGTTCTTTCTGATTCTCTTACAGGTATCGCAGGTCTCACATGCGAAGTCATCTTTTCCTTCAACGATCGACTGAGCCAACAGATAAGCAGCTTCGATCTTTAAAGGATTGTATTCACCAGAAAATAAGTAGCTGTGCGCTACTTTATCATTCATCAAGGCATTCTTTAAACTCCGATACGCGATCGGTTCACTTTCCTGTAACTGTTCCTTAATCATCTATCATTTCTCTGATCAGTTTTAAAGAATCCGCGATTACTTCTTCCTTGCTTCTTGAAGCATCAACGATCTTGATGCGGTCTTTAAAACGGCGTAGTACTTCTCTGTAACCTTCAGAAACACGATGATGGAATTCGATCGATTCCTGATCCAGACGATCCTTGAAAGCCCGATCGGAAAGTCTGCTTAAACCGACTTCCTCATCGACATCAAGATAGATTGTCAGATCCGGATAGGTATTATCGATCGCAAAGAGATTTATTGACAGGACTTCATCAAAGCCCAGCTGACGTCCATAGCCCTGGTAGGCAAGAGATGAATCGACAAATCTTTCGCAGATTACGAGTTTGCCTGCTGCCACAGCCGGAAAGACTTTTTCCACTAAGTGCTGGCGTCTTGAGGCAGCATAAAGAAGTGCCTCGGTCTTGGCATCCATCATGGTATTCTTCGGATCAAGAATGATGTTTCTGATATCTTCGGAGATGGCAATACCGCCCGGTTCTCGGGTATGAACTACTTCATAACCCATTTCCGTTAACTGCTTGCAGACCTCAGTTGCAACAGTGGTCTTGCCTGAACCATCAGGACCTTCAAAAGTGATGAACAGGCCCTTCATCAGTTAAGTTTCTCCGGTTTCGGCATGAAAGTCTTTTCGACAGCTTCCAGGATCTGTCTCTTGATTCTTTCATACTCCTCATAGCTGAGATCGATATCATCAGGTGAAGCGATCCTGACAGATGCGCCGGTCGAAGAATTCAGCATCATCAGTACGTCTTCGATGTTGTCGAACATTTCGACGTTCATCACAGCGTATTTAGTCTTGCCTTCTTCATCGATAAAAAGCACATCGTTGTCTTTCAGATCATGCAGTTCATCTTTGATCTCACTGATTTTTTCAATATCAATATTCATATAAAGTATTATAACACTTAATAGTTTGGGAATGCTTATACGGCGCTCTCACGGATTCTGCTGACAAAAGAGAAGAAATCAGGAACGGAATTGAGTTCATTGATGCATTCTTCCACAAGCAGATAGAAGTTATGCTGCTCCTTGTCCTTCTGATACAGCTCCCACATATGATCAAGATATGTGGAACAAGGGATGTTTTTGAACATGTCCAGAACGACTTCCTTGGCTCTTAATTCATCTTCGTGTTTCAGCAGAGTCACTATCAGCATCAGATAATCGTAGCCATCAAATTCCGCATCCAGATACAGTCTGTAGAAATCATCGGCCTCTTCGATCGTACTGTACATATATGAAAGACGGTTGATGTTCTTGCGGGAATAATGTTTGCTTAGTCTGATGATCTGACGCTGGATCTTGATTGCTGTCGTATAGTTATGCAGATCCAGTAGAAACTCCACATAAAATTCCAGGATCCTGAGATAAGACTTCTTCTGATATATCGGCAGATCGGCATAACTGTTGATCATACCATAGTAGGTTTTGAAACGGAAATTCACAAAGGCATCATCCGTAGTGATGAAATAGACAAAGAAAGCCTCCAGACATAAAGGATCATAGGAGAAAGCCAGATCGGTTCTTTCTTCCAGATCCTTCTTTGATTCAAACATCGTTTTAATAGCCTTGACACTGTCAGGACCGGCTGATGGATCGATTTCATATTCCTTAAAATTCTTCTTAGTGAAAAAGTTCAGAAAATAATCTCTGACTTTATCGTTTTTCTTTGGAACATTATTTATGAGATTCTCGAAATTACTCATCGATACCATTCAGTTTCAGATAATACATTAAAGCGATCGTCTTGGAGTCATCGATCTCATTGTTTCTGACCATCTCTGCGATTTCTTTATAGGTGTATTTATACAGATCTATTCTTTCATCTGCATCAAAATGCTGGCCTACTTTTTCACCGGCTTCACCGTAATAAAGATGGATCTTCTCAGAACAGTATCCGCAGGTCGGAACGATCACACCAAGTTTTCTCACATTGACTGCTTCATAACCTGTCTCTTCCACGACTTCTCTTAAGATCGCCTTATCAGGTTCCTCATCCTTTTCGATCTTACCGGCCGGGAATTCCAGCATGTCCTTGCCTAATGAATAGCGGTACTGTTTTACCATGTAGTAATAACCGCCTTTATTTAAAGCGATACAGACGCCGCCGTTATGCAAGACCACTTCTCTTAAAGATCTGGTCCCATCATCAAGTTCGACTTCATCTTTGACCACATGAATTACTTTACCGTTATAGATTTCTTCTCTGCTTATCTGTTTTTCCATTTTCGATTAATTTCCTCAGTTCTTTCGGATCTATCAGTTCTATTTTACTATGATTGAATCCGATTTTGTGTCTGCTTACGATATAGTCAAAACCATATCTGTTTATTAAACAACTGTAAAAACCTTTCCAGAAATATTCATCCTGAGTAGCTTTGCGTATATCCTTGGTTTTGATTTCAATAATCTCCAGCAGATTGGACATGATCTTAAGAATATGATCATCAGTCGGGTAATCAAACTGTTTCAGGATCATAATCAGCGAATAGGTTGAAACATAACCGCTAATCAGATGATCCTCACAGCAGTTTAAGAGAAAAAGCGTATCATTGTTTCTTTCTTTAGCTCTGATCACATCCAGCAGTACGTCTTCAACAAACAGCACTTTCATCGGTTTTTAGGATCTCCGATTCCGCTCAGGTTATCCGCCAGATAAGACTTCTTTCCGTTACTCGCCACCAGTCGGGCGACAATCTCACCGTGTTTGACAATATGAACTTCACCGTTTTTCATTGCCAGATCCAGGTATTTACCGAACATGTTTTTCATTTCTGTTGCATTAGCTAAAATCATCATAGAAAATCCTCCTACTCATTATTTGCGAAAAAATGGCTTATACCTAACCCCAAAATAAAAAAAACGGTCAAAACCGCAAAATTAAGTCGTTATTTCTATATTTTCTGATTAATCTCCAGGCAGATAAAAGACTTTCTCATCACCTTTTGAGAACATGTATTCACCCCGGGCATAAGTCTGGACATAGTCCGGATCCTCAAGTTTTTCTTTTGTGGAAGTAAGTGAGGCATTCTCATCTCTTAAAGCCTGCAGTTCGGCTTCCACCATTTTGGCCTGCTGCTGGAGAGCGAACATGTTGTAGATCTTCTGTAAGACTCCGATAAGGATCGCAATCGCCATAATGATCAGGGCAATGGAGATCAGCTTCGAAATAATAGCCTTCGTCTTTTTCTTCTTTTTAGCCATACAAATATTATACTAATAATTCCTTAAAGTGAAAATGAGTCCATCAGGGCATGAGTCCATCAGGGCATCAACTGCAGCCTGATCCGCAAGATCGGCAGAGAATGCACTGGCCGATCCGGCACACAGTCCTTTATAAAAGGCATATTTATAATCATTCTTTTCCAGATATCCTGCAATGAACCCTGCCAACATCGAATCTCCCGCTCCGACGGAATTGACCAGTTCGCCTTTCGGCGCATCAGACATAAATACTTTGCCATCTTCGCTTAACAGTACAGCTCCCTTTTCCGACAGGGAAACCAGGACATTGCGTGCACCTTTTTCCTGTAACTTTTTCGCATACGGAATAACATCTTCTCTGCTGTTCAATTCTGTATTAAACAGTTCCGCCAGTTCCAGATTATTCGGTTTGATCAGAAACGGTTTATATTCAAGTACACTGCTTAACAGTTCACCGCTGCTGTCTACGACAAACAGAATTCCCTTATCCTTTAATCTGTCTAATATCTGTTTATAGATATCCTTAGGAAGACTTACAGGTACACTTCCAGAGATGACTAATATATCATTCTCCTTTAATCCATCGAGTTTTGCGAACAGTTGATTGATTTCTTCTTCATCAATCTTCGGACCCATTCCGTTGATCTCGGTTTCGCATTTCGATCTCATCTTGACATTGATCCGGCTGTATCCGTCTTTGACATTAACGAAATCATTCTTTACACCGAACTCTGAGAGTCTTCTTTCGATCTCAATACCGGTAAAACCCGACACAAAACCAAAGGCGGTACTTTCGTGTCCTAGGTTCTTTAGAACGATCGAAACATTCAGCCCCTTGCCTCCGGGCAGAAGATGTTCGTAGATGGTACGGTTTATTTCTCCTTCCTTAAAATCTTCCACCTTGATGATGTAGTCGATTGAAGGATTAAGTGTCATAGTAGCGATCATATTTCTTCTTTTACGGATTCTTCTTTCTTTTCTTCCAGAATCTCATACATTCCGAAAGCCTGTTCCTTGGAAGCGGAATCTCTGACTTCCAATACTCTGATCAGGATCTCACGATGGCCGAAAACGATTCGGATAGTATCTCCCGGTTTGACTTCGCTGGCGGCCTTGGCTGTTCTTTCGTTGATGAAAAGACGCTCGTTGAGCGCCAACTGTTTTCCGACTTCTCTTCTTTTGAGGATCCTTGCTACTTTAAGATATTTATCGATTCTCATTTTTCTCCAGTTTATCAAGATTGTCGACCAGTTTCAGCATCTTGTCGACATTTACCCGCTGATTATCTAAAGAGATGATCAGTTTGGAATTCTTATAGGAAATATTCATATCCTTGGACAGACTGTTCACATATTCAAACAGTTTAACCCCGTCAATGCGATCGGAGTAATCCTTGGACAGGACTACTGTAAACATACCTTTCGTATTGCTTACCTTATCGATCAGATTAAGATTGCATAAGAGTTCAAGCTTCTTCTTTTCAAATAAGGCCTCGACTTCTTTCGGAAGTTTGCCGTATTCATCAGTGATCTTCAGATAGTAATCAAACAGATCTTCTTTGGTGCTTATATCATACAGTTCATGATACAAAGACAGTTTATCATAATCGTTATCGGAGAAGGAATCAGGGATATAGCTCGACAACGGAACGTTGACGACAGGTTTAGCTTCCTCTTCTTTGACTTCTTCACCCTTGGCTTTTAAGATCGCCTTATTCAGCATCGCCAGATAAAGATCCAGACCGACATTGTCGATAAAGCCTGACTGTTTCTCACCTAATAAGTCACCGGCACCTCTGATCGTCAGATCACGCATGGCGATCTTATATCCTGAACCTAAAGCGGTAAATTCTTTTATCGCTTCAAGGCGTTTCGTTGAATTCTCATTCAGCTGTTTCTTTTCCGGAACCATCAGATACGCATAAGCCACACGGTCTGATCTTCCTACTCTGCCCTTGATCTGATACAGCTGAGACAGACCGAAGTTCTGAGCGTTCTCAACGATGATCGTGTTGGCATTAGGAATATCCAGACCGGTTTCGATGATTGTCGTACATAATAATACATTTATCTCATTGGAATAAAATTTATACATGATATCTTCGATCTGTTTACGATCCATCTGGCCATGCGCAATACCGATTCTGGCATATGGGAGTTTTCTCTGCAGTTTGTTTCCCAATGAATATATAAGATCGACATTGTTGAACAGATAGAAGACCTGTCCGTTTCTTTCCAGTTCTCTCATGATGACTTCTTCGATCAGATTGTCGTTCTTATGGACCACATAAGTCTGAACAGGATAACGGTTCTGCGGCGGGGTATCCAGAGTGGAAAGACCTCTTAAGCCGATCAGAGACATCTGTAAGGTCCTCGGGATCGGAGTCGCACTCAAAGAAAGCACATCGATCGAATTCTTGAGCTGTTTGATCTTCTCTTTATGTTCGACACCGAAACGCTGTTCCTCATCGATGATCAGTAAACCTAGATCCTTATAGACAATGTCACTGGACAGGATCCTATGTGTTCCGATCAAAATATCGACCTTGCCGGCTTTGAGATCTTCAAGTATTTTTCGTTGTCTGTCTTCCGGAATATAACGGTTCAGGATTTCAACTCTGACCGGGAAGTTTTCAAATCTTCGTTTAAAGGTATCGTAATGCTGGAAAGAAAGGATGGTCGTCGGACAGAGATAGGCAACCTGTTTGTCATCATTGACCGCTTTAAAAGCAGCACGGATGGCTACTTCTGTCTTACCGAAACCGACATCGCCACATAATAAACGGTCCATTGGTTTAGGCTTTTCCATATCCTCTTTTACTTCTCTGATCGCTGTGATCTGATCACTGGTCAGTTCATATTCAAAAGTATCTTCGAATTCCTTCTGCATCGGCGTGTCCTTACTGAACGCAAAACCGATATTGGTATCACGGATGCTGTAGAGTTCGATCAGTTTTTCCGCAATGTCGTTGACGCTTTCTTCAACTCTCTTCTTGGTTTCGACCCATTCCTTGGATCCGAGTTTATGAAGCTTAGGAACAACACCTTCTTTGGATACATATTTTCTGACTAATGAGAACTGGGATAACGGAACCAAAAGTTCATCATTGCCTTTATAGATGATCTTGAGATAATCGCATTCAATGCCATTGACGATCCTTGATTCGATCGCCACATACTGACCGATACCGTACTGATCATGAACGACATAATCGCCGCGTTTTAATTCTTCATAGGAGTTTAGAGTTCTGGCTTCAGCATACTTATTCGCATAACGGCCGCTGTGCGGACGCTGCTTGAAAAGTTCCCTGATCGTATAGACAGAGAGTTCTTCATCATCAATTCTGAATCCTCCGTATACTTCGCCATAGGAAACATTGATACCCTCTTTTAAGGCATCGGTATACATCGTATAAGGAATATCAAGTTTGATGAACGAATTGATCAGTTCTTCACACTGTTTATCATTCAGAATAACAAGTTTATACTTGCTTTTCTCATTGCTTAAGACATTGGCGACATAATCGGTCGTCCCATATGGGAAATCGATTTCCGCAATCTTCGGCGCTTTCGCAAACGGCTGACCGATAATCAGATCACTCTTCGCAATTTCTCTTGGGAATTCCGCATAGACATAGAAACGCAAAGGCAGTCTGTTTTCTTCATGCATCTCCTGGATATAGGCGATCGTTTCATCAGCCAGAAGCTTAAGATGTGAGTTGATCTTTTCCTCATCGCTCAGATAGATTGAAACATCATCAAAATAATCCTTCAGATGATTCTTCTGGAAGTAACAGTAATAGAAATACTGTGACTGTCTGTAGATGTCATTCTGAATGTATTCCAGTTCCAGTTCGACCTGTCCGCTTTCAGCTTTGACATTCTCGACAAGATATTTCTTTTCCTCATCAGAAAAGAAGACATCTTTCGCAAAACAGATCTCAACTTCATCAGTCTGTTCGAGTGTTCTTTGAGAGTCATTGTCGAAGAATCTGATGGAATCGACGATATCGTCAAAGAATTCGATTCTGATCGGTTTTTCATAATTAACGGAGAAGACATCGACGATATAGCCTCTTGAAGCATAAGTCATCGGCGTTTCAACGTGGATGGTCTTCTCATAGCCCAGCCTCTTGAGCTGGTCCAAGAGATCTTCCTTATTTAAGACATCATCCTTTCTGATTCTGATCAGCGAATCAAGCAATTCCTGTTTAGAAGGAAGATGCCTGATCAGACCGTATGGAGAAACCAGAATGACTTTGAGTTTATTGTCTTTGATTATTTTATATAAGGTATTGAGACGGTTGGCTCTGTTTTCAAATGAAGAGGCGATCTCCTCGGCTCTTAATGATTCTTCAGGCAGATAGGAACAGATCTCATCTTCATCAAAATAGGAAATCAGAATATCTCTTAACCTGGCTGCCATATAGGCATTCTCTTTAACGACGATCAAAGGATTCTTTGAAGACTTGGCTCTGATGACGATCTTTAAGGCTTCTTCAGTCAGAGAACTGTAACTTAAAAAAGAATGATCTGCATCATTCACTGTTTTTTCGACTAGATTTATAATATTCAGATTTTTCATTAATTGAATTTAGACATGACTTCATCAAAGTCATGGTCAAAGGCATAGATCAACGCATCGGAACCTTTATCAACAGTTTCCGCAAAGACCTTCATTTCTTCTTTGGAGAAACGTCCTAAGACGTAGTCTTTGGTGTCGACGGTTTTATCATTGGAAATACCGACACGGATCCGGTTGATTTTTGAGGTGCCTAAAAGATCGATGATATTGCCCATACCCTTCTGGCCACCGGATGATCCCTGTTGACGCAGACGCAGTTTGCCTAAAGGCAGATCCAGATCATCATGTACGACGATCAGATCTTCGACCGGTATATCATAGAACTTCATCAGGCTTTTAACTGCCTCTCCGGATAGATTCATGTAAGTCTGCGGTTTGGCGATAACGATCTTTTCACCGTTTAAACGGTAGATACCGTAGATAGCCTTACACTTCTTCTTATCCAGTTCGAGATTCAGTTTTTCACAAAGTCGGTCAATGAGTAAAAAACCCGCGTTATGACGAGTTTTTACGTATTCGTTTCCGGGATTTCCTAAACCGACAATCAGTTTCATTTATTCCGTTTTATCTGTATCCTGAATCAGACCTGTATCTGCTTCAGCTGCATTCTCATCAGTCTTTGGCGGATACTTTTCAATGATCTCAAGATCTCTCATATAAACCTTGCCGATCTGCGTAGCAGCAAAAGCAGGAAGGTCTTCCTTATAGAAGTCTTCCATCGGTTCACCTGAATAAGCCAAAGTGGCAGCTGCCAGACGCTTGTAGAGACCGATGAAGTTCTTGTCATATTCATAGCCGACATAGCCGCCATCCAGCAACGAAGAAAGGAAAGCGACACCCGCATCTTCTTTTTCACACAGGGCATTATAGATAGCCTTGCAGAGCTGGAACTCGACACGGTTACCCATTTCCTTTAAGACACTGATCTTCTCATAGAGGCTGTTTAAGACATCAAATTTAGAGAGCTTTCTGGCTCTGGCCATATTGAGATAAAGCCAGATGAAAACTTCGGAATTCAGCATTACCTGTTTCTTTGAATACTTGTCATTACGATAGAAGACTTTCTTCAGATCGATATTATTCAGGGTATCAGTCACATCAAGTTCCCTGTCCATCTCCTCGTAGAGTTTCAAAATTCTTGCCTTGTTCTGAAATTCCTCGGAACTTTCGTTTTCGATATACTTGCAGATGCGGTCATAGGCGCCGTCTGTCTCCGCCAGCATCTCCTTATAACATTCGATATATTCCTTGTTGTGTCTGAATCTGCCGATCAGTACCACATTTCTATAGATCACATACGCGACCAGTATCGACAGTGCAACAAATAATGCTATTTCCATAATTACTAAGCTCTCCCCCATGATTCTACTTTATTATAACCTAAACAGTGTTTGATAATTCTCATTTAACTGCATTTTAAACGCTTCTTCGTCAAGTCCGAGTTCTTCACAGATTTTTTTACCGGTATAAACGACATTCGCCGGTTCATTTCTCTTGCCCCTCATCGGAGCAGGAGTCAGATATGGGCAGTCTGTTTCGATCAGTAATCTGTCCAAAGGCACGACTTTTATAACCTCTAGCGGTTCTCTGGCGTTCTTCCAGGTAACAGTGCCGCTGATCGAAATATAATATCCCAGTTTCACAAATTCCTTAGCCATTTCTGCTGAATCCGAGTAACAGTGCATTACTCCTTTGGTCGGATTCTGTTTCATCAGATCGTAGGTATCCTGGATCGCATCGCGGCTGTGTACGATGATCGGCTTATCAAGTTCCTGTGAGAGTTTCAGCTGTCTGACAAAAACTTCTTTCTGTTTTTCTTTGTTTTCCTTGTTCCAGTGATAATCCAGTCCGATCTCACCGATCGCCTTGCATTCATCATCCGAATAATGAGCTGCATAGGCATTAAACAGTTCTTCATTCACGTCATCCGCGTCACCCGGATAGATACCGAGTGAATGGATGAATTCGATCTCGGGATGAGAAATCGTTAATCCGTATTCATAATCCTTGATATATGAAGATATGATCATGGCCTTACGGACATCGTTGTTAACCATGTTCTGTAAGACAGTATCCAGATCATCCTTAAAAGCTTCATCATTTATATGACAGTGTGAATCAAGCCAGTTCATTATTTGCCCAGACAGAAGTTTCTGAACATATGATCGATCAGATCCTCCTGATATTCCTTTCCCAGAATCAGACACAGACTGTGGTAGGCACTGTCAAGATTGGTGACTATCACATCGGTTGTGTCATTCTCAATATTCTCATCCATCTCTTTGAGTTCTTTCAGACAGTTCTTCATTAAGGCAATCTGTCTTTCGTTATTCAGAATGTCCTCATCCACCAGGCTTATATCATCCTGATAACGTTCATTAAGAAGATCGGTAAGCTGAGCGATATCATTATTTAAAGCGGAGATGGATACTTCTCCGGTTTTATTCAGATCGGATTTATTGTAGACAATGATCGGATCACGGTCTTTATATCTTTCGATCAGCTCATAGTCTTCTTCATCGATATTTGAAGCATCAATGACCAGTATTATCAGTTCCGCCTCATCGACAGCCTTGATCGTCTTTTCGATACCGATCTTTTCGATCTTCTCATCAGTCTCTCTGATACCGGCGGTATCGATCAGATTCAAAGTGACGTTCTTTAAAACAGCCTTGCCTTCAACGAGGTCTCTGGTCGTACCCGCAATATCCGTAACGATAGCCTTATCAGTTTCCAGTAAGGCATTCAGTAACGATGACTTACCGACATTAGGTTTTCCGATAATAACAGTTTTAATGCCATCCTTGACGACTCTGAATCTTTCCGCCTTATCAATCATCTCTTCCGCAGCCCTGATCCATTTTCTGACATACGGTCTGATGACATCATTGCTCATCTGTTTTTCATCTTCATATTCCGGATAATCGATATTTACTTCGATCATCGAAATAACATCTCGCATTTCATCCATCAAAGGCATGATCAGTCTTTCGACCGAACCGTTTAAACCTCTGATTGCCGAACGGGCCTGAATGGCACTCTGGGCTTTGATCAGATCGTTGATCGAATCAGCTTCTGCCAGATCGATTCTTCCATTTAAATAAGCGCGTCTGGTGAACTCACCTGCTTCCGCTAAACGGCAGCCGTTCTTTAAAAGGATATTGAGGATCAGTCTTGTTACATAGACACCGCCATGACAGTTGATTTCGACCATGTCTTCCTTGGTGTAGGATTTGCCTTTGCCAAAAAACGAGATCAGAACTTCATCAACAATCTCATCATTATCATGAATATGCGAATAAACGATCGTATTAGGCACGATTTCTTTGACATCGGAGATCTTTTTTATAATCTCAAAAGCGTCCTCACCGGACATTCTGACAATTGAAATGGCTCCGTCTTTTAAAGCTGTGGATATCGCACAGATTGTATCATTCAACATACATTATTATTATATTAAAACTTTATAATTATTATAAAATTAGGTTGGAGAAAAAGATTATGAAAATACTGATCGATACAGCGGATACCAGTGCTATCCGCAAAGCCTATGAATACCTGCCGATTAAGGGTGTCACCACCAATCCGAGTATTCTGCTTAAAGCGAAAAGAGATCCCAAAGAAGTTTTACAGGAAATCAGAGGGATCGTCAGAAATGATGATTTCCATGTCCAGGCTGTCGGTTCGACTAGTGAAGAACTGGTGGAAGATGCCAGGGCTATCAGAAAGGCTTTGGGCAAGGATATCTATGTGAAGATTGCGGCTACTCCTGAAGGCTTTAAAGCCATGAAGATCCTGAAGACCGATGATTACCGTATTACGGCGACAGCCATCTATTATGAGAAACAGGCTTTACTGGCCTCACAGATCGGAGTCGACTATATTGCCCCTTACTTCAACAGGATCTCCAACGAAGGAATGGATCCGTGTCTGGTAATCTCCAATATGAAGAAGATCCTGGAAGGAACTGGCACCAAAATATTGGCGGCCTCCTTCAAAAGAAGCGAACAGGTCGTGGCGGCTGCCTTACTTCAAGTCGAGGCTATCACCGTTTCCCCGGAGGTTTTAGATGAGCTTTCAGCCAGCGAAAAGATCATAGAAGTAGCCGAAAAGTTCAACAGCGACTTCCACGAACTCACCGGCAGTGCAAAAGGGCTCAAAGACATCCTCTGAGTACTTGAAAAAAGAACTGGTACCATTCTACAATTAAGATAGTAAGAGCGTTATTTATCATCATAGAGGAGGAAAAGTATGAGTAAGTATGTTATTACTGTAAGCCCAAAAGGCAAGTATCACTTTAATCTTGTTGCCAGCAATGGTGAACCTATCCTTTCTTCGCAGATGTACGCCGCCAGAAAAGGCGCTGTCAAAGGTATCAAGAGCGTAGCTAAGAACGCTCCGGTTGCTGCAGTTGTTGATCTCACCGCTAAGAAACCGGTTGAAGCAAAGAACCCTAAGTTCGAAATCTTCGAAGGCAAAGACGGCAAATCTTATTTCAGACTGATCGCTGCTAACGCAAAAGCTATCGGTGTATCAGAAGGATACAACACAATGGCTGCCTGCAAGAGCGGTATCAAATCCGTCATGAAGAATGCCGGTGCTGAAATCGAAAAACCAGCTAAAGCTAAAGCTGAAAAGAAAGCACCTGCTAAAAAAGCCTGCAAGAAGTGCAAATAAATAACTGAATCTTATCATTAAAAGTACTCCGATTAATCGGAGTACTTTTTTTATTCTTCTTCTTTAGGTTTGCCACCCAGATTCTTTTCACCAAGATTGAAGTCCACTCTTTCCAGCAGATTCATCTGTGCATCTGGATTATCGAGCAGTCGTTTAGACTGATTCAATATAGCATCCTCGACAAGGTTTCTGGCCAGACGTCCGTTACCGGAGTTAGGATCATTGCGGCTCTGAATGAGCGTGAAGTAATCCTGTAATGGTCTTAAGGCATCTTCGGCAATGACATAGTCCTTACCTTTGGCGATCGACTTCGATATCAGCATCAGTTCTTCACCGGTGTAATCGGAGAATTCAATGATGTTCGCAAATCTTGATTTAAGACCACTGTTTGCCTCCAGGAAATCTTTCATTTCCTTGGTGTAACCGGCCAAGATAACGATCAGGTCATCACGGTGGTCTTCCATCGCCTTGACTAAGGTATCGATAGCCTCTAATCCGAATGAGTCATCCTTGCCTCTGTATAAGGAGTAGGCTTCATCAATGAATAAGACACCGCCCAAAGCAGACTGGATTACCGACATCGTTAACGGTGCGGTATGTCCTACATACTTGCCGACCAGATCGGCTCTGGTAACTTCAACGAGCTGACCCTGTTTCAGGATACCGCAGGCCTTCATCATTCTGGAGACGAGTCTGGCGATCGTGGTCTTACCTGTACCAGGATTACCCGTAAAGATCATATGCTTGGAGATCTCGTTGGTCTTGAGACCCTTCTGCCTTCTGATCTGGTTGATCTTTATCAGATTCTCTAATGACAGCAGATAGTTCTTGACATCCTCAAGACCGACAACTTCATCGAGTTCTTTCTGGATCTCTTCTCTTTCGGCACGGCTGTCATCGATGACATCCATATCGATACTGGTTTCATTGAAGGAAGCCTTGATGGTTTCATCATGTCTGATCACGACGCTGGTAACATCATCATGTTTTAAGGCGATATCAACCATTTCGTTATAGATCTTCTTGACGGTCGGTGATAATGAATCGATACCGTCATTAGGTTCATAAATGGATTTGAGATATTTGTTAATGCTCGGATCGACACTTAATTCGATTTCCAGCTGGCTCTTGCATCTTTGTACCAAAGATTCGATCAGCTGATCAATGATCCTGACTAAAGCTTCTTCATTGAGCTTTTCGGTCTTGACCTTGTCATCGATCTTTTCGATGAATGATTTACCGAAGATATCCATCAGTTTGGTCGGATTCTTTTCGGTTACGAAGACCAGGATCTTATCATTACCGTTCAAACGGTCAATGATATCACCGGATAAAGTATTGGTAGCTTCGACGAGCTGATTGTTCTTTAAAGTATAACGCTTGCTTAAAACGCAGTTGCCTTCCATGACCAGTTCCGCCAGCATTCTGTTGAAGATCGGTGAAGCTTCTTCAAAGTTCTCGATCAGCACAATCGGATTCTTGCCGGTCAATGCCACATAAATATCCTGTAAGAAGAGAACTTCCTGCGAACTGGACTGGTAGCGGGACATATCGAGTTCGATGACTTCACTGGAAACAGTCAGACCGTATTTCTTCAGTAAAGTGCCCATCGTATAGACCATCTGATGTCTGCCTGTACCGTTGGTACCGTAAAGGATGATGCTGTTTCTGATCTTCTGCGGATCGCTGCCAACTACGTAAGGTCTGCGGAAAGCGGTCGTGAAGGCTTTGCAGGCTTCATCTTCGCCGATGATCGTTTCAGAGAGATCTTTGTAGATATTCTCAAAGACTTCCTTGGAAGCCTTGCCTAAGACGACGGTCTCCGGTGTATCGATCGAGATATTGAAATCCTTTTCGATATCGGATTTGAGTTTCTTGAGATCCTCATCGGAATAATTGAAACGTTTGGTCATCTCTTCGATGTCTTTCTGATTCTGTAAGAGAATCTTATTCAGTTCACTCTCGGTATCTTTTAAAACATCGACTGAATCATTGTAGATATTGGAAAAGTTTCTCCTTTTGGAGAAAACCTCTTCCATCATTTTTTCTCTGTCTTCTTTATTTGCCATATTATAAGTTACTGTTTATAGCGGTATTGATCTTGGCCATCAAGAGTTCCTTGGAACGTTTTAAGGCTTTTAACACATAGACCAGTCCGTCATAATAACCTTTCTCATAAAGCTGCGCATGGGAATTGTATCTGTTGATCTCGTCATTTACTCTGGCTTCGATGACATAGAGATCCTTGGAGTTGTTGTAGGCATCGCGGTAATACTTCTCTAAAGCATCCTTGTGTCCTTCAACATAGGCATTCACATTGCTGGTGCCATAGGAAACATGTTCAATGATTCCGCGGAAGGCTTCAAATCTTGTTGTCCAGTCGCCGATCGAATTAGGAATGATCGGTTTGGATATTAAAGAAGGATCCGGCGAGCTCGTAAAACTGCGGGTCTTAACTTCTTCCTTTTTAATCTCTTCATTCTTTACTGAATCAAGGTCGGAAAAAATATCATCGATGTTGAGTGTTTTCTGCTTCTCGACTTCTTCGACAAGTTTAAACATATCGATATTCTTATCGGTCATTTTACTTGCCCTCCTTAAACGGTGTCTCAACCAGACCGTCCTGCTTCAGCAGTGACTGTAAGGTATTGATGTCCGCATTCAGATTCATATAGTCACTCTCATGGAGAGAATTATAGATGGTCTTAAGTGCTTCATTGATCAGCTTGATGGTCTTGACCAGCTGAGTCTCGCACTTCTTGAATTCTTCACCTTTGATCTGGGAATTGGAGAGACGCTTGTAGTCTTCCAGGATTCCGGTCAGAATCGGCAGATAGTATTCATATAATTTATTGAGTTTCGGATCGACGGTTCCGTCTTCTCTGTCGACGATATCGATCTGCTTGAGAAGATCACAGGTCTGATACAGACCGTTCGTAACTTCTTCGTTATACAGATTCTTATTCAGGGAATTGATCTTATCAATGAACTTCTCCGCATCAGAGAAATTATCGATCTTATCCTTAACAGGTTCCGGTTTCTTTTCTTCTTTGACTTTGCCGCCCTTCTTGGCCAGTTCAGCCAGTCCGGCAATTACCTTCTGATAGGCATCAGGATAGTAAGCCTTGAATTCCTTCAGCTGACAGACTTTCTCATCTTTATGGGAAATATAAAGATTGTCAACAGTGGTATATGTACCACCCTGGGTTGAAATGGAGATGTCATCAAAAAGGACCAGTGCGACATTCTTCTTGAAATACTCGGAAAGAACTCTGTCGATCTGGGCATTCTTGTTGTTCTTCACATAACTGGCTGTCTTGTTGGTATGAACATTGGAGCTGGTTCTTCTGCGGTTGGCTGTAGAACGTCTGTTCTGCACTTCATCTTCCCCGGTAATATACCGGATGAAACGGAAGATTCCGTAGAAGCATAAGGCCGTGATTATACCCGGGATAACAAGACCGAAAATGATCATGCCGCCGCTTTCAAAGAAAGCGTCCAGTATCGACATGATGATGATAAAACCGAAAATTCCGATTCCGCCTCTTCTTCTTCTCATAATAAAATCATTATATCATCAACTGACTATTAAACGAGTGCTAAATGTATTGATAATTTACATATTATTTTTACTTTTTATATATAATATATTTAAAGGAGGTATTCTGATATGACAAAATTTGAGGATACTGTAAAAGAAATGGAATCTCAGGTTGAAGAACTTGAAAACGATCTGGCTGCAAAGGCTGAAAAGTTAGATGAAGCCAACATGGAAAAGGCTAAAGTGCTGGTCGCTAAGACTGAAGAAGCCATTAAATCATCTATAGAAAAAGTTAAAGGCATTATCAATGATGTTCAGGAAGATGAAAAACTCGATGAATTCCTTGATAAAGTAAAAGCTAAATCCATGGAAGCCGTTGAATTCACCAAGGAAAAGGTTGCCGAACTCACAAAACAGGTTGATAAAGAAAACAAGCTGGAAAAACTCGGCGATGACATCATGGCTGAATTCGATAAGCTCAAAGAATCAGATGCTTTCAAAAAGACAGCTGATTTCTTAAGCGATATTCATACCAAGGTTAACGATTACTTCAATAAACCTGAAGTTCAGGATGCCATCAACAAGGCTAAGACAACTACCATCAACATTGCTGAAAAGGGTGTTGAAAGCCTGAAGAAAGCTTTAGAGCCAAAAGAAGGTGCTCCAGCTGAAGCAAAGGTTGAAGAAGAAGTTAAACCAACCGAAACAGAAGAATAATAATTCAGATTCCAATATTTTACAAAGCCCGGCATAACCGGGCTTTTCTATTGTTATAGTTTCTGCATCTTTCCGTCTTTTAACAAGACTCGCTGGTCGGACATCTGGCTGACCGTGTCGGAGTGGGTAACAACGATGATCGTCTTACCGAAATCATGGGATAGTTCTTTAAAAATTCCGATGATTTCTTTTTCCGTAGCTGTATCAAGGTTTCCGGTCGGCTCATCCGCAAAGATCAGGTTGACGTTGCTGGCAAGAGATCTCGCGATCGCAACTCTTTGCTGCTCACCGCCGGACAGCTGACCGATCATACGATCCGCTTTAGTCCTGACGATTCCGAATCTTTCCAAGAGATTATACGCAACTGTCTTCCTATCCTTTGGCAGTTTATTGTCTGTTTCCGACATTGCCAGTAAGACGTTTTCTACAGCCGTCAGATAAGAAATAAGATTGTACTGCTGGAAGACGATCGAGATCTCATTCCTTCTGTATTTATGTAAACCTATTTCCTTAATATTCCTGCCATTGAAATAGATCTCTCCGCTTTTAGGTGTATCTAATCCCGCAATGATCGACAGTAACGTCGTCTTACCTGACCCTGAAGGACCTAAGACCGTATAGAATTTCCCTGCTTCAAAACTGTAGGAAAGATCCTTCAGAATATGTCTTTCATAACCGCCATCGATATATGAATAATTGATGTTTTCAAGTCTGAGTATATCTGACATAAGGCCTCCTAGTTCTGATTCATCAGGATCTTCTTCGGATTGTATCTCATGATCATGAATGAAGGAATGATGACAGAGATCAACACAATTCCCAGACCCAGAACATAGATCTCAGCAATAATCAGCGGTGATACCGTTACTTCATATTCGGAAGTAAGATCCTCTAAAGTGATCTTTGTCGAATAATCCGTATCCCAGAGATCATTGTAGTAATAAGTGCCGATATCATCTTCTTCATTGATACCGCTGGATGCGATCTGTGCTTCCAGTACACGGTTACCGATTTCACGGGAAATCAGTGAACCCGATGCTACCGCCAAAGTAAAACCAAAGACCGCGACAATCGCCAGCTCGATAAAGAACTGAGCGATTACTTTTAATTTGCTGGCGCCGACTGAAAGTAAGACGCCGATTTCATATTCTCTGTTTTTCAGCGTTAAAGCTGTAACTAATGTAATAATTACTACTGCATTTATAACAACCAGCCAGACGATGAAATTCGCATACATGCTTAAGGTATCTAACGGTTTAGCCAGTCTGTTGAATTCATCGTTGTTCGCATCAAGGGAAGTAAACTGTGAAAGCTTTGACTGATAGTCTTCCACAAACTGATCGACATTCAAAGGATCATCTAACAGTAAGGTTACACTGTCAATGTACATATTCTTTTCCATATTCTCGAGACTCGGACGATTATCAGGATTCTGATAGTATTCCTCATCCGGATACATCTGAGCATAATAATCATACTGTTTCTGCTGATATGTCAGCTGTGCCATATAAGAACTTGTCGTCGGCATGAAGATCATATTATCCGGATTCTCATATGGCGAAGCATATTCGTAGTTCGGAGAGTCCGGTGTTAAAGGTTTATTGTGCGAAAAGATGCCGACGATCTCAAATGTACTTTCAAGATCTTCCTGGGTCGTACCGCTCTGCTTTGCATATGAAGAAAGATTGTCGACAGCCAGAGTAATGTTGTCTCCGATGCCAAGCCCATTATTCTGGGCCAGATTTTCGGAAATCAGACAGACCATTTCCGCATTGTCGATTTCTTCCTGATTATAGAAACGTCCGCTGACGATCTGATAATCACCGTCCTCAAATTCGATCATACCCGGATACATATTACTCTTAATGAAGAAAGTCGGTTCCTTATATGTCTCACAGACCATCGATCCGTTTATATCGGTCCAGCAGGACTGACCCTGGTTTTCATCCATATTCTGTTCGCGGGTATTATTAAGATGGACAAAGTCCACGGAATTGTTTTCATCCTGATACCACATATTCGAAGAAACGGAGTTGGCCATTCTGACTCTGTCGTCTTTTAAGAATTCCGTTACATCTTCAACTTTGACTCTTGGATAATTCTCATAGAATTTTTGCAGTTCATCCTGATCTTCGATCGTTTCCGTATAACGGTAAACCTTATCATAGTCCACCTTATAGGTAACGACCGCTCTCATCTTCTGTCTGGTCAGGATCTTGGCGCTTTTAGACGCATTGGAAATACCTAAACCGATAATAACGAGATTACCGATCAGAAAAAAAGTAAGAACCAGCAGGATCGTCTTGGACAGCCTCCTGGTTACGTTTTTTATAGCTCTATTGATAAAATTCATATTTACACCTTAGTTTTTATAACTGTCATCACTGACAGTAATTACGACTTTAACATCCTGCGGCAGATAAGTCTTGGCTACTAATACTTCACCGTCTTTTCTGATGGCTGAAATAACGTCGCCGTTATTCTTACCGACTTTGTATGAATAAACGATTTCATAATTCACATCGTTTTCTTCGCATAAGGCCCTGGCCGTTTCCTCAGTTGCATTGCCTGCAGCCAGATCAGCCCAGGTCAAAACTACTTCTTTGCCATCTTCCAGCAGTATATTCTTGCCTTTGGATACAACAACATTCAAAGTACCGCCGACTTCGACCGCATTGTCATGACGGATAATAACTTCAGCCGGATATCTATCGGAGAACTCATAAGTTCTGTTTACCTTGATATCAGCACCCATTTCATTCTGCTTGTCTTTCCAGTCATGAAGACCGCCCTGAGCGTGATATTCCGTACCGACAAAGCTTGTGCCCAGATCGACATAGTTACCTAAAGAAACCGTCAGTTCGACATACTTATCGGTATCGATCAGAGTGCCGACCGGTAATGACTGCTTTAAGATAATTCCCTTAGGTTCCGATGAATAGTATTCATTGGTATATAAGGAAACAGCCGGATTCTTGGTCTGCCAAGCTCTTAACTGCTTCTCGTTCCAGCCGATCATATCAGGCATATAGACAGCCTGTCCCAAAGATACGACGACTGTTAGGGATTCGCCTTCCTTGATGACCTTTCCGGAAGCGACGCTTTGTGAAATAACATATCCGTCATCTACTTTATCGGAATACTGTTCGACCTTGATCAGTTCGATCTTCTTGGACTTGCACCAGGCTTCAACTGTTGCGAATGGTTTCTTCTCGAAATCTTCCATGGTGACTTTGCCTGCCGGAGCCGGTCCCTTGGAGACATTGATCTTTAAGGTACAGCCTCTGGTAAAGCTGTCTTCGTCACAGCCGCTGAAGCTGTAATCGATGACATTATTCTCGACGACATATTCGTTATAAGCGGTAATGGTCTTGGTTTTTAACAGTTTGTTTTCCTTGATCCATTCCTGAATCTCTTCTTTATTCATGGTCTCCAGTTCCGGAACCTTGATCCTTTCTTCAGGATCCGGTCCTAAAGAGAGCGTGAAATTTAATTTGACATTCTTTTTAACTTTCTTGCCTGCCTTGACGCTCTGTGTTAATACAGTACCGTCTTCGGAGTCAAAATCGTAGGTTTCTTCAAAAATGACACCCGAAGCTTCGATTCCCTGCTGTTTTACCCAGGCGCCGATATCGCTCTTGGTCTTGCCCACAAAATCAGGCATTTCGATCTTCGGAGCAAAAAACAGGAAATATACGCCGATACCTAAAAGCACCAGTGCAATTGCCGCAAAAGCTATAACCTTAGGATTGACAGGTTTTCTTTCCCTGACGACCGGTGTTCTTTCTTCTTCCGCAAAACTTGCCGGCTTGCCAGCGTTAGAAAACTGGTCCAGGAAATCTTTATTGTCTTCAGGCATAATAACATCCTCCTACGATCATCTACTATTATAAGCGAATATCTTTCGATATTCGCTCTATTATCAACTATCTTTTTCTTATCTTATGGTCACACTACTTATAGATTATTATTTCTTTCTTCAGATTTCCGTCTTTATCCATTACAAATTCTTCATAATCAAGCACAACGGTGACCTTCACATTATCATCGGCAGCGAGCTGTTTCAACTGATCAACTCTTAAATCGCTTCCGACATCATAATTGTAATAATTATTGTCTTTAGATGAATCGATCAGCAGATAGATGCTGCGGTAACCGTTATGATCCCCGTAGAATTTATCGATCGCATCCTTACGCATCTCATCGAAGATCTCATAGGTCTTTTCGCTTATTTCCGTATTATGATACTTATCATTGGCTTCGACATAGACGCTGACATCTTCAATACTGGTTCCGATCTGGCTCTCACAGTAATCGAAGAGTTCTCTGTTGTAGTTCTCGAAACGGTTGTACCAGCAGCTCATCGTATAGTATGCTTTATAGTCGTTCTTCGGATAGGCATAGGATAATCCGAAACCATGTGTCTGTCTGCACACCAGCGCAAAGACAATGCTGATGACTAAAGCAATACAATAGAATAACGGCAGTTTATAAGAGAAATAGAATTTACGCTTATAAACAAAGTGGGCTGCCACAAAGACCGCAAACAGTAAGAGGTATGCGATAAAGAATTCTCTGAAGAATTCAAATACATCATTGTAGTAGAAGCTGAAGAATGAGCTTATCAGCAGTAACACCAGAAATGCATAGGTATAGATAACAGCCGGATAGGCAAAGAAACCGTTTGAGGATGTATTGGCTCTTTCGACCGCTCTGTTGAGATAACTTCTGTATAAAAGATATGCAGTTATGCCAAGGATCACGATCAGGCCGATGATCGCACCTAAAGGAACGACATTATCACTGCTGATCTTCTTGAATGAGGCAAACAGCCTGCCGCTGAGATAGATCGGTGAGAGGTAGGAAACAAAAGTGAAATCAAAGTTGTTCATACCGCAGACAAAGGAATTGGTGTAGCTGTATAAGACAAACAGCAGAACCAGAGGCATGCAGGTATAGGCTGCAGCCATCACCACACCGTCGATCGCATTATTTGCGATCATATACAGCAAGGTATGGAACACTACCAGTGTCATCACTGCCAATAACATTTCTAACAGATACACAACAATCATCAGTCCTGCCTTAACACCGATTCCGTAACATACGATCGATAACGCAAACGGCAGATAAACACCCAATATACAGAATACAAGTCCTGTTACCAGTAAGGCTTTTCTTGATACCGGGATTGAGAAGAAGGTATCGATAGCCTTGCGGTCATGGATGTAATAGAAGATATTCAGCGGCAGGATAAAAGTCATTGCCAGTGAAAGGAAAGCCTGAATGATCAGATATGTTTTCGGATCTCTGGTTCCCAGAATATTCAGTAAAGTGATCAAGAAAACAAATAACAGCAGATATTTTCTTGACTTCAAAAGATATTTAAAGTATTCCAGACTGAACATTATCTGTTACCTCCTTCATGTTCATAGATGAACAGTTCTTCAAAGTTGACACTCAGTGTATCGAGAATGATCGGCTTTAACTTCTTTAATTCCTTAACCGTCTCTTCCTTATCACCCTTGATTACCAGGCTGTAGACCGAACCTTCTTTTGACTGATGAAGGATATCGAACTTCTCAAAGGCACTCTCATCAGGTTCCTTCTTGAAGGCCAGCTGATACTTATTGATATTCTGTTTGGATTCAAGCAGATCACCATAGGTTTCGATCTTGCCGTTTTCCAGAATTCCATAGGAATCACAGATATCTTCCAGTTCCTTCAGGTTATGGGAAGAAATAATGATCGTTGCATGAGAATCCTCAATGAATTCATATAATGATTTCTTCAGATTGTATCTGACTAAAGGATCCAGTCCGTCAAATGCTTCATCCAGCAATAATAATTTAGGTCTGATAGCTAAAGCAAATAATAATAAAGTCTGTCTCTTCATACCCTTGGAGAAGGTATTGACCGGTTTATTCTCATCAAGACCGAACAGCTTCAGGGTCTTGAAATAAACGACTTCATCAAAAGGATAATAAGATGAATAGAATTCCTTTAAGGATTTGATATTGGAAGCCATCGGATAATACGGATCATCATTCACAAAGAAGATATCCTTTCTGATGTTTTCATCTTTATAGGTATCTATACCGTTAAACTCCACATTACCCTCATCGGTCCTGTAAATACCGGCTACACATCTTAATAAGGTTGACTTACCGGCTCCGTTTACACCTACCAGTCCGAAAATGGAACCGTCATTAACTTCCAGGCTCAGATTGTTGAGAACTTTTTTGGTGTCAAAGCTCTTCGAGATATTGTTGATCTTTAACATTACTTTTTCTCCTTTTCGTATACTTCATCAAGTATTTTAAGCAGATCTTTCTTGGTAAAACCTTCGCTTTTGAGTGTATCGATCATCAATACCGCATCTCTCTTATTCTTCTTCTGTTTTGCCTTAAGATCTTCTGCCACAAAAACACCTTTCTTGTTCAAGGTGTAGATATAACCGTTCTTTTCCAGTTCCTGATAGGCCTTCATGACCGTATTAGGATTGATGCCCAGATCTTCAGCCAGATTTCTTACTGAGGGAAGTTTATCTCCGGGTTTAAGAATGCCGGTCTTAATAAATTTCTCGATCTGTGATCTGATCTGTTCGTAAATAGATTCTTTTCCCTGTAAATTTATTAGGAACATTCTCTACCTCCTATCTGTATTAACTGTATTAATTGTATTATCTGTATTATATTTTGTCAAACAGTAATTTACTCAAATGGATTTGACTCAAATGGATTTGAGTAAATTTGCTATATAAAAAGAAGGAACTATTTTCCCCCCCTTGAATGTAATCCTGTTTATCTGTATTCAACTGTTTTTGATCAGAGCCACACAGACATCATTCACATTAGTACCGGTCGGACCGGTAATGATAAGTGAATCAATCGTCTTTAGCCCATAATATGAATCATTATTATCAAGGATCGCTTCAAAACTCAGATTCTGCTTCTGCAGTTTTTCATATGAACTTCCATCTACATATCCGCCTGCTGCATCAGTCGGACCGTCGGTTCCATCTGATCCTAGAGACATGATCAGCACATTATTCATACCTTTGATGTGTTCGATCTGGGAGAATACCAGTTCCTGATTTCTTCCGCCTTTTCCGGTTCCTTTTACATGGACAACTGTTTCTCCGCCCATGACTAGAGCGATATTCTCTTTATCATCATAATGTTTCATGATCTCGTGATAGAGATAATCACCAGCCTGTCTTGCTTCGCAATCCAGCTGATCATTTAACAGAATCGCTTTATAACCGAGTTTCTCAGCTTCTTTCATCGCATTCTGACATAATATCTTAACCGAACCGATGATGATGTTTGTGCTGTTATCGGTTAAGGCCGGTTTACTTTCTTCGATGATTTTTCTGGTCTCTTCATTAACATTTATCTGATACTGATCAAGAAGTCTTATGGCTTCTTTCCCATCAGTTTCGTCTTTTGCGGTCGGACCGGATCCGATCGTGTCTAAACGGTCTGATAAGACATCGGAAAGAATGATCGAATATACCTTGGCCGGCTTGCACAGATCCGCAAATCTTCCGCCTTTAACCATTGAAAGTTTCTTACGGATCGTATTGATCTCAAAGATACTGCAGCCCTTCTTCAGCATCTGATCATTGATGTTCTGTAATTCATCAAGTTCAACTAATGGTTTTTCAAATAAGGAGCTTGCTCCGCCTGAAAGTAAGAAGAGAACCTTGTCATCTTCCTTGAGATCTTTACACATCTCTATTACCTTTGCGGTAGCGTTAATTGTGCTCTGGTCCAGTATAGGATGACCTGCTTCGTAACATTCGACTTTATCTATTTCGCCTTTGATATGGCCATACTTACTGATGACGATGCCTTTAACGATATCAACACTTTCTGTTGCGGCTTTGGCCATAGAAAAAGCGGCTTTGCCAACCGCAACAAGATATATATTCCCTTTCAGATCAAGATCTCTTAGTGCCTTCTTTACGCTCTCATCAGGAAGACAGGAAGCGATGGCATTAAGACAGATCGTTTTCGCATCATTTAACATATATTTCCAGATGGTCCAGTTTATCCTGATCGATACCCAGGATGTCGCCATAGAGGATCACGATATTTTCTTTATCTTTTACCTTCTTGCCGAAAGCACAGGCATAACCGTTTCTTTCGACATATTCGCCATTAAACTTCTCACAGTTTTCCTTAACACTTTCGCTTAATTCGATACCATCAAGTGCATAACGGGAGAATGTATAGTTATCGATATAATAGACCAGTCTCGTGACTTTTGCGATTGTCGCATCGATCTCTTTCTTGCCACTGTTTTCGATATCGACAGAAGCAAAATATCTGTCCCAGAATATGACATCGATATTCTCGATCTTTTCACCAGCTGATAGCTTTTCCGGTGTGTCCATCTGGAAAACCAGACGCATGAATTCCACATCGTCATAACCCGGGACAAGTGAAAAATCATCAAAAGAGAAGACATAATAATCTTCCCTTTGAGCACTGCAGCTGCACAGCAGTATAAGCGATAAGACAAGTGCTACAATCTTTTTCATTTCAAAATACTTTTAGATGCTATGATATCGATACCTGTACCCAAGATATCTCTGACGATCACATCATCAATACTTACAGGTGCTTTGACAGAAACATCTTTCAGTTCTTTCATCGCCTCCATGATTTTACCTTTCGGAAGCGGAGCGGAGCTGATAACCGGCAAGCGGCGGTAATCTTCCGATTCGATCGCTACCGTTGTCGTAAGTGTACGTAACGGATTAACAAGTTCATTGGTAGCATAAATCTTGCCACGCGGACACTCGTTACCGGTAACGACTATTTCTTCACCGACTTTTTCTACTTCAAGATGACAGCCTCGCGGGCAGTTGATACAGACCAGTTTCATGCGATCACCTCCCAGTTAAGTTCACCTTCAAGGTTCTCCAGTTCCTCTTTCTTCAACAGTACTTTCTGCATTTCACTAGGTACGATACCGAGTTTCTTTATCTTCTTGTCCAGCCCGTTTCCATAGACATGGATATAACAGTCTTTGAATACTCTGTTTACTCTGAACATGAATTCCAGATCCTTACCTTTATGGAAAGACTGCGGAACCATATAGTTAACGCCGTTACTGACGTTGTTCTTAACGGTTTCGCTCTCAGATGTTTTACCTAAGACATAATCAGCGGCAGCCTTGCCGGCTTTCTTGCCTTCCTGCGAGACATAGTCCACCAGGTCATGGACATGCAAGGTATTACCGCACGCAAAGATACCTTCAATTGAAGTCATATAGTTATCATCAACTACAGCGCCTTTGGTCTTCGGATCGAGTTTGACACCCATCTCTTCGATCAGCGTATTCTCCGGAATCAGACCTACAGATAATAAGAGACAGTCACATGCGATTTCTTGTTCGCTGCCTTCGATCTTCTGCAGTTTATCATCAACTTCGATTAACGTAATACTCTCTAATCTTGAACGGCCGTGAACTGCTTCAACAGTATGTGAGAGATATAAAGGAATATCAAAGTCTTCCAGGCACTGTTTGATGTTTCTGGCTAAGCCGTTGGAATAAGGCTGCAGTTCGGCTACACCGATTACCTTAGCACCTTCCAAAGTCATTCTTCTGGCCATGATCAGACCGATATCACCGCTGCCTAAGATAAAGACTTTCTTTCCTACCAGGAAGCCTTCCTTGTTCAGATACTTCTGGGCCGTTCCGGCTGTATAGACACCTTCACAACGGTTGCCTTTCAAACCGATCGCTCCGGCCGGTCTTTCACGGCAGCCTGTTGATAAAACAATAGCTTCAGCTTCGATATGTTTAATTCCTTCGGAAGTTGATACTTTTAAGGTCTTGCCTTTTATTTCGGTTACCGCGGCTTTATACATGAACTTTATGCATTCATTATCCTTAAGCAGATTAAAATACTTCTCCGCATAAGCCGTGCCGGATAACTCTTCATTGAATGTCAGTAAACCGAAACCGTTATGGATACACTGCTGAAGGATGCCACCGTATTCGGCTTCTCTTTCGATCACCAGAATATCCTTTAATCCGTTTTCGTATGCGCCTAAAGCTGCGGCAATTCCTGCTGAACCGCCACCGATAATGACCAGTTGATGTCTTTCCATTAGAGGTCCTCCTTGGCGTCTGCCATATAAATATACGAACCCTTCGCATCAAGTTCGATTTCATTTATCTTCTTATTCAGTTCATGAGAAAGGATCTTCACTACTTCCGGTTCACAGAAACCGCCCTGGCATCTGCCCATTCCCGGACGACATCTCATCTTGACACCTTTAACAGTCGTAGCTCCGCATTTTCTGTTTATCACATCTTTGATCTGCCCTTTGGAGACCTTCTCGCAACGACAGATCAGAAGACCGAAATCCGGATCCTTTTCAATCAGTTTATTAATCTCTTCATCAGACATTTCAGTCATATTGATGAAAGGTTTTCTTCTTATATATTCTTCTTTGACTTTACAGTCGATGAACTTAGGCATGACAATACCTTCAACCACATCCTTGGCGATGGCCGGTGCTGATGTCAGGCCTGGCGATTCAATGCCTGCCACATGGATGAAGTTTTCGATCTGATCATCTTCCTGAATATAGAAATCATTCAGATCGATATGCGGTCTTAATCCCGCAAAGGTATGGATCATCTTGTTGTAAGGAATATTCTTGACGGTCTTGGTGATCTGCGTCTTGATGAAATCAAGACCTTTACCGGTCGAATCATCATCTCTGTCTTCAGAGTCTTCGGCATTAGGTCCTAATAAGACATTGCCGTGGACTGTCGGAACTGCCAGAACACCCTTGCCCATAACACCAGGAACCGGATAGATGACATGTTTCACAAACGTACCGTTAAGATGATCCAGCACAAAATACTCGCCTCTTCTGGCGATCACTTTGTATGGTGATTCTCTTAACATCGAAGTGATCTCATCGCAATGTGCACCGGCACAGTTGATGAGCACTTTAGTTTCTATTTCTTCGTTGATCAGGAAATGATCATTTTCTTTTCTGATCGATTTTACTTCGTAATTAAGCTTTAGCTCAACACCATTGAGCATGGCTTCTTCCAGCGCTGCAATCGTAACTTCCCATGGGGAAATGATACCGGTCGTCGGCAAGGATAAAACCTTGGTCACACCATCAGAAAGATTAGGTTCGATCTTCCGAGCTTCATCACCGCTTAACACCTCGTAAGGAACATCTCTTTCTTCGCATTGCGAAATAAGCTTATCCAGAGTCGCTTCTTCGTCTTCTCCTACCGCAGCCACATAGGCTCCGATCGGCAGATAAGCTACCTGAAGCTCCTTGCATAGATCCGGAAACATCCTGTTTCCCAAAAGATTATAACGGCATTTCAAAGTGCCCGGTTTCGGGTCATGACCAGAGTGAATCATGGCTGAATTAGCGCCGGTTGAGCCTTCTGCCACATCGCTTTCCCTTTCCAGAACCAGCACCTTAAGGTTGAATTTACTCAGGTTATGAGCGATTAATGAACCGGTAATTCCGGCTCCGATTATTGTAATATCCACCATCAATATTATTATAAAATATTATTGGTACAAATTATGGAAAATATCCGACTCATCATGATCGATATGGACGGTACTCTCTATGATGTGAGCGATCTTATCGAAGACGGTTTCAATACCTCGGTCAACTATCTGATCGAATTCTATGAATTTGATAAGGAAGATGCTGAAGAGGCCCTTATTCAGAACCATATCTATCCCTATGTATCTGAAGACGCCCGTTCAACGACCGGTTTTTTCATCTCCCGCGGTATCGATATGACTCATTGGGATGCCTACCGCAGCGAACATTTCGGTTACAGACTGATCGATAACAGTAAGGCCATGTCCGAAGAATCCTTAAAGAAACTTGCGGATATTGCGCCATTAGTTTTACTGACCAATAATACCCGTATCAATGTGAAACACGTCTTAGACAAGATCAATGTCTCGGAAGATATCTTTACGGAAATCTTCTGTAATGAAAACGAAAAGAAGACTCCTTCCAAGAAGACTATGATGGAAGAACTGTTACATAAATATAATGTTAAACCTCATGAAGCACTATCAATAGGTGACAGATTTGATGTGGACGCCAAACCGATGATTGAACTTGGCGGCAGTGCCCTGATTCTTTTAAAACCTCAGGCAATAGACAGATTCCTGGATGAGATAGACAATCCGCAAAGCTGTAATGTCTATTCCTTCTATCCTGGCAAATAAATGTTAGAATTAAGTTGAAGACAAGGAGAAATAATCTATATGAAGAGTTTTCGTTGTACGGTAGAGAACCCTATCGGCATCCATGCCCGTCCGGCAGCCCTGCTGGCACAGATGTGTATCGGGCTGAAAAGTCAGGTCACGATCATCAATAAAGATAAAACAGCCAACGCCAATGACGTCTTACAGATACTGGCTCTCAAAGCCGCCAAAGGAGATGTCCTGGAAGTTCATATCGAAGGCGAGGATGAAGATGAAGCCGTTGAAAAAGTAAAAGAACTGTTATGTACGGATTGTATCGAAGTAAGCACAGCCGGTATTCTGAAGATTGCCTTCTACGGAACCAAAGACTATGACCGTCTCTTCTTCTCCGAACTGGAAAAAGAAAAAGGTCCGGGAACATATAATGTCGAAATCGATTATCTGGAGTCCAGATTGACCAAAGAAACAGCCGCTCTGGCCAGAGGTCATGATGCGATCTGTATCTTCGTAAATGACGAAGCTCCGAAAGAAGTAATCGATATCTTGCATTATGAAGGAATCAGATTAATATTATTACGCTGTGCCGGTTTCAATAATGTCGATCTTGAAGCCTGCAAAGAATATGACATCAAGGTTGCCAGAGTTCCGGCCTATTCACCATATGCCGTAGCCGAACATGCGATGGCCATCATTCAGGAAGCCAACAGACGTTTACACAGAGCAGATCGTAAAGTCAGAGAAAACAATTTTGCGCTATCAGGTTTACTGGGTGTTGACCTTCACAATAAGATCTGCGGTGTCATGGGTACAGGCAAGATCGGTGAATGTTTCGCCAGAATTGCCAAAGGTTACGGAATGAGAGTTATCGGCTGGGATGCCTATCCGAATAAGAAACTCGAAGAGGAAGGTTTACTGACCTATGTGACAAAAGATGAACTCTTAAGTAAGGCTGATCTGATTTCCTTGCACGCTCCATTGATCATGGGTGAAGGCGGAACATACCATCTTATCGATGAAGAAGCCATCGCCAAAATGAAGGACAGAGTCATGCTGGTAAATACGGCAAGAGGACCTCTGATCGATGTTGAAGCACTGATCTCTGCTTTGAAAGCAGGCAAGTTCCAGGCTGTCGCACTGGACGTCTATGAAGGCGAAGATGAAAACGTCTATACCGACAGATCCGATGAAGCCTTGGCACATTCGATCACAGCAAGATTGCAGATGTTCCCGCAGCTAGTCTTAACTTCTCATCAGGCTTTCTTCACCAGAGAAGCCATGCAGGCAATAGCTGTTCAGACAATGGAGAATGCCCGCAATTTCAATGAAGGAAGAGATCTGGGAACAGCCGAAGTAAAAGCACAATAAAGAAGCAAAGGAGCTAGATAGCTAGCTCCTTTTAACTATACTTTTTTAAATACTCTCCCGGAGACAGTATTTTAGTGTTTGCGTACTTAAAGTCTTTTTTATTACGAGTAATAATAAAATCTGCTTTCATAGACATAGCAACAGAATCAACAACTGCATCCTCAAAATCAGTGATGCGAGATGCAAATGCATAGAGAATATCATCCTCATCAACCTTTGCGAAAAAGATGATCTTCATAATATCTTTCATTGATGAAAGCGCCTCAGACTTTGAACCAAGTGCTTTTCTTAAAACATAAAAGATATCTGTAGCAGCAGAAGCGGAAAGATAAATAATATGCCCGTCTTCAAGAGCCTTCTTCATCGCTCCATATGAATCTTCTCTGAATTGTTCGTTATCTAAAAGAACATCTAAAACTACATTAGTATCTAAAAGGATTTTCATCTATTTAGTATTCTCTCAAGACGGTCATCGTCTTCGCTCATATTCTTGGCTTTCTTCGCAACACCAACCAGGGAATTAAGAAGATCAATTCTATCAGATTCCGGTTTACTTAATCTGGCAATGCTTTTACCGTTTTTTGTTATTATTATTTCTTCATCATTAACCATTTCAAGATATTTTCCTAAATTCGTTTTTAATTCTGTTGCAGTTATGGTCATATTTCACCTCCAATATTATCATATCAAATATCGTACGATTTTAATATATTTCGTTCAATATTCTAACAGTATAAAAATAAACTCAAATTAGAGTTTATTCTTGGGTACATCGTAGTATTATAATCCTTATTTCTTCAACATCTTATCATCGAAGAAAACAATTCTGCCTTTGCCGTTATTCTTGGCTTCATATAAAGCTAAATCAGATTCCTTGTACATTCTCTTATCAGTTCCATCCTCACGAGAGAAAGTAGCACCGATGGATACAGAAATATATGGAAGGCCATCTTTTGTATCGGCAAGTTTATCCATGATCTTTTTGGCTTTCTTTTTAACGACGTTCTGATCGTCACTCTTAATGCCGACCATTATGACCGCAAATTCATCGCCGCCCATACGGAAGATAAGATCATTGCTGCGGAAAATATCGTTTAATGTTTTAGCTACTTTCTGCAAGACTCTATCACCGATGTCATGACCATAGGAGTCATTGACTTCTTTAAAGTTATCGATATCGATATGTAAGAAACAGATCTTAGATGCTTTATAAGACTGGTACATGCTTAAGAAAGCCTGTCTGTTGTATAGACCTGTCAAGGCATCATGGCTGGCTTCATAGGATAACTTGTCCTGGTCATCTTTGACCTGCGTCAGCATCTCATTATAAGCCGAAGCCAGGAAGCCCATTTCCCTGACGCCGTTTAATTCCAGATATTCGTGACTGTTGATGTGTTCGATATTTTTAACTAACGGAGCCACAACATAGGCCAGCACGATAAACGCTACCGACAGCATCAGAACCATCGCTGTCACAATATAGCTTCTCGCTCTGACAACCGCAGAATTGAGCGCGGTTATGGAACTTTCCTGTTCAGCCTTTGTTACATTGCTTAACTGTTTGATGAAAATCTCAATGTTATCATTGACGATCTTCTTGTGCATATCATAGTCGCCAAAATGCACCAGTTCATCATCGCCGCCAAAGACCATGCTTATGGCCCTGTCATGCTTAGTATCATTATCCAGAGCTTTTTCATAATCGGTCAGACGATAATCCTTGAAATAATAATAGTAATTCTGATTGCTTATATCGTAGGCATATAGAGCCAGAAGAATGCCCTTGCCTTCAAGTTCCTTAAGTTTGGTTTCATAGGAGTTGATCATCTCAAGACTTGAAGCCAGGTTCGCATCATCCAGTAACGGAGCCAGTTCCTCATAGGCATTGTCGTAAGTCTTGGTTTCCAGTAATTCCTTCAGATAATAATCAAGATATTTGGTCTTACCGGTTACGACAAAGCTTCGTACATGTTCGGTCAGATTGTCGGAACCCTGTTTAAGCTGGGAAGCTGTCAGCTGAGCTTTGATGTATTCATCGGAAGCTGTCTGTACATTTTTGGAATAATCGATAATCTTGTTGGCTGTAATCAGTAAAATGATGGAAATGAGTACAGTCAAAACAACAATAAGTATGCCTACTGTTTTAAGACCTATTTTTCTGGAAAACGATGTCTTTTTCAATTCCATCTTTTATATGTCTCTTATTTGTTTTCTTTTAAAAGTCTTAAGCCTTCCTTAAGATAGGTTGCTGAACTATCATACTGATATTCACTGAGTTTCGGAGCTATCGCATTGACTTCGCTTGCCTTATATCCTAATCCTCTTAATCCTTCCAGAGCATCTTCCAGCAATTCGTTACTCTTCATAACGGATTCCATCTCATAAGGTTTGATAGCCTTGAAGGTATTATTGGCAGAAAGATTGATACGGTTAGTAAACTGCATCATGAACTCATAGAGATCATCCACATCACTTAACTTAGTCTTTTCGAAAGTGTCTCTATCATATCTGATGGAATAAAGATACTGATCAACGAGATCACCGTTTCTGTCTCTGACAGTCGTGAATGCCGACATTACGACTTCATCGATATATGAAGAGATATTGAAATAGTTGGCTGTTAAGAAAACGCCCAGACTCAAAACCATCTTCGCATATTCTTCTTTTAGCTGGCTCATCGTCTTCTTCTTGAAGACGACTTCACCTCTTGAATAAACCGGATATTCCTTGATCAGATCTTCGATCTCCGGCAGATCAAGGTCGGCATAAAGGATATTCTCTTCCAGTTCATAGTTGACTCTGACATCATATGCCAGTTCAAGATTATTCATGAAGGAAGAAATCATATTCTCGATCGTATCTTCGTCACCTTCGATCATAGCCTGATAGATCTCTTTGAGGCCTTCGGATTCGATGGTGTCGACATACTTCGCAAATTCTTCCTTAGTCATGACATCATCGGTATATTTATGAAGATTGATTATGGCTTCCTGATTGTTCAGATATTCCGCAACCAGATCTCTTTCTTCAACAACATTTTCTTCAACAGTATTGACTGTTTCCTTGATCTTGGAATCATCGTAAACCTGTTCCTTCTTGGTCAAGGTTGAAGTCTTCTTTGAAGCCACAGTATTCTTCTTGGATTTCTTTGTTTTCTTCTTATTTGAAAGCAAACCGCCTGTAATCTTCTGGCGGTATGACAGACCGGTACCGTTGATTCCTACAGCTGATGGCGAAAGGTTGAGATAAGTTCCTTTACCGCCGATATTGACAGAAGCACCTTTCTTTCCGACAGTTGCACTTACGCCGTTCTTGGAGAAATTAAGTCTCAGGAAATTTCCGATCTTGATCGATTTTGCGAATCTGATACCCATAGTCTATCCTTTCTTATTTGAAGTTATTGCGTTTATGATCTTTTCATTGATATCGCTTATTGCGACGATCAAATGTTTATCATCCTCATCGGTAATACCGATTATTCTGATACCGATCTGTGTGATAATGCCATCGAAGTTTGTGCGAACCGTAATTCTGTCCTGTTTGCCCTCTGAAACGAGCTTTAAGATTTCCTTGCGGTTACAGAATTCCAGAGCCCTTTCTCTGTCTCTTTCATCAACATATTTTCTGATCAATTTACGGCAGAAGACAAAGAATTTGTCGCCGGTCTCTTCGGCTCTTAAACGATAGTATTTCTCTTGCGAAGAGAACTTGATAAAGCGGTCATTATTATTAAGATCAACATAGTAGATCTGATTATAGAATAAGGACAATGCCCTGGAGATCTCCATATGGACATTCTTTGTGTGCAGATCACTGACATAATCAAAGTCGACATTACGTCCTTCTAAAAGGCTTATTTCTTCTTCCTGAAGCCTGATTCTTTCTTCGATGAAACGACCAAAACCATCTGCCGTTACCGGTTTGGAGAAGAAATAACCCTGGAAGATATCACAGCCGATCGCGACTAAAGCATCCAGCTGCGGTTTGGTTTCAACACCTTCGACGACCACTTCAACGCCCAGATAATCAGCGATATCCATTATCAGCATCAGCATTCTGCCGTCTTTTTCTCTGCCGGTATAGTTGTCCACAAACATCTTATCCAGTTTCATGGAAACGATCGGCATCTTCGAAAGCATGCCTAAACTTGAGTAACCTGCACCGAAGTCATCCATTTCGATCTTGAAACCCAGATCTCTGAGTTTCTTGACATTGGTGATTATTTCTTCCGCATCGTCAATATATGCCGATTCGGTAATTTCCAGAATAAATTCATCGGTATTTAAACCATACTTCTTCATCAGATCCTGGATTTCTTTAATGAAGTGCGGATCTAAGACATCGATCCTTGAGACATTGACACTGACCGGTACAGATAAGCCGTATTTCTTCTTCCAGGCTTTGATCTGTTCGGCAGCCTTGCGCCAGACATAACGGTCCAGCTGTCTGATCAGACCGTTGGTTTCAAATAACGGAATAAAGTCATTCGGTGAAATGAAACCGAGCTGAGGATGTTGCCAACGAACGAGGGCTTCAGCGGAATGCAGGATATACTTATCATGGAAGACTTTAAACTTCGGCTGATAGTAGATCTCCAGCTGGTGAAGTTTTAAGGCATTCTCCAAATCTTCGATCAGCTGTTCCTTATACAGTTCGATATTCTGCTGTTCCTCGGTATAGAAAGCTACATAATTGTTGTAGTCATCTCTGATCGTATCGGCAGCCTGCTTGGCACGCGAAAAACGCTTTTCCGCATCGACTTTCTTATCGACATAGGCATAAACACCCAGACGGAAATGCACATTTATATTATCTAAATCAGTCTTTTTCAGATCTTCCTTGATATCACTGATAACTCTCTTATAGTTCTTCAGATGCGGTGTATAGACCATATAGGTATCAGCCAGTCTTCTTGATACCATACCGTTCTTGCCGTAATGTTTAAGTAAAGATCTGGCGACTTCATAAAGCAGCTTATCGGAATTCTCTCTGCCGTATCTTTCATTGATCAGACGGAAACGGTTTATATCCAGAACCAGCGCATCCATCTCGATATCCGGATTATGCAGATCATACTGTTCGACATAACGGTAGAAATAATCACGGTTATAAAGACCCGTGAGATGATCACGTTCGGTCAGGTGGATTATTTCTCTGTTTTCGTTATACTCGATAGCCTTTAAGGCCCTGGCTTCGATGATCTCCGGTTTCGGGTATGGTTTCGTGATGAAATCAGCTGCACCTAATTTGAGACATTCTACTTCCGCTTCATGATCACCTGTGCAGACGATGACCGGAATATTCTTTAATTCACGATCCTTCATTAAGGTCTTTAAGACATTTCTTCCATCAGTATCTGGCAGATACAGATCCAGAATGACTAACGAAAGACTATGCCTGTTTTCTCTGACTTTCTTTAACGCTTCCTTGCCGTTAGACGCATAGATCAGGTCAAAAGAATTCTTCAGAATAACACCGAAAAGTTCCTGATTCGTCTTTTCATCTTCTACGATCAGAACGAGTCTCTTCTCATTCATCGAGTATGTTTTGAATGTATTGTCTGACATAATTAACTTCTTTTATTTTACGATATTTCAGCCTATTAATTAAGTACTTTGATACATGAAAAGCTGTCTTTAGACAGCTTCACACATTAATCTACGTAATATACTCTGTTTTCTTTGATTACAGGCGCTTTAGGCATCTCACCATCGATATAACCGATCGCACAATGTCCTATGCCCTGCCATTCTCCTTCAATACCCAGATCTTTTAAGAAATCCTTGAATTCCTCTTCCTCGAATTCTTCTCTGGCTCTGTTGATCCAGATACCGCCTAATCCTAACGCGTGCGTTGCGAGTAATAAGTTGCCCATTACAAGGCTTCCATCAAAGTCCGCATTGCGCCAGCCCTTCTGAGCCAGTACAACCAGTATTATCGGAGCTCCATAGAATGGATCTACATCATTTTCCTTACCCCAGATTCTTCTGTTGGCTTTTACGAATTTCTCTCTGGTTTTTTCATCGCTGATCTCAATGATGATCGTATCCTGAAGATTCATACCGCTTGGCGCATATAATCCGGCTTCAATGATCTGATCGATCACTTCCTTATCCGGTTTTTCTTTCTTGAATTTACGAATACTTCTTCTTTCCTTAATGGCCTTGATTACTTCGTCCATGCGAATCTCTCCATCAGTTCCCTGACTTCTTTCTTAACTTTTTCTTTTATTTCTTCATCATCGATATGATGAGCGATCAGTGAGATCCATTCACCTACTTTAATAAATTCCTCTTCCTTAAAGCCTCTGGTCGTCATAGCCGGTGTGCCTAGTCTTACACCGCTGGTATAGGCCGGTCTTTCTTCATCAAACGGAATCGAGTTCTTATTGACCGTAATGTTGACTTCATCAAGTCGCTGTTCAAGCTGTTTACCCGTAATACCGATCGAGTTCTTCACATCTACCAAAACCATATGATTATCAGTCTGCCCAGATACGATCCTGAAGCCTTCTTTCTTTAAGGTTTCACATAAGACTTTCGCATTCTTTATGACCTGTTTCTGGTATTCCACAAAACTTTCATCCATGGCTTCATGGAAGCAGACAGCCTTGCCTGCGATCACATGACATAACGGTCCGCCCTGGATACCAGGGAAGACAGAACGATCAAGATCCTTGGCATATTCCTCTTTACACAGAATCAATCCGCCTCTTGGACCTCTTAAGGTCTTATGGGTAGTAGAAGTCACAAAGTCCGCATATTCAACAGGTGAAGGATGAAGACCTGCCGCAATCAGTCCTGCCACATGGGCCATATCTACCATCAGTAAGGCTCCGCATTTATCACAGATCTCTCTGAATCTCTTATAGTCGATGAAACGCGCATAAGCACTGGCTCCGGCAACGATGATCTTCGGTTTAATTTCCATGGCCAGTCTTTCGACTTCATCGTAGTCGATCATTTCCGTTTCTTTATTTACACCATAGGAATATGTCTCATAATCCTGACCGGAGAAACTCAGTTTATAACCGTGAGTCAGATGTCCTCCGGCATCAAGAGACATACCCAAGATCTTATCACCAGGTTTTAATACACAGCGATATACAGCCATATTAGCTGCGGAACCGCAATGCGGCTGAACGTTGGCATGTTCAGCTTTAAAGAGCTCACAGGCTCTCTTCCTTGCCAGTTCTTCAATTTCATCAACATTAAAACAGCCGCCGTAGTAACGCTTACCCGGATAACCTTCCGCATACTTATTGGTCAGACAGCTTCCTACCGCTTCCATAACTTCTTTTGAACAGTAGTTCTCCGAAGCAATCAGTTCGATATTATAATGCTGTCTCTCTTCTTCTTTTCGGATCAGATCCTTAATTACTGTGTCTGTCATACTATTTCTTCAGATTAACTACGTATCCCACAATAATCAGAACCGCATAACCCATCAGAAGAATTCCCGGAATCATACTGGAAAAATCAGTAAGGAAACTGATTATTACTGCTGAAAGCAGAATCATTAACAGAATTGATAAACCTTTATTCATAACTAGTTAGTCTCCCTTATTGCGATATAATTTATATATACTTATTATACCAAGTTGTACTAAATGATTGGTTTTATGAATCATACAAAATCTACTAATAGAACGAAAAAAATCTTTAAATTCCTGCTTATTGCGCTTTTATTGTTCAGCGGTATTTATCTCTATACCGCTTATATCAAAAGCCAGAACGAACCGACAGTCGATCCCGTCACAACTATCAGGGAAGACGGTCAATATAATTCCAAGGAGGATGTTTCTTTATATCTGCATTTATACGGTAAACTGCCTTCCAATTATGTAACCAAAAAGGAAGCAAAGAAAATGGGCTGGGTTGCGAGCAAAGGCAATTTAAGAGATGTCTGCAAGGGCTGCAGTATCGGCGGTGACGTATACTATATCGATCATGAAAAAGTCTTACCGCTTAAGGAAGGCCGTGATTACCATGAATGTGATATCGATTATGAAGGTGGAACCAGAAACGCCAAAAGGCTTGTCTATTCCAATGATGGTCTGATCTTCTATACCGATGATCACTATAAAACCTTTACCCTTTTATACGGAGATATAAATGAATAGAGTAGAACTTAATATCAGAAAACTTAATGAGGAAGAATTCGCTTATCTCAGAGAAGCCTTTGAAGGCTATGATGGAGATGATTTTGATTCGTTCTTCGCCTATCTTACTTATCTTGAAGATTATGAAGTCCTCATTGATGACTATCGAGAAATAAGCGATTTCTCCTTAACTGTCATCAGAATAATCCATGACGTCAATGAAGACTATGGAAATATCTCCTTGGGATACAGCGAAACCACTCTATCCCCAGATCGTAAGAAGATCATCATGGATGTGCGTGAACTCAATGAAAAAGGACATCAGTATCTCAAGGAACTGTTTGATTTCCCAGACTATTACGGTGAGAATCTTGATGCCCTGTATGACTGTTTATCGGAACTTGATGATACGGAAATCATCGTAATGAATTCTGATTATCTGAATAAGTTCTCTTTGAAGTTTCTGGATATCTTTGATGATGTGGCCGATGAATACGGCAACATCAAAGTAACATACGAGTTCTCGGAAGACCATTAGGTCTTCTTTTTCATATAAAAAGGACTGCCATGTGAGACAATCCTTTCGTATCAGTCTTATTTAGCCTTACCCTGGTTGGCAACAGCTTCCATCTTAGCTTTCAGAGCTTCCTGATCGCCTAAGTAGTAGTGTTTAACAACATTGAAGTCATCATCGAATTCATACACTAGTGGTACACCGGTAGGGATGTTGAGAGAAATGACTTCTTCCTTGGTCATATTATCAAGATATTTAACCAGCGCTCTTAATGAGTTACCATGTGCAGCAATAATGACACGCTTGCCGGCTTTCATATCCGGAAGGATAACTTCATTGTAGAATGGAACAACTCTTTCGACAGTTGTTTCAAGTGATTCATTCAAAGGCATGACTTTAGGATCTTCATTACGATAAGTATCCTGATTCTGCGGAGCTCTCTCATCTGTCGGCTCTAATGCAGGTGGCTTAACATCATATGATCTTCTCCAGATCTTAACCTGTTCCTCACCGTACTTTTCAGCAGTTTCGGATTTGTTTAAACCCTGTAAAGCACCATAGTGACGCTCATTCAGTTTCCAGGTCTTATATACCGGCAGCCAGTTACGATCCATTTCATCAAGAATATGATTCAGAGTATGGATTGCTCTCTTCAGATATGATGTATAACATACATCGAAGTCGTAGCCTTCTTCCTTCAGAAGTTTACCGGCCTGTGCAGCTTCCGCATGACCTTTTTCACTTAAATCAACATCTGTCCAGCCTGTGAAGAGATTAAGTTTATTCCATTCACTTTCGCCGTGTCTAACTAAAACTAGTTTCATCTTTTCCTCCTAAGTTTTACACTCTTATTTTACAATAATTAGCTATCCCATAGCATATGAATAAACAAGATATTCTTACATACGTAGTACAATTAGTTTATGAACAGAAACAGAAAAATAGCATTTATCGGACTAGGAATTGCGCTATATGCGGTTCTCTCAGCATTTGTCTACATTCCGATCATAAACCGTATAAAACTTGATCTAGGATATATTGTCTTTGGCTTATATCTTAATACCTTCGGAATGATTTCAACGCTTGTAGGTGTATTCGGATGTATTATAGGAAATCTTCTGAAAGGAGGATCATTACCTATTGCCTGGGCAACAGGACAGGCCTTCATCGGATTATCGTTAGGATATCTTTTACCAAAAACAGATAAGATGTGGCTTAAGATTATCTATTGTATTATCAGTACTTTTATAGGAATCGTCGTAATAAAAACAGCTATAGAAATCGCGATGTATCATTATCCTTTCTGGGCAAAAACCCTAAGTAATTGCGTAGCTTATATTGCGGATGTGATACCTATGATAATTGGTGTAATTCTCAGTAAAAAAATCAGAATAATAAAATAATTTTAAAAACACTAGAAAGTTCGATAAATATGGATTTGCATTATAAAAAGCATCTATTCACCGCACATGATTTTGTACGATGTTAGATGCTTTTTATTATTTTGGTATTAAGAATTATCCCGTTGGGCTTTTTCTGCAAGTGCTGCAGTTTTTGCTGCTTCTCTGTTGTCATAACCTTGTGCCATATTTGATGTTCCTTTTTCATCTACTATCACATAGAACCATTTATTCGGTTCGATTTCTTCTAGATAATAGATTCCATATGGCAATTCACCAACCCAGATACAACCTGCCGCATCAGAAACAAGCGAAGAAAGAATAGTTCCGTCTTTTAATCTATATGGGCTTGTACTATTGCCTTTATAGATAGTGAATACTTTTCCGCTCAAAGACGAATAACTACCATTAATCTTCCTGAGAATAACTCTTCCATATCCTCTTGTTCCGCTCCAGTATACATAACCGCTGATATCTCCTTCATCAGTACCATATAAATATGTTTCGGTGTCATTATCTGTTACGCTATCATCCTTAGCATTTCTGAATACTTTTAAGGAATCGGAAGATATAGATAGACCACTCTTAATTCTTGCAAATTGTTCTAATGTCTTATAATGCGGATCTTCTTCTACCCATACCCAAATAGAACCTTCGTCTCCAGTTAATTGTCCATTAACAACAAGAGAAGTAACGGCTTTTTCATCACCTGCATAGCCTTCAATATAAATATCCTGACGAGCATAATTATAATCAACTCCGCCATTGGTTATGACTTGACCAGTTCCTAATGGAATATTATTTCCGCCTCCGAAAGAAGGAGATCCGGAAATATTCAATGTACCACCTTCGCTTAAGTATATACCAGCGCCGTTGTTTGCTTTATTACCTGATATTGTTCCACCAGTAATATTTATCGTTGAACCTCTAATTGCATAAACAGCGCCACCAAGGCCTTTTTCATTATCAGTGTTCTTTATTACAACAGAGTTACGAAGAACAGCACCGGAGCCAATTGTAAGAACAGCGGATGATTGAGCAGTGCTTACTATGCCACCGTTTGTATTTGCAACAGTTCCATTCTGAGAGTTACCATCCAGTACGATATTAGTTAACGTCAGATTGAAATAGTTGGTAATCATTGAACTGCTGAAATTGTTTCCACGAGTAATGACGCTTGCTGTATTAGAATTTGTTCCATCATATACACCAGGATAACCATCATTATCAGAACTCAATGCCGAAGTAAGAGTTATATTTCTATACTCATTTCTTGTCAAAGTTACATCTTCCTCTAAAGTATAATTCTCTTTAAGCATCTTAATCTTCAGAATTGTAGAGTAAACTCGACTCGTTCCTTCTGCATTATAATAGAAAGCTTTATCATTATTTACTGCATCAAAAGCATCCTCAAGAGTACTGTATACAGCAGGGCTTCCATCCTGTTTGTAGAGTAATCTATCGTTTGCATCCGTAATCTTGCACACAGGCTGTTCCCATATAGCATAGAGAGTTAAATCATCGTTATCCGAATTACGGAACCAAGTAATATTAAATGAATCAGCATCACCTTTTATGCCATACTCTTTATACTCAATTGTTTGACCACTCTCTGGAGGTGTATTTGGTGATGGCCAGGTTGCCCATTTCAAGAATACATAGCTACCGTATAATGGATCTTTCTCCTCAATCGTATAATTATGATTAATTTCCATTGTTGTAAAATCAATATTATACTCATGGACTACACTATCATCGGCAAACTTTCCTCCATTTGCGATAAAGGTAATCTTAGGTTCTGTGTCATTATAAACCACAAAAGTGTCACCTACGAACAAATGGTCTTCATCAGCAGGCACGATATCGTGTGTTCTGTTTCTTTCGGTTGGATCTGTAGTTGGAATTACTGTAGTCCAGATAGCAAAGTTATTGTCTCCAACCAATAACTTCCAATAGCCTCCAGGTAATACTGTTCCAGGATTATCGCTGTTTGACCTAGTCTCTTTCAAAATGTAAGTATTTCCAGAAACAAATGAAGCAACATTACCATCTTTGGATTCGATCGAACCCCAAGGAACAAATACAGTTCCATCGTTTTCACTCTTTCCTGACCAAACCTGAACATCGTCAGAATCGTCATTTTCATCATGTATATTAGTAAGAGTGAAATAAACATTACTATCTACTTCTAAATTCGAAATATCTGTATCAGGTTTATATTTATAAACTGCTAATCTCAAACCCTTGCCCTTCCACATGATATAGAAGTTTTCGCTATCAGGTATTTCAGCACCACTCATACCGGTTAATTCATTATCTCTGTCGTTAACAAACTTAGACAATCTCGCACTATTAATGCTAGTTCCAGTATATGTACCGAAATTTCTTGAAGCAATACCATGTTGATAATAAATCGACTTTTCAGGGCCATCCGCAACATACACACCAATATTTGCATTTGTGCCAAGACCTGTAGTTTGTATAATGGCATTGCTATCATAACCTAAATATACATTCATAGCGGTACTGTTATCGCTTCCGGTATTACCTGAAACTACCACATTATTAGAGAATTTTAATACACTATTTAATCCAGTAGAAACAGCACCTTCAGGTGATTTATTGCCGTTATTGATTGAACCACCAGACATTGCAAAAGTACAGTCGTCAGCAACAAATACAGCACCGCCTTTTTCTGAAGCAATATTGCCAGTAAGACTACCATTATTCATCAATACATATCCATTGTCATAAATAGCGCCACCCCTAGCAGCTTCGTTATCAATAAATGTTGACGAGCTAGAAATAGTAAGCTCAGAATCTTCAGCTACATACACGCCACCACCTAAACCATCGGCAATATTGTTGCTGAGGTTGCCGCCGGAAATACGCGCAACACCTATAGTATATAATCCGCCACCATTAGTAGAGGTATTATTGTCGATTGTACTTGTAGAATACATAGTGAATACTGTTTCAGAATCCATATAGATTCCGCCACCATTTTCACGTGCACTATTTCCGCTCTCTGATGTGCCAATAGAGCCTCTTAAAACGACATTTGCTTTTGAATATACTGCACCACCATTCTTGTATGCAGAGTTTCCGGCTAATACCGACTCGTTAGAAATATTGACTGCTGAACCAGTTAGCGCGCTAACTGCTCCACCATTTCCAGTAATAGCTTCACAATTGGCGATTAATCCTGTGCCGTCATCTGCAGAACCAGAAATATTAATCGTTCCGAATCCATCATCGGCAAATATACCACCGCCTGAAGCTGCTGAGCAATTGTCAATAATACCTTTCATATCTAATGAAGCACCACTGCCTACCCAGATTGCTCCACCATTATGATTGAGGTCAGTTTTGGAATTGCGTAATGTCGCATTTTTGCTAACAGTAAGTTTAGCTGCAGAACCATAAACTCTTATTAAACCGCCATTGTCATCTGCTATATTTTCTGTGATAGAACCATCATTCGAACCGTCTAAGACAATACTATCTAAGGTCAGAACACCATTATCTACAATCATGCTCTCAGTGAAATCGCCACGATAAATCGTAGATACGCCATCATCTTCATCACCGCTTGGTCTGTATGGATATCCGTCTTCATCATTTGCTTTAGCGGTTGACAGAGTAACTGTTCTACCACTATTTAATACTGCCATTTCACTTGTTGTGTATTCTGGAACAACCATTTCAATTCTTAAGAAACCAGTTACACTACCACCATTTGCTTTTCTTAATCCACCATTATTTACTTGATTGAATGCTTCTGACAAATTGTCATAGATTGCAGGTACAAGGTCACCATTACTCTCGCTGTAATAAAGAAGGTTACGGTTTTTATCAGTAATCTTACAGATTATTTCCATGAAATTATTTGTAAACACTATATTCGAGTTGCCACTAACAATTCCGGTTTGTGAACGCGATGTAATCTCATCTCCATCTTTATTTATTTTTGTTCTAATACGAGATGCGTTTTCGATACCGCTCATATCTTCTGTGATGGTATAAGAAAGATCTGTTGGCAAACCTTCTATTGTAATAGCATTACCGTCGGTTAAAACAAATGATGTTTTACCAGATACAAAGGAAATTCCATCTTCAATCGTATGACCTTCAACGTCTTTAGCAGAATAAGTTTTATTAATGCTGGTATCTCCGAATTCTATAATAAATGAGAATTCTGTAGCCTTATCTGCTTCTTCCTTACTAGTTACTACCTTGCTGATAGTCATATTCACAGTATTGCGATAATGATTATATGTTACATAAGATCTACCAGAAGGAGGGGTATGAGAAAGATTCTCGCCCAATTTGCCGCTAGTTTCTAATACTCCAGAAACAGGTTCGTCTTCGTTATTCTGTATTGTGCAATGATAATCATTACCTTGTTCGTCAGTATAATTCACTACAACGAAATAATCTATTTTTTCTTCCTCAGTATGCAAAATTGTTTTAGGGAAATAGATAGTAATAGAATCTCCATCTTTCATATCTAAAGTTGTTTCACGATTAACATTAAAGTGATAATCACTGAATGTCTTTCCCACAACTTTATCAGTATCAACTTTTAGCGTATAGTTGAATATAACATCTTTATCTGCTAAAAGGTCACTAATAACATTTGTATTAATAGTTAACAAGAAATTCTGTGCCCAATAAATATTCTGGTCATCAGTATTTCCTTGTGAACCACGAAGAAGTGTATTGCGGTCATTAACAAAAGAATACGGTTTTTCAGTACCATCATCTTGCCATGGAATATCTGTCCAGATTCCAAATGGCGTTCCTTCTATACCGTGTTTTGAATACTGAGATCCTTCAACATCTTCACCAGGAACATAAATACCTATTTCTGCACCTTTTTTAAGATTAGAAGCAGTTATAATTCTGACGCTGTCATGATCAAGCTGAACATTACAATTTGTTTCATTATTCAAAGTATTTCCAGTTATTACTGGTGAACCAGAGAAATATAACGAGTAATTTGATCCGCCTACTGCAACAGCACCGCCGGATGTAGTAGCATTACATTTCGTAATGGTTCCGCCAGACATATTCATCTTTGCGTTTTCATAATTCTCTATATAAACTGCTCCACCTTTAGTACCGGAACAATTTGTAATTAATCCACTTGAATAATTAAATACATCATTGGTTGCATTTAGATATACAGCGCCAGCATTTTTCTCTGCTACACAATTCTTAATAGTTCCACCATTCAAATTAAGAGTTGCATTTCTGTTTGTGAGAGCTACAGCTGCGCCATTTTGCGTTGTATATGAGTTTTGAAGAGTTGCGTTTTCGCCAATGGTTACAATACCATTTTCTCCAATTTGAATAATTCCACCATCTTTATCACTGTATATTTCAGGACGTGTTTCGACTGATAAATCAGATCCTGCATCAAGAATAATATCTTTTAGTGTTAATTCGCCACCATCATTCCTTATCATATTTGACGTAGCGACAGTCTTCTTAATAGTTGCATAAGGATGCTTCTGGTCGCCATTGTAATAGAATCCTTCTTCATCAGGTGTAGCAGAAGCTGTTGTAAGAGTTATTTTCCTTCCGTTTTTCAAATATGCATAATTCGTGCTAGTCTGTGAATATTCCTGAACCAACATTTGAATCTGGAAATCATCTGTACAAGACCCGTCATCGTTATAGAGGGTGCGGTTGTCACGAATATATCCGAAAGCACTATTTGTGACATCGCTAGCACCGTTCTCCAGCAATGTAAATATTGCCGGCATAGTCTTGTCTGCATCTTTATACAGCAGTTTGCCATTGCTATCAGTAATTTTGCATACAAATGTCGACCAGACTATCTGATTATCTGTGCCGCCTTGGACTCCATAATAATATGGTCTTCTATCATTGAAGAAATGATTAAGATTATCTGTTTTATTATATGTACCAAAAGGCATACCTGCAAAGCCGTGTGATGGATCCTGTTCATCAGAACAATAAACTCCGATATACGATCCATTTCCTAATTGAGTTCCAGTAGTATTGATAATACCGTTAGTATCATGATCCAGATAAACGTTACATGTTACAGTGTTTTCCTCAGAACCCATTGTATTATTATGCACGACAGCATTGTTTTGGAAATACAATTTTGTATTGTTTCCGCCAACAGAAATACCGCCACCCGCAGCAGTAGCTTTATTATGCGTAATGCTTACGCTACCGATAGTAACTGATTGACTATCAGCAACAAACAAACCTGCTCCATTATTTGCAATATTAGCATCTTCGCTCGAACCGCCAATTACACCGCCAAGTAATTCTAAATTGCCATCAGCTTTATATATACCACCACCATTTTCTATCGCAACATTTGAAATAATAGTTGAGTCATTGGTAGACATTTTAATTATTCCTGAATTTTGGTATAATCCACCACCATTGTTTACAGCCGAGTTATTTTGAATAATTGCTTTATTTAATGTAAATGTTCCTGAAGTATCATAATATACACCGCCACCACCATAAGCAGAACACTTTTCTATTACTACATCTGAATTTTTGAAAACTAGATTACTATTTCCACTCTTATATAAACCACCGCCAAGGTTATCAGAAATAAAGCCATCTGCTTCAGTTATGGTTCTATCATCGTTAATGGTTATATTTTTAGCTTGACAATTGCTAATCGTAACGCTTCCATTTGTAGCAGAAACATCCATATACGCAGAAGAATAAATACCACCACCTTTTGAGGCTTTACATTTATTTATATTTACTTTTCTTGCATATAGATTGTTAGTATGATAAATGCCACCACCGGAAGTTGCGGCATAACAATTTTCTATTGTTTGTTCGTTTGCATCCGCTATATCTCCCAAATAACATGTTCCTTTAGAATATAAGCCACCGCCAGAAATGTTTGCCTTACAATTTGATATTTCATTTTCATTAAGATATAAAGTTCCTGACGCTTGATAAATACCACCACCATTAGCAGCAACGCTATTGCTGATAGAACCACCAGAAATTTTTACCTTGTTTTGTTGAATGTAAAGTGAACCACCACAGCTATCAAGCGCCGAAAGAACATTCCCTGAGAATTCACAACCAGTTATGTTTGCAATGTTATTACCATTTGTAGGATTAATATAAAGTCCGCCACCTAAATTTGTTGCTAAACAATCTGCAAAACTTGAACCACTAATAGTAATCGAACCAGCACTTAAATATGCACCACCACCATTTTTGTTAGACTTGCATTCTTCAAATGAAACATTAGCTAGTATTTCTGTAGTACCACTGTGATAAACAGCGCCGCCATTTGTTGAAGCAGTACAATTTTTGAATGTAGTCGTATTATCAATGCCGGTTATGCTAAGACTCTTTGCTTTTGTGTATAACGCTCCAGCTTCGCTGTTACTTGATACACAGTTTTCAAACATTGATTTTTCTATAGTGGCACTAGATCCGTTTGAATCCTTGTTTTGACATACTCCACCATATTTAGGTGCAGAACAGTTTTTGAAAAGTGAGTGCCGCTCTTGATTGTTTATATCCAAACAAGAACTGATTATTAAAGTTGAGGCACATGTATAAATAGCTCCATCTTCAGCCCTTGCTGTACAGTTTTCAAACGTACTTCCATATACTTCAAAATTAGTTTCAGAAACGTTTGAATTGGTTGCCTTTGCTACGCAAATTGCTCCGCCTTTATATGCGCTGCAGTTATTAAATGTACTGTCTTTTATTACTGTATTTCTAGTTAAAGTACGAATTGCGCCACCAAGAGAACTTCCGTTTGGAGCTGAACAATCTTCAAAAGAACAGCCGATTATTTCTAAGGATGAATTAATGTTATTGTAGTTTACTCCATCGTTAACATAGATATTTATTGCACCACCATTGCCGTTACTTTTGCCTGTATAACTTCCTTTAAACGAGCTGTATTTAATCGAAACATTTAATGCATCTGATTCAACAGTTCCTCCGGAAGCAAGCGCAGAGTAGCAATTTTCAAATTTACAATTTTCAATATTAGTTATAGAGCCAATAGAAAAATTAGTAGGGAATACTTCACTATTGCCATCATATACTACTGCGCCATCATTTCTAATATTGTGGAAAATCGCACCACCTTGAGTTGGTCCGGCAATACAACTACAATTTATAAATTGGCATCTATTAATTTCCAATTCTTTTGCCGTTGTCCAGATTGCGCCGCCGCCAGTTTTATCAATACCAGTTGCAGATCGTGTAATACAATTTGCAAAAATAGAATCCGAAATAATCAGAGCGCCCCATTTAACAAAGATTGCGCCTCCACGGCTTGCCTGATAACCTTTAAAATCACAATTGCTTATTGTAACTTTATTGTTTCTTGTACTTATCGCACCGCCATTACCACTTTTAGCTAATGCTTTACCATCAAAAATCAGATATTTAACTGTCAAAGAAGAATTACAATCTTCCTCTGTTTCGCAGATCAAGTCAGGATAAGCTTCTGCAATTACAGCTGCGCCATCATTAGTTGAGTCACGGCTAATAGTAGCTCTTTCTGAATCTTCTCCAGAATATGTGTATCTCTTGCCTATGGCTTCTTCTGATCCCTTGGCAGCAGCGGTAGTTAAAGTAATATTATATCCTTCAGGAATTATCAGTACATCGTCTCCGGGCTGCAGGTAATCCATTAGCATTTCTATAGTAGCCGTTCTAAGTTCATTTTCAGTAATAAACTTTATTGCTTCTTTGAGTTTAGTGAATGGGTGTTCTTCATTTGCATCTTCAACCTTACAAATAGGTGTCGGGTTTCCGAAAAGAACATCAAAAGTATCGCCTTTTGCCAAAGTGGTTCCGCCTAATGTGAACATAAGATCGCCACTTTCTGAATATAGGGTATCTGTTTCTTGCTCGTCTTCCTCACCCAGAGAATTCAACGTATACGTTATACTCTTTGGAGATTCCCCTGTAAATTTACCCGATATTGTAAAATCGCTTTCACAAGCACCAGGGAATAATATTTTTACATAGCCTCCTGAAGGGATAACTATTGTGTTCTTTACTGAATTATAAACAGATGAACTTCTTATTGGAATTAATGTTTCTTGAGTAAGATAATCAATAACAGTAGGATAACCGTAGTTCTTATCAATGATATTGTTTCGTAATACCGTTAAGTCATTAACCTCTAAATCATAACCAGAGTTGTTTGTTATTGAAATATACGCCGGATCAGAATAGTAAATACACAACGTGTTACCAAAATCATAAGTAGAACTATTTATATATCTCCACTTTTGTTGCGGACTATCCCAATTTAGTTCTGTCATAAATTGTTCAAAATTCTTTTTATCTTTAGCAAAAGTGTATGCATATACTGAATCTGAAGGAACTTTGCTACTATATAAATTCTTATACAACTGTGACACTAATTCATAAATTGAATTCTCTGTTGAAGTTGGATAAAAACTACCTGAATATTTCTGTTCACCAGTAGTTCCGGCTTTAAAATTCGTTGAAAAAACATTATTAAATGAACTAATATAATATACTTTCACATATACTTGTGTGCTCCAAATTAACTTATAATTGCTGTAATATGCTTTTAATACATTGCTTCTATCATTTGTAAATTTTGTTAAATTTTGAGCATCTCTGTTTGAATATTCTCCAAAAGATTTACATGCATCTCCACGAGTACTTAAATAATCATCAGATACATAAATGCCTATATTAGCATTATTGCCAAGTCCTGCAGTATTAATTATTGTGTCTGAATCAATATTCAGATATACATTATTCTTTATTCCGGTTTCGGTTTTATTTTCACTTATAACAGTGTTTCCAGAAAAATGTAATCTTGCAGTAATGTTTTCTATTCCAACTGCACCGCCATTGGTAGCTATATTGTTTTTTATTGTAACACCATTAAATGTACATGCTCCATCTGATACGAATACTGCCGAACCATTAATTGCTCTATTCTCTTCGCTTTCTTTGCCTATTGTTCCACCAGATAAAGTCGCAGTTCCTGCAGACTGATATAATACGCCACCATATCCATTATTTGCAATATTTCCAGTAAACGATCCGCCTGAAATATTAACGTTTCCTGAACCCATATAATAAATGGCGCCACCGTTTCCGTTTTCAGCTACGTTTTCTTTAATTGTCCCATCCGAAATTGTTATCTGACCATTTGTGCCGTAAATAAAGCCACCGCTAATAGAAGCAGTGTTGTTTTGAATTGTGCCTGCTGAAATGTTTATTGTTCCACCCTCAATATAGACCACGCCACCTTCTGAAGCGGTATTATTGTTGATGTCGGTATTTTCACCATCAATTGTTACTGTTCCAGCCGTCATAGAAATAACACCGCCATAAGTAGCATTATTTTCAGTGATTTGTAAGTTATTTAAAGTTGTTGTTCCACCGGTTGTAAATACAGCGCCGCCATATAATGCACTATTGTTATTTATTGAAGTATTATTAATGTTTAAAGCACCGTTTGCTACAAAAATTGCACCACCTTTTGCGGCAGTATTATTCTTAATTATGCTATCTTCGCCTTCTATCGTTACTGTTCCGCCATTAACGTAAATAGCACCACCTTGTTCAGCATTGTTATTTGATATTTCACCATTAACAGTTACTTCGCCATTTGAAATATAAATTGCTCCACCATTATTTCCATCGGAATTCTTTAATACAGTATCTTCAGAAATAATCAGTATACCTGTATATGTTTCATCTGCAATTTTTGCATTATTATTTAGTATCATGGCATCGGAAGCAGATACATTTTTACCATCCAAAATAATATTATCAAACTTCAAAGAACCGCCATTATTGGCAAACATATGTCCACTTGTAAAATCATAAGCTCTGCTTATAGTGAATTTGCCACTAAGATTTCTAGCTGTTGTTATAGTGATATCATAGCCTACAGGAATAACTACCTTATCTGTAGAAGGCATTGGATAATCATCTAATAACATTTCTATTGTTGCAGTACGATTTGAAGTATTTGCAACATAATCCATTGCATCGTTCAAGGTATAGAATTGTGTATTACCAATCTTGCAGATATATGCTGATTTATATAACAATGTCAGCTGTTTGCCATCTGGTACATCATGATATGTTCCGTTGCGCTTATATTGCCATTTTGAATTCTCGCTGTCATAACGAATAGCTTGTACTTCATCATTATCTATAGTAGCTTTTGTAAATACATAATACTTGTCGCTTGGTAATGTATAACCGACTCTTGCTTTATAATTTGAAACAAAACTACTATCTATAGTTTCTTCGCCTTCAGGAATTCCGATGTATCCGCTGCTACCGTTTACAAGTTGCGGTGTATCATCAGTAATCATCGCAATTACGTTCATACTAATGCGACTATGGACAAATTTGATTGCATAGAAATCATCAACACCATCAATAACACATGTGTTGTTTTCGCTACTGTAATCATTATTGTCTAATAAAATAGATGTTGAATAATTACTATGTTCATTATTCTGCTTTACTGTTAATTTCGCGCCAGCAGGAATAGTCAATGTCTTCGTGTTCGGATTTTCAGAAGAAGTGTCTGGTAAATTGAAAGACATGCTTCCATCAACAAAACCGTTCTCATTATAAGAACCACCTATTCCTGTTGTGGCTAGTTCTACATTGGCAGTATAACTATACGTTTGCTCTGTATCTGAACCAACTGGGTCTACTGTTGCTTGTGATACATCAACATTGAACATAGAGAGAATGCTGAAACTGCCATTCTCATAGTAAACATTATAGTTATGCTGTTCTTGAGCACCGCTAGCAATTATTTCATATTCGCCTTCTTCTTCTCCTGCACTGCGCTGCAGAGTGAAAGAAAGAATAGTTTTGTCGTTACGCGTATAAGTCCAAGTAACAGTATTCTCATCTACATTAGAAATAGATGTGTTTTGATTATCATCATTAGTCCAACCGGTTATAGTTGCTGTTAATAATGGATCCTCTGCAACTCCCAAAGCTTTAACAATATTATCAGCTTTAACACTAAGTTCGGCTCTGATAATCGTAAGAGTACCATCAACAAATGATACTGAATAGTTGCCTTGATCTGCTTCTCCTGTCAAAGTAACAGAGTATTCGCCAACATCTTCGCCTTCTTCACGATTTACGTTATAGCTAATAAGTGTATCGCCATCATCATCGCCCTGTAATCCGTCATAAATAATAATCCATTCAGGGTCGCCATCGCCATATGTCTTTTCACTGTTTCCAACTTTAACAGTTAAAGGAGCACTTGTAATTGTGAACTCACCATTGCTATATGTAACAGAGTAGTTTCCTTGAATAGTATCTCCATCAGGAACAAGAGCGTAAGATCCAACATCTTCGCCAATATCACGAGTAATTTGATACGAAATAACTGTTGGATTATCATCGTTTAACAAACCGCTAATGTCTGCTGAAAATTCTGGATCATCATCGCCATAGATTTTACTTGCATTATTAGCTGATACGATTACAGGAGCAGGGGTAATCACCATATAACCATTTACATAAGTTACTTTGTAATTACCTTGATCTGTTTCTCCAGTTAAAGTAATAGGATATTCACCAACGTCTTCGTTTTCTTCCCAGCTAGCGCTGTAAGAAATCGCGCTTTCATCAACACCATCAGGAAGTCCTGTTACTTTTGCTAATGCCGGAGTTTCGCTTCCATATCGTTTTTCTGCACCGGCTGTTACAGTAACTTCTGCTTGGCTTATTGTTAATGTGCCTGTTTCAAATAGAACTCTATAATTGCTTGGAAGAGTAGTGCTTGAAGGAGTTATTGTATACGTTCCGACATTTTCTCCTCCAACACGAGTTACAGTAAATTCTATTTCAGCAGTAACGCTACCGGAGTTACTTACTGTTGCAGTAAATTCACTGTCTGATCCTGTAATGTTTACTGTTGAACCATCTTCCATTACAGAAGCAGAAAACTCATATGCAGGATCGTTTTCAAGATATTTCTTGTTTAAATCTTTTGCTTTAATGGTAACAGTTGAAGGTGTTTGAGTATTTTTAATAGTAATTGTTCTGTTTTCGCCTGCTTCATCAGCAATTGTATAACTGTCTTCCTGGTTATCTGGAACAGTTTCCAAAGCTAAGTAGTAATAATTATTTGTACCATCAGTCTTCTTTAACGAATCGATTTCCTGTGTCCAGCCATTTGAAGAAGAAAGAACTAATCCTGTTTTTATTGGAGTAGCATCGCCTAATACTTCGCTTACTTCCGAACGATCAAGATCATCGCCTGTAAAATCAGTTGTTAGCTGATACAAATCAAAAGTAACTGATTCTTTTCCGCTTGTATCGCTAATTAGCTGTCCATCAATCTGATACCATTCTTTTCTAACAACAACACTAACTGCTTCCTGATTATTTACAATATACCAGCCAGGACTACTTATACTGTTTGTTTGAGCATAAGAGGTAATTATATTGTTGTTCTCACTATCATATATGGCTTCTTCTTTAATAGAATAAGTAATGCGGTTTCCTGACGTATCCTGGGCAGGAAGGTTTACAAAAGTCGTCCTGTCATAATACTGTGTCTTTGTAAGCGTGAGTGTTTTCGGATTATTATTGTCTAATACCTTTGTCGGTTCTGAACCATTTGTTGACTGATAAAGACCAATTATAACGCTAGAAACATTATTTGGCCATTCGTCTAATCCATTCAAACCCCAAGTAACAGTTACGGGGATCGTTGTTGTTTCTTTTCTATCCGCGACGATTACAGAGTTATATCTAGTTGTTAAATCAGTAGCTGTTTCTCCTTCAGGTAAACCAGATGGCACAGCTGTACTATTGTTTGAGAAATAGAAAAAAACCTTCTGATCTGAAAGTATATAATTAGCAGGCGCTGTAACTTCTTGTACGTAATAAAGAGTATCAGTTTGATATTTGTTTGTATCACCTTTCTTTATATCAAATGTACCATCATTGCCTGTAACGTATGAGGTAATTTCATTGCTTTCGTCTAAAGCTTTATAAACTTTGAAGACCGCACCGCTTAACATTGTACCGGTCAACTCGTCTAATTTGCCGATTGTTAATTTATGATCAATATACTCGTTAGTGAACGATAAATTATAGCTGAATTGGATAGCATCATCAGGATTTACCAAGAACTCATTCCATGGTATTTCTACCGGCTCACCATTTCTCTGGTAAGAAATACTGTAAGTTGTATTTAAATCAATCGTTCCTTCCAATTCTTCAGGAAGGCCATTTACTTCAACGACTCGATAAACTTCACTATCTTCCAGTTCTGATCCTTTTATATCAAAGTTTAAGGAACCATAAGAAAACTCTCCGTAAGCATGCTCTTCAACATCTTCCCATTCGCCAGCATTATATTTCTGTAATTTAAATGTAATAGCGTTTTTCTGTTCGTTAGTTAAGTTGTAATTGCCAGAGAAACGTTTTGTAACATTGACACCACCTGTTTCAGGATAACAACGCACTTTCAAAACATCGCCGTCAAAGTAGCTGTATATTCCGCCATAACTGTAATCTGGATCGTCTGTAACCAGGAAACTATAGTATGTATTATCCTTCTGATAATATATATAATTCTCTCCATCAAACGTATAAGGCGCTGTAATCATTTCAAGATAATAAGGTGTGTTCTTATGAATTGAAACACCATCAGTTTCTTCATCAAGGCCAATTAATACATAACCGTCTACACCGCCAGAACCTGTAGTAAATGTTATTTCTTCTCCAGCTTTATCGCCTGCCAGATAAGTCATAGGCTGCTTATTAGAATCCAACAGACGGAACGATGCTCCTGAAAGCCCTTGTTCCATATGACCGTTAGCATAGACATAAAGGCCGATTGTATATACTCCACCGGTGCCATTAATATCAGGCTTAATCTTAACGGTTTCAGTTACTGTTGTTGAAAAAGCACTAACAAAGGAAGATTCAATCATCTTTCCTAGTTCTACTGTATTATTAACATCTATTTCCTGATCGGTGTCGCCTTGAACACGAGTATAGTAAGTAATGGTTACATGAGTGCCATCAGGAATATTAAAAGTACCAGTATATCCACTGTAATCATAAGTTACATTATTATCGACTACAGGATCACAAGTGATTCTTATAGATCCATAATTAATAGATTGATTGCTACTAAAGGTATCCTTTATTACATAATAGTTTCCATCATTTATTATGTCGCCGCCTTGGTTTATTTCGATCTTATAATATGCAAGATTTATATTGAAATCTGTAAGTGATTTAGTTACAAATGGTGTATTGCCTTCGATAATCAGAAGACCATCATTCGTTTTAGTAACAACATAGTTTCCGGTGGTATCTTTAGTTTCACCAAGAGTAACACCATAGAATTTAACATCATGCATACCTACAGTTGATGCAGATGTAACTGATACACCATCAAAAGTCAAACCTTCTACACTACATGTATAGCCAAGGTTAATTGGATCTCCGCTTTCGTTTACCTTTCTTGTGCCACTGTTTGCACTGAGAGTTACACTAATCGGATCTACTGTTAATGTTCCATATACACATTCAATTGAATACTGAGCTGTAACGCTATCACTGTTGCCGTCAAGTATTGTTACATCAAATGTATTATCGCTTGATCCTGCATTTGTTTGAGAACCAGTAACATTTACCGAAATAGTATGACTATTATCATTTAACTCACCAACAACGGTATATCCGTTGTCTGTCAAAGGAGTTCCATCATATGTCTTCGATGCAGTATTAGATGTGATTTTTATCTTTGTGCCTATAACCTCTAATGTACCGTTAACATATATGATGTTGTAATTACCCGTAACATCATCACCGTTGCTGTTTACAATCTTTGCATCACTAGGAACGTTTTCACTTATTCCTGATGCTGTCTGACTGCCCGTTATTGTGACGCTTTCAATACTGTCGCCTGGTAAAAGATCAGTATAAGTATATGAGTTCTTTGTTAATTCTGTTCCATCCCAAGGCTTTGAAGCACTATCTGCAGTAATAGTAATTTCTTTCGGAAGCTGCTCATCAGTCACTTTAATCGAAACATTCTTGCCGTTCTTCAGAACTAAGGTTAATGTCTGTTCTGTAGCAAATGCTTCAAGGCTGGTCAAAAGCCAATCATTTTCTGTTTTTTCTACAGTAATTAAAGATGTATCAGAAAAACTAACATCTTCTATATCTTCAACAGTAACTTCTGTGATACCTAATTTCTCAAGTAGTTCAGATAAAAGGATGCTGTCTTCACCTGCAATGCTGTATGTATAATCGCCCCAATGGAAATCAACAGTGTATGAAACAATTGCATATACGCTGAAATCATCGTTTTCAAATTCAACTTTGCCATCTACTATTGAATTGCTGATTATCTCTGCATAATCATAAAGATCCTCAGCATCTGAGGAATCAGTAAAATGAACAACGCTGACTTCAGTCTCTTCTTCATCGATTTCTTCTTTTAAGAGTTCAATGCTGACCTTAACGTTTTCATTCGGATGATATTTTTTCCCTGTATTATTATCAACAATGCTGATATCAAATACTTTTGCAAATTTGAATTCTTCAGCATTTTTATTCAACTTTTCAGCAGTAGCATCAATATACTGTTCAAATTCATCAGAATCTGAACTGATCTCTATTACTTCAAGTCTTGTATCTTCAGGTAAACCTGAATCAGAATCATATTCTGCCGTAATCTTATATGTATTGCCATCGCTTGCTTCTATCGTAGTAACAATCGTGGTTTTAACAATCGCATAAACTGAGAATCCATCAGTTTTAAAACTCAACGAATCTTCATCAGAAGTTGCTTCTACCATTTCTGCATCATTTGAATCATCACTGAAATGAAGAATCTGCATTTCAGATAAATCTATATCGCTTAACTGAATCTTTACTTCAAATTCGTCTTCAGTATTGTGATATTCAATACCGTCTTTTTCTAGATGAATATCGAATGCTTTAGCTATTTTAACTTCGTTATCAGAAACACCAAGAGCTCTTGCAGCATCATCAAGATATTCTTCACACTCATTTGATTCCAGTTCACGGACTACAAGCTGTATATCTTCAGGAATATCTGAATCAGCACTATATGTTGCACTGATCTTCCATGTTTCCCCTTCGCAGTCAACATAATAGAAATCAGTGTTGTATCCAACGATCATATAAACAGAGAATCCATTAGTATCAAATTCTACTGTTCCTTCATTGATCTCATGATTTATAAGTTCGCTCTTATCATCAGCAATATGTAATACACCAATGTTAAGATCATCATTGAATTCTTCGTTTAATAATTCAATGCTTACTTTTACACTGCCTTCAGGTTCGCATTCATTTCCATAAGCATCAACGATGCTAATATCAAATGCGTAAGCAAAAGAGACGCTGGTATTAGGAACGTTAAGCGAATCCAAACCGTATTCCAGATATCCATCACTGCTTACCTCTTCTACTCTTAATTCTGCATCTAAAGGGATTCCTGCGTTAGCATCATAAGATACTTTGATGCTGTAATTGTTGCCATCAGAAGCCTTTATAATCTTTTCCCTTACTACCTGAGCTACAGCTACAATCGGGAAAGAAGCTTCTGATTCTTCGTTTTCGTTTTTAAAAGTAATCGAGAAGTTGGTATCTTCCTTAACTACGACATTGTCACCCTGATTATTAACAATTACGTTATCATTATCTTCGCCTAAAATAACAAGTTTAGTCTGGTCGATGATTTCTTCTATTTCTTCATCATTATCTTCGGGTTCTATCGTTTGAATTTTGATCTTAACCTTATCGTGCGGAATTACTCTGTTTCCGTCTTTATCTTCGATATAAACATCCAATAATGAATAAACGTTAAAGTCACTTTCTTCCCATTCCAAAAGCTCTTTTGTCTTGTTGAGATACTCATTATCATTATCCGCATACTCTTCGACATGTAATGTAGACCCTTCAGGTATTGAAGAAGCCTCATCATAAGTTAAGATGACTTTGTATTTATCGTCATAGTCATACGTTAAAGTCTGATATTCTGCTGCCGAGACATTGACCGGAATGCTGGTAATGATCATCATAGCAGTCAAAAAAGGTATCAAGAAAAGGTTGATCAATGATGATCCTTTTGACTGTTTTTTAATCTTTTCAAATAATCTTTCCATATACATACAAAAACCTGAAATATCTATTATTCCATTATTACAATTATACTACAAATTGCTTCCCTTAATTTTGTCTGAAAACATCTTTTTCTCTGCTTTCTATTCGTTAATAATGAATGTTTCATATGAAGGCCAGTCACCATAATGTTTTGAAACGAATTTTTCATCACTAACACTTGACAATTCTTTAATTCCTAAATACTGATACTTATTCTGATAGCGTGTTATTAGATAGTTATCATAAGGCTTGGCATCAACACCTGACCCGCTACCTTTTAAATACTCACTGAGAAGTCTTGAATAATTCTCAGTTGATGTATATAACGCTGTTTTTTCATCAGCTGCATAAACATTGCTGATCGTCTTATCAGAGACACCTTTCAAAGAGCTGTTATTTGCAATAGCTAAATATCTGTTGTCACCTGTATAACTGTTGCTCGAATCAGCACCAACAAGCGCTCCTTTGTTGTTGGTGATAAACTCACCATCAGCATTTTTATCCAGTTTGACATATCCTACTGCATAAGTGTTCTTCATCTCCGAATTTGATAAACTACCGATTAATCCTCCGGCAGATATTCCACCGTCTGTAGAACAAGTTGAATAGCATGAATCAATTTTAACTTTATTTGCGTAGCCAATAAGACCACCGGCGTTGCCAGAAGTTGATTCGACATCAATCTTGTTTTCCATATACTTACCATTGCTGGTATGACCAGCCGAATAACTGTTTTTAATGTCGACTGTTCCTGTTTCGGTCGCTGAAACCGAACCGATTAGACCGCCGGCATTACTGTTATTAGCAGTACTGCTTACATGTACAGCAGCTGCACAATAATTCATTCTGCCATTAGTCATCAAACCAACAAGGCCACCGGAATTTGATGTGCCTTTTATATCGGATGAAAAATTACCCTGCTCTATTGCTATTACATTATCGATGCCCGTGCTGCTAATGCTTCCAGCTAAAGCACCTGCGTTGTTTCCGCCACTTATACTGAAGTTAATCAGTTCAAGGTTGCTTATATTGCATCCTGTTACGCTGCCAAATAAGCCTGTATCTCCCGTTTTATTAACAACAATATAGCTTATTTTGTGATTTCCACCATTATATGAAAGTGAATCCGCAATAGCTATTGATACAGGAAGGAATTCACTTGTAGCTACTGTATTATTGCCACAAACATAAACACCATTATAACTACCAACTATTTGTTTGAAATCTCTATAATCGAGATCGCTTACCTGTTCAGCGTTTATTGTTTTGGTTTTTCTATTATTATCTAGTTTTGATACTTCAACGCTTAAGTTCTCCAGATGTCTAATATTTGAAATAAGAGCTTTGGAATCGGTGCTGCTTGTAGCAAATATGCTATTAGTCTGTTTTTTATCACTGAAGGCAATCTTGCCCAATGCATCACTTCTGAATACTTTAGCCTGCACAGTGATGTTTTCGCCAGGAATCAGATTATCCTTGCCCTTTATATTTGTATGCGTAGTGGTATTCTCTCCGTTGCAGAACATATCATAAAAATGACTGTTCTGTTCTGTGATACTATCCAAAACAGCTTCTGCAACAACATCTTCTCCAACTGTTTTTATTTCGACATCAATATATCTGCTGTTGCCGCTTGTTAAACCGGTTACAATTAATCTTATTTTTGCATTTGAATCTTGCTGTAAAATATCTTTAATATTTTTGACTGATGCTTTCAGTCTTTCGGCATTTACAATTTCCAATTCAGGTTCATAAAGGTCATCAACAGTTTCCAAAGAATTAACTTGTTCGCCACCATAATAACCAATTACTTTCTTACCAGAGCCATATTCTCTTCTTGCTTTTTTTGAAACTTTATCAGTTCCTCGATAATTCGTTAACAGCGTATTATACTCTGCTTCATTTTCGGAATCTGAATCAGAACTATTAAAAGTATATCCATAATAAGATTTTGGAGATGAATAGAAGACGTCTAATACTCTGCCTGTATCTTTATGGTATCTGATTATATATGAACCGCTTAGTCTAACCGTATCATCAATTGAAGCAAACGGCATCATAAGTGATAATGAATTATTCTCTCTCAGCACAGTTTTGTCTTCACCAACAATGTAATAGTAAGCTCCAACAATATAAACAGATTCATCTATATCATCACTAGATTCAGGAGTTCCAAATGCATCATCATCGATTCCTAAATAGTTTTCATTTTCCACCAAAGAAAGATGATTCTGAGCGGAAATAAAGATTTCTTTTGCTATTGCATCATACTCCAGCTGTTTGAGCAGTCTGAAGTAATAACCAAGTGCAATAAAAATAACTCCCGCTAAAACGGCAATAATTCCTACTACAGCCATTAATTCAGCCATAGAAAATCCTTTGTTTTTTCTCTCACCGGATTTAATCATCTTTAACTTCCACATTCTTTTTTATCGCTTTTACTTTATAACTCTCCAAACTTACGTTTGGGACAACAGAATCAGCTGAACCGTTCGTACCTTTCTTATATACCTGAAGATCACTGAAAGTTAGAACATTATCACTGATACTTACAGAGTCATATGTGACATAAAATGTCTCGGCTGCAGCATGGTCAGAGACCAACAGCATCGAGTTATCTGAAAAGCCCTTTATAACAGTAATCCCTTTTTCTCCACTGGTTACATTCTTGAGCACACATCTCCATCTTTGAGGGCTGGTATATTCCACTACTAATTCCGGATTTCCTTCTGTTCCGATATTTTTTACTTTTATATCGGAAGCCAAATCAAACTCATCTCTTAAACAAGTTGTTGTAGTTGTAAGCAGAATCTGGGCGTTGGCGGCATCTACGACCTTTCTATAAGCATTTATTGCTGCCGGAATTCCACCAGCCACAATTCCGGTTGCCAAAAGAAGAATTATTATTGCCAGTAACAATTCTGCTAATGTAAAACCATTTTTACCATACACTTTATTAATCATTAATCTGCCTTTTTAAAGGAAATAATCTCTATTTTATTTACTGTATCGTTAACATATACATTTACACCGATACTATCTTTTGTGTCGTATGACGGGCTAGTGCTAAATGACGCGCTTCCGCTTACTGAACCGCCTTTCTGTTCAGCAACAACAACATCTTCGCCGATATATTCTTTAATTTTCTTATTACTGTTATTTATAATTTTTACAGTTGAATTGATGGCTGTAGCTAACATAAGTAATCCTAACGCTGCAATTAACAAAGCAACCAGCGTTTCCGCTATCGTTTCACCTTTATTGTTTCTAAATTTTCTTATCAGCGTATTCTTCATTTTCCTTTATAAAAATCTTTCAAAAGCCATGTAACACTTTCAAACGAACTACCGACAGGAGAATCATCAAGAGAAAAATACAGTGTTAATGCATATGCATCGGGATCATCTATATCCGGTTTATTTCTCACGTTTATTTTCAAATAACTAGGAGAAACTAAATATAAATTAAAATAAGCAGTAGCGGATTTTCCGCTATCATACGAAATATTCAACTCACACGTATCATTCGAATTAATACTCCCTGTTGCGAGTTTGTATACAAGAGAATTAGTAGGAATATTATTTTCTCCGAGATTGTCCAAATAAGCTACAGGATTCTTGCTTTTGTCAACTAAAACCGTTTTGCCTTCTAGTTCTTCGATTATTAATTCAGCAGCCGAATTAACAAGATAATATTGCTGATCCAATTCTGCTCTCTTGCTTAATCTGCCTGCAGCAGCTGTTCCTGCAGTTAAAACCACAGAAGAAATAACAGCGCAAATTAAAAAGAATAACAGCGCTATTGATAAAGAAGCTCCTTTGTTAGATTTTATTTTTTTAACCGCAATATTCTTCATCTTCATCTATCAATCAAAAAGTTTCACACAAAAAAATGTGTATAGAAACCCATCTATATTATACTAAAGAAATTTTCACCCCCGCAATAATACAAAATATGTTTATCAAACATATTTTTCTAATGATGGATCCACTGTTTTGTATAGTTAGTTAACAATTTTAAATAAATATGTTAATATTTGGCTATTTTTTGTCATATTAAGAATATTTTGTATAGAAAATATATAGAAAAATTGTATTTTATGTAGGTATTACCCTGTTTTTTGCAAATAATGTAATACCAAAAACTAATAATGGCAAAACTGGATATTATTACCAATAAATACATATCAGATCCCGAAAATTCGCCGATCTTTTCAATGTTTTCGTGTTTGAAGTAAAGCAAGTTGTAAACAGCAAGGAACTTATTGGCCAAGATACAACACAAATTGCTACAGATTTAAAAAATAACACTATGCTTCAGAGAATAAGAGATAATCTAAAACTTATTCAGATAATGACAGATAATAAAACGAATTTTCTACTTCTTGGTGTAGAAAATCAAACCGGATTACATCATGCTAGGCTATTCAAAATTCTCTATTCCCGACAACATTTTCTTGGCAGATCTTTAAAACATAATAAAATCTTCTATTTATCACTTTTTGGGATAATTACTAAATCAAACAACAATGATAAGAGAATCATAGCGCAAAGTGTGATGATTCTCTTTTTATTGTTATATATATCCGCCTAATACCAGTGCTGTATTGGTAGCTATCTCTATTCCAATTTTCTCAGCTCAATTAGAAAAAGCGAAAGAAGCAACAGACTTAGCTAATATTCGTTCAGCTTATGCGGAATGTTCAGCAGCCGTATTGTCAGAAACAGACGATGGTGCAAATGGCGTTACTTATACAGAGGCTGATGGCACTGCATCAAAAAGCGTTGCAATCAAACAAGCAACTTCTGGTTGGCTGTCCTCGGGCGAGATTGTTGGAAATGATTATGGTACGGGTGCAACAAGCACAAACAAAATTCCTGATGTTAAAGTAGGGGATTCTGTTACTGTTACTGTAAAAGCTGATGGTACTTGGACTTGTGTAAAAAACTAGTTCTTAAGTACGATAATTCATTTATTTTTAGTCGTATAAGCGCTGGATAACTATTTCTATACCTACACGCAAGAAGAAAAGGACAGAGTAAAATATGTGACCATCGATATGTGGCAATCATATAGGGATTTAGCCTATAAACACTTCAGAAACTGTATTGTAGCCGTGGATCCCTTCCACGTGATCGAACATCTGCGCAAGGATTTCAGACAGGTCAGGATCAACATCATGAATCAGTGTGTATATAACTCCAACGCCTATTATCTTCTCAAGAAATGGAACTGGTTACTGGAGAAGGATATAAGAAAGGTCGATCTGGACAATGAGCCGGAATACAACAGGCGCTTTAAAATGAAGCTAAACAGGAAACAGATACTGAAGATGGTTCTGGATCTATCGCCCGTTTTAAATGAAGCCTATTACCTTAAGGAGAAGTATCGCTCCTTCAACAGGAATATGTCCTATGAGGAAGCTGTGGAGAACTATGACATCTTAGTTAAGGAATTTGAGGATGCGGATATCAAGGAATACTATGAATTCGTCAATATCCTTAAAAACTGGAAGACAGAGATACTCAATTCCTTCTTAAGGCCTTACGATGAAAGAAAGCTGTCCAATGCGTTTAGTGAAAACATCAACGGTAAGATCGCTTCCTACCTGATAATCTCCAGAGGGATCACTAACTTCGAACGATTCAGGAAAAGGGTTCTGTTCGCCCTCAATCCCAAAATCTTCTATTCTCTTACCAATATCCTAAAAAGCGTGAAAAGAACAGGCAAGACAAGAGGTCCATACAGAAAGGTCAAAGAGTAATCACACTTCTATCCATACAAAAAGGCAGATCGTACAGTATATGATGTCCACTGTATATCTGCCTTTAATAAGTTAATAGTCACCCACGCATGAGTTTAGAGAAGGATTCTCAAAACCACGCATTAATTTAGACTATCGTATTAACAATATTGATTAATCTTCTTCTGCAAGCGAGGTTAACGTACAAGTGCCTTCATCGCTAAAAGTGAACACTGCAGTGTAAGTGCCTGGTTCTCCACCTATAGCATCAGTCATTGTTGTATGAGTAAAACCATCTAATTCTGCATCAAGACCGCTCCAACCGCTCTGTGTTCCTTTGAGATTAACGCCAGTCACTGTAGCTGTTTTAGCATCAGCATCAACTACAACTCTTCCTTCGGTTACATCTTTTCCGTTAGATGTAAGATATGATGCAGAAGCTTCTGCGTAGGCTGCACGAATGTTAGATACAGAAACAGCATCTCTGGCTTTCTCTAACTGCGCTGTGAAAATTGGAATAGAGATAGCTACTAATACGGCGATGATAGCTACAACGATTAACAGTTCAGCTAATGTGAAACCTTTTTTGTTTAATTTTTTCATTTTCGAAATCCTTTCTTATAAACAATTATTCGCAATTCAAAAAAACAATATTGCTAAATAAAGTATACATAAAATAAAAACGTCCTGCAATATTTTTTTACTAAAAAATGTTACCGCTTACAGAACGTTAATTTTATATGTTTTACATCAAATCGTACATTGTAAACATAGGAAGATACAGTGCTATAACAATGAAACCAGCGAACAGCGCTAAGAACACAAGCATTGCCGGCTCCAGTTTGGCAATGGCTTTACCTACCGCATAGTTATATTCGTTGTTATAGTAAGTAGAGATTGTATCAAGTGTGGTTTCCAATTCACCGGTTTTTTCTCCGACAGCAGTCATTTCTTTTAAAACCTGTGGAAAGTATTTGCTGGTTCTCATGACATTACCGAGCTCCTGACCCGTCTTGATCTTTTCTTCCATAGTTTTTACTTCAGAAGCAATCGCATAGTTTTGAATTACTTTACTAGTAACATTTAATGCGTCGCCAACCGTTAAACCAGCTCGAAGAAGTGTAGTCATGGTAGATGCAAATTCAGTTGATGCTTGTAAAATATTCAAATTACCTATTACTGGCAGTTTCAACATTAACTCTGCCCATTTCATTCTTCCAGTATCAGAGCGTTTATACAAAATAATGGATACTATAAGAATAATAATAACCGCAACAATTAATAGCCACCATTTCTGGAAAAAATTGGTAAAGGCAATTAATAATTTTGTAATACCAGGTAATTCACCACCCAAGTCATCAAACATTGAAGTAAATTTCGGCATTACAAACGCCATGATAACAATTAAAACTACAATCGCTACACCTAAAACGAATAAAGGATAACTCATTGCGGATCTGACTTTCTGTTCCAGAGTATAACTTCTTTCATAGAAATCAGCTAACGATGCAAAAGATTTATCAAGTGTACCAGATACTTCGCCGGCTCTAATTGTTTCCAAGAAAGTTACCGGAAGATCAGGATAATTCTTTTCAAAAGCTGTAGCTATCGGCGTTCCCTGAGCCACATCTTCAGCAGAAAGTTCAAGCATCTTTTTAATCTTTTTGTCCTTTGTTTGAGCCGCAATCATTTTCAGACATTCATCAATTGGCACACCACTCTCAAGAACGATTCCAAACTGCGAGCACATGACAGATAAGGCTTTTGCATCAAACTTTTTACCAATTTCAAAATTAAGGATTTGATTCATCAATGTATCCTTAACTTCATCAATCTTTACAACAACTGGATATTGAGCTTTAACTCTTTCTACAGCCTGATACTCATCAATAGCTTTAATTATGCCACTGACTTTAGCACCATCTTTGGAAATTGCAGAGTATTTATAAGTAATCATATCTTCTTGCCTCCGCCTTTAGGATCAAAATATGCACTCTTCATGCCACCAACATTCTGTCTGACATATTCAGCGTTATTTGCTGCATCAATAGCTGTACCAGCTTCGATAACATTATTTTTAACCATATTGATTAAACAGTTATCCATGGTAATAGCTCCTAAGTTTGCGCTCGATAATAATGCTGATTCCATCTGAGCGGTATTTCCTTCTCTGATGAGGTTCTTAATGGCTGGAGTCATAACCATGCATTCGACAGCAGCAGCTCTACCTTTGCCGCCTTTTCTAACTAAAAGTTGCTGTGACAATACTGCTTTTAATGTTGTAGATAACTGCATACGTACCTGGGCATGCTTTTCAGCTGGGAATGTACCTACAATTCTATCTACAGAATCAACAGCCGAATTTGTATGTAATGTAGCAAAAACCAAGTGACCTGTTTCGGCAGCTGTTAAAGCAGTTTCAATAGTTACTGAGTCACGCATTTCACCAATCAGAATAACATCAGGATCTTCTCTTAAAATTGCTCTAAGACCTTCGGAATAACTCTCGGTATCTGTTCCAATTTCTCTTTGAGAAATCAGACATTTATCATTTTCATAAATGTATTCTATCGGGTCTTCAAGTGTAATGATATGTTCTCTACGAGTATGATTGATTTCGTTTAAGATTGCAGCCATAGTGGTAGACTTACCTGAACCGGTTTCACCCGTTACTAAGATAATACCTTTACCATACGAAGGGAAATCATTAACTACAGGTGGTAATCCCAATGTGCTTAACTGTGGAATATGTGAGTGTAAAATACGTAAAGAGGCTCTTGTAGAACCTTTAGATCTGAAAAGATTTATACGTACACGTACATCATTATATGTAGCAGCCAAATCCAGTTCACCGGAATCTTTCATCTTTATAAACTGTTCTTTAGCCATACTCTCGCCTAATCTTTCGCAGTCTTCATATGTCAAAACATCATCGTCTAGTTTCTGAAGTTCACCGTCAATTCTGTACATAACTGGTGAATCACAGGCGATATGAATATCGCTGGCATTGTTACTGTTACCTAAAGCAACGATTTCTTCAATAGTTTTCATATTATTAAATCTTTCTTTATTTATTCGATAGTTGCAACTTCAGACAATACTTCTTCTACAGTTGTTACACCATCTTCAATCAGTTGTCTTGCATTAACAATCATCGGTGTAAAGTCTGATGAATAAATCATTTTACGTAATTCGCTTGAAGGAACACCGGAATTGATTGCATCACGAAGCTCTGAATTCAGTGTAAGTATTTCAAAGATACCGGTACGTCCACGATAACCGGAATCAAAGCACTTGTGACAGCCGGCACCTTTATAGAAATGGAAATTCTTGTAATCTTTAATACCTACTAAATCGGCAGTAAACGGATCTGCTTCAACTTCCTGTCGGCAATCCGGACAGATCTTTCTGACCAGACGCTGAGAAATAACACCTCTAAGAGATCCTGAAATCAGGAACGGTTCAACGCCCATGTCCTTTAATCTGTCGACAGCACTAATTGCATCTTCGGTATGAATCGTTGATAAAACCAGGTGGCCAGTCATAGCAGCACGCATGGCGATTTCTGCTGTTTCGCCATCTCGAATCTCACCGACACAGATGATATCCGGGTCTTGTCTTAAGCAGGCTCTCAAGCATTCAGCAAAAGTCAAACCAACTTTTTCATTTATAGAAACCTGAGTTACGCCGTCAATCTGATACTCAACTGGATCTTCCAAAGAAATCATGTTGACATCAGGCTGGTTAACTTCCTGAATAATTGTATATAAGGTTGATGTTTTACCTGATCCAGTAGGACCAACGATGAGAATTAAACCGGATGAGTTCTTAATGATACGATCAAACTTCTCAGAATCTTTATCAGTAATACCGATTCCTTTTCTGGTTAAAGTTGTTGAGTCTCTCCATAAGTAACGGATAACTACTTTTTCGCCAAAAATGGTTGGCAAAGTGTTAACACGAAGGTCGATATCCTTGCCAGTAGAAGATCTTACTACAGCTCTGCCATCCTGAGGAATTCTTCTTTCGGTAACGTTCATATTGGACATTACCTTCAAACGAGATACAACAGCACCTTGAAGATTCTTTGGTATTGTTAATATTTCTGTCAGACGGCCATCAACTCTGATACGAACACGCATATCATTTTCACGAGGTTCAATATGAACATCTGATGCCTTCTCAACAATACCTCTTTCGAGGATGGAGTTAACCAGCTTAACTGTCGGAGCGTTAGAATTCTCAGTTTCAGCACTTCTTTCTTCAATAGAAACAAGTCCCTGTTCCTCCTTCATCTCCTGTATAGCTATATTGGCACCTTCGTTTTCATAAAGAACTGCCAAAGCTCTTTCAATTGCCTCACGATAGGCAATCATAACAGTTACACGTTTATGAGAAACTTCTTTTACAGCTTCAACGGCACGGAAGTTCATCGGATCTTCCATGGCAATGTATAGCCTATCCGCAACCAGTTTAACCGGAACTACACGATACTGTCTGGCAATATTTTTAGGAATTAACGCAGTTAATGCTGGGTCAATCTGAGCTTTACCTAAATCAATAAAATCAATACCCAACTGCATTCTTAAAGAATCGATGAATTGCGTTTCGGTAATGAACTTTTCATCGATCAGTATTTCACCAAGACGTTTATTTGTACCCTTCTGTAATTCAAGGGCTTTTTCGATATCTTCATTGGTCAGAACACCACTTTCGACCAGTATGTCACCTAATCTTTTAGCTTTCATGTCTTAATCTCCCTTAATTACTTAAAACCGTCAAACCTTCAAGATTTGTATTATCATCAATTGTTTCGAAGAAAGTAATAACAATATTTACTTTAACATCGCTGTTATCATCCAACACTTCATCTCTGTTAGTTGAAATACTTAGATCAGAAATCAAACAACGATATTTGCAATTATGAATCGCTTTAACCAGATCAACAACTTTCTGATATCCAACAGTCGTGAAAGAAACGTTTGCGTTTCTTCTTACTGTTGTATTCAATAAGGTCGGATCCGACCAGGAAATCGATAGATTATCAATACCGTCAAAAATCATAGAAAGCTCACTGATTTCTTTTGACAGGTTGTTGTAGAGCGCCAACTCACCATAAGTATCGTTCTTATGATCGATCAGATACTGTTCCATCATTCTCTTATTGGAGACTTGAGCCTGTAAGATGACAGTTTCGTTCTGGATATTACTAATATCATAGGCTTCCAGAGAATTCTTAAAAGATTTATAAGCTATTTCGTAATAAAAAATACCTAAACCAATAACAGCACACAACACTAATAGAACCTTTTCTCTGACTGAAAAACCACGGTTTAACATATCTTATTCACCTGTCTTTCCTCTGTAACCGATCTCCAGATCAGCGGTTACATTTTCGCTTGCATCATTATCGACTTTTGTAGTCTTAGGTGTTACATAAGAGACTCTGGAGTCATTAAGCAAAACCTGAACGATATCAGAAATCTTATCCATAGTTGTAGTTGCAGTTGAAACTCTGACAACATTGCCGGAAATAGAAATACTTCTGACATTCACATAACGGAAAATATCTTCCTTGACCATCTGTAATATATCGGTACGGTCAAGATAAGACCTCTCATCATCAGTAAGGAAAGTACCGACTTTTTCGTTATATTCAGCTGCTACTTCTCCATAATTGACTAATTCATTTCGGTAGACATCAAGCTGTTTTTCAGCCGCTCTATATTCTCTTTCAGCTTTCGCAACTTTAGCTAATGGATCTAATACCGCAAACTTGGTAAATAAACCTAACAATACAAGGAAAATCAAAAAAGAAACAATCGAAATACGATTAGTCTTTGTTTCTGTATCAACAATGAAGTTGATAGATGTTTTTGAAGGAAGATTATTCTTATTCTTCTTGAATGATATTTCTTTATTCAGATTCATAAGCCACCTCTATTCATAACAAGCTCCAATAGCAGGAGCACACTTACCGATTGCATCTTTATCGACTTCTGAAAGTGATGATAAAGGTTCAAGTTCTAACGAAACCATTTCCTTGATTTCTTCAATAAATCTAGGAATATAACTACCGCCACCACAGTAGTATAAAGTATCCAGAGTTGAATCTCTGTTTTCAAAACTGTAATAGTTCATGACACGCATAACTTCAGTAGCGATACTAGAATAAATATCGACACACTTTTCATTTTCCTGAACGTTATCTTTATTTGTCTCTAAGAATGTTGAAGCGACATGCGGATCAACATCAAAGACTTCCGAAACAACATTAACGATATCTTCCGCACCGGAATCGATAGTTCTGGTTACTTCATAGACACCTTCTTTGAAGATCTCGACTTTGGTTGATTTATAGCCTATGTCAAGTATTGCGAAGTCTTTCTTTTCGCTGTCTTCGTTGAGAATGTTGACCAGGCAACTTAATGCTGTTTCTCTCGGACCAGCCTTAACAAGTTTCAATCCGGCTCTCTTGAACATTTCCTGATACTTTTCGATTAAACCTCTATTTGCTACAGCGCCTAAAAGTTCCATTTCCGTTACCTTGTCTTCTTCATCTTTGCGGTATCCGATCATGGAATAATCGTAAATGTACTTGTCTTTTTCTTCTGACAGAACATCCTTAAACTCATAAGGCATGTTTACTGCCAGCTGTTTTTCATTCATGGCCGGTAAGACCATCCTTCTCAGATAAACTGCCGTATCAGGCAGTACCAGCGCGGCTCTTCTGGTCGACATTCTGTGTTCTCTGACAATATCCTTAAGCAGATCGCCCATTGCTTCAAAAGCAATCAGTTCATTGTTTACGACGATATTGTCGGGAAGGTCAACCACCGCAAAGTTCTTCAAGGTATTACCTTTGATTTCGACGACTTTGACCGTCTTGTTTCCGATTTCAATCCCCAGTATGTTTGCCATATAAATTTTCCCTAGAATAATGAAAGATACCACCTTAAGATCACCTCACCATAAAGCGCGGCAACAAAAGCCGCCATGCTAATGGAAGGACCAAAAGGAATCTTTCCTTTTTTTAATAATAGCACAAATAATAAGCCGATAACACACGAAAGAAACAAAAGAAATAGGCCTATATAAGGTCCTGTATAGAGACAAACCATGAATAAAAGCTTAACGTCTCCTCCGCCTAAAGATTCCTTGCCCAGAATCTTGTCCATAATCAGAGAAAGAACCAGGATTCCGCCTCCGATAAACAGTCCTCCGGTTATGCCTTTAATGAAATAAGACAGCTTATTTTCGACAAAAATGATGCTTATAAGCCAGTTTATGATGCCTGCAACGATAAAACCATCAGGAATTATATAAGAATCAAGGTCAACCAGAGACAAACCCAGCAGTAATACAAATAAAATCAGGTCTCTGAACATAAGAAAATCAACGGTCTTAAACACCAGAAAACGCCAGACAAACAGCGTTCCCAGAAGTAATTCTGTCAGCATATATCTGGCGCTTATATGAGTATGACAATAACGGCATTTACCACCTAAAAAGATATAACTGAGGATCGGAACCAGATCCAAAGCGCTTAATTCATGTCCACAGCTCCCGCAATAGCTCCTGCCTCTGATCCAGTCTTTGCCTGCTACGATTCTTCCGGCTACACAATTAATAAAACTGCCGAAGACTGCTCCGAACATGAATAAAACACATGATATGTATATAATCAGCCATGTTTCACTGATAAACATTATTTGCCTTTGACCCAGTCTAACTCGACTACGCCTTCTTTACACTTTATCTGTACGACCATCGTACCCGGATCGCCGTAATACTTCTTGTTTTTGATACGCATCTCCTGATTCTGGTTATAACCTTTAGGAGGATAAGCAACGATATTATGAGTCAGATCATCATAATAACCAACATACCATCCGGCCATCTTGTGAACACATTCACCGGAACTGCCACAGTTGCTTACAGGACAGCACATACCATTTAAGGAATTTACCGCCGCAGTGCTTTCAGCTGTATTAACCAGCAAGCGGTCATCACCACCTGTTGCCTTATCTGCAGTCCAGCCAAATGCTTTGCCCAAAAGGAAAAATCCTTCTATGATCAGAACGATAATAATAACTAATTCTAATAAAGATATTCTTCCCTTGTTGTTTAATCTTCTCATATCTTTTTTATTTTAGCACAGAAGAAAAGGACATGATTAATGTCCTTTGGTATACTAGCGTTTTATTCCGATTTTTCGTTATCTTCTTTTCTTCTTGCTTCAATCATCTGCTTTTTAAACTCATCTACTTCTTTATTAAACTGTTCTCTATTAACGGGTTTTGAGTGCAATATTTCTTCGAATATCGCTTTCCCCAATTCGTAAGGGAGATTGTTCATGTTTGGCCTGCCATATCTAATATTGCTCATATTTCTTCCTCGTTTATAATTCCTGATACATGAATATGCAGCCTGTATCATAATTTGGCTTTACTCTTTTATGAAGTGCTTTTTCCTGATCTGAAGACAATCTTTTAAAACCATATTTTGAATATCTGTTTATCAAAGCATCAAAAGGTAGAGAAAAGATATAAATAAGGTTGACCCCTATCTTTTCGGACACATCATATATTATCGGCATTATTAAATCATAAAAAATCATAATGCCACATCCTTTAATTTCATCGTACCTAGAAATATATGTATCGTTAACAGCGAAATTCGCTAGTTCAATTCCTGGCATAGTATCAAATAACACTTTTCCCTCAACCCTCTGTTCATTTATCGAAATCATGCCTGCTTTTAAAGAATAATAGCCTACAAACTCATCGTTCTTATTATCTCTAACGATATATGTTCTCATGGTTCTGTTTTCTTCTTCGGTTTCTGCATAACCATACAGGTATCTTACGAGTCCTTTCCCCTGTTTATGCTTTACAGAAAAAGAACTGATTTCTTTGTCAGTAAGCCCAGAGTCAAAAAGAGGAATGGCTCTGAATAACTCATTCCTAGTAATCATAGCCCTTCCTTCTTCTTTCTTCGATAACTCTTTTCTTAAACTCTTCTACTTCTTTTCGTATTGCTTCTCGATCTACTCTAGGCGAATTTCGAATCTCTTCAAATATTGCCTTTCCAAGCTCATATGGAAGGTTGTTCATATTGGGTTTTCCATATCTGATCTCACTCATTTTTTATGTACCTCCTTCACTTTTTCTTACACATTTATTATATCATTTTCAGGCCCACTTTTATGTGTGCAAAGTAATAGAAATCTGCTAAAAAACATCGAAAAAAGCCTTTAAAATGGGGCTTTTAGCTAATTTACTTCAAATTTCATTAGCTAATTTGAAAAGCCTGATCAGACTCCCTTTATTTGCTTATAAAACAAGGTTTTTTAATATAAATAATCCATGTTAATTTATTCCCAAAAATACATGTTATAAGGTAGAATTAGGTATACAGATAAGTTAACTGTAATTCAAACATAATCAAGATATTTAATCAGAAACTGTTCCTGACAATTGTTCATTGATGGCCAGGTTAAATAACGTGAAATAGAAGCTGAGATTTAACATGAAAGAAAAATACAACTTCAAAGCTCTGATCAGAAACTGCGATCCCAAAGACTATTTCAGTATTGCCGAAAAGTTAGACAGCAGTGACTTTGATGAGAAAATCGAAATCAACCTCAAGGACAAGACCTACCGTATGCTTACCCATACCGACAACAAGTTTATGGGCAATATGCTGCAGGGTGATTTTAACCGTCTTTATAATTTCGCAATCGAGAGCTTTGTTCATCCGGATGATGCAAAGTCTTATAAGGAAATTGCCGATCCCGATACTTTAAAGGAACGTCTGGCTGCTGAAGATAAGAAAGGCGTAATCAGTGGCGTCTTCCGTATAAAAGGAACTGATGATAACTGGATCGACACGCATCAGTTCTTTATTTCCGGAAAGATCTTCGGCTTAGACGAAGATACCGTCATATGTTATGTCTTTGATCTTAAGAAAGAAAATGTCGCCAAGACTTTCCTTGGAGAAACAGTCATCAGGGAAGAAATAACCGGATTACTGGATGGCATGAACTTCTACCGTCCGGCTCAGAAATTCCTCAATACCCTGGAAACTGATGGAAGCTGGTGTGTCATCAATATCAATATCGTCCATCATAAACTCTTCTCCGACTGGTACGGTCTTGATGAGGGACAGTATCTTTTAACCAGAGTTGCCGAAGTCTTAAAGAGGACAGCTGCCGACAATAACGGTATGCCGGGCTACATGGGTCAGGAAGAATTCGTTCTGATAATCCCATACGATGAAGATACCATCAATAATCTTCAGAACGATCTGTTAAAAATTATTTCTTCAGTCAGCAGGATTGAAGGTTTTATTCCGGCTCTGGGTATTGCCATAATCGACGGAAGCTGCGTTGATATCCGTGAATACTTCAACCGTGCTGCTTTGACTGTTGAAGAAATCAAACATGATCTGAATCACCATATCAAAGTCTATAATGCGGAACTTCATAAACAGAACTCCGAAGAATACCGTTTACTTAATGAATTCGAAGATGCGATAAACGGCGGTCTCATCGATTTCTGGCTCCAGCCGCAGTGCAGAGTTCCGGACTATAAGATCGTCGGTGCCGAAGCTCTGGCCAGATGGCACAGAAAAGACGGTTCTTTTGTATCACCGGCTGTCTTTGTCCCTGTTTTAGAAAAATACAGTATTGTCATCAAACTGGACGTTTTCATCTGGGAAGAAGTCTGCAAGTGGTTAAGAAAATGGATCGATGATGGTCATACGCCGGTTCCAATCTCCATCAATGTTTCAAGAATCGATATCTTCTCGATCGATGTACCGGAATATCTGTCTGGTCTTGTTAAGAAATATGATCTCAATATAAACAATATCAAAGTCGAAATAACCGAATCGGCCTATGCCCAGGACGCTAACGTTGTCGGTGAAACGATTCAGAAATTAAGAGAATTCGGTTTCCTCGTCCTGATGGATGACTTCGGATCAGGCTATTCTTCTTTAAATATGTTGAGAAGTGTCAGTGTCGATGTCATTAAACTCGATGCGCAGTTTTTGAAGATCGGCAATACCGAGGAACAGAAAGGTGTCAGTATTCTGGAATCCATCCTGAATATGACCAGAAACCTTGCCACTCCGATCATCGTCGAAGGTGTCGAAACCGATGCTCAGCTGAAGTTCCTATCGGATCTGGGCTGCAGCTACATGCAGGGATACTACTTCCACAAACCGATGCCTTTGGAAGATTTTGAAGAACTTATCTGTGATGAAAACAATATCGATACCCATGGTTTCATCTTCAAAGCCAATCAGCAGTTAAACATCAGGGAATTCATGGATGAAAACATCTATTCTGACACCATGTTAAACAACATCATCGGACCGGTGGTCTTCTATAACTGGAACGGCAAGGATGTCGACATCATCAGATATAACCAGCAGTTCTTCCAGATGGTTGGAATCGACGTCAGTGAATTCATCAAACGCAAGATCCACATTCAGGATGCCATGTATCCGGGTGATGATCAGAAGCTTTATAAATTATTACAGGAAGCAGTCGATAATCATACCATCGGATCCAAAGGTGTCGTAAGAGCCTACAGACCGGACGGTACGGTATCTTCACTGTCTTTACAGATCTATTTTGTCGGAGAAAACGATCAAGGCAAACAGTTCTATGTCTCGGCTCACGATGTTTCGGAACTGCAGTATATCAATACGGACTTCCCGGGCGGCTACTACCGCTGTACGACCGATGATACATATGAATTCTTGTATATTTCCAGGAGTTTCCAGTCACTCACCGGTTTTAATGAGGAAGAGATCCAGAAGATGTTCAATAATCTCTACATCAATATGGTCCATCCGGATGATCGTGAACTACTACAGAAACAGGCTAAAGATTATATTCGCAATAAAAAAGGTAATATAACGCCTTACAGAATAATCCGCAAGAACGGTGATTATATCTATGTTGCCGAACAGAACAGACTCTCCGATAACTTCGGTATACCATGCTGGCAGTCGACCATTATCGATATTACCGATGTCATGCACATCAGAAACCAGATGGCGATCCTTTCCGATTATCTGACCGACTCCATCCTCTTCCTGCACCGCAAAAACAACGTGCTCGAATATGAAGTTGCGGTCCACGGCTTAAAGAACACTTTAGGCATGGAAGCCAAACAGTTTGAAGAAGCCTTAAATAACGGTGATTTCTGCAAGATGATTGAAGGTTACCGTGATGACATTCCGCATCATCAGTATACAGAGATCTTCATTAATTCGATCAGCGGCAGCAGTAAAGGATTAAAAGTCACACTTCCTGATGGCAGAAAACTGAATCTTGCCGCCAGAGCTGACAGAGTTAAAGATCGGGGATCTATCGAATATATTGTCATTCTTCACGCAGTAACCCAGGCATCAGATTGATGCCTTTTTAATAGATAAGCTATACTAAAACTATGAATGATACATTTTTTACTAACGGATTTACTTTCTTTCTGATCTCCTCGATTGTAACCTTACTGATGGCAATCGTTGCCGATCTTATATGCAAGACATTGACCAGAAGGTTCAACGAGAAACACAAAGACAAGATCACAACCAATCAGTATTTATATCTGACCATCAGAACTATTGTCTGGCTGGTCTGTATTACTATCATAATCAAACAGATCAAACCGTTAAGTTCCTTAGGTGACACGATCTTGGGCGCAACCAGTATCGTAGCTGTCGCCGTCGGTATTGCCGCCCAGACGACCTTCGGAAACTATATTGCCGGTTTCTTCCTGGCGATCCATCAGCCTTTCAAAGTCGGAGATATCATCTTCATCAAAGAAAGAGGACTCTCCGGTACGGTTCAGGAAATCAACTTCCGCCATACTGTTCTCTTAACTCAGGAACATACCGAAATCATTATTCCTAATACGATCATGAATACGGCCGTCATCGAAGATATGAGTTCCGGTAACTATTCCGAACTTATCGAACTGAAACTCATGGGAAATACCGATCTTGATAAAGTTCAGAAGATCATCGATGATATCCTGGATAAAGAAGAGCTTGTTAATCAGGGCAAAGATACCAAACTTGTTATTAAGAGTATCGATAAGAACGGCTATCTGGCTGCCTTCCCTATCCACACAAAAACACTTCAGGACTTCGGTGAAGTCAGAAACAGAGTACTGCCTGAAATATATAAAGCCTTGAAGAAACACAAAATAGAAATGTATTAAAATAAGGTCCGATTGTTCTTATGAACTAACGGACCTTTTAATAATTATCCTTCTGTAACAAACGGAAATCTTTTTGTAAGATCATCATCCATTTCAAACATCGATAAGATTCTGCTTGAACTTCCTGATGGTGTGTTTTTTCCGCTTTCCCATGCTTCAACCGTTTTAATGGAAACACCCATATATTCTGCAAACATTTTCTGAGATAAATTTGATTTCTTTCTGATCTCTATAATTCTTTTCGGAGAATAGTGTTTGATTGGCATTACAGCAATTGATCTTTTACTGTTCTTTACATTTTTTCCTTCAATTGCTTCGTTTAAACCACGAACGATGCTTCCATAAAATTCATTCTTTTGTGCCATTTTTTATACCTCGTATTGTTTCTTTATCTCTACAATAATATCATCACAATTCTTCTTCTGAATTCAGTACCCTTTTCAGATCTTCAACATCAGGTAGAGCTTTGCGCAGTTCCTCCGACATATCTTTTGATGTTTTGTATGTTGCTACGCCCATCGGCTTGGTGTAGTCCTGAATTACATAGTCAACAAAGGTTTTATTCATGTCCTTGCAAAGAATAATACCGATTGCCGGATTCTCATGCGGTTTGCGCTCAAAACCATCCAGCAAGCTCAGATATCCTTGCAATTGTCCGAGATAAGATGTTTTAAACTTTCCGGTTTTCAATTCCACTGCCACCAGACAATTTAACTCTCGATTAAAAAACAAAAGATCGATGTACTGGTCCTCACCAAATGCATCCAGATGGTACTGATTACGGATGAATGCAAACCCCTTCCCAAATGTCAGAATAAAGTTTTTCACATTGTGAATAATTGTATTCTCTACGACCCGTTCATCAATATCCTGTTTATCTCGAATGTCCAATTCTTCCACATTAATATAATCCAATAGATACTCATCTTTGAAAGCATTTATAGCACGGAAAGCCTGTTCTGATGCTGGAAGTGTCCTCATAAAATTATTGGGGAGACTGCCTTGATGATGATAATCATCAGCTGTAATTCCTCTTTTCAGTTCTTCATAACTGAGTTTATCTGATGCAACTCTTCTGATATAAAAGAAGCGCTCATTATAGTCCTTAACTTTCGACAGAATAAGAATGTGATGAGAGAATCCCACTTGTAAAAATTCATTTATGGGAAAGTCTTCTGAATTTGGCAGATGTGTCTGCCAAATTTGCATTGCATTTTTATCGTCATTTTTGGCAGATGCTTCTTCTAAAAGTTCTTCTTTAGTTAGAACAGTCATGTGTCGATCGAAAACAGTCCATTCTTCGAAGAATATTCTCATATTTCGTAGATTTCTGGCGGAAAAACCTTTCAATCCTGGCAATTCCTTATCCAGTCTATCGCTTATGGCATCAATCGCGCCTTTGCCCCAGAACCCTTTCCGAGAATTCATGGAAATGTACTTGCCAATACCGTAATACAGTTTCAACTGTTTTTCGTTCACTGAACGTATGGCTTCATACTGGCTCTGCAAGATTGCGCTTTTGATGGTTTTTACTGCTTCATCATATTTCTGTAATTCATTCATTGTCCTTCCCCTTTCTTTCTGAAAAATCAGTTCCTATATTTTGTACCTCATTTTCACATTTGATTTTTTTTCAAGTATAACTTTATTTTATTTCAATTATTAATATCACTCAAGAAAAAAAGAGTTATTGATACTAAATCAACATATTTTTTTGATAATTACATATAAATTAGCTAATTTGTATGTAAAAACAATATAAAAGGATCCGATACAAATCGAATCCTTTTATGAAGAATATCAAGAATGAATGATTATTTCTTTTCTTCGAAGATTATACTCAGAACGATTGTCGATAAGGCGATCAGCCCTAAAGCAGTAAACAGTCCGAGTTCTCCCTTAAGCAGGTAAGGAAGATTCAAAACAAAGTTTAACGGTGTAAAATTCATTTTCTCTCCTCCTACATAAAGAACGACATGATCAGACCACCCGCAATAACGGAAGCGATCTGGCCGGAAACGTTAACACCCATTGAATGCATCAGTAAGAAGTTCTGATTATCTTCTTCCAAACCCATCTTATGGATGATTCTTCCGGACATCGGGAAAGCCGAAATACCGGCTGCACCGATCATCGGATTGACCTTCTTCTTAAGGAAGATATTCAGGAATTTCGCAAACAGTACACCACCGGCTGTATCAAAGACGAAGGCAAATAAGCCTAAGCCCAGGATCATTAGGGTATCGACCTGTAAGAAGTGTTCAGCCTGCATTTGCGAAGCAACAGTGATACCTAAGAGTAAGGTGATCATATTGGCCATCGCACCCTGAGCGGTATCGGATAAACCATTGAGCACGCCGCATTCCTTAAGCAGGTTACCGAACATCAGGAAACCGACTAATGATACGGAAGCCGGAGAAATCAGACCAGCAATAACCGTAATGATGATCGGGAAAAGGATTCTGGTAACACGCGAAACATCCTTCGGTTCATAGTCCATTCTGATCAGTCTTTCTTTTCTCGTAGTAAGCAGTTTGATTACCGGAGGCTGAATGATCGGAACTAGAGCCATATATGAGTATGCCGCCACCATGATCGGCGACAGATAAGTCGAATGTAGCTTCTGAGCTACGACGATAGCCGTCGGTCCATCGGCTGCACCGATCGTTGCGATTGATGCCGCATCATTGACCGGGAAAAACATCGAAGCGATACAGAAAGTAAAGAAGATACCGAACTGTGCCGCTGCACCAAACATCATTAATGTCGGATTAGAAAGTAACGGTCCGAAATCACACATTGCGCCGATACCGATAAACAGTAAGAGCGGAAACAGTTCATTCGCAATACCCGCATCATAAAGTGTGGATAACGGTCCTTCCTGGAACACGCCGTTAATGTACTGTGATACCGCACCCGAAAACGGCAGGTTGGCCAGAATAGCACCGAAACCGATCGGTAACAGTAATGACGGTTCCATATCCTTTTCGATCGCCAGATAGATCAGGATACCGCCTATCACCCACATCGTAACCTGCTGCCAGGTCAGGGCAAACAGATTTTCGTATAAAAAGCTCATATATACTCCCCCTCTATAAATGGAAAGTAATCTCACCCGAAGAGATATTCAAGTCCTCACCATCACAGTTTACCTTTAAGGAATAATCCTCATCGATACCTGTGACCTTTACTCTTTTTCTTTCGTTTCCGATCAACGCAAAGACTTCTTTGTCTTTGAGATAATCGTAACCGCTGATCTCTTCATGGAAATCATATCCACGTTTAAGTTTTTCAATATTCTCAATAAAGCTTTCGCTTACTCTTTCTTGAAGTTCTCTGATTTCGATTTCTCTATTAAGTAACATTCTCATCGAAACCGGTTCGGTATTGTATTCTCCGGCAAATTCTTTCTGATTGACATTCAATCCGATACCGCAGATCAGAGCTTCAATCATTTCCCTGGAAACAGCTTCCAGCAGGATTCCGCAGATCTTACAGTCTTTAACATAAACATCATTAGGCCATTTGATCATAACGTCTTCAATACCGTAATCCTTAAGTACTTTCAATATCGTATAGGCACAGATAACTGATAAGGACTGATATTTCTGAATCAGTGTTTGATCCTTGATCAGGATCGAAAACATCAGACTCTCACCCTTGTCCGAAAGCCACTTTCTGCCGTTTCTGCCCTTGCCTTCACTCTGATATTCTGCGAAAACAAAGGTCAGATCTTCAAGTTCAGGATAATGTTCCTTCAGATAGGTATTGGTCGAATTCAGAGATTCAAAGAAGAGTTTGCGCATCTTATTCCAGAACGATCAGGACGTCCTTGTTGCGGACATCATCACCGTTAGAAACCAGGATCTCCTTTACCTTGCCGTTATAAGCCGACTGGATTTCGTTTTCCAGTTTCATAGCTTCGATAACCGCTACGGTCTGGCCTTTCTTGATCACGTCACCGACGTTTACTTTCACATCGAGTACTTTACCGGCAATCGGAGCCAGGATATTATTGGCACCTTCGCTCTTTACCGGAGCGGACTTTTCAGTTTTCTTGGAAGTCTTTACTGTTTCAACTGAACCTTTTACTTCATCGACAGCTTCAACTTCGACTTCGTAAACCTTACCATTGACTTTAACTTTATAAACTTTCATCTTAAACCTCTCTTACGCTTACGATTCTTACGTTCTTATGTGTTTCATTACGACATTCGATTGCCGCAACCAGGCAGGCAACTGTCGCATCTTCATCATTCAGATCAAGTGATACGGCAGCGTGTTCTTTTTCTTCTTCTTCGGCCTTGTTTCTTTTGATCTTCATGATCACAAACAGGATCATGCTGTAGACCAGGATGGCAATAATGCCGGAATACTTATTTAATGCCTCTAACATTTTTACCTCCTAGACATACATTTCGAATTCATCGGCTTCATTATCTTCTTTAGCATATTTCTTCTTTAAGAAACCGACTGCTACCTGTTCAAATAAGGCCAGTGAGAGTACATCCTCATCGCTTCTGGCGATATTCTTGTATCTCTCCTTGAGCTTTTCAAACTCAGGCTTCAAGAGATCAGCCGGACGGCAGGTAATGACCTTGTCATTGCCGATGATCTTCTCCTTGACTTCCTTATTGATTCTCGCTGGAGCCTTACCGTACATGCCATGGAGATAATCTCTGATCTCCTTGGCACACATTTTGTATCTTTCACCATTCAAGACATTGAGTACAGCCTGTGTACCGACCATCTGTGATAATGGTGTGACAAGTGGCGGATAACCAAGATCTTTTCTGACCTTAGGAATCTCATTCAGGACATCCTGATAACGGTCCATCGCACCCTGATCATGCAGCTGCTTGATCATGTTTGACAGCATGCCACCCGGAACCTGATATGTCAGGATATTCGGGTTGACTTCGAAAGACTTCGGAATCAGTAAACCTTTTTCAATATATTCTTCGACGATACTGGTCATGAGCGGTTCGGCTTCATGGATCGCCTTCATATTTAATTTAGGATCATACTTCGTACCCTTTAAGGCCATAGCCATAGCCTGAGTCGAAGGCTGAGCCGTACCGTTTGATAACGGTGATAAAGAGACATCGACAATATCCACACCGGCTTCGATCGCCTCCATATAGGACATCATGGCAACGCCGGCTGTGCAGTGTGAGTGTAATTCCAGCGGAAGCTTAACTTCCTTTTTAATGGCCTTGACCAGTTTCTTGGCATCTTCCGGAAGAAGGACGCCGGCCATATCCTTGATACAAAGCGAATCGGCACCAAGTTTTTGAACTTCCTTGGCCAGTTTTACATAGTAATCGATCGTATGGACAGGAGAAGTCGTATAGGATAAAGCGATCTGACATTCGCCGCCATATTTTTTGGTTGATTCGACAGCCTGTTTAAGGTTGCGGATATCATTTAAGGCATCAAAGACTCTGATGATATCGATGCCGTTTTCGATCGACTTCTTGCAGAACATATCGACGACATCATCGGAATAATGGCGGTAACCAAGGATGTTCTGGCCTCTGAACAGCATCTGCAGTTTAGTTTTCTTGCAGACTTTCTTGACCGCTCTTAATCTCTCCCAAGGATCTTCATCGAGGAATCTCATGCAGGCATCAAAGGTCGCACCGCCCCACATTTCGATCGCATGGAAACCCGCTTTATCGTAGATCTTGCATAGTTCCACTACTTCTTCGGTCGACATTCTGGTCGCAAACAGCGACTGATGACCGTCTCGTACGGATGTTTCAACAAATTTAACCATATTAACCTCAGATCTTAGGACCAGCTTCTACCAGCTTCTTGCCGGCCGGATCGCTTTCATATTTAACGAAATTCTTGATGAAACGGGAAGCCAGATCTTTAGCCTTTCTATCCCATTCATCCTTATCTTCATAGGTATCACGCGGATCCAGTACTTTAGTATCGACACCTTCCAGCACTGTAGGGATCTCGAAATCGAAGTAAGGGATCTTCTTGGTCGGAGACTCATTGATAGCTCCGCTTAAAATTGCATCAATGATACCTCTGGTATCCTTGATGGAAATACGCTTGCCTGTACCGTTCCAACCGGTATTCACAAGATATGCCTTGGCACCGGACTTCTCCATCTTCTTGACCAGTTCTTCAGCATAGCGGGTCGGATGAAGCTCCAGGAATGCTTGACCGAAACAAGCCGAGAAAGTAGGTGTCGGTTCGGTAATACCTCTTTCGGTACCGGCTAACTTAGCGGTAAATCCGGAAAGGAAGTAATACTTGGTCTGTTCGGATGTAAGGATCGAAACCGGAGGAAGTACGCCAAACGCATCAGCTGAAAGGAAAATGACATTCTCAGCTGCCGGAGCACTGGATACCGGTCTGACAATATTATTGATATGATCGATCGGATAAGAGACACGGGTATTTTCCGTAACACTCTTGTCATGGAAATCGATCTTGCCGTTTTCATCAACAGTAACATTCTCTAATAAAGCATCTCTTCTGATCGCATTATAGATATCAGGTTCAGATTCCTTATCGAGATCGATAACCTTCGCATAACAGCCGCCTTCCAGGTTGAAGATACCGTTGTCATCCCAGCCGTGTTCATCATCACCGACTAAAAGACGCTTCGGATCAGCTGATAAGGTAGTCTTACCGGTACCGGAAAGACCGAAGAAGATCGCCGTATTCTCACCGTTCATATCCGTGTTGGCTGAACAGTGCATCGAAGCGATACCCTTTAAAGGCAGATAGTAGTTCATCATCGAGAACATACCCTTCTTCATTTCACCGCCGTACCAGGTATTGATGATGACCTGTTCTCTGGAAGTGATATTGAAAGCTACGCAGGTCGCGGAATTAAGACCCAGTTCCTGATAGTTTTCTACCTTGGCCTTGGAAGCACCGTAAACGATGAAGTCAGGTTCAAAGTTTTCCAGTTCCTCAGCTGTAGGTTTAATAAACATATTTCTGACAAAATGAGCCTGCCAGGCAACTTCAACGATGAATCTGACAGCCATTCTGGTATCGACGTTAGCTCCACAGTACGCATCGACCACAAACAGTCTCTTGTTTGATAATTCCTTCTTCGCAAGATCCTTAACGGTTGCCCAGACCTCTTCTGACATCGGATGGTTGTCATTAGGATAATCCTTGGAAGTCCACCAGACAGTGTCCTTGGAGTTTTCATCCATAACGATATATTTATCCTTAGGTGAACGGCCGGTATAGATACCAGTCATGACATTGACTGCACCTAATTCAGTCAGCTGGCCCTTCTCATAACCTTCCAGTTCGCTCTTCATTTCTTCATTGAAAAGAAGTTCATAATCAGGATTATAGACAACTTCACTTGTGCCTGTAATACCGTACTTTTCCAGATCGATACTGCTCATATACATTGCCTCCTTAAACGTTTTCTAAAAAAACCGAATTCTAGACCATTGTAGCACCTTTTGACGGTTAATTTAAATAGAATACACGCTCAAAAAACCATCTTTTTAACATTTTTTCACAAATATAAATGAAACAATTTTCATTATTCGTTTAAGCAAAAGAAAACCGGTCTGTTTATGACCGGTCTTAAGTGCTTTTTTATCTGTTTCCGTATACCTTGAATAATCTGGATCCGTTTATCTTAAGTTGTCTTGAATCGATCGTTCCATCCTTCAAACCATCCATGATCTGTTTATAGTCTTTCTTGCATCCCGGCATAAACAGTGAATGTGAAGATCTGACGACTTTAGCTGCATTCGGATCATCATAGATATTATTCTTGGTTAAGAAACTCATGCCTGTAATCCAGTCGGTCATCAGGATCTTATCAAAACCGAATTCTCTTCTTAAGATATCGACACAGAGTCCCATATGCTCGGAAGTATGAATACCGTTAAGCAGATTATACGAACTCATGATCGCAAACGGATCAGCTTCCTTTATACAGATCTCAAAACCTTTCAGATAGATCTCACGCATCGCTCTTTCCGAAACCAGAGAGTTATTTCCGTAACGGTTATTCTCCTGATTATTGGCGGCATAGTGCTTAATAGTTACGCCCTTTCCAATGTGCCTTTGAACACCTTTTGTTATAGAGGCTGCCATTTTTCCGGAAACCAGAGGATCTTCCGAGAAATACTCAAAGTTACGGCCGCATAAGACATTACGGTGAATATTCAAAGCCGGAGCCAGCCACAGATCGATCTTGAACATCTCCATTTCCTTACCGACGATATCACCTAACATATACGCATAATCGGTATTGAAAGTCTGAGCAATTGCCGTACCGATCGGAATAGCCGTACACGCCTGTTCAAAGACTTCGACATTCTTTGGTGTTCTGTTTATCAGTTTTAAGAACCATCTGGCAATACCTGGCAGATATTCGGTAACGCTCTCCGGTAGGTTCGCATTCACACCATGTACACCTTTAGTATCGACATAATACTGTTTGGCCAGTCTGAGTCCTGCCGGACCGTCAGCCATAACGATATTCTTTAAACCTTTATCTTTGAATAATGAGACTGTTTCACCAGCCGCACCGGCTACACTTACTCCGGCATTGCCTACAACATTGAGTAGACCACCCTTAGGATTGAAGGCACCGATATTCAGATATGCCAGACTTTCGTCATCACAGTCTTCCAGTTCAGGTACTACTTCATCTTCGACATCATAGTTAACTGTTTCTGTCTTGAAGTTATGTAAATCGATAGTCAGAACTTTGACATCATCCGGTAACTCTTCTTCTTTTCTTTCATATATCACATCCTTGAAACCAGGATCACCGAGACAGTTCTTAACAATCTTAGTTACCACATCCTCTTCAAGTCTGATCACTCCCGCAATCTTTGTGTTGGCAGAACTGTTTCCGCATCTGATGATGTAGTCACCTTTTTCTAATACATAACAGTGATTATCGCTGTCATAGGATGTCAGATCGGTGAACGGGAATGAGATTTCTAATTCATTACTTTCACCAGGCAGGATCTCATCGGTTTTCTTAAAAGCTGTCAGATCCTGATAAGCCTTATCGATTCTGCCCTGAGGTTTGGATACATAGATCTGTATCGCTTCCTTGCCGGCAAATCTATCAGAATCATTTTTAACATTAACTTTTACTTTAACGTCTGTACCATCTATAGATATGTCTTTTGTTTCAAAACTGAAGTCAGCATAACCCAATCCGTACCCAAAAGGATACATAGCCTTCTTGCCGGCTGAATCAAAATAACGGTAACCGACATAGATACCCTCTTTATAATGTGTATCATCATGATCACCGAAATCGCCTTCATGACAATAGTTATCATAAGCATCCCAGGTAGTTGCGAGTTTGCCTGAAGGATATACTTTGCCTAAGATGAAATCAGCTAAAACGTTTCCGGTTTCCACTCCCAGCTGTGATAAGACCAGGATATTATCAACAAAATCAACTTCACTTAAATCTACCGGTCCTCCGGCATTGATGACCAGTAAAAGTTTCTTGTATTTCTGATGCAGGATATAGAGATCTTTCTTTTCTGTTTCACTTAAAAGGAAATCTCCTCTTTCAGCTTTTCTGTCATTTCCTTCGCCAGATATTCTGCCTAAGACATAGACAGCCGTTTCGCATTGTGCTTCGATCGGTAACTGATAATCTCCTTCCAGCATGACCTTGCCCATACTTTCGCCGATAACGGAAATATGATGCTTACGGGCTTTCTTTTTGATGTCGGCAATAAAATCAGCCCTCATCTTCTTACGGATTTCATCATACTCATCCAGCCACTTCTTGGTGACAACCGTAAAACCGCGGTTTTCCAAACCTTCTTCGCAATTGACGAAATAACGGGAATTGACTTCTCCCGAACCTGTTCCGCCTTTAACCGTCTGTCTTGCGCCTGATCCGTATAAGGCAATTTCACCAGGTTTATCCAAAGGGAAATCACCGTTCTTCTTTAAAAGAACCAGACATTCTGCCAGACAGGTATAAATGTTTTTAAGATGAGTTATTTCATGTTCGTTGAGTTCCATATAGCGCCTCCGCATAGATTACCTATAACTTAATTGTAAACCAAAAAAGGTCCTAAGACCTTTTGTTAGACTAGAATATCAGACTGGTCAGATAAGCCATGATCCAGGCGATCAGACATTGCCAGAAAACAACTCCCACTGCCCATTTGCTGCCCAGTTCTCTTCTGATCGAAGCGATAGCTGCCACACATGGCGTATACAGCAGAGAGAACACCAGCATCGTTGCGGCGGCTGAAGTACTTAAGATCGAACTGATCTTTTCTCCAAATGCCAGTTCCATGGTTGCAACAACACTCTCCTTGGCCATGAAGCCGCTGATCAGAGAAGTAACGATCCGCCAGTCGCCTAAACCTAACGGTTTGAATAACGGAACCAGTAAACCTGCCAGCATTGCCATAATACTGTCGGAATCCGAAGCGGCAATATTCATTCTTAAATCAAAACGCTTCAGGAACCAGACAGCGATCGTTGCTACCAGAATGACACTGAAAGCTCTGGTGATAAAGTCTTTAGCCTTTTCCCAAAGTAAACGGATAACGTTCTTGGCACCAGGCATACGGTAATTAGGCAATTCCATGACAAACGGTACAGCCTCACCGGTAAAGATCGTGTTCTTCATAAGCAAAGCCTGTAGGATCGCCATGACGATGCCTAAGACATAAAGACCTGTCATGATCAGTCCGCCTCTGCCCGGGAAGAAAGCATTCACGAAGAAAGCATAGATTGGAATCTTCGCCGAACAGCTCATGAACGGAGTCAAAAGAATCGTCATGTAACGGTCACGCTTGGATGGCAAGGTTCTGGTCGACATAACCGCCGGAACCGTACAGCCGAAACCTATCAGCATCGGTACGATACTTCTTCCGGAGAGACCGATCTTTCTTAACAGCTTATCCATGAAGAAAGCGACTCTGGCAATATACCCGCTGTCTTCCATTAAAGACAGGAAGAAGAACATCGTGATAACGATCGGGAAGAAACTTAATACGCTTCCCACACCACCGAATATTCCTTCCAGAACCAGAGACTTAAGTGTTTCATTCACATTCATCTTCTCCAGAAGATCAGCCACACTTAATGCCAGACTATCGATACCGCTCTCTAAGATTCCCTGGAAGAAAGCACCGATCACATTGAACGTCAGCACAAAGACCGCTCCCATGATCAGAATGAAACAAGGTATAGCTGTCCATTTACCGGTTAAAATCTTATCGATCTTTTCCGAACGGATCCTTTCCTTGGATACGGTAGGTTTTATGACAGTCTTTTCACAGACTCTTTCGATAAAATCAAAACGCATATCGGCGATAGCCGCACTGCGGTCCATTCCGCCTTCGCTTTCCATCTGAAGAATCATATGTTCGATGGTTTCAAGTTCGTTCTTGTCGAGCTTTAACTGTTCAAGGATCAGATGGTCATTTTCGATAACTTTGGTTGCGGCAAAGCGTAACGGCAATCCTGCTTTTTCACAATGGTCCTCTATAACAGTCTCGACACCATGGATACCTCTGTGGATCGCACCGCCATGGTCATCCTTACTGCAGAAATCCTGCTTGGTCGGTCTTTCCTGATATTTCGCAATATGGATCGCGTGGCTTACCAGTTCATCAACACCTTCGTTCTTGGCAGCGGAAATAGGAATGACCGGTACTCCCAGCATTTCTTCCATACCGTTGATATCAATACTGCCGTGATTTCCGGATAACTCATCCATCATATTCAGAGCCACGACCATCGGTACATCCATTTCCAGTAACTGCATTGTCAGATACAGGTTTCTTTCGATATTGGTCGCATCGACGATATTGATGATGGCCTTCGGTTTTTCATTTAAGACAAAATTACGCGAAACGATCTCTTCGCTAGTATAAGGCGACATCGAATAGATACCCGGCAAATCGGTAATCAAAGTATCGGGATAGCCTCTGATGACACCATCCTTGCGGTCAACTGTGACGCCTGGGAAATTACCGACGTGCTGGTTGGAACCGGTCAGCTGATTGAATAATGTGGTCTTGCCGGAATTCTGATTGCCGACAAGAGCGTATGTCAAAACAGTTCCATCAGGTAAAGGATTCTCTTCATCTTTATTATGGTAACGTCCTTCTTCACCAAGACCGGGGTGCTCTGAAGCATTGAAAGTTTTGACACGGCTGTGCTGATTGGAACGTTCATCGATCTTTTCGATTTCGATCTGTGCAGCATCATCCAGTCTCAATGTCAGTTCATAACCGTGGATCTGTAATTCCATCGGATCACCTAACGGCGCAAATTTCACGACCGTGAGCTCCGCACCAGGAATGACACCCATATCCAGAAAGTGCTGTCTTAAAGCCCCATCACCGCCAACGGAAGTAATACGGGCATGTTCATTGATTTTCAGATCTTTTAGTGTTGTTTTCATATCCCTATCTTCTTCTATCTACAGATGCATTACATTAAGTAATAAAACCCAAGCTAAACCATAGTATGATACGACAGCCACCAGGTCATTGATGGTCGTGATAAACGGACCAGAAGCGACTGCCGGGTCGACATGAATCTTATCAAACAGGATCGGCACAACTGTACCTACCAGGCTCGATATCAGCATCGCCGTGAGTAACGCCGTTCCTACGCATGCTGATACGCCAAACGAGAAAGCCAATGGATAGTGTTTAAACAGATAAATATATAAACCTATAAATATAAGTGAAGCTGTTCCCAGTAATAAGCCATTAAAGAAACCTACTCTTACTTCCTTGAAGATCAGCTGGAACTTCTCTTTGGCCGATATCTCTTCATCCATCAGAACTCTGATCGTAACCGCCAGTGATTGCGTGCCGACATTACCGGCCATATCCAGAACCAGAGACTGGAAACAGACGATAATGGCTATCTCTTTGACGACATTCTCGAAGATGCCTACGACTGCAGAAACACCGATACCTAATACCAGTAAAGCTGCCAGCCATGGCAGACGTTTCTTCATACTTTCAAATAGAGGTTCATGCAGATCTTCCTGCGCAGACAGACCACCCAGTTTAGCGTAGTCTTCACTGATTTCTTCATCGACAGTCTCGATGATATCGGTAGCAGTGATGACACCCAATAAATGCTGACCTTCGTCAAGAACTGGAATGGAGTTTTCGGAATAGCTTCTGATCTCCTCCAGACAATCAGAAATCTTTTCATGGTCATAAACTGCTGGATAGGAAGTAATGACCAGTTCATTGAATTTATCGGAATCACGGGCTTTAATAAGATCTCTTAAATCAACAACACCGCAATAGAGATCATTACTGTCGACTACATATAAAGTATCGATATTATCGTTATCCTCAGACTGCCTGATAAGTTCTCTCATAGCCTGTTTGACCGTATAGAGGATATTCAGCTTGATGAAGTTGGTGGTCATCAGAGAACCCAGTTCCTCCAGATCATAAGACTGAATCAGACGGATCTCTTCCTCGACCTTATCATCCATCTTTTCCAAGATCTGATCCTCGATCCTGTCATCGATCTGATCAAGCAGATCGACCGCATCGTCGGTATCCATTTCTTCGACGATCCTGGCAGCCTGATTGATATTTATTTCATTGATGAACTTATCGACATCTTCCTTCAGATAAGAGAAAATCTCACCGGTTCTTTCCGGACCGATCGCTTTATATAAATGTTTTCTTTCCGCAACAGTTAAGGATTTCAAGGAATCCGCAATATCATTATCGTGATAATCCTTTAACTCCGCTTTTAAAACATCATCGTCAGTCTGATTTCTGATCAGTTCGACTATCTCTCTGATATTGTTGTCCTGGTTTAATTCCATGTTCATAAAGTTCACCTGCCCAGATAGCATAGGCTAATTATCTCTTTCGATTATTTATTATAAATTATATTTTGATATATTGGGGCGTGTAATTGTCCTTATCTACCGCCACATAAAGATCTTTTCCCATCTTTTCTTCAAAATAGTCTTTGAGTTTCAGATTTGTATCCCACTTGTTCTGATCGTATGAACCGTAACGGTTCTTCACATCACTCATCCGGTCAATGATATCCATTACTCCTTCAGCTCCACCGATTGAATCACAGAGTTGGATCAGTCTGTCATAATCATCCTGTGTTACTTCTTTCAGTTTTTCACGGATCAGTTTTGTTTCTTCTTCGCTCGTATCAAACTTCCCTACATAAGCTTCGATATTATTGTCGTTGAAAGAGTGGGTAAGGCAGATCCTTGCGGCATCGTCATATCCTAGCGACATCATATATGTATAACCGTCATAGACATGTTTCAGATAACTTACTCCGAACTTTCTTCCGATATCATGTAGTAAACCCAGAACATATGCCTTATCGGGATCCATCCCTGCATAGTAGGCAATCCTTTCAGCACAATGTGCGACTGTCATACTGTGGCTTACCCATTTACCGGGATTGCATTTTCCTGCTTCGGTTAAAAGTCTTTCGGCTTCTTTCTTATCCGGATACATAGCTCCTCCATGCATTAAACAATAAACCTCTTCTGAGTACAAAAGAGGTTTTCTTTATATGGTGGAGGATACAGGGCTCGAACCTGCGACCTCACCCCTGTGAAGAGCACGCTCTCCCGACTGAGCTAATCCTCCATACACTTTAATTATACTCTACCCAATTCAAAAGGGCTTTGCAGCCCTTGAATTATTTATTCGATCGGTGAACAGCCTTCATTGATTCTGGCGATGATATTCGGAAGTTCCGCATCTACCACATCATTATCCAGCTGGCAGGTTCCTGCATTCTTGTGACCGCCGCCGCCGTAGCTTAAGCAGATCTCACCGATATTCACATCGGAATCCTTATTGATGATGGATTTGCCGATCATGACAGCCGTATTCTGCTTCTTGAAGCCCCAGGCCACATGGATCGAAATCTGTGCTTCAGGATATAACGCATAGACCATGAAACGGTTACCCGCATAGATCGTTTCCTCATTACGCAAATCAAGAACTACTACTCTGCCTTCAACTCTGGCCAGACGCTCAACCTGTTTCTTGAACAGTTCCTGCTGCTCGAAATAGAGGTCTACTCTTTCCTTGACATCAGGCAGTTCCAGGATCTCATCGACACTCATATTGATGCAGTGATCGATCAGTTCCATCATCAGATCATAGTTGGAAATACGGAAGGTATGGAAACGTCCCAGACCTGTTCTGGCATCCATTAAGAAGTTCATCAGCACCCAGCCTTTTGGATTGAGTACTTCTTCCAGTGTAAAGTCAGCCGAGTCACCCTTATCGACAGCTTCCATCAGTTCGTCGGTAATGCGCGGTAAAGCTGCCTTACCGCCATAGTAATCATAGACAACTCTGGCCGCACTCTTGGCATCCGGATCGATGATATAACGGTCTTTATAATCTACACCGACCAGTCTTGTCAGTTCGGACTCATGGTGGTCAAAAGCCAGACCTACTCTTTTGTCAAAAGGCAGGTTGGTCGTAATATCATTAGCTGTGATATCGACTTTGCCGTCCTGCACATCCTTAGGATGAACGAACTTGATGTCATCGATGATATCCAGTTCCTTCAGAATCATGGCACAGACAAGGCCATCGAAATCACTTCTTGTTACCAGTCTTTTCTTAGTTTCACTCATACTGAACCCCCATAATATTGTTTAGATTTAATTCTGTACAAATCTATTATAAACCCATTTTATATGCCTGAATTTTCAATCTTTATCCGGATTTGTACTTATTTATTGTCTATGAAACAGGCTCTATATTATCATTGATAAAGGGAGGAATTAATTATGGCCTTAGATTTCTATTCAGATACAAGCAATTGGTTGAAAGAAACCTTCAATGTAGATAAACCGATCATCGCAATGTGCCATCTGCAGCCGTTACCGGGTGATCCTTATTTTGATGAAGAAGGAGGAATGGACAAAGTCGTTGACTGTGCCCGTAAAGACCTTCATGCCTTACAGGACGGAGGCGTTGACGGAGTCATGTTCTCAAATGAATTCGCCTTGCCATACCTTACCAAAATGGAACCGATAACCTTAGCTGCCATGGCCTTTGTGGTAGGACAGTTAAGAAGTGAAATTACCGTCCCTTACGGCATCAACTGCCTCTGGGATCCGATTGCCTCTTTGGATGTCGCCAAAGCAACCGGCGGCAAGTTCATCCGTGAGATCATTTCCGGTGTTTACGCCGCCGACTTTGGTCTCTGGAATACCGATCCGGGCGCAACTGCCAGACACAGACACAGAATCGGAGCTGATGATGTAAAGATGTTATACAACATCGTACCGGAAGCTGCCAAATATCTGGCTGACCGCGATATCGCGCAGATCGCCAAAACGACTGAATTCAACTGCCGTCCCGATGCCATCTGCGTATCCGGTCTGACTGCCGGTTCAGAGACCGACACTCAGGTTCTGACTCAGGTCAAGAACGCCTTAAAGAAAACACCGGTATTATGCAATACCGGATGCAATAAGGATAATATCATCAGACAGCTTTCCGCTTCCGATGGTGCAGTATGTGCCACAACGTTCAAGGTTGACGGTAAATTTGAAAACCCTGTCGACTACAACAGAGTCAAGGAATTCATGGACATCGTCAAAGATTTCCGCAAAACCTTATAATTCAAAAAAGAGTCCTGGTTCATATGAATCAGGACTTTTCATTTTCCTCAAATGCATCCGCAAATCTATGCATCCACTCTTTTGTTTCCGGATAGAAACTCTTATACAGTTCATAGATCCTCTGATATTTAAGATGGTTCTCAGGATTCGGATAATACGATCTTTCGTATCTGACCATCTGATCAACCGCTTCCTTTAAAGAAGGATATATACCCAACATCACCGCACAGGCTATCGCACAGCCTAAGTTAGGCGCATTGATATCCTTTGGCACATTGATGACGATATTTGACACATCCGCATGTATCTGCATCCATAGCGGACTTCTGGCACTGCCTCCGGCGATATTCATCTCCTTGACATCAACACCGTTTTCCCTGAAAGTATCCAATATCCTTTCGCTGCCGAAAGCTACACCTTCCAAGATCGCTCTATACATATCGGCCTTGGTATGAGCCAGTGATAATCCATAAAACATGCCCTTTACTTTGGAATCATGATAAGGATGTTTGTTACCTTGGAAATAATCAAGTAATAATAAACCATTAGATCCTATAGGCACATCCTTAGCCAGATCATCCATCTCCTTATAAGACTTATCAGGACAGAATTCCTTCTTGAACCACGACAGGATCGAACCCGAAGCACTCTGCGCTACATAATCGGTATAGTAACCCTCAATCAGATTATCCGGACCATTATTGGAACCGGTCGGATTAAGTAACGGTCTTTCATTTAAAGCCATGGCCAGATTGGAACTGCCAGTAATCATACCGATCCTTCCGGAACGGTTAACTCCGATTCCCAATAAGCCTATCGAAGAATCGATACCGCCCTGGGCAATCGGTAAACCTGCAGGCAAACCTAAATAATCGGCAGCACTCTCAGATAAAGAACCGATCCTATCTCCTACTCTGTATACCTTATCTTTAGGGAATTTAACTAAAGCTTCCTTGATATCAAGTATTTCATAGATTCTTTCTGAGAAGCCGGTCTTGATCGAATATCCCCAGTTACAGGCGGTATTATTATTCATACACCACTCACCGGTAAGCTTATAAGTCAGCCAGTCCTGATACTCACAGAAGACTTCCGCCTCATCATAGATTTTTCTTTCATTGCGCTTTAGCCACGCCAGTTTCGGAGGCATCCATTCCGGTGAATAGAACTCACCGCTCTTTTCCAGCAGCTTATCCGCTTCCTTGCCTGCTCTGACATCCATCCAGATGATACACGGATACAAAAGTGTTCCGTCCTTCTTGCAGACAACTACGCTGGTACATGTTGTATCACATGCTAAAGCCGAGATATCTTCCGCTTTGATTTTTCCCTTTTCCAGAGCTTTACTGATTGCGGTTTTTAAAGTGCACCACCAGTCCTCAGGATTCTGCTGTGCCCAGCCGGGTTTAGGAAAATCGGTCTTGTATTCTTCGATCGCAAAAGACAGACAGTTACCCTGTTTGTCATAAAGACCGACTCTGATACCACCGGTACCGCCATCGATCCCCATCAGAATCGGATCGTTCATACTTCTCATCATGAACTCATTGTAGCACCCCCAAAGGAGTAATGTCGAAGAAACACCGATTGGGATATAATGAAAGGGAAAAAGAGGTATTGAACATGGAAGTCCGGGAACTCAAAAACAAGCTTAAAGAATACATGTCTGTTGTCCGCGTCAGCGGCTATGAAAAAGAAATGGCCTATCGCCTAAAAGAAGACATGGCCAAATACACAGATGATGTCTTTATCGATAAAGTCGGCAACTGTATCACCACCTTCAAAGGAAGTCAAGAAGACGCTCCTGTTCTGATGGTGTTTGCGCATATGGATACGATCGGCTTTGTGATCAAGAGAATTGATCCGGACGGATTCATCTTTGTTGACAGAGTAGGAGGCGTCCCGGAAAAAGTCATGACCGGAACACCGGTCAGAGTCGGCAGCGAAGACGGAAAATACTACAACGGTATCTTCGGAACCAGAGCCTACCACATTATGTCCAATGAAGAAAAAGCCAAAGCCGATTCCCTCAACGATCTGTTTATCGACATCGGTGCCAGAAGTGCTCAAGAACTCTATGATCTGGGCATTCAGGTCGGCTGCCCGGTTGCGTATGGTGAAGCATACTATGACTTACTGAATGATCGTGTATCTGGATCATATATCGATGCCGCTGCCGGTATGACCAATCTCATTCAGATCGCTCAATATCTTAAAGAAAATCAGCCTAAAGCGACAATCAGACTGGTTGGAACTGTTTGGGAAGAATATTCAGCCCGCGGTGCCATGATGGCAAACCGCAGTGCAAAATGCGATATGGCAATCTCCATCCTTGGTCCGGGTGCAGCTGATACCCCTGACCAGAGAGGAAAAGTCTCCAACGTTAAGATGAATAATGGTGTTGGTGTGACGATGTTCAATTTCCATGGTAAAGGTACGCTCAACGGAAACATCGTCCATAAAGGCATGTTCGAACTGTTAAAGAAAGCCGCCGAAGAAAAAGATATCAAGATCCAAAGACAGGCTGCCAGAGGCGCTTTATCAGATACCGCTTATCTTGCGCTGGAAAATGACGGCATTCCTTGTATGGATTTAGGAACTCCAGACCGTTACTCACATTCGCCTCTGGAACTGATCGATGTGAAAGATCTTAAACAGACCGGTGAACTACTGTGTCATTTCATCGATCTACTGGATAAATATTTCGATCTTAACCGTTATTAAAGGGTTGCAGTGCAATCCTTTTTTATTGAAACCATTTTACTTAGTCAAAAATTAAAGACCTACTATTTTATAGTAGAATTTAATATCAAAACTTACTATTTTTTAGTAATTATATTTATCCTGTTTCTTCGCGTTTCTTATGTTTTCTTAAATTGTTTAGTTTTAATCAAAATCGCAAACATGGCTATTCCTTGGAGTAAATGAATCAAATATTCATCTGAAAAAAATAATTAATAATATTAAGGGAGACAAAAAATCAATGAGCTTGTCTCAATATGCCCCAAGACACTTAAGGTATTCGAAAAGATTGCCTTTGGTAAGAAATAAACAAAACTTTTTGAACTCATTCCATCTATCAAAAAAATAAAAGAAGAACTTTAAGATTAAAATTCTTCTTTTCTTTTCAGGTCACTTTGAATGTTTTACATCATAATTGTTTCAAATGCTAGTTATTTTGATTTTTCCTGGTTTTCTGGCTAAGAGATGGATCAGTAACTGTACCGGCACCTTTAATATAAGTGTAGGCGGTACTGGCTTTCTGATTCAATTGATCGCCGCTAAGGCTTTTCAGTTCGCTTTCACTAATTCCAAGACAGACCCATATTCTGGCGTTTTTCCCTATAGTACTATTACTGTCCGGATTACCACTAACCGTGGTGGTAATATAGTTTTGGTTTGTATTCCCCGATACGTTATAACCCGTATTCTGGAATACCTCAGGAAGATAAATTTTGTTGTTATATTGGCCTTCTGTGCTTACTTTACCATCGATGATCGTGCTCTCTGCGATCGTAATACATAATCCTCCAATATCGCTGCTGTTTATTACCAGTTTTTGCTCTTTGCCATCCGTATAGGTTGTACCATTAAACTCTGATTTCAGTTTATTGCCATCGAAAAACAAATCACGAAGCTGACCATAAGTCATGTTCCTGAACTCGTTCTGTAGACTGTCAAGTAAAACCTTATCACGTTCTAATTTGGCTGTTTCACTCAATTTGTTGTAATCTGTTGAGTTAGTTATATTGAGTCCAGCGTATGATCCACCCCATAGATAGTTGACTACGCCGCTGTCCTGATTCATTTCAATCAGCAGAGCTTTTCCTTTAGGAGTGCCGCGTGTTATACCGACACCTTTCCACCAGCCGGCTGATTCTGACTGAGACTTACCATAACCCTCAGGTCTCTCATCAACCAAAGAACCGGAAGCGGCGTCATAATAATAAGTCTCACCTTGATTCTTCTCTCCGGAATTAATCCCTGCCATCAGAACAGCATAGGCATTACGCATATTTGACATATCAACAGCCCGTCTGGCTTTTTCAAGCTGAGAATTAAAAATAGGAATACTGATCGCCACAAGTACAGCGATAATGGCTACAACTATCAACAATTCGGCTAATGTAAATCCGTTTGTTTCTTTTCTTTTCATTTGTACTAATATAATTTCCTAATTCTTTCTTTCTATATAGTATGTTATATATACTTTGCCAAAAACACAATTTTGTTTTGTTTCTTCATATTGGCCTTTTGGCTTTGTTTTCGCCTAAATTATAACAAATATTGCACAGTTTATAGAATAAGAGGTAAACAAAAAAGCCTTTAAGGCTCTTTATTGTTCAATGGTGGAGCTTACGGGATTCGAACCCGTGACCTCATCGCTGCCAGCGATGCGCGCTTCCAACTGCGCTAAAACCCCGGATAAGATTATTATACTCAAATTCTCTAAATAATAAACAGATTCATTCTCTGATGTTAATCACACTCGAAAATGTCACCGCAATCCCAAGCGAAAATGTCACCATTGATTAGACAGTGATTATCACCCTTTTATATCGTTGATATAGGAGGTTGAAATTCATATGATCAAGATGTCTAAGAAGGAGGTTGTTTC
>JAFZQG010000014.1 GCA_017550145.1 Erysipelotrichaceae bacterium | reverse complement strand
TAATACAAATTTTCGATATTATTGCGGCTTTCTTCGACTTTGGAATCATCAAGCGAAAGATTCTTCAATAAAACTGACAGTTTTTCTTTTATACCGTTATCACCGTCATACAGATCCAGACAGGTATTAAGGGATGAAATATATTTCTCTGCCGATTTGAAACGTTTCTCTTTATTTGCGAGTTCTTCCTCTTCGTTGATATCAAGTTTTGCGTTTTCCAGTTCATCCAGATCAAAACGGTAATAATCAAGTTCCGCTTCGTTATAGGTGTTGTTTAAAAGATCATCATATTCTTTTGAAGCTTTATTGTATTCATCGTACTGTTTTGCATACTCTGATAATAGATCGTGATCTTTCGCAAATTTATCCAGCAGAATGATATGATTCTTCTTATTCAGAAGATATTGCGAATCCTTCTGAGAATGAATATCAATATGTTCGCTAAAAAGATCGCTCAAAAAAGCCAGGGTAACGGAACACTGGTTGATCTTGATTGAATTATGATTATCCCTTGATATTGTCCTGCGAATAATCAGTTCATCATCATACTCGATATCAGCTTCATCAAGATTCTGTTTCATATAGTCTTCAATCGTAAAGACACCCTCTATGATGGCCTTATCGGCAGTATTACGGATTATACCTGGATCGGCTTTGCCTTTAATCAGAAATGATAACGCACCAACGATGATAGATTTACCAGCGCCAGTTTCACCTGTAAACACATTAAAACCATCACTGAAATCCATTTCCAGTTCATCTATAATTGCGTAATCTCTGATATAAAGGCTTTTAAGCATTTAGTTTATCCTTAATTCGATCAAACAGTGTATTTATACCCTCTTCATCAATAAACTCTACAGTGGCCTTACAGCTGTTTCTGTTGAGGTATTTAAGTATCTTTGTTTCCAGTTTATGACCATAGAAGAATAAATGTTCATGATTTTCAAGAATTTCTTTCAGACATTCTTCATCCATTGGCGAATATGATGCGGTATTGATCAGATCATATGGAAGTTCATTGGAATCAATGATTTCTTTGATCTGTTTCAAATCCGTACCGGAAGCGAATACCGCAACTTTGTTCATATCATTATTTGCAGATTTTTCCCAGATTCCTAAATTAATTTGCGAAAAATCGTTAATTTCGTTAAATTCTATGCATTTTTCCGGGTAAATGACTATTAATGGCTTATCCAGACTGATGCCGGTATATAAAGCATTCTGAAGTTTCTTTGAATCTTCCGGCTCATAGATATAGACATTATTCAGATTAGCCAGCAGATCATAATTGAGATTTCCATCATTTATAAATCCGATGATCATCGGTCTATAAAGCTTATTGATCTGATTATTCAGTTCTTTAAAAGCATTGAGTAATTCAAATGATCTTAAGGTTATAAACGGAATCTTGCCATCCAGGGCCAATCCTGAAGCAAAACTTAAGGAGTTTTCCGCACTTGAGACCGTATCAAAACATCTTTGAGGATATTTCGCAAAGATATTGGCTACGCCATAATCGTTGATATTTCTGGATGTAACACAGACAATATCATCGTTTATACCCATCAGTTTTTCCATCGTCATACCGACAATATTCTTGGCATAAAGATAATTGTCTTTTTCGCTTGCCAGCATTTTGCCGTTTTCCTTATCGAATTTGCCTACTTTGTTCCAGGCATCACTGGTGCTGGCTTCAGCATACCGGAAACCTTTTCCCTTGGTAGTTATGCAATGGACAACGGCAGGATAAGTCTTCTCTTTGGCGATCTCAAACGCTCTGTTAAGATCATTTAAGTCGTGACCATCGATAGGACCGATATAATCGATATTGAATTCGGAGAAGATACCTTCATCCAGCATCGTCTTCTTGATATTGGTTTTGAAATTATGAATGTTTTCTATGATCTTGTCACCCTTTTTAGCCGGTCTGATCAGATCTTTGACATTGTCTTTGAGATTGGTGTAACCCTTGGTCGTACGTAAACCGGAAATAAGTCTGTCGATCAGACCTATGCCTCTGTCGATCGTCGTATCGTCATTAAAGACGATGATCAGACGTTTACCGGAATTAGAGATCAGATTCAGTGTTTCAATATTTCTTCCGGATAATAGATCCGAAGAATTGACCACACATACGACGTTGTAATCTTTGTGTTCAAGATCTCTTGAAGCAGCTAAGCCCAGGGCATTAGCGAGCGAATATGCACCGTTGCAGTTGAACTGAAGCTTATCGACCATGCCGTTAAGGATCTTGTTTGTGTAGTTGAGATCATTTCCATCAAAAATAAGCACGTCATCAGAACTGAAAACTTTATTCAGCATGACGCTTAATTCTACTGCGGAAAGATTGCCGGAAAGATATCCGCCATTCTGGCTGGTGTAATCAATGATGAATTCCCTGATATCATTGCAGACATTCTTCAATTCATTTTGGTCCAGGTCTTTCAGAAACAAAGGATTTTTAATTTCTCTGATTTCCATATCAACGCTCCCTTAACGCTTTTAAAAGTTCTAAAAGATAAACGGTATCAAAATCCGCCTCTTTCAACATATCATCAAGTTCATTGAACTGTCTATCAATGAGATCTTTAAGCTCTTCCATAGAATAAACAGATAAAGCCGTACCTTTGTTGTTTTTGACATCAGAACGGTTCTTTCCCATTTCCGCTTCGGTTTTGATCAGATCAAACAGATCGTCCTGATTCTGGAAGATCTGACCGATCAGAGATCCTAATCTGATGTAATATTCTTCATTGTCTTCTTTACGTATATACATCGGGATCAGACATGAGATCTTGAATAAGCCACCGGTCTTATTGTCCTGAATCTCGACCAGTTTTTCTTTATCGATATTCGTACTGTCGCTGGTCACATCCAGTAACTGGCCATATATCATACCGTCACTGCCGGCATATTTGCTTAAGGCATTGATGATATTTACTTTAACTTCAGGATCATATACATTTGATTCCGATACAACTCTGAAAGCATCCGTCAAAAGTTCATCTCCGGTCAATATTGCGATATCTTCTCTGAAGGCTTTATGAAGCGAAGGCTTGCCTCTTCGCATATCATCGTTATCCATAGCCGGAAGATCATCGTGGATAAGTGAATAAGTCTGTATCAGTTCTAAAGCCAGTGCCGCATCATAAGCTGCGCTTTCATCAAAGCCCATGCCTTTGACAATTGAAAAGATGATTCTCGGTCTGAATCTTTTACCGCCTTCCAAGGCATATTTCATAGCATCGGTGATCAGACATGGTCTTTGTCTGTCAAGATAATCGTTTATATACTGTTCAAAGTTATTCATCTTCTTCGTTAAGTTCCTTGATCTTTTCTTCAAAAGCGCTCAGCTGTTCCTTAAGCGATTTCGACAGTTTAAGTCCTTCTTCATAAAGCTTTAATGATTCATCCAGTTCGATATCATTCTTTTCGAGCTTATCGACGATTTCCTGCAGTTTTTTCATCTGCTGTTCAAATTTCATCTTTTCAGCC
>JAFZQG010000013.1 GCA_017550145.1 Erysipelotrichaceae bacterium | reverse complement strand
GTAGCTCGTCGGGCTCATAACCCGGAGGTCGTTGGTTCAAATCCTTCCCTCGCAACCAATGGTTCTGTAGCTCAGTAGGTAGAGCAACGGACTGAAAATCCGTGTGTCGCCAGTTCAATTCTGGCCGGAACCACCATTAAAGATCAAAGGAGACATTCGTCTCCTTTTCTTTATTCATCGTCTTCTTCTTCGCTTGTATCTTCCTTATTGTCTTCTTCGCTCTTTTCCTCTTCCTCGATTTCTTCCCAAGGACAGGCGGTAGTATAGGCATTACCCGATATATCTTCGAAGTAGTAACACCTCTTTACACCGCTGGATAAACTGGATTCGATATCGTAGAAGTGATTGAGAATGCTTAGACCGTATGGTGAAGTAAACACATAGTTGCCATCACGCATGATCAGTTCCACATACTGATATTTCAGATCCGGATAATAATGGATCTCCGATATTTCATTAATTATCTTATAGTCACACAGCGATAACTGTTTTTCCAGTAAGATCGTTTCCTCTTCGCTGAATCCTTCAATTAACGGTGCCGCATTGATCAGATACATATTCTCCTTATTGACCGGGATGCGTTCGTTGTCTTCCAGAATCAGCACATTCAAGCCGTTCTCCGGCAGATAGCCGATGATCTTTTTTTCTCTGACATTGATCTCGACCAGTCTTCCGTCTTTTAATGAAACCTTGCAGTCTTCGATCAGTTTATTCTCCTTGATCTTTTTTTCTACCAATTTAGGTACTGTCAATAAATATCTTGAATCCACAGATAAGCCGCTCATTTTTATGATATCGGAATCCTTAAGATAGACATTGCCCGTAGCGGTAATCCTGTAGATATGAGAATACTCACTGAAATAATAGATGGAACCGATTATTAATAAAGAGAATAAAATACTTAAAAAGAAACACAGTTTTCTGGCTTTCTCATAAGCCGAATCTGTCTTTCTTTTTTTTCTCATATTGATGAGGATATTCTTATCCAGCAGTTTCTGTTTGTCGTCTAACAATTGAATTTCTCGACTTCCATTACCAGTTTGATACCGTATTTTTCTTTGACCTTATCCTGAATCTGATAGGCAATACTCAGATAATCATCGGCTGTTCCCTGGCCGTCATTGACAATAAAATTGGAATGTTTATCGGAAACACAGACGTCGTTGACACTGTAACCGCGGTAGCCGATACCGTCGATCAGTTTCCAGGCGTAGCCATCTTCCGGATTGCGGAAGCAGGAACCGGCACTCGGTTTGTCCAGAGGCTGTGTCTCTTTTCTTCTTCTTAATCTGTCAGCCATCAGATCTTCGATATCTTCACGGTTCTTCTTTGTCAGCTTCAGTCTGGCCGCAACGATGACCCAGCGCGGATGGTCATGGAAAATGGAATGGCGGTAAGAGAAATTTAGTTCATCGCCATCAAGCCATAAGAGTTCATCATCCTTTAGGATCAGAACTTCCTTGACCACATCGGACATCGAACCTTTATAGGCTCCCGCATTCATATAGATAAGTCCGCCCATGCATCCCGGAATACCCGAAGCGAATTCCAGACAGCTGTAGCCTTCTTTAGCCAGGATCATTGCGAGATTCGGGGCTAATACACCGGCTTCAACATAGACTTCGTCATTGTTTATTTCGTAGGAATTGAATTTCTTTAGGGAGATAACGACACCGTTATATTCGGATTCACCGCAGATCAGATTGGACCCGTTACCGAGCACTTTAAAAGGGATGCCGTTGGTTTTTAAATAACTGACGATGCATTTTAATTCATCGGTATTCTCCGGCATGACAAAATGAGCGATATGACCGCCCATTTTTACCGTCGTCAGATCTTTAAAGTACTTGTCATCATGGTATTCACCATGCTGAGAAAGAAATTCTTTAATCATAAACTTTCTACTGCTTCAATAATATCATCGAGCACATTAGGATTGCCCAGCTTGTGAGCATTTTCCGCTAATGTCTGAAGTTTCACTTCATCATTTATAACACGGTTGATTGTATCATTCAACACTTCACCGCTAAGATCTTTCTCTTCGATCATAATAGCCGCATCCTTATCAACCAGTGCTTTACCATTATAATACTGATGGTTGTTCGGTACATAAGGTGAAGGGATCAGGATTGCCGGCATACCGATCGCACAGATTTCGGAGATCGTTGTCGCCCCTGCCCTGCATACCAGCAGTGTCGAATTCTTCATGACGTTGACGCCGTCGATGCTTTCATAGATCTTCAGATAATCTCTGTCTTCGGTCTCGTTTATAGTTTTTTCATAATGGGATTTGCCCGTGGCATAGATGATCTGATATGAACCGTCTACGATCTTGAAATAATCAAGCAATTTATCATTGACACTTGATGAGCCCAAAGAACCCATGAATATGACGACTGTCTTTTTGTCCGGATCAAGACCCAGATTCTTTAAGACATTCGGATCTTTCTTGATATTGTAGGCTTTAGACGATTGCGGGTTGCCAAGGATTCTGATGTTCTTGTTTTTAAACTGTTTGAGATTTTCTTCATAACAGCCGATGATCAGATCGACCTTTTCATCCAGCAATCTGTTGGCTCTGCCGACAAAGGAATTCTGTTCATGAATGATCGTCTTTAGTCCGCGTTTAATTGCCGCTTCCATGACCGGTACCGAGATATAATTGCCGAAGCCGATAGCCATATCGTAATCCTTAAGCAGTTTATTGCATGTGAAATAAGCCTTTCCGATCGATAAAAGGCTTCTGATCTTCTGAATTATTCCGCCTCTGGTCGTTAATACGTCAAGACCGATATATTCAAAACCGTGTTCGGGAATGACTTCCTTCTCCATCCGATCATTGGATCCAATAAATGTTATCTTATGTCCTTTTCTTTCTAAGGCTTCTGCCAGAGCCAGGGCTGGATAGATATGTCCTCCCGATCCTCCGGCGACCATCGCTATTTTCATGTCCTAATTTTAGCATTAAAAAAAGAAGGTGACTATAGGTCTTCACCTTCCTTTGTCTTTTCTCTAAAATCGAATCTGCTGCTTATAAATCTTGTCAGCAGAGGATTGATAATCAGTAACAGTACGATATAGATTATGAAATGGGTCCAGAATCCGAAACCGATGAAATCACATAACGGATTCAAAGGAAACAGTTCAAGCAGAAACAGGAAGAGATAAACAGCCATACATAAGGCAATATATCTCAAAGTATCTTTGCCCATCAGAACAGTACCTTGTTATGTAAGACCTTACCGAGGATCTTGATATCCTCCGGTCTGAATTCACGGTCGGGATATGAAGGATTGGCCGCCTGAAGTGTGATCTGTCCTTTGTCATAGTGGATCTTCTTGATCGTAACTTCGTTATTATCTAAAAGGAATACTCCAAGATCTTTATCATTTAAATAATTCTGTTTTCTGACATAAACGATATCGCCTTCTCCGATCCTCAGATCGATCATCGAATCGCCTTTTACCTTCAGATAGAAATACTCACCAGGTCCGTATTCCTCATTATTACAGTACTCATAGCCGTAGATATCCTCATTGGCATACATGTCATAACCGGCCTTTACTTCGCCAAGAATCGGAACAGCGACCTGATTATTGCGGATATTAAGATTCAGAAGATGATCGACATCAACATTAAACAGCGAAGCTATCTTATTCAGCGTTGAAACACGCGGAAAAGCCGTACCGTCTTCCCATTTCTGAACGGTTGTGAATGATTTATATCCCAGCTTTTCAGCCAGTTCGTCCTGTGACATTTTATTACTGCGGCGCAGAAATCTCAGATTATCCTTAAATTCCATGATCCCATCCTCCTCTTTTCCATTTTCATTCTAGAATAAACTTGATAATTTTTCAAGTTTTCTATTGAACTTGATTACTTTTCAAGTATAATGAAGGTATGAGAAAGCGTACCATCCTTCATTGTGATCTCAACTGTTTCTTCGCTTCAGTGGAGATGCTTTATAATCCGGAATTACGCAATATTCCGATGGCTGTAGCCGGCGATCCCGAAAACCGCCACGGCATTATCCTGGCCAAGAACGTCCTTGCCAAGAAAAAAGGCATAAAAACAGCCGAATCCATCAATGAAGCACTCAGAAAATGCCCGGAATTGCTGATCAGAAAGCCTGATTACAACTCCTATCAGTATTTTTCTGAGCTGGTAAGAAATCTCTATTACGAATTCACCGATAGAGTCGAACCTTTCGGTATGGATGAGTGCTGGCTGGATATAACCGAAAGTATTTCCTATTTCGGATCCGTTCAGAACATCGTTGATCAGCTCTTATACAGAATCCGCAATGAAATAGGCCTGACCTTATCTATAGGTATTGCCGACAATAAGATCTATGCCAAACTGGGATCAGATCTCGCTACGGAAGACAGTTTCCGTTATATCAATTCGCTTGAAGAAATCAGACATATGCCTGCCGATGCACTGTTAAATGTCGGATATCACACCTATGAAACGCTTAAGACTTTCGGTATCTATACGATCGGTGATATCGCCGATAAGCCTGCGGCATATTTAAATGAAATACTGGGTAAATACGGCAATACCCTTTACTGCTATGCCAACGGAAATGACCTTGGATATGTAGGCAAAATAGATGATGAACACGAAGAGATCAAATCCATCAGTAATTCCATGACCTCTGTCAGGGATCTATATAATATCGATGATTTCAAGATCATCCTTACCGTCTTATGTGACAGTGTATCCACCAGACTCAGGGAACATGGATTATATTACAGAACCATTCATCTTATCGTCAGAAACAATAAACTGGAAGTCAGAACGATGCAGACAAGTCTCAAGGAGAATTCCGATCTGGGCAAGGATATTTTTGATAATGCGGTGATGCTTTTTGAAAGAAACTGCGATTTTTCGATCCCCTACCGTTCTATAGGAGTAGCGGTATCCAAATTATCTTCAAAGAAAGATATCTGTCAGACCAGCCTCTTTGAAAAAGAGACATATTCTCTGAAACAGAAGAAACAGGAAGTTGCACTGGAACAGATCAGAAAAAGATTCGGGGTCAATTCGATCTCCAGCCTGCGGGTGTTGGAAGACAGTGATCTTTCGCATTTCACTCCTAAAGAAGAAAAAGAATACTATTCATTTCATAACGGGAGATAATTCATGATCAGGAAATATGTCGATGTAATATGTCTAAATGATAAAGGTGGCAATATGAAGCCGTTATATCTGATCTGGGATGATGCACGTAAAGTACCGATCAAAAAAGTCAAAGAGATCTGCCCGCGGGCTTCACTCAAAGTGGGAGGATCGGGTTTGCGCTATACCTGTGTATTTGAACCTAACAGAGTAAGACACCTCTATTTTGACAGGGGCAAATGGTACGTGGAAATGAATGACCACGTGGTATAATCATGCCGAGGTAGAACAATATGGAACAATATGACGTAATAATAATAGGTGCGGGTCCTGCAGGTCTTACGGCTGCAATCTATGCTTCCAGAGCTAATCTTAAAGTGCTTATCATCGAAGCGGAAGTAAACGGCGGTAATCTTTCAAAAACCTACGAGATCGAAAACTATCCGGGCATCAAATCCATCTCCGGACTTGAGCTTGCCAATCAGCTGACTGAACACGGGCAGAAGTTTGGTGCAAAACTGATCAGCGGTGAAGTCAAAACCATCGAAAACGTTCCGGTAAAGAAAGTGGTTTTAGCTAACGGTGATGAATATGAAAGCCGTGCTTTAATCATTGCGAGTGGAACCAAAGAAAGAACGCTGAATCTTCCTCGTGCCGAAGAATTCACCGGCAGAGGTATCTCGTATTGTGCCGTATGTGATGGATTCTTCTATCGCAACAAGGAAATAGTCATAATCGGTGGCGGTAATTCCGCATTAGAAGAAGCACTATATCTGGCTTCGCTTGTCGCAAAAGTTACGATCGTTATCAGAAGAGATGAATTCAGAGCTGATGCCAGTGTAGTAGACAGAGTAAAAGATAATGAAAAGATCAGCATCATTACCAAGCATGTTCCTGAGGAACTGATAATCGAAGATGACAGAATCAAAGGATTAAAGATCAGAAATGTCGATACCAACGAGATCGAAACTGTCTCCTGCAGCGGTATCTTCCCTTATATCGGTGCCGATCCATGTACGGAATTTGTCGATAAATCACTGCTGGATGAAAATGGCTATATCATAACCAAAAATGATATGTCGACTGATATCGAAGGTGTTTACGCAGCCGGTGACTGTATCAGAAAAGATCTCAGACAGGTCGTAACCGCCTGCAATGACGGTGCGATTGCCGCCAACAGTATCATCAAGTATCTCAAAAATAAAAAATAGATTTCTCTATTTTCTATTGAACGGACAGCCATCACTGTGCTTACAGTACGCACAGCCGTTCTTGCTTCTGATGATTTCTTTTATCGCGAAGTATAACATAACTCCGACGATAATCAGTACGATTAATGATCCCATATTATTTCAAAAGAAGCCTTGCGGCTTCTTCTTTTTATGCTCTGCCTGAATACTTACCGTCGATAGTTGAGACGGTGATTCTTTCGCCGTTTTCAATGAAAAGCGGAACCTTGACCTGAAGACCGGTCTCGGTTACAGCATTCTTCAAAGCGCTGGTTGCGGTATTGCCTTTGACAGCTGCTTCGCATTCCACAAGCTCCAGATCAACTTTATCCGGTAAGATGACGCCTAATACTTCACCTTCATAGATCATGATATTGACATCGAGGTTTGCGACCAGGAAATTAGCTTCCCATTCCAGTCTGTCCTTCGGGATTTCGATCTGTTCATAGGTTTCGGAATCCATGAAGACTTCCATATCTCCGGAATCATAAAGGAACTGCATCGGTCTTTTATCGATATGAGCTTCGCCGACCTGATCACCACCGATCAGAGAAAGTTCCTTAACAACGCCGGTCTTAGGCTGTTTAACCTTGATCTTGACCTTCATCTTGGCCATAGCCGTCTTGTTTAACTGAATATCAATACACTGATATAGTTCATTCTCCCAGGTGAAACACTGGCCCGGTTTTACTTCTGTACAGTTTAACATAGCAAATTACCTCTTCTTTTTCCCTACCATTTTATTATATTCAAACGGTATTTGGCAAAATCTGTCTTCACTGTTTTTTGACGGAAAAAGAGACGATCTGTTTCTCGTAAACGCTCACTTCCATGACATAGTTTTCAAAGAATAGCTGATAGCCGTCAGACGAATTATAAACGTTCACATTTATGCCTTCCACATTAAAATCATCGATATCCTCTTCCCTCAGCAAAAGACATTTCAGATGATTTATGACCAGTGCTTCACTTTCAAATATCTCCTCATATTCCTGCAGATTCTGATAGACGATATCAGCCTTCATGATGTAATCACTCTTCGCTGCTATCAAGCTCATCATCGTGCACATCACAATCAGAAAAATCGTCGAGATAAACCCCTTGTGATGAAGCGATGATTCTTTCATATTTCCGGTTTTTTCTTTCATAACAGACATAGATACAGCCGTTTCTTTCTTCAAAATGCAAATCATCGATATCACCCAGATAGACCTGTGTTCCCGGCTGTAGCAGCAGCTTATTGTTTACCATCGACAAGGTAAAATCCTTATTGCGGTAAGTGAAACTCAGACAGTCATATCCGTAATGAAGATCATATGTGATCAGCATCGTTTCTCTTAGCTGCGCCAAAGACAGCTCATCACAGATCTCACTGTATTCAAACGGCATATTCGAAGTGAATCTGAATGCCAGTATGCATATAGGCAGTAAAGCCAGGATTATGACTAATCCCAGCAGATTTCTAATCATATTCATTGATTGAACAGGCCTCACATTCGCTTAAAGAATTATAAATGTATTCATATCGGCGGTTAGACTGTTCCTGGTATTCCGCATATCCCCTTTCATAGATATCCATCAGATTATGAATGGAGAAACACAGGATACAGATACAGGAAACGATGAATACCGCCAGTAAGGCATCTAACAGGAAGAATCCTTTATTTGATAAGCACATATCCGTTACCGAGGTTGAGAGTAAAACGATGATTGCCGAATTCGACGGTTCTGGCCAGATCGATATGTCCCATCGAGTTAAAATAGATACCTTGTTCATATGGGCGATATTGTTTTTCTTTTATGGCTTCAGACTGCGTAAGCACATAATCATTAAGGAAGTAATAATGTTCGAGATTCAGATCGACTCTGGGCCTTAATGAAACACTTAACATTACCGACAGAAACAGCAGTCCGATCAGCATTTCACTGATCGTAAATCCTTTAGTTGATGACACAGTGCCCATCCACGATCGACAGCCCATCCCCGTTTGAACAGCGTGTCTGATCTTCCTCAAGATATCCGCCATGAACAAGATCCGCTAAAGAAGCCGGATCTGATCCGTAGTCCAGTCTGAACTGAACGATAGCCGCATCAACAACCTTGGTCAAAGCCTTGCAGGCTTTTGAGTCAACGGAAGAGATGACCTTTGAAACATTGGGAATAGTCAATAAGAGTAAGATCGAAACGATGATTACGACTACCACCATCTCCAGTAATGTGAAACCTTTTTTATGCATATCGAAAACCTCCTGTTATTAGTAGAAACTGATTGCCCGCATCGGCATGAACAGTATCTGATAGATAAAGATAATGATCGATCCGATGAAAACATATGTGGCCAGCTGGATCGTTAGTGTATAACGTTTCATTCTCCTTCTGATCTTTTCATTGGCCAGCTGAGTATAGGAACGGATCACTCCGCTGAAATTATTAGTGAAGTTAGCGATCTTGATGAAACGGGACAGTGAAGAATCATAATAACGTTTCTTGGCAGCTTCCTTTAATGTTTCACCTTCCAGTAAACTTTCATCCATATGGAAAGCCAGAAACGAAACGACCGGTTTACTCTTCATGTTTTTGAGTATACCGAGCGCTTCCCTGGTCTTATATCCCCTTTCGGCACATATCAGCAATAACGACATGAATTCTTCCGAATAATAGATATTCAGTAACGAATTGGGAAAATACTTCGACAGGAATATGTACAGCATCACGATCTTTCTCGGTCTTGAATAGATAACCAGCAGCAGAAACATGATCAGCGTCAGATAATAAAACACGGTGATCGTGATCCTGAAGACGATTCTGATATCTCCATAGAGATTGATATCCGCATCAAACGAACCGATCAGTGCAAAGATCGAATCGATTCCGTATAAGTCAAACAGATACAGCGATGTCATTGAGATAAATAAAAGAATTAAGGGATATGCGATCGAACTTAAGAGTGAGCTTTTATTTTCTTCATGAAGTTCATGAAACTTCAACGATAAAGATAATGCCGCTTCCAGAGATAAAGTATTCAGTAAAGAGACTACGTATGGCTTTATATCTTTAGGCAGATACGTACTGATTATCTCTTCGATCAGATTTCCTTCATCCAGTTTCTTTCTGATCTCTTTGAAGATCTTTTCGTTCTTTCTGTTGCTCAAAAGCTCAAAACATTCATTCAGCGAGAGATTGGTTTCCAGCAGTTTGGACAGATAGGAAATGTCTTCGATACTGAGTTTCTTTTCAGTAAACTTCGCCTTCAAAGATTCCTTCATTGATGCCCTTTCTTATCTGCATCTCGATTGTCCAGAAAGACGGTGAATTCCTTTTATTGTTTCTGAAATACTCTATTTCATTCTGATCCATGATTTCATAGAGAACTACTTTATTCTTGTTGTTTTTATTGATCATCATACGCTGATTGGCGACACAGATCAGATTCTCATAAAGGTGTTCCTCATTGACACCAAGTTCAACCATTCTCGATATACAGCTGGAAGCTCTTGATGTATGGATCGTCGAAAGCACCAGATGTCCCGTATTGGCTGCCACCACTGCCATCTTGGCGGCCTTGTCGTCTCTTATTTCTCCGATCATGATGATATCCGGGTCATGCCGTAAGATCTGTTTGATTCCTTCCGAGTAATCAAAACCCGTCGCTTCATTGACGGCCAGCTGAATGAATTCGTCATGATAGACTTCGATCGGATCTTCGATCGTATAGATCTTGCGGTTTCGGATCGATTTTAATAATGAGTATAAGGTGGTTGTTTTACCTGAACCGGTCGGACCTGAAAACAACACAAGACCGCACGTCCTGTTAAGCAGCGAGCGGAAATAGCGGTTCTGTCCTTCGACACTGCTTAAGGAGTTTGCATCTACTTTCAGTCGAGAATTAAGAATCCTTAATACTCCGTTTGTATAGTTGAGCTTATTGATTACCGCAAAACGTAAAGAAAGCAGATTGCCATCCACTTCCATTTCAAACTGTCCGGTCTGCGGAGTCAGAATATTACCCACATCCAGATTGGCGAGATACTGCAGATATCTGATCAGCTTATAATCTTCAAATTTGGCTTTGACTTTACGGCACAGACCGTCAATGCGCATTTCAATCGTCACATCCTGATATCTCATCATGAAATGAATATCGGTCGCATTATATTTCAGCGCCAATCTGAGCAGCGCCAGTAATCTCTCTTCCATTCGCGAATTATCTCCTCAATACATAATTCGCAGAAAAATCAGAAATACCTAAATAAAAAGCTCATTTTCTTTGAGAAAACGAGCTTTCTTTATCTTAAATACCAGTTATTAGCTAATTCACATTCCAGATCGCTAGCCATTTCATGTCCGGGATAGATAAGATAGTTCTTCGTGAAATTATGGAAGACTCTTAATGAATCCCGAAGTTTGCTCTCATTTCCACCCTTGAGATCGGTTCTGCCGATCGAGCCTCTAAACAGCGTATCACCGGTGAAGATACAGTCCTCAAACACATATAATACCGATCCTTCCGTATGACCCGGAGTATAGATAACTTCAAAAGAGAACGGACCAATATTATTCTTTCCTTCTTCAGGATGAATGGTCGGACATGTGATATAGGAAACAAGTCCGAAATCCGCTCCCGAATATTTATCTCTCGCCAGTTCTTTATCTGCTTCATGAAGATAGACCGGACAGTGATATTTCTCATATAAACCGTCAACGGCCTTTATATGATCAAAATGACCGTGAGTCAATAAAATACCGTCTAATTTCAGATCTCCAAGCTTTTCAATGACCGTTTCACTCTTTCCGGCCGGATCGATCAGTATGGCTTCATTATTTTCTGTTAAGAGATAGGTATTGGTCTGGACCGGGCCCATGACAAATGTTCTGATTTCCATATTAAACAAAAATAGGCTTCAGCCTATTTTTTCTCCTTATGAGTTGTCATTTTGTTGCATCTAGGACAAAACTTTTTGATTTCCATCTTATCAGGATGTTTTTTCTTATTTCTGGAACCGAAGTATGTTTCTTCACCACACTCAGTACATTTGAATGTCACAAACTCTCTTGGCATTTATACTTACCTCCATTTACGCTTAATCATTCTAACATACAATCAAATTCAATTTCAATGATTTTGTATCAATTGTTCCTAATAACGGAAAACCCGCATTTTCAGCGGGTTTCAGAACAGTTTGGATTCGTAATCGACATTCAGATGACGATACGCTTTTTCCGTAACGACCCTGCCTCTGGCCGTCCGGTTGATGAAACCGATCTGTAAGAGATACGGTTCGTTGACATCCTCCAGCGTAACGGTTTCTTCACCGATCGCACTGGCAATCGCTTCGACACCGACCGGTCCGCCTTTGAATCTTTCGATGATTCCTTTGAGATAGCGGATATCGACATCATCCAGTCCCAGTGAATCGACTTTCAGTTTCTCCAAAGCTTCCTGGGCGATCTTAAGATCGATTACACCATTGTTTCTGACCATGGCGAAATCTCTGACTCTGCGGAATAAACGGTTGGCGATACGCGGTGTTCCTCTTGAACGCTTGGCAATCTCCAGAACCGCTTCTTCATCGATATCGCTGCCGAAGACCTTAGACGTTCTTCTGACGATCTGAGCCAGTTCATCGTTGGTATAGTAATTCAGTTTAGAAGTAATACCGAAACGGTCACGTAACGGTGAAGAGATAGCGCCGGCTCTGGTGGTAGCACCGACCAGGGTAAACGGTGGCAGATCAAGCCTTATAGACTTGGCTCCCTCTTCCTTGCCGACGACGATATCGATATAGAAATCTTCCATTGCCGAATATAATACTTCTTCAACAATCTTTGGTAAACGGTGGATCTCATCGATAAACAAGACATCACCGACCTGTAGCTGCGATAAAATAGCTGCCAGATCACCGGTCTTTTCAATACTCGGACCGGTTGTGGTCTTGATGTTAGTGCCCATCTCATTAGCCAGAATATAGGCCATAGTCGTCTTGCCTAATCCCGGAGGACCATAGAGCAAGACATGATCAAGAGCTTCATCACGCATTTTGGCTGCTTTGATGAAGACTTCCAGATTTTCTTTTAAATCGGTCTGACCGACATATTCACTTAAAGTCTGAGGACGCAGTTTCGCATCTTCATCCTGGGACTGTTTGTCAGCGGATAATACTTTTTCTTCTTCCATATTTGTTTACTTTGCGAGCATCGCTAGAGCTTTTCTGATCAGCTCATCGGTTGAACCTTTTTCATTCGCGAGTTTCTTCATGACCGGCTTGATTTCCGATGGTTTATAACCCAACTGCTTTAAAGCATCCGAAACATCATTCAAGGCTTCAGATACACCTTCGGTTTCGCTTTCGACCAGCTTGCCTTTGAGATCCAGAATGATCTGCGAAGCGGTCTTGTTTCCGATACCGGGCATTCTTCTGATGAAATCGATATCACCGGTTTCGATCGCTGCGACAATCGCGTCGACTGAAGCACGGGAAAGGATATTGGAAGCGATCTTCGGACCTAAACCTTTGACGGAAATAAGCTTAATGAACAGATCATATTCCTGCAAAGACAGAAAACCATAAAGACTTATCTCGTCTTCTCTGACGTTCTGATAAGTATAAATGGTCATCTCTTTATTCAGACTTAATGCTTCCGGATGATAGAAATTAATACGGTATCCTATGCCATTGACATCGATCAGCACATAGTCCATAGAAAACGCATGAACTGTTCCTCTAACAAAACCAATCATAAGTAAATTATACAACAGGTATGATCATTCTTATATATGAAAAAGAGCTGGTTGATACCAGCTCCTAGAAGGAAATCTCTTTGTTTCCGGTCACCTTCATGTACAGCAACAGTGACAGTACGGTAGCCAGGGTCAGGATCGTCGCATAGGCAGCAGCGATACCGTAGTTTCCTCTGGAAACGTAGGTGTAGGTTGCCAGGGTCAGCGTGATCGTCTTCAGGTTGTAGAGGATGATCGCCGTAGAAAGTTCGGTGATGATCGTAACCCAGGACATGATCGCACCTGACAGGATACCGTTGGCCATCATCGGAACTGTGATGGTGAAGAAAGCTTTCAGCTTGCTGGAACCAAGGCTGATGGCAGCTTCTTCGATAGACATCGGGATCTGCTGCAGTGTAGCCGTTGATGATCTGATCGTATAAGGAATACGTCTGATGACCAGCGCTACGATCATGATCGCAGCTGTACCAGCCAGAACCAGCGGTTTCTTGTTGAAAGCCATGACCAGCGCAATACCGACAACGGAACCCGGAATGATATAAGGTACCATTGACAGCGTATCGATGACACGGTTGACGGCATTGTTTCTTCTGACAACCAGATAAGCAATCAGAATAGCCAGCAGAATGACCAGAATCAGTGCAAAGCCACCGATGATAAAGGTATTAGGAATGGCGTTCTTCAGGTGCGTAAATGCGAACTTGTATGAATCCAGTGAATAACCCGGGATAAAGATCTTGCCCGAAGTCTTTAAGAAGGATGTATACATTACGTAAACCTGAGGCATGAAAGCCAGCAGAACGACAAACCAGCAGTAGAAGTTGATCAGTATAGCTTTAAGACCATGGACCGGTTTTCTCTCGATCGGGTGTAAAGCGTTCATTGTGAATCTGAACTGATTATTCACATATCTCTGAATCAGGAAGATGATTGCCGTAATAATGATAGCGATAACGGAAATGGCTGCACCGAAGTTATGGTCACCGCCGGTTTCCGCAAAGTATGAGTTGTAGATGACAACCGGGAAAGTCTGATAACCTTCACCGATCAGCAACGGCGTACCGAAATCCGCGAAAGCTCTCATGAAGACCATCAGCGTTGCGGCAATGATCGTCGGCATACATAATGGAATGACGATCTTGAAGAAACGGCTGGCTCCTGAGCAGCCCATGTTTTCGGAAGCTTCCAGTAAGGAGTTATCAACATTCTTTAAGGCACCTGAAACATACAGGAAGACTAACGGGAACAGCTGCAGAGCCAGAACCAGCAGGATACCGTTGAAACCGTAGATACTAGGCATTCTGATCGGAAGGATGCTTTCGATGAACTTGGTCAAAACACCGCTTCTTCCAAGCAGCATGATCCAGGAGTAGGCACCGATGAACGGTGCAGACATTGAACACAGAATTATGATGACCTGAAGAGTCGCTTTGCCCTTGATGTCATACATCTGATAGAAATATGCAAGAGGGATTCCGATGATCAGAGTCAGTAATGTAGCTAAGACCGATACCTTGATCGAGTTCATGATCGACTTCAGATAATAGGCCTGAGAGAAGAATTTCTGGAACTGTTCAAGAGTAAAGACGCCATTGCTGAAGAAGGCGTTATACAGCAGTTTGAACAGCGGATAGATCAGAAACAACCCATAGAGAGCCAGGATCACCAATGATACTATCTTCCAGATATCGAAATTTTTCTTGGCAACGTTATTCATGAGAGGACCTCTTTATTTTTTGTAGACGTCCAGATCATTGACAACGCCTTCAACCAGGTTATAAGAACCGGTCTCATCGAAGATGTTGATCTTTTCGGTCTTGATACCGAGTCTGATCTCCGTACCCTTTTCGATGATGGAATCGATCTTGGATTCCTGAACGATCTCAGCCTGCGTACCGTCTTCGAAGTGTACGAAATAGTGAGTGTTCAAGCCGAGGAATACGGCATCATCGATAACCGCCTTGATTCCGTCTTTATTGTTGAGGTCGACAACGAGCTCTTCAGGACGGATACTGGCTTTAACTTTCTGATCCTTGATCTCTTCTTTCCTGATTGTGTCGACTTTAACTTTATAATCGCCAGGCAGATGCAGATAAGCCTCGCCGTTTTCAGCTGTCAGTTCGCCGTCGATGACATTGGTATGTCCGATAAAGGTTGCGACAAACAGATTTGCCGGACGCTGATAAAGGATTTTCGGCGTACCGATCTGCTGAATATCGCCAGCGTTCATGACCGCGATACGATCGGAAACGGCCATAGCCTCTTCCTGGTCATGAGTTACATATACAGTAGTGATACCGACATCGTTCTGTATCTGTTTGATTACTGTACGCATTTCTACACGCAGTTTGGCATCCAGGTTACTTAATGGTTCATCCATCAGAAGCACATCCGGTGTAATAGCCAGAGCACGGGCCAGAGCAACACGCTGCTGCTGACCACCTGAAAGTCTTTCCGGCATACGATCGCGATATTCATCGATTTTCATCAGTTTCAAAAACTGATCCGTCTTGGATGCAATCTCTTCTTTTGGAAGTTTACGATTCTTTAAACCGAAGGCGACGTTTTTCTCAACTGTCATATTTGGGAAAATAGCATAGTTCTGGAAAACCATACCGATATTACGCTTTGCGGGATCCATATCGTTAATTCTGGTATCTCCGAAATAGAAATCTCCACCCTCAATTGAGTTAAATCCGGCAATCATTCGTAATAATGTCGTCTTACCACATCCAGATGGACCAAGAAGGGTGAAAAATTCACCCTCCTTGATATCCAGTGATAAGTCAGAAATTATTGTACTATCGCCATATTTCTTTACAGCGTCGCGTATTTTGATATTTACACTCATATTTCTAACCTCACTAATTATTGATTATATTTTTGTATTAATCGATTACTCTTTAATATTACTGAGCAGCTGTGAACATTTCAGTCCACTTAGCCTGCCAAGCCTTCTTGTTTGTGCCGCAGAGAGCCATGTCTTCGTAAACAACATTGATCTGTGAGAACGGAGTCATTTCTTTAGCAGTGTTGGAGATTGCTGGGTTAACTGGACGAGCAGTTGTCTTAGCAACTTCCTGCTGACCTTCATCGGAAATCAGCCAGTCAACAAACAGTTTAGCATTGTCCATATTAGGAGCATTCTTAACGATAGCAACACCTGCAGGGAGCCATACAGCACCTTCTGAAGGATAAACGAGTTTAACGTTTGTAGCACCGTCAACCAGTAAGCCTACGCATGGGTCTTCATAAGAAACACCAACAACGTATTCACCGGAAACAACGCCCTTGTAAATAGCGGAAGAAGAAGAAAGCTGAATACCATTAAGGTTCTTAATGAATTCGCCTACCCACTCCCAGGCCTTGTCATCATATGGCTCATCACCCATGACTCTTAACATGTTAGTTAATTCAGCCCAAGCACTTGAAGAGTTAGCTGGGTCACCCATAGCGATCTTGCCCTTGAGTTCAGGCTGTAACAGATCAGCGTAAGAATCGAAATCATCGATATTGAGACCTAACTTTTCATATTCTTCGATGTTGACCAGTAAAGCTGCGGAACCATCGAGGCAGTAGTGTGTAGTAATGCCGTTGAAGTTCTGGTAAGCTTCAGGAAGTTTGTCATCGCCTGCAGCTGTATATTCTTCAAACAGAGGAACATAGTCTGGGTTGTAAGAGTTAGCATAGTTCATACCACCATACATAACATCGCCCTGAGGGTTATCCTTTTCAGCAACGATTCTTTCCAAACATTCACCGGTACCGGCACTTACGACATCAACAGTGACACCATATTTCTCACCGAATGCATAAGCTACTTCGATCAGTGGATCTGAGTTAGGTGAATAAATTACCAGGTTTCCACCACCAACAGTAGGCTCATCACCACCACTTGGCTCTTCATTCTTGTTACCACAAGCAACAAGACAGCAGGCCAGTAAAGCGATCATAAGCAATTTAAAAAATTTTTTCATTTTAGCCTCCTGGGGTTATTACCCCGAATTCAATTATAACGCAAAACCGTAAGCGTTTACATATATAAACATAAAAAAGAGCACCGGTTATCGGTACTCTTAGTCTTCATCCATGAAATCAAAGCTGTAATCTTCGATAAATACCTGATCGCCGTTCTTACAGCCCTTTTCTCTTAAGGCATCATCCAGTTTCATCTTGGACAGTGCTCTTGAGAAGCGTAATACGGAATCGTCATCGGAGAAATTCGTATTTCTGAAGAGTCTTTCAATCTTATCACCTTCGACTCTCCAGATACCGTTTCCTTCATTGAAGATCTTGAACTGTTCAGGTTCTTCGTATTTATAGACGACTTTCTTATCCGTCTTATTCGGATCATATAACGGGAACTGCGGCAGTTCTTTTAGCATATCCTTAGCCTTATACAATACCGGCATCAAACCTTCATTGATGAGAGTTGTCGTCTCATAAACATCGAGATCAGGATATTTCTCCTTGAATTTTTCAAGGTTTTCTTTCGCATTATCCAGATCCATCTTGTTGGCAACGACGATCTGCGGACGGTCAGCCAGATTACCAGGATACTTCTTCAGTTCCTCGTTGATAACTTCATAGTCATTGATCGGGTCTTCCCTTCCCATATCCAGGACATGGATAATGAGTCGGCATCTTTCGATGTGCTTGAGGAATTCATGACCCAGGCCCTTGCCCTCCGAAGCTCCTTCAATAAGGCCCGGTAAATCAGCCATGACAAATGAGGAATCACCGACCTTTACCATGCCTAACTGCGGTTTAAGAGTCGTAAACGGATAATCGGCGATTTCCGGTTTGGCATTGGATACAACGGAAAGCAAAGTCGATTTGCCAACCGAAGGAAGTCCCACCAGACCTACATCAGCCAGTAATTTAAGTTCGACCAGAACATTTCTCTCCTGTCCCGGTGTACCTAATGTACAATGATCAGGCGCATTATTGCGGGAAGATTTGAAATGATAGTTTCCTTTACCGCCTTTACCGCCCTGACATATAACTTCTTCGGAATCCAGTGTATTCAGATCGGCTACGATCTCATTGGTATCGAGATCCTTAACGATCGTGCCCAAAGGAACCTTGATGATCACATCATCTCTAGATGCACCATACATGTTGTTTCCCTTGCCGTTTTCACCGTCTTCCGCTCTGATCATCTTCGAGAAACGTAAATCAAGTAGTGTTGACTTGTTGGTATCGACTTTAAAGATGATCGAACCGCCGTTACCGCCGTCTCCTCCCGAAGGTCCGCCTAAGGGATTGTATTTTTCATGCTTAAAAGCGACGATACCGTTACCGCCGTTTCCGGCTTTCATTTTGAGTTTTACTTTATCGATAAATTGCATAAATGTTATAAAAAAGCCCCGGAGGGCTTTTGATTCATTATTAAGCTACTGGATAAACAGATACCTTTGTTCTCTTCTTGCCTAAGTGTTCGTATTTAACAACACCGTCAATCAGACAGAATAAAGTATCATCGCCACCCTTTTTGACATTAGTGCCCGGATGAATCTTTGTGCCTCTCTGGCGGTAGATAATCGAACCGGCTGTCGCAAACTGACCATCGGACAGTTTGGCGCCTAAACGTTTGGATTCGGAATCACGTCCGTTCTTGGTCGAACCTACACCCTTTTTAGAAGCGAAGAACTGAATATTTAATACATATTTCATGCGTTTTTACTTCCTTTCTACTTTAATGAAGTCTCCATAGGATTCTTCAATAGTTTTTAACTGCATCAATGTCAGTTCGAAGTAATCTCTGATTACCTTAGAACTGCTGCGATTAACAATCGAAATACTGTTGTCTAACTGTCGGATCTCTACGTCTTCATCAAGCGCATCGAGCGCGTTCATGAAGCCGAACATGATCGAACTGACCGAAGCACATACCAGATCTTTACCGTATTCACCGAATTCAGCGTGACCGCTTACTTCGATTTCCGTATAAAGATCATCTTTTACTTCGTATACCGCTCTGATCATTAGCCGATCTTTTCTACAGTTAACTTGGTGTATGGCTGACGATGACCCTGTTTACGTCTGGTAGAACCTGTTTTAGGTTTGTACTTGAAGATAATGATCTTCTTTGCCTTACCCTGCTTTTCTACCTTGCAGGTAACCTTGGCACCCTCGACATACGGAGTACCGAGACTTAAGCCGCCATTCTCCAGTGCAACGACCTTGTCAAAGACATACTTCTTGCCTTCTTCGACATCCAGTTTTTCAACATAGATAGTCTGGCCTTCTTCAACCTTAAGCTGCTTGCCACCGGCTTCAATAATTGCGTACATAGTGCACCTCCTTTATTTAGATTCAGACTCGCCATTAAGGTGATCGAAGGATGCTTAAAACCTTTTCTGAGCGGTTATAATCCCCTCTAAGGAGGGACTACAACGTAAATATCATATCAGATTAAATAAGCATTTTCAATCAGAAAATGCTTTAAATATTACAATTTCAGTACAGCCGGCATTTCATAACCTTCGTAATAATAATCTTCTCTTTCTTTAAAACCGAAGAAACGGTATAACTCTCTGGCAGTTTCATTTTCCGGTTCATAGGACAGCCAGCAGTATTCGGCTTTACCGGCCGGGAAAGTTCTTATATAATCCAGAACCAGTTTAACTCCGTCTTTGCCATATCCTTTTTTCTGATATTTCTTATCGATCATGAAACGCCAGATCAGATAATTGTTCTTGATGAAATCGGGAACTTCATCTTTACAGCCGAAAACGTTATTAAATCCGATCATCACAAAACCGACCGGAGTATCCCCGTCATAGATACCGAAAGCCTGAGCAAATCTTCCTTCTGCCACAGTGGCATAAGCCAGAGCGAGACTGAAGACATTATCAGCCACAAATCCTTTCTGATCATCATTTACCGAAAGCAGCGAAAGCTCATAAAAGTTATCTGTATCGACTTTCACCAGTCTGAGATTTTTATTCTTAATTTCGTAAGATTTATCTGTCATCTTATTGTCTCCGTCATTCATCCACATATACCGCTTTGGCATAGTTTCCTTTATTGATCATCAGCGGTTCATAGACTTTCAGTTTGGACATCTTACCGGCTTTTAGTTTCAGCAGAACTCTTAAAGCGTGCTTGGAATGAATGTCATGGACAAACTGCATCTTCATGATCTTGAACTTGTATTTCTTACACATATCGAAGATCTCCGGAAAACGGTCTGCCTGATAGATGATATAGGCTTCGCCGTTATTCTTCATCAGTCTTTTTATGGCTATAAACAATTCCTCAAGAGGCAGTGATTCCTCAAACATCGCTTCACGGAAATACTGATCTTCGGTAACGTTGTTCATCTCAAAAAACGGCGGATTGCATACGATCACATCGACCGGATCGATTTCTAGATCCTGAACTCTTGAATGATATAAGGCATAGGTATCAGTGTATCTCTTCAGATTTTCTTCTGCAGTCTTTAAAGCGATCTCATGGATATCGACGCCATAGAGATATTTAGCTTCATGATAATGGGCATACAGCAGAAGAGCTCCCGTATTGGTCCCGATGTCTAATACACTCTTATTCTTCATCTGATCCATAAACATGCCTAAAAAGACTGTATCGGTATTGGCCTTAAACAGTCTTTCATCCTGGGTAAACTCGTAATTTATATATTTGAGATAATCAACGTTCTTCTTCATAATCTTTGGATAATTCAAACCAGAACGATGAACCCTTTCCCAGTTCAGATTCCACACCATATGCAGCTTCATGAGCTTCCAGGATGGCCTTGGCTATCGCCAGACCTAAACCGGTAGAATTGACGGTCCGGTTAAAGTTCTTATCTACCTTATAATATCTGTCCCAGATATAAGGCAAGGCTTCCTTGGAGATACCGCTGCCGTTATCGTTGACTTCGACTCTGGCGTTATCTTCGCTGTTGCGCAGTTTTATTTCGATCGTCGAATTGTCATCTGAATACTTTAAGGCATTGGATAAGAAGTTATAGATGACCTGTGAGATCTTGATTTCATCCGCATAGACAAAACAATCATCAAGATCCAGTTTCAGATCGATGTGTTTCTCATTAATAACATGTGAAAGAAGCAGTACGACTTTATTTATGCATTCCTTCAGATCGAAATTATCTCTGCTTAATTCGATTACACCGGACTGCAGTTTAGATAATTGCGACATATCCGAAACCAGCTTATCCAGATATTCGGTTTCTTTGATGATGACATCAAGGTGTTCGTTTCTCTTGATAGGATCTTCACCGGAAATATCCTTGATCATTTCGGCATAGGCCTTGATCATGGTCAGAGGCGTCTTGATATCATGGGAGACATTGGCGACCAGATCCTTGCGCAGATCATTGACCTTGGACAGTTTCTCGGTCGCATCATCAAGGGTCGAAGCCAGGTCATTGATCTCCGAGAAGGAATCAGTCTCAAATTTCGCATCGTAGTTACCCTGAGCCAGCTTATGAGCTTCGTTCTTCATCTTGATGATCGGCTGAGAGATATTCTTGGCTAAGAAGAATGCGACGACCAAAGCTATGAAAACCACGATCACCGCAATATAAACATACTGATTCATGATGAAATCGATATAAGACTCAATCGGTTCCAATGGAGTATTTAATATCAGATAATAGTTGGCCAGATTGGTTTTGATCTGCTTGCCATAGAGAAGCATTTCAATATCGGTATATTGCGAATTGAGCGTCATATAGAACGGATTTTCGTTCTTGATGATCTCGATGATCTTTGTCGGATTATCGCGGATATTGCAGATCTCATCGTTGATCGTAATATTCTTGTCCAGCATGCACAACTGGCCTAAGGAATCAGGCGGATAGTAGATATTGCTGCCGTTTTCGTTATAGATGATGGCACAGACATTGTTGCCGATAACGGTTCTCGCAGCTGATTCGATATCTCTTTTTTCCACGTTATCCTTTAATAAAAGGGATTCCATGGTATGGGAGATCATGTCGATGGTTTTGATGCGGTCGTTACGATAATAAGGTTTGATCAGTACGACCAGCAGAAAACCCAGCAGTAACATGATGGATACCGAGAATCCCAGAAAATATAACCAGGTTGAAAATCTGATGCCGCGGAAATTAAACTTCAAACTTATACCCCATGCCTCTGATCGTCACGATATGATCCGCATATGGTCCCAGATCTTTTCTGAGCATCTTGATATGTGTATCGATCGTACGATCGTCTTCATAATAGTCAGTCTCCCAGACAGTCGATAAGAGTTTATCTCTGCCTAAAGCGATATTTTTGTTTTCGACCAGATAGATAAGCAGATCCAGTTCCTTAGGTGTCATTGTGACCCTGTTTCCGTCGATTGTGACGCTTCTTCCGTCTACATCTATAACAATACCTTCAATGACATATTTCTCGTTCATATGGCTTGAATTGCGTTCACAGACGACTTTGATTCTGGCCATAAGTTCCTTAGGTGAAAACGGTTTGGTGACATAGTCATCAACACCGATATCAAAAGAAAACAGCTTATCATCCTCTTCGGTTCTCGCTGACAACATGATTACCGGCACATCCTTGATGGCCTTGATCTTGCGGCAGGCTGAAAAACCGTCCAGTTCCGGCATCATGATATCCAGAACGACACAGTCGTAATTGTTGTTTTTGACCATCTCTACCGCTTCGGCACCATTGCTGGCCTGATCACATTCATAACCTGAGGCCTTGGCATATTCCGATACGACTTCCCTGATCTTTGTCTCATCATCAACTATCAATACTTTCATGGTGCCTCCTATATAACCTGCATGTCCTTGACCAGACAGGATGTTTCTTTTTCCATTTTTCCTTCAAACAGGACATAGCGTCCCTTGACCAGCTGATTGCCGTAGCGTTCATATAATTTCGGCATGATCGCCAGTGAAAGAGCTCCCTTATCATCCACAAGATCCGCAAAGGCCATCATATCGCCTTTCTTGGTTCTGATCGACTTGACTCTCTTGATCAGACCGAAACCTTTGACCTGACCGCTGCTTACAGATAAATTATACAGATTATCCGTTTCGATATTGTATTTTTTCTTTACCGCCGTGATCGGATTGAAACTGAAATAGAAACCCAGTACGTTCTTCTCATTTTCCGCCAAAACGATATTATCATCATTGAGTTCTTCGATCAGAGGTGCATCATCATAATCGCTCATCAAAGATATCTCGCCACGGTGGGCATTCGCATACATGATCGTATTATCCAAGGCATTGATCATCGTATGACGGGAATGTCTGAATTCATCGAAAGCACCCGCATAGATCAGGTTTTCGATCACGTTTCTTTCAACACCTTTCACTACCAGTCTTCTGACTGTTTCCACATAATCCGTATATGGGCCGTTCTCATTCCTGTCTTCGATGATCTTGGAAGCGGAAATCGAGCCCACATCCTTGCATACCACAAAAGGCATGATTATGGCATCATCCTTTATTACATACAGCATTTCGGAATCATTCATACTGATGCCTCTGATCTTCTGATTGACATTAAGACATTCACTTATGTAATCGTATGTCTTGATCTCCGAACCGATGACTCCGTTTAATAAAGCCTTATAGAAATATAAAGGATAGTTGGCCTTGAGATAAGCCAGCTGATAAGCAACCTGCGCATAGGCGATCGAATGGGATTTGTTGAAACCGTAGTTCGCAAACTCCAGAATGAGTTCGTAGACCTTTTCGGCGATATTGCGCTGATATCCGTTTCTCACACAGCCCTCGATGAAATCGGCACTTAATTTCTCCAGTTCGCTCAGTTTCTTCTTGGACATGGCCTTACGTAAGATATCGGCCTTGCCATAGGTAAAACCAGCCATGACTCTGGCAATATTGATGATCTGTTCCTGATAGACGATGATGCCGTATGTCTCTTCAAGAATCGGCTTCAGATTAGGATGGATATATTCGACTTTTTCCGGATGTTCTCTCATCTCTAAAAAAGTCGGAATATTCTTCATCGGGCCCGGTCTGAACAAGGCGATCGCCATACCGATTTCTTCGAAATTACGAGGCTTCATCTTGCGGATCAGATTGCTCATACCGGCAGATTCCAGCTGGAAGATGCCCTGAACATTGACGTTGTCGATCAGTTCAAAAGTCTTCGCGTCATCAAGTGGGATCTCTTTGATATTGAAAGGTTCAACCGTATTGATGTCTTCGACTATCTCGGCTATGATGCCGAGGTTTCTTAAACCGAGGAAATCCATCTTGATGAGACCAAGCTCTTCAAGATGCTCCATCGTATACTGGGTGGAATAGATATCGTCTTCGATCCTGGTGATCGGTACCACTTCATCAAGCGGTTTTCTGGACATGACGATACCGGCCGCATGAGTCGATTCATGGCGCGGGAAAAACTCCAGTTTTCTGCTGATCCTGTAAAGTCTTCTGTATCTTTCATCAGACTCGATCTTCTGTCTGAATAAAGGAATCGTCTCATAGGCTTTATTCAGATCCATATTGACGACATTGGGGATCAGTTTACAGATACTGTCGATCTCTCTGTTAGGATAGTCCAGAACTCTGCCGACATCTCTTAAAACCTGTTTGGCCTTGAGCGTACCATAAGTAATGATATGACCGACATGATCGATGCCGTATTTATCTCTGACATATTCGATGACTTCATCACGCCGATCATCCGGAAAATCGGTATCGATATCCGGCATCGAGATCCTTTCCGGATTGAGGAATCTTTCAAAGATCAGACCGTATTTCAAAGGATCGATATCCGTGATACCCAGGCAGTATGAAACAAGCGAACCTGCTGCCGATCCCCTGCCCGGTCCGACCATGATGCCGTTTTTCTTGGCGTAGAGGATGAAATCGTAGACGATCAGGAAGTAGTCCTCAAAATGCATTTTAACGATCACATCGAGTTCATATTCCAGACGTTTTCTGTAATTATCAGGAATATTGTTTTTGAGTCTTCTTCTCAATCCTTCACGGCATAAGGAAATCAGATAATCCTTTGAAGGCACGTTATTCCGGTTTTTATATAAAGGTAAAGAGGTCTTGAAATCCATCTTTACGTTGCATTCGCTGGCTAAAAGATCGGCATTGATCAGTTCATCCTGTTCAAAAAGAAGATCATATTCATCCTTATTCAGGAAATGTCTGCCGCTGTCATAGACGCTGTCAGAATCATCAAGGATTCTCTTATCTCTTATGCATTTAAGGACGTTATAGGTCTCATAATCATCTCTTTCCAGATAGAAAGTCCTGTTTAAGGCAATCGTTCTGATTTTATGATCCTTTAATAACGGTTTAATGATCTCGTCTCTTTTGGCATTCATGGCGATATCGTGGTCAATAAAACCGACGATGTATTCACCGAAATACATCTGCTGCTTATTAAGCATTTCCTCGAGATCAAGCTGTCTGTCGATTGCATAAGTAAGAGGCATGTCATCGGATAAAAGACACAGGATATTATGACCTCTGTATTCATTCAAAGTCTTGAGATCGATCGTTTTTTCGCTGTTAGTACAGATAAAAGAAGACAGTCCCATCAGATTCCTGAAGCCTTCATCATCTTTGGCATAAAGGATCATCGTATGGACTCTCTCATCAAGCTTTAAATCGAATTCTAAGCCAAATACAGGCCTGATATGAGCTTTTTCACAGGCCTTCTTAAAGGACATAGCACCTGATAAAACATTCCTGTCAACAAGGCCTAAACTGCTGTATCCGTATTTCTGGCCATAAGAAACAATGCCTTCGATCGTGCACATTGAAGAAAGCAGACTATAGACACTTCTTATATATAAAGGACAGCTCATATAATCATTATACTTTATTGTTTTAAGTGAAGATGTTAAAATGGAAATACACCCAGGGGGGGTATATATGGAAAAGACTTATGAAGTAAAAGGCATGACCTGCGTCATCTGTAAAAGCAATGTCGAAAAGGCTTTGAAAAACGCCGGCGGAGTCTCTGACTGCAAGATCAATCTGCTTGAAAACGAGGCTCTGGTCACCTTTGATGAAAATATCGTAACTGAAGAAAAACTGGCTGAAGCGGTAAAGAATGCCGGATACGAACTGGTCATCAGCAAGACAAACGAATTCGATTACCAGAAGTTCATCATGATCATTTCGTCTGTGCTGGTCCTGATATTGATGTGTTTCTCCATGGGCCATATGTTCGGTATCCATATCCCTGATTACGGCAAATATATTCAGCTGATCTTATGTACTATCGTAATTATTCTGAATATCCATTATTACCGTTCGGGCTTCAGATCATTATTCCATCTCTCCCCGAATATGGATTCCCTGGTATCGCTATCATCGTTTGTATCATATATCTATTCCTTATATGTGCTGTTCTCAAATAACAGTAACTACCATCTGTATTTTGAAACCGCAGCGATGGTCTTGGTTATCGTATCTATCGGCAAATACATCGAAGGAAACAATAAAAAGAAAGCTGCCAAAACGATCAGAGGTCTGGCTACGCTTATACCGATGCAGGCAAATCTAATCAGTGATAATGAAGTCAAGATCATTCCGATCGATGATCTGAAGATGAACGATATCGTCCTAGTCAAACCGGGAGAATCGATCCCGCAGGATGGCATCATAATTTCCGGTTCATCACAGATCGATGAATCGATGATTACCGGTGAATCACTGCCGCGCAATAAAACAGTCGATGATGAAGTAATCGGCGGAACCGTAAATATTAATGGTGAGATCAAAGTAAAAGTCACCAGAAACGCGACACAGACGACACTGTCCAAAATCATTTCTCTGACCAAACAGGCAACCATGTCCAAGATCCCGGTTGAAAGATTTGCGGATATCGTCTCTAATTATTTTGTCTTTGCGGTCATGGGCATCGCCTTACTGACATTTGTCTTATGGATGATCATTGATAAGGATCTGGAAAAGGCGCTGAACTTTGCCCTATCCGTACTGGTCATCTCCTGTCCATGTGCTCTGGGACTTGCGACTCCGGCTGCTGTCATGGTGGCAACAGGTAATGCAGCCAGAAACGGAGTCCTGATCAAGAATCCGGAGATCTTGGAAATTGCGGGCAATCTGAAATATGTGATCCTGGATAAAACAGGAACATTAACCAAAAACAGACTCGAAATAATCGATGTTAAGGAATATGATCCTGAATTCTCACAGGTAATATCATCTCTGGAAAAAAGATCAAACCATCCGATTGCCAAAGCCATTACTGCTGTATATCCTGAAGGAAATATTGAATTCAATGACTTCGAACAGATCTCTGCTGAAGGACTATTAGCTCATAAAGGTGAAGATACTTTCTATGCCGGAAACAGAAAAATGCTGGAAAAATATACGAAGTTGAATGAAAAAGACGTTGCCGAAGCAGAAAAAAACAGTTATTCCTTCATCGGCGTCGGAAAAAATGATAAACTTCTTGGTATAGTGTATCTGGCAGATGTCTTAAAAGATACATCGATCGCGGCGATCGCTTCCTTAAAGAAAAGAAAGATCGTTCCGATCATGTGTACGGGTGACAATGAACTCACAGCAAAGAATATCGCCGCTAAACTCGATATCGATGAATATCTTTCATCGGTAACGCCACAGGACAAAAACAGAGTCGTCAATGAGAAAAAGAAAGACGGCAAAGTTGGCATGGTCGGTGACGGCGTAAACGATGCGATCGCCCTGTCCAGTGCCGATGTCTCCTTTGCGGTCGCCAACGGTACGGATATCGCCTACGCAAGTTCGGATGTCGTACTCATGAGCAATTCCATCCTGGACGTCTCATTCATGATCGATCTGGCCCGCAAGACCATGAAGATCATCAGACAGAATCTGTTCTGGGCACTGTTCTATAACGCGATCTTCATTCCGGTCGCTGCCGGAGTATTCTATAAATCTTTTAATCTCTCACTAAATCCGATGATCGGCGCCATGACGATGTCGGTAAGTTCAATATTCGTCTTAAGCAATGCTTTGAGAATAAATTCTATTAAAAAGGAGGAAATCAAAACCATGAACAAAGTCGTAACGATTGAAGGTATGATGTGTGAAAAGTGCGTAGCACACGTAGCCGAAGCTTTGAAAGCCCTTGGTGCAGAAGTCAAAGTCTCTCTGGAAGAAGGTAAGGCCTATCTGAACGATACCGGTCTCACTGATCAGCAGATCAAGGAAGCCGTTACCGAAGCCGGTTATAACGTCGTCGCTATCGAATATGAGCGTTATACCGATAAAAATGAGTAAGGATCACAAACTGCTGAAGAAATATCTGACGATCGCCCGCGGTCAGCTCGACGGCATAATAAAGATGATCGATGAAGACCGCTACTGTCTGGATATCTCCGATCAGCTGATGGCCACCAGAGCCCTGCTCAAGAAGACCAATAATCTGATCCTCAAGAATCATATCGATAACTGTGTCAGAAACGCCATCAAACAAGGTGATGACAGTAAAATCGATGAAGTAATCAAAGCCCTGGAAAAACAAATCTAGGGTTTTGTTTTATAATGAAACTATGGAAAGAACAAACACCAGAAAAATAACGGTCGGCGGTGTGCAGATCGGCGGACAGAACAAAGTAGTCATCCAGTCCATGACCAACACCAAGACCAAAGATGTCGAAGCTACTGTAAAACAGATCAAAACTCTGGAGAAAGTCGGATGCGAAATAATCAGAGTTGCCATCCTGGATATCGAAGATGCCAGAGCGGTTAAAGAAATAAAGAAACAGATATCTATTCCTTTAGTATCGGATATTCATTTCAATCCGGATTTTGCGATCGAAGCGATCAAAGCCGGAACCGATAAGATCAGACTTAATCCCGGCAATATCGAAGATGAAAACAAGATTAAAGAGATCGTCGAACTCTGCAAAGAAAGACAGATTCCGATCCGTATCGGTATCAACGCCGGAAGTCTGAATAAGAAATATAAACATTCCGAAGAAGCCATGATCGAATCAGCCAAGGACCATTTAAGGATCCTTGAAGCTCTGGATTTCCATGACATATGCCTCTCGTTCAAATCATCAGATCCTTTAGAATGTATTAAAGCTTACCGTCTAGCCAGCGAAACCTTCCCTTATCCTTTGCATCTGGGCGTTACCGAAGCAGGCGGTCTGATCAATTCCGCCATTAAATCATCAGTGGCTTTGGGCAATCTCTTACTTGATGGCATCGGTGATACAATCAGGATCTCGATCTCCGATGATCCGGTCGAAGAAGTAAAGATCGCCAAGAAACTGCTTCGAGCCTGCAAGCTCAAACTGGATGTGCCTAATCTGATCTCCTGCCCGACCTGCGGCAGAATTCAGTACGATATGCTTCCGATCGTCAAGGAAATGGAAGAATATCTGGAAAGTGTCAATAAAAATGTGACTGTCGCCATCATGGGTTGTCCGGTCAACGGACCGCAAGAGGCTTCCAGGGCCGATATCGGTGTTGCGGGAGCCAAAGATTCCGCTATCCTGTTTAAAAAAGGACAGATCGTCAAGACGATCGCCCAGGATGAGATAGTAAGTACTTTAAAGGAAGAAATAGATAAGTTTGAAGGAGCTACAGAGTAGCTCCTTTCTTTTCCAGCCTGTTCTTTCTGATAAGAGATCGGAAATTACGATATGCCAAGGCATAGGCCAAAGGCAAGAGGTAAGGTAAAAAGATGAACGACTCCATCAGAAACAGACTGTTCTTGCTGAAAATAGTGTAGGATGCATCCGGTAATACCGCAATCAGGATGGAAAGCATGGCGTATGCCGCTAAGATCAGTGATAACATTTGAAGGATAATCTTCTTTCTGACCCGATACAGATATTCGTTTGTCACAGCTGCATCTAAAACAATTACCGACATAAAGATGTGCAGATCCGGGAAAAAGTATGGGATATTGCTGTGGAAGAGCACACCGATTAGCACCATATAGGAAATAATTGAAACAGCAATGATTCTTCTGTAGTTAACCTCACCTTTGACAAACAGAAGCAATCCCGTTCCGATAAGTCCCAGTAAGAGCGCTATAATGCCATAACCGTTAAGATACACGCCCCAGATAAACATCACTAACCAGCTATTCATAATCAGAGTTCTTTTCATCTTTCTTACCTCCTGACTACATCTTAGAACACCAGGTAAAAATCATTGTCCAAATATTTGGACAGTTATATAATCGAATTATGAACAGACAAAGAATCTTAAAACTGTTAGAAATCTTAAGAAATTCCAGTGATATGGAACACAAGCTTTCCTTAAACGAAATCGTTTCTCTGCTGGAAGAAAACGGCGTTACAGTTTCAGATCGCAAGACGCTTTACGAAGATTTCAAAGCTTTAAATGAAATGGACTACGAGATCGAATATGACAACGGCTATTATCTTACCGAAGCCCCCTTCTCGCTTTCCGAAATCAAGATCATCATCGATTCATTAAACTCCTTAAAGAATCTCGATGACACTTTTTTGAACAGACTAAAGAAAAAACTCTATTCCTTTATTTCAGAATATGAGGCTGATTTGCTTAAAAAACTTGAATACCATTCCAAACATAAAGACCGCAAATTCATCAATCGTCTCGAAGATACACTTGAAGCGATCAGAAACGGAAAGATGCTGCAGATAAAAAGAAGCAATCATGACGAAAAGGAAACGATCGCACCTTTATTCTTATACAGAGAAAACGATTACTATTATCTTTACTATCACTATGAGAATAACGGAAAGATCTACCATGCCCGTTTCGACAATATCATCGAGATGAGACTTCTAAACCGAAATGATGAATTAAATATCAGTACTTCTTCAGTTATCTCTCAGATCAAAGAAAGTTCCAATGCGTTCTATTCGGATAAAGCCAGACTGATCCGTTTTGAAATCATTCATGACAGCGATTATCTTAAAGACAGGATCAGAGATGATTTTCCGGAAGCGATCTTCACCAAAAACGGTTTTACCACCAAAGCCAGTATTTCCGATGCTTTCTTTTCCAAACTTGTTTCATATAGTGACAATATAAAAATCAGCGACCGAGAGATCGCTGATCAGTATATTGAATTTCTCAATAAAATAATTATTCGTAATAGTAAGGACCGTAATAATAACTGATGAGTGAAGGATCGATATCCAGACACTTCAGCATGTCGGTAACTGTAAGTAACTGGCAGCCTCTGTCGATCAGTTCCGGGATGATTTTTTGTAATGCTTCGATCGTTTCATCATAGGCATCATGGAAAAGGATAATATCACCGGTCTCATAATCATATTTCATGACCTGATGATAGATCGTATCGGGATTCCTGGTCAGCCAGTCTTCCGAATCCACATCCCATAATATTGCCGGAACATTCTGAACATTAAGGACTGTCTCATCGAAATCGCCTTCGACCGGACGGTAGGTCTTCATCTCATAGTCCATGAACTCTTTCATGTAATCGATCGGTCCGTCGATCTCTTCTTTCATCTCTTCAGCAGTCTCGAGATCTATAAGATTCGCATGACTTTGGGTATGCGAGCCAAATTCATTGCCGTTGCCGTAAGACTTCTTAAACAGTGTATAGACCTGGTAATCAGCCCAGATATCCCTGTCTTCAAGATAGATACCGATCATATAGAATGTGCCCTGCGCATCATATTCGCTTAACAGATCGACGATCTCTACTGTCGTACATTCGCCATATTCATAACGGAACTGCGGTCCGTCATCAAACGTCAGACATATGACCGGATGATCGGGACTCGGATCGATATAGACCGGTTTACGGTACATCTCATTAGGAAAGCCGAAATCCATACCTATTTCTTTCTGCATGTATTTGAGCGGAATATAGACATCCATTTCATATTCCGGAACATTAACTTTGACGCTTTCTTCTTCAATTGAATAAGTAACAGAATCAAAATCGATATTATCGACACTTAACTGTTTTAAGAATTTCGAATCATAATATTTATCCGGATAATCCTTTTTAAAGGTATATCTTAAATAATCCACGACGATCTTTTTACCGTAATCGGAGACATTATCGATCACGACCGGAACATAATTCTTATCCGTGAAATAACGGTTTTCACCACCGTAATTGATCAGATAGTAATCGCCATAGGGGATCAGCGTGTAATCATATACCGAATCATCTTTTACACCCTTGCAGATCTGTTTAGCTCTGGCTTTGCCCTCGACAGAATCGGGATAGAAAGCCAGACAGTGTCTGGTCATATACCGTTTGGCATCTTCATGAATGGACTTTTTGCCGATAAAAGAAAAGTTAACCGTAAGCAATAAAAAACCCGTAATTACCAGTGCTGATAATACCGCTATTATAATTACGGATTGCATATTTACTCTTCTGCGCTTTGCCATCAGTCTTATTATAAACTATTCCGTTTTCATTTTGTTTCGGATAAAAGAACTGAAGTAGTCCAGTATCAGCATGATCACGACCGCAATAAGCGAATAGGCAAAGATCGGTACCATGTTTGTCGGATCGGATGAGCGGGCTCCCAGGATCGCCGAACCGAGTCCCGGATTGGAACTGCCGGTTATTACTTCGGCCATGATCTCGATCTTAAAACACAAAGAGAAACTCGAAGCCAAGGCTACGACGATATAAGGCAAGGCCAGTGGCAGTCTGATCCTCAGATTCTCTTTCAGAAAAGAAGCTCCGTCAAGTCTGGTCGCATTGATGATGCCTTTAGGGATATTCCTGACTCCACCCATTACCCCTTCATAAATGATCGGAAAGGAAATGAGGATGACCAGAAAGATCGGCGCAGTTTTAAATCCCGCCAAAACGATGAATAAATAAACGAGCGAAGCCGTAGGGATCGCTCTTAAAGTGATGATCGTCGGATTGAACAGTTTCTCGAACGTTTCGAAATTGCCTGCCAGTGTGCCTAAAAACAAGCCCAGCAGTAAAGAAACCATGAAACCGCTGATCATCTTATACATGGTTGCCGCAATACATTTATAGGTATATTCCCTGCCCAAGAGATATAACGCATATTTGACTGTCGCCAACGGACCGGGAAAGACCATTGTCTCTTCCCCGATCAGTAGTGACAGCAACTGCCACATCAGTATGAGCAGGATCACACCCAGAAAATAGATCTTATTATTTGAAGTAGATTTCTTCACTCGTCTCCTCAATATTGAAGATCGCCAGGAAGGCATCGATATCGGACTTGATGTCGATCGCTTTCTTGAAGCCTAAGCCCATCGCATTGTTGCCTAAGGCGTTCTTCTGTTTGAAGACATTGACGACCACATTCGGATTGAAACCGTACTGAGCCGTTGCTTCTTCATCAGTATAGACGCTTAAACCTTCGGCCACAAGTTCCGGATTTTCGATTGCTGCCTTAACAGCGTTTTCCAGTTCTGTTAAGAAAGCATTACCGGTTGCTTCATTTACTCTGTCATTAATAAAGACAGCTGCCTGGATCATATCAAGACCGGATTTGTTTTTATACTCTTCCTGAATATCCTTATACAGCTTGGCATTTTCGTTTTTCTTCATAGCTGCGAATAAAGCCGGCTGAGCTAAAAAGACATAATCGACTTCCGTACCATCGGAATACTTGCCGCTGGCTAAAGCAGCAGCAGCCTGCTGAGCATCGGATTCATACAATAATGAAGCATCATAATCCGTACCATAGAGGTAATGCCAGATCCTGCTTGGAAGCATGTTTTCATTACCGAACAAGACGATCTTATCATCAGAATCCATCGTATCGTTTTCATCGTTTCCGGTAGAAGCCAGATAGAAATTACCGAAAGTAATGATAGCTCCGAGCTTGTAAGCTGCACCGTCTTTGATGGCTTTGATACCGCTGGTCAGGTCAATGACCATAACATCAGGAGACTGATCGCCGGTCCATAAAGCTGCGATCGCATCAGCCGTAACACGGGTATAGTTTTCGTTTTCGATCTGGTTATAGAAAGCCAAGACCGGAGCGCCCTTTGGAGTAACGATCGTCAGCGATGAAAGATCGACAGTCTCTTCTTCAACAGGTTCTGCAGGTTTTGTGCCTGTGCAGCCCCACAGTAACATTAGAACACTTAATACAAGTAACAGTTTTTTCATTTTATCTTCACCTCGCAGATAAAATTATATATAATTATCCTGTAAAAAACTGTGATTCGGATCACATATTATGAAGATAACGGAATTACTTACAGATAAAGAAAAAGAACGCTGCATCATCAGAAAAATCTCCAAGGGAGATACCCTTTTTCATGAGAATGACAGCTGTAATGAGATCGGCATTGTTTTAAAAGGAAAGATCGAAATCGTATCCTATCTGAATGACGGATCGGAACTGATCTTCAATACGATTTCCGAAGGAGGTCTTTTCGGCAATAATCTGATCTTCTCATCAGAGCCATATTATAAAGGCAATGTCATAGCTTTAAGCGATGCGGAAATAATGCTGATAAAGAAAGAACTGCTTATCGAACTGCTGGAAAACAATTCCGCTTTCCTGATCGAATATCTCCATATTCTTTCCGATACCGGCAAGCAGTTAAACAGCAGGATCAGGCTGCTTTCGATCGCTTCGGCTGAAGAAAGATTCTTCTGCTATCTTCATGATCATAAAAACAGAATCACCTATACTTCCGTATCACAGCTGGCCAGAGAACTGTATTTAAGCAGAGAAGCCGTTTCCCGGCTCCTATACAGACTGGTGAAAGAAAAGAAAATAATTAAGTCAGATAAGACTATAAGATTGTTATAATATTGGATAGAGGGGAAATCATTATGTATTCATTTGCGAACGATTATTCCGAGGGCGCCTGCCCTAAAGTCCTGAATGCCCTGGTTGAAACAAACGATGTCCAAGCTGCCGGTTACGGTCAGGACCTTTTCTGTACCGCTGCGGCGGAGACGATCAGAAAAACCGTCGGCAACGAAAGTGTCGATGTTCATTTTATAAGCGGCGGAACGCCATGTAACGTTCTGGCGATCAGCCTGTTAAGATCATATGAAGCAGTGATCTGCGTCGAATCAGGCCATATCAACACTCATGAAACCGGAGCCATAGAAGCGACCGGCCATAAGATCATAACCGTTAAAGGCAAATACGGCAAGATCACTCCTGCCGAAATCATCGAAGTTGTTTCCAACCACCCGGATGAGCATATGGTCAAACCTAAGATGGTCTTCATCTCCGATGCGACCGAACTCGGTACGATCTACCGTAAGAGCGAACTCAAAGCTATCTATGAGACCTGCAGAAAATTAGGTCTGTATCTATATCTTGACGGTGCACGTTTAGGCAATGCCTTAGTCGCAACCGGAAACGATCTTACCTTCAAGGACATATGCCGTTATACCGATATCTTCTATATCGGCGGAACCAAGAACGGTGCTCTGATCGGTGAAGCGATGGTTATCAGAAATGATGATCTGAAACCTTACTTCCGTTATCTGATCAAGCAGCACTGCGCGATGCTGTCAAAAGGCAGGATCATCGGTGTACAGTTCCTTGCTTTGCTCGAAGACAGTACATACTTAGACAACGCCAAGAATGCCAACATCATGGCTCAGGCTATCAAGTATATCTTCAAACAGTACGGCATCCCGATGTTTATCGATTCGCCTACCAATCAGATCTTCCCGGTACTGGAGAACAGACTGCTGGAAAAGATCAAGACCAAATACGAAGTCACCGAATGGGGCAAGTTTGATAAGAATCATACGATCGTCCGCTTCGTCTGTTCATGGGCGACCAAAAAAGGCGATGTCCAGGACTTCTACAACGATCTGTTCACTTATATGCAAAATAGAACCGTCTAGGTTCTATTTTAATTTGAAACTGATACTTCCTTTTCCGTCTTTATATTTAACGTCAGCCAGAGCTCCGTTAATTAATGTCATATTCGGAGCGGTATGGCCGATATCCATTTCACAGATATGCGGGATATCTTTTAATACCTTATCTGCGGCTTTTATATAATCCAGTTTCTTATCTTCGACTCTCGGGAAACATACCCTGCCGATCAGCACACCTTTGCAATATCTGAACCAGCCGGCATTTTCAAACTGCATCAGTGTCAGATAGAAATTATAGGATGACATATCAAATATATCGAAATACCAGACGATACCGTCATCTTTATATTTTTCTATGAATTGATTCGTATAATCCAAATCTGTACCGATCAGTTTCTCAATCGATTCAAGACAGCCCCCGATCAGTCTTCCCTTTATTTCCATCGGTTCCTTTGCGACCCATTTCACATCCTGATAATTATCGATTTCATTGATCATATCCAGAAAAGCAATATATTTCTTATAGGAATGTTGAGTCTTTATCTTACCGTCGACAAAATTCAGAAACGTTTCCTGTGATGGAGATGATTCGATATCAAAACTGCCGCCGTTACGGCCATATAATGTAGCGATATCAAGTTTCGTAGTGACAGTATAAAGGATGTTAGTCGGATCTGACATTCCGGAAATCCATTTCGGATTTTCTTTTATATGATCAAAATCAACATACGGCATCATCTCCAGCATGAAGTCTCCGCCGGCTGCGCACATGATGTGCTTAACTTTCTTGTCCAATACAAGTTCGTCAAGTTCTTTCGCTCTTTTTTTCGCCGTAGTCGAGCGGACATTATTTCTTCTGACCGAAGCTGTTTCCTTGATCTTATAGCCTCTTGAACGCAGCACCTTAAGTGCTTCCTTGTAATCATCGATCTTTTTTCCGACACCGGCGCTTGGTGCACAGATTCCGATAGTTTCGTTTTTCTTTATGAATTGAGGATAAAACATATTTCACTTCTCCTGGTTTCATTATACATTATCGTTTTGTTTGAAACGCAAAGTTGTCACTCTATAAACATGAGTGAGAAATCATACTAGATAGTACTTTTTTTCGGAAAATTCATTGCATTCACTAGTAAAAAGATTTAAGATTAAATTGCATATATTTTTTGCTAGTAAAGGGGTTATATGACAGGTAAAGTTAAGTGGTTTAACGACGCTAAAGGTTATGGCTTTATCACTGGAGATGATGGCAAAGAAGTATTTGTTCATTTCTCAGCAATTCTATCCGATGGTTTCAAATCATTAGATGAAGGCCAGGCTGTTGAATATGACGTGAATGATGGTCCTAAGGGTCCTCAGGCTGCCAATGTAAAAAAGGTTAGTGAATAAGAGCTCAGAAAGCTCTTTTTTCATACGTTAATAAAGAGGGCTTATTAGGCCCTCTTTCAAATTATTGATCATTTCTTTTAACGACGTATTCATCGTTTTCGACATCGACCAGAATCTTTCTGGCATCATAATTCTCTAAAAGGAATTTAGCTACCGGAGATTCGACAGCACGCTGAATATGACGTTTCATCGGTCTTGCTCCATAAGTCTCATCAAAACCGCATTCCACGATCTTCTTCATGGCATTATCGCTTACTTCCAGTTCAATATCGGATTCGGCAAGTCTCTTCTTGAGAATGTTGAGGAACTTTTCCGCAACCTTTTCGATCATCTGCTGATCAAGCGGATTGAAGACAATGATCTCATCGACACGGTTGATGAATTCCGGTTTGAAAGTCATCTTAACGATCTCTTCATATTCCTTCTGTTTCTTTTCCTCATCTTCTTCAAATGCGTATTCGGAACCGAGGTTGGAAGTCATGATAATGATCGTATTCTTAAAGTCGACTGTCACACCCTTGGAATCGGTAATACGTCCGTCATCAAGGATCTGTAACAGAATATTGAACACATCCGGATGAGCCTTCTCGATTTCATCCAGCAGGACAATCGAATAAGGTTTTCTTCTGACTGCTTCAGTCAGCTGTCCGCCCTCTTCATATCCGACATATCCTGGAGGAGCACCGATCAGTCTAGAAACAGAGAACTTCTCCATGTATTCGGACATATCGATCCTGACGATCTTTGTCTCATCATCAAATAACTGTTCAGCCAAAGCTTTGGCTACTTCGGTCTTACCGACACCGGTCGGACCTAGGAACATGAATGAACCGATCGGTCTGTTGGTATCGGAAACCTGAGCTTTTGATCTTAAGATCGCATCGGAAACAAGTCCTAATGCCTTATCCTGTCCGACTACTCTTTCGGATAACTTATCTTTAAGATGTAAGAGCTTTTCTCTTTCTGAAGACATCAGTTTGGATACATCAATGTGTGTCCATTTAGCTACCACTTTCGCAATCGACTGTTCATCGACTACTTCTGAAAGCATTCTGCCTTCTTCGTCATCATTTGAAAGTTCGCTGATCTTCTTTTCCAGACTCGGAATCGTTTCATACTGCAGTTTGGAAGCTTTCTCATAGTCCGCATTGTTCTGCGCATCGGACATTTCCAGTTTGGCTCTTTCAAGTTCTTCCTTGATTTCCTTGATCTTGCTTAAATCATCTTTTTCCTTCAGCCAGCGTTCATCAAGGAATTTCTTCTTCTCTTTTAATGCTTCCAGATCCTTGTCCAGTTCTTCCAGACGTTTCTGGGCTTTTTCATCTTCGGTTTCTTTCTTCAAAGAGATCTTTTCGATTTCCAGCGTATCGATCTTTCTGGTCAGTTCATCCAGTTCGACCGGTTTGGAATCCATTTCAACTCGGGTAGAAGCACAGGCTTCATCAATCAGGTCGATAGCCTTATCCGGCAGGAAACGGTCGGAAATATAGCGGTTGGATAAAGATGCAGCTGCGATGATCGCATCATCCTTGATCTTGACACCGTGATGGGCTTCGAAACGGTCTTTCAGTCCACGCAGGATCGAAATCGTATCTTCGACACTCGGTTCATCGACTGAAACCTTCTGGAATCTTCTTTCCAGTGCGGAGTCTTTTTCGATATATTTACGGTACTCATCAAAAGTTGTAGCACCGATACATCTTAATTCTCCTCTTGCCAGCATCGGTTTGAGCAGGTTGGCCGCATCCATTGCGCCTTCAGTCTTTCCGGCACCGACCAGATTATGGATCTCATCGATGAATAAGATAATTTTGCCATTGGCATTTTCAATTTCTTTCAGGACAGCTTTTAAACGCTCTTCGAATTCACCACGGTATTTCGCACCCGCAATCAGTGAACCCATATCCAGTTCGATCAGATCCTTGTCCTTTAACCCTAATGGCACATCATTATTAAAGATACGCCAGGCCAGTCCTTCAACGATAGCGGTCTTACCGACACCAGGTTCACCGATCAGGACCGGATTGTTTTTGGTCTTACGGGAAAGAATCTCGATAACTCTACGTATCTCATCATCACGTCCGATGACCGGATCGATCTTGCCGTTTCTGACATCATCGACGAGGTTACGTCCGTATTTCTTCAATGGATTGAGGTTGTTTTCATCTTCTTTGTTGTTGATCATAGTACCACCCCTTTCTATACTGTATCTATCTTCGATATCATTGCGGGAGAACCCGCAGAATTTACGCATATCTTCACAGACGGAAGAATTGTTGAACAGTGTAGCGATAAACATATCAAACATTGAAATGTATTTATCTTTACGCTGTTTGGATTTATTCAAAGCCTCGTTATAGGCATTATACAGATATCTTTCGATGCTCGGATTTTCTACCGAATCAGAGACCGGTAATCTTGAAAGATACTGATCATCGATACTGACAAGCTTGTTTATGTCTGTTTTAAAACTGTTCAACATATCGATGATATCCGGTTCGCTCAGAAAAGCAGCCATCATATGTTCGGAACTTAATTCCGGATTGGCGTTTTCCTTGCAGATACTCAAGGCTTTCATCAGGATTTCCTGCAGTTTTTCTGTCATCAGTTCAGGATTCATATGATACCTCCTTTAGCACTTTTTAATTATGAGTGCTAATCAAATGTATTTTTTTAAGTAGGTTTCCCTACTTAAAAGCTTTTTTGAATTTTTCGAATACACTTTCCTTTTTATGCGTGGAAAGCTTTTCGTACAGTTCCCGTTCTTCTCTGGTGAGTTTTCGCGGGATCTCGATCTGAACTTCCACATACTGGTCACCGACGTTCTTGGTCCGTAAATCCTTGATTCCGTAACCCTTTATTCTTAACTGCTGACCAGGCTGTGTTCCCGCAGGAATCGTCAGTTCAACATCACCATAGGCTGTAGGAATATCAACACTTGTTCCGAGCGTCGCATCGACCGATGAGATCGGAACAGTAATGTAGATATTGTTTCCGTCACGGCGGAAGTACTTATGCGGTCTGACTCTTACTTCGATGTAAAGATCGCCATTTGGACCGCCGTTTTCACCGCGCTCGCCATAGCCTGCCAGTCTGACCTGCTGACCGGAATTGATACCGGCCGGGATCGTAACTTCGACCTGTTCCTTGACCGTGTTATAGCCCTGTCCGTTACAGTATGGGCAGCCTTTCTTGATACGCTTGCCTGTACCGTGACAATCCGGACAGACTGACTGCTGCTGGATTACGCCAAACGGTGTACGGGATTGTCTCATGACTCTTCCCGAACCGCGGCAGGTTGAACAGGTCTCGATATCAGACTTGCTGGCAGCACCTGTGCCGTCGCAGTGATCACATTTCTTATCAACGGTAATATTGATCAGTTTATCGACACCATGAACCGCATCGAGAAAATCGATCTCGAGGGTCATATAACGGTTATCGCCTTTGATCGGTCCGTTTCTTCTGGATGAAGAATTGCCGCCGAAGTTGAATCCGGAGAATCCTCCCATGCCTCCCATGAAGCTTGAGAAGATATCTCCGAGATCATCCATATCCATTCCGCCGAAACCTGAAGAGAATCCACCCGAAGAGAATCCGTCCATTCCCGCATGACCGAACTGGTCATATGTCGCTTTCTTCTGCGGATCGGAAAGGACTTCATAAGCTTCGTTTATTTCCTTGAATTTGGCTTCCGCATCAGGTTCTTTGTTTACATCCGGGTGATATTTCTTAGCCAACTTACGGTAAGCTTTTTTTATTTCGTCATCACTCGCACCCTTGGATATACCCAAGACCTCATAATAATCGCGTTTGTCGGCCATAATACCTCCCTTTCTTTTTTATTAAATACTTTTAATTAATTACTTTGTTTTGAAATCAGCATCTACAACATCATCGTTGTTGTTATTGCTGTTAGAACTGCTGGTATAGCCTGTGCCGTCATAGCCTGTATTAGCTCCGGCATTAGCCTGCTGCTGATACATAGCTTCGCCCATGGCCTGAGCAGCCTTCTCTAATTCGTCGAGCTTGCTCTTGAGATGATCGTAGTCATTATTATCGATAGCGGTCTGAAGTTCATCTCTTAAAGCCTTGACCTGAGCCTTCTGATCAGCTGTAACGTTGGCGTTATCAGTCTCCAGCTGCTGGTCGATCTGAGCGATGAAACCTTCAGCCTTGTTCTTTAATTCGATCTCTTCTCTTCTCTTGTCATCGGCAGCCTTGTTCTCTTCGGCTTCTCTGACCATCTTATCGATCTCTTCGTCACTTAAACCTGAAGAGTTGGTGATCGTGATTTCCTGTTTCTTATTTGTACCCTTATCAAGTGCAGATACATGAACGATACCGTTGACATCGATATCGAAAGTTACTTCGATCTGCGGAACACCTCTTCTGGCTGGGGCAATACCGGTCAACTGGAAGTTACCTAAGGTCTTGTTGTCGGCAGCCATTGGTCTTTCACCCTGTAATACATGGATATCGACAGCCGGCTGGTTATCAGCGGCAGTAGAGAAGATCTGTGACTTCTGAGTAGGAATGGTTGTGTTCCTTGGGATCAGAACAGTCATGACACCGCCTAATGTTTCAATACCGAGTGATAACGGTGTGACATCAAGCAGTAATACATCGTTAGGGTTATCGCCCATCAGGATACCGCCCTGAATAGCTGCACCCATCGCAACAACTTCATCCGGGTTAACAGATCTGTTAGGTTCCTTGCCCAGTTCAGCCTTGACAGCTTCCTGAACAGAGATCATTCTGGTAGAACCACCGACAAGCAGAACTTCATCAATATCGTTTGGTGTCATACCGGCATCCTTTAAAGCCTGTCTTACCGGACCGACGGTACGGTCAACCAGGAACTTGGTCATCTTATCGAAGTTAGCTCTGGTCAGATCCATATCAAGGTGTAATGGACCGGATTCATCAGCAGAAATAAACGGTAAGGAAATATGCGTCTGTACCATTGAGCTTAAATCCTTCTTGGCCTTTTCAGCTGCTTCCTTAAGCCTCTGAAGAGCCATTCTGTCGGCCTTAAGGTCGATGCCGTGATGTTCCTTCTTGAATTCATCGACCATCCAGTCAACGACAACGTTATCAAAGTCATCACCACCCAGATGGTTATCACCGGCTGTAGCCAGAACTTCGAAAGTACCGTCAGCCAGATCCAGAATCGAAACATCGAAAGTACCGCCACCGAGGTCGAATACCAGGACTTTCATTTCCTTATCGGTCTTATCGATACCGAAAGCCAGAGCTGCGGCAGTCGGTTCGTTAATGATTCTTTCTACATCGAAACCTGCAATCTTACCGGCATCCTTGGTCGCCTGACGCTGAGCATCAGTGAAGTAAGCAGGAACAGTGATAACTGCTTTGGTTACCGGTTCACCCAGATAACCTTCGGCATATTTCTTCATATACTGAAGGATCATGGCAGAGATTTCCTGCGGTGTATAATCCTTGCCGTTCACATGGACTTTTTGAGTTGAACCCATCAGTCTCTTGATCGAAGAAACGGAATCCTTATTTGTTACAACCTGTCTTTTAGCCGCATCACCGACGACGATTTCACCATCCTTGAAAGCTACAACCGAAGGAGTTGTTCTGTTGCCTTCAGGGTTAGTGATAACCTTGGCCTCTTTGCCTTCCATTACGGAAACACAGCTGTTAGTAGTACCTAAGTCAATACCTATAATTTTACTCATCTTAATTTCCTCCTTATTCACTTATCTTGACCATTGCCGGTCTCAAGATACGATCTTTTAATACATAACCTTTCTGTAATATTTCAATGACTGTTCCTGATTCGCTGTCCTCTTTCTTTTCCTGCATAATTGCCTGTTCAAGATTCGGATCAAACGGTTTATTCAGGCAATCAATTTCTTCCACGCCTTCATTCTTCAAGGCTGTAAGCAACTGATTGTAAGTCATCTCAATACCTTTTTTGAAACTCTCATCACTTTCGTGAACCTGAGTTGCCAGGGCCCTTTCCAGATTATCGATAACCGGCAGAACTTCTTTGGCGAAACTCTGAATCCGGTATTTTCTGGTCTGTTCTGCTTCAGCCATCAGTCTCTTTTTCAGATTCTCGGTATCCGCATAAGCCCTTGCGTAATCATTTTTCAGTTTTTCTATTTCTTTATTTAATAATTCGACTTCCGATTCCTCATTGATATCCTCAACGATTTCCTCTTCGGTTTCTTCCACGTTTTCTTCTTTGGCTTCTTCCTCTTTAACTTCCTCTTGTTTTACTTCTTCTTCAACGTGTTCTTCATTTTCGGGAAGCTCTTTTATTTCTTCATCTTTTTTATTCTTTGCCATAATCTTCCTTTCTAATGGAACATGTCCTCGATTTCCTTACAGATAAAATCAAGTAAGTTAACGACACGGCTGTATTCCATTCGACGCGGTCCGACAACCATCAGACGCGCATTTTCATCCGGATTATCCGAGATTTTTATCTCGCTGGATACGATGGCAATGTCATCCTTCCAGACCAGCTCGGTTCCTTTAGGTGTTACCGCTACGACATCCTGACCGGTCGTCTGGCGGTCAACCAGGCTTCTGAACAGCTTCGAATCATCGAAGAACTTGGTCAGTTCCTTCAGTTTCTCGACATCCGCATATTCCGGCTGATACATCATATTGCTGGTGCCATCGAAATAAAGTGTCTCTGAGGCAAACTTAACGAAAGCACCCGCAAAGGCGTTATACAGCATTTCAAAGCGCTGTACGGATTTGGTCAGAATCGGTTTCAGTGATTCCAGCTTTTCCGGTAATGTGTGAATCGGTGTACCCTTTAATCTGTCGTTGAGAATATCGGTACAGGTCTGAATATCATCGATCGTGACCTCATCATGGAAATTGAAGGTCTTGTTTTCGGTATGACCCGTATTTGTTATAAAGACACACACCGCTGTCTTAGGATCGATCTGGAAGACTTTAATGAATTCCAGCGTCTGATTCTTGGCATCCGGTCCGAGCATTCCGGTAGCCAGATTGGTCATTTCCGAAACGATTTTGCAGGATTCCTTGATCGCATCTTCGATATTCGCAGAACGGCGATCAAAGATATTAGCCAATGCATATTTCACTTCCTCATCCATTTCCTTCTTCAGAAGATGTTCACAGTAATACTGATAACCCTTATTGGAAGGAATACGGCCGGCAGAAGTATGCGGCTTCTCCAGATAACCGAGTGATTCCAGAGTGGCCATATCATTCCTGATCGTTGCACTGGAATATGGCAGATCATATTTATCGACAAGCGTTTTGGAACCGACCGGTTCGGCCGTCGATACGAATTCATCAACAATGGCTCTCAAGATTTCGACCATTCTTTGTGTTAATGCCATATAGCCACCTCCTTTTAGCACTCCTTTAGCTTTACTGCTAAAAATAATATACAACAATCTTTTAGCACTGTCAACATATAAGTGCTAAAAATTTTTACTATTTTTTTCCATTAAAAAATCGGCCTGTTTCAGACCGATTTCCACTCATGTTTTTTAGAATCCTTTACTGTTTATCAATGTCCATCTCACCAGACTTCTCGCTCTTTCTGATAAAGAACTCCGCTGCCGTAACAGCTGTCCCGATAGCCAAGACTGTCAGACCGACCAGGATCTCCGCAACCGGTTTAGCCTTTCTCCATAATCTTTCGGAATTTACAGTACCTGTTTTGATTCTTGATTTCATGTAGACCTCATTTCCGCAGTAAGCACACTTCCATTTTTCAGATGGATTGAAGCCGTCCTGCTTGCTTAAATCAGCTGCGCAGAACGGACAGACATAATTGTTTTTGCTCATTCTTTATACCTCCTGAAATAATCTGATAAAGATATATATTACTTATAAAGTTTTTTGGAAACTTCCTTGATGATAGCTGAAGGAATGTAATCCTTGATATCTCCGTTGAAGGAAGCGATCTCCTTGGCGATCGAAGAAGAAAGGAAGGACAGTTCGGGTTTGGAAACCATGAAGACGGTCTCAATGTTTTCATCAAGATTCATGTTGGCGGTTGCCAATGCCAGTTCCGATTCATAGTCCGATACGGCTCTGATGCCTCTGACGATGATCTTGCAGTTATTCTTTCTGGCCAGGTCAACGGTCAGACCTTCACCGACGACCACTTCGACATTCTTGATATTCTTAACACACTTCTCGATCATCTTCTTGCGTTCTTCTTTTGAGAAGGTGCAGGTCTTCTTTTTATTCTCCATGACGGCGATGATCAGTTTATCATAGACCTTTGCCGCTCTTTTGATCACATCGAGATGACCTACGGTAATCGGATCGAATGTTCCGGGATAGATTGCTTTGATCATTTAAGTTAATCTCCTTGCCTGTAATACAGCAGTTTGCTGATGCCGTATCTTTTTTCCTTATATTTATGCATATCAAGATACTCATCCTTAAGATCCGTATCTTTTTTTACTTCCATTATCATTATACCTTTTCTGTTTAAGATACTGTATCTGTTCACATAGAAAAAGATATCCTCATAGGCTTTGAAATTATATGGCGGATCGCAATAGATATAATCAAAGCTTTCACCTTTAAGTTTAGCCAGACATTCCTGATAATCCAGATTATAGACTTCTCTGTTCTCATGGACTTTATCCAGATTGGTTCTGATCACTTTGACCGCATCTTTATTCAGATCATTGAAGACGACTTTTTGAGCTCCTCTGGATAAGGCCTCGATACCGATCGAACCCGATCCCGAAAACAGATCAAGAAAAGAAGTATCGGAATAGATCTCGATACTGGAAAACAGTGCTTCCTTAACCATGTCCCTGGTGGGTCTGGTTATATCCTCACCCTCTAATGTCTTTATCGGTGTTTTTTTGTATTTTCCCGCTATTACTCTCATTGTCTTTTTTTATCTTCATCAGTTCATTCTGACACAGCCCCAGAGCAGCCATCGAAGCGACCAGCGATGATCCGCCCGAACTGATCATCAGTAAAGGCACACCTGTCAATGGGATCAATCCGCTGACACCGCCGACATTCAGAATAAAATGAGCGGCGAAATAAACGAAGACGCCCAGCAATGTCATCTTGGAGACATTATATCTGCTTCTGAAGGAACCCTGGATGATCGGATAAAGCATCACACCGTATGCCAGAATAAAAGCCGTAAATCCCACAATACCCAGTTCTTCCACAATTACCGGAAGAATGAAGTCGTTTGAAGGATTCGGGAAGTTCATATATTTATGAATCGAATTGCCATAACCCAGTCCGAACAGTCCGCCGTTGGCGAAACTGACCAGCGACATGATGATGTGGTAACCATTGTCATACTGATATAAAAACGGATCCGCTGCAGCTAAAAAACGACCGATCATATAGTTGTCCGCATGTTTCTTCATTATCTCCGTAACCGGAGGACTCAGAATAAACAAAGCCAGTCCCAATGCCGCGACCATCAGCAGGATCATGATGCGCTGATATCTCCTTATTTCCTTATAATCAGGAATCAGGATGACACAGTAACAGATTACCGTATAGACGACAGCCGAACCTAAGTCGTGCTGAATAAACAGTATAATAATTGCTAAAGCCAGAGCCAAACCGATAAAGACAAAGAAATTGCTTTCATTCTTTTCCTTACGGTCTCTGCCCAGAATTCTTCCGGCATAGGCGATCATAAAGACCTTGGCGAATTCGGAAGGCTGAACGGTTATACCCGGGCCGATCCTGATCCAGGCATAGGCGCCGTTGATCTGACCCTGCAGACGGCAGAAGAGCAGTAAACCGAAAAGAATGACATAGCCTATCGTATAATAGACCGGACGGAAATTCTGTACTCTGACATTGGTAAGAAAAAAATAAACGAGGATACCGGCAACGACAAAGATCGCCTGTCTCCAGATGACACCGGTCAGATATTCGGTATCACCGGCGCTGTTTCCCATTTCGGCCGAAGCGATCATCAAAGATCCGAAAACAACCAGGATCAGGGCTGCTATCGTCACACGCTTATCTCCGAATGTGAATCTCTTTTTTTCTTGCATAAAATCATTTTATCATAATGAATTATGTATTATAATTAGGCTATGCTTATAAACAACGAGACAATAATCAAGGACGACAACGAACTGATCAGAAGGAAATCGGCAGATGTTTCTTTGCCGGTAAGCGATGAAGACAGAGCCCTTCTGATGGATATGCTTAAGTACGTTGACAATTCGACTGTTCCCGAAATTGCGGAAAAAGAGAATCTGCGTCCGGCTGTCGGAATCAGTGCCATTCAGGTCGGTGTTCCGAAGAAAATGACAGCTATTATCATTAAGGATGAAGACGGAAACAAGACCTGCGAATATGCCCTGGTCAATCCCAAGATCATCTCCAATTCCGTTGAAAAAGCCTGTCTGGAATCAGGAGAAGGATGTCTGTCCGTTGCGGATGCGCACGAAGGATTCGTCTATCGGTCAGCCCGAGTCAAAGTAAAAGCCTATGACATCCTGCAGGAAAAAGAGATCCTGATCAAGGCTGACGGCTATCTGGCTATCGTTCTTCAGCATGAACTGGATCATTTTAAAGGCATTCTTTTCTATGATCATATAAACAGAAAAGATCCTTTCCATAAAGAAGCAAACGCTCAGATTATTGAATAAAAGCTTTCAATAGTTTAGAATTTATCTAGATTTATACTTATTAAATATAATCGGTTTTTAATTGGAGGTTGGATGAATATTATCAGAACTAACTTCAGTCCGGGTGAAGACAGTTCTTCACGTGGCTACAGCGGTGCCAATTACGATCCGCAGAAGGATACTCTTGTGTATGCCCTGGGTGGACTTGGCGAAGTCGGCAAAAACATGTACTGTTTTGAACACGATGATGAGATCATCATCATCGATGCCGGTGTCAAGTTCCCCGATGATGAACTGCTGGGAATCGACTATGTCATTCCTGACTACACCCATCTGATCAAGAATAAAGAGAAAATCAAAGCACTTATCATTACCCACGGTCATGAAGACCATATCGGCGGTATTCCTTTCTTACTGCTTGCCTGTCCGATCAAAAAGGTCTATGCGCCGAGATTCGCAAAAGCCCTGATCGAAAAGAAACTGCAGGAAAGAAAGAGGCTGGCCGGGACTGAGGTAATCGAGATCAATGGCGAATCGGCTATTCAGACCGATCACTTCCGCATCGGTTTCTTCAATACCGTGCACTCGATCCCTGATTCCTTAGGCGTACTTATCAATACGCCTAACGGCAGAGTCGTAGAAACTGGTGACTTCAAGTTTGACCTGACACCGGTCGGTCAGAACTCCGACTATCAGAAAATGGCTTATATCGGCGCTGCCGGTGTTACCCTGCTGATGTCCGATTCGACCAATGCCGAAGTTGACGGTTTCTCTATTTCCGAGAAACAGGTCGCTTCCGCCATCAACGACATCATGAGAAAAACCACGGGCCGTATTCTTATTTCGACCTTTGCCTCCAACGTCAACCGTCTGGCTCAGATAATCAAAGCTGCCAAGAAGTGTGACCGTAAAGTCGTCGTCTTCGGCCGTTCAATGGAAAATGTCGTGGAAATCGGCATGCAGATGAAGACGATCGATGTTCCGGAAGATACCTTCATCGCACCGGAACTGGTCAATCAGTATCCGCCGGAGAAGCTCTGCATCGTCTGTACCGGATCGCAAGGCGAAGCCTTAGCTGCCTTAAGCAGGATCGCCAACGGTTCACACAAATACGTCAAGATCATTCCGGGTGATACAGTCGTCTTCTCATCAAGCGCGATCCCTGGCAATGCGTTGAATATCGGCGGCATCGTCAATCAGCTGATGCGTAACGGCGCCAGAGTTCTCGAGAACTCCGCTCTTTCCTCCTTGCATACGACCGGACATGCATCCAAAGAGGAACAGAAACTGATGCTGCAGCTGATCAAACCAAAATACTTCATGCCGATGCATGGCGAATACAAAATGCTGAAACTTCATGCGGATTCTGCCGTCGAAACAGGTATTCCTAGAGAAAACTGCTTCATCTGTGCCAATGGTGACGCTCTGGTTCTTCATGAAGGCGAAGTCTACAGATCCAACACCAGAATCCAGACCGATGCGATCTATGTCGATGGCAATGATATCTCCGGTCTATCGACTTCCGTCTTAAAAGACAGAAAGATCCTGGCTGATAATGGCCTCGTTGCGGTCGTTGTCTGTATCGATTCCCGCAGCAACAAGATCCTGTGCAAGCCGGGTATCGTCTCAAGAGGTTTCGTCTATCTCAAGGATTCACAGACTCTGATCAAGGAGGCCGAGAATCTGGTCTATGATGCTTTGCGCAACGCCATGAAACAGAAAGTCACCTTCGGTGATCTCAAGAACTGTATCAAGAATACACTTGAACCGTTCCTCTATGAAAAAACAAACCGGAACCCGATCGTCATTCCGGTCATACTGAATCACGTTGATGCACTAAAAAAGGAGAACTGAGTTCTCCTTTCATTTGGCTTAAACTAATCTGTCAAACAGTCTGTAGAAGGCCTTACGGCTGCTGCGCGGCATGGAGACGCATTCCTCGATCGGCATGGATATGATCTCGTTGTTTCTGATGGCAACACAATGTCCTCCGACACCCGCTACCAGAAGCTCTACAGCCTTGGCACCCATTCTGGAAGCCAGTACACGGTCTGACGGAGTTGGCGATCCACCACGCTGAATGTGGCCTAGGATCGTCGCTCTGCCGGCAAAACCGGTTGCTCTGGAGATTTTGTCAGCCAGTGATTTAACATCGCAGACTTTTTCGGAAACGATGACGATCGCATGGTTCTTGCCTGAGTTCTCCAGATATTTGAGCTTTTCGAGAACCGCTTCCTCATCATAACCCGTTTCCGGAGTGATCAGGATTTCGGCACCGCAGGAAATACCGGAATAGATAGCCAGATCGCCGCAATGGTTGCCCATAACTTCGACAACTGAACAGCGGTGATGAGAATTGGATGTATCTCTGAGCTTATCGACACAGTCAACGATTGTGTTTAAAGCCGTATCAAAACCGATCGTATAGTCCGTACCTTCGATATCATTATCGATCGTACCAGGTAAAGCGATACAGTTTACGCCATGTTTGGTTAAGGAATCAGCACCTCTGTATGTACCGTCACCGCCGATGACGACGACCGCATCGATATTATTCTCTTTCAGTTTAGCGATACCTTTCATCAGTACTTCCTCATCCTTGAATTCCGGAAGTCTTGCGGATCCCAAGATCGTACCACCTCTGGCCATTGTTTCGGAAACGGAACTTCTGGTGAATGGTTCATATAAACCTTCAACCAGCCCCTTATATCCGTCATGAATACCTACGACTTCGATACCGTTGGCCAGCGCTGTTCTGGTTACGGCTCTGATTGCCGCATTCATGCCCGGCGAATCGCCACCGGAAGTAAGTACACCGATTTTTCTCAACATAGCTAATTCCTCCTCATGTTTGGTCCTGACAGCACATAGTTATCGGTCAGGATATCTATTCTTTCCATCAGCCTCTTCGCATTCATCAGATTGGATTTCTCCTTGCGGTCATACTGATAGTGTTTAAGCAGTTCTTCCTTATTCAGATTAGAAGTAAAGATCGTGATCAGATTATTCTCTAAACGGTAATCGAGGATCCTGAATAATATATCATCCCTGACAAATTCCGATACCGCTTCGGATCCGATATCATCAAGGAAGAGATAATCGGCTTTCTTAAGAATACTGATATTACGGTCGATCATCTCCGATCCGTTTCCGATATATGATTTCATTTCGTTAAAGAAATTGGACACTTTTACGAAAGCAACCTTTTTTCCTTCTTTAACCAAAGAATTGGCTAAAGCCGTACACAGATAGGTCTTGCCTACCCCTAAATCTCCGGTTATATATAAACCTTTATTACTCTTTTCGCACAGTATTGAAGCCAGTTTTAAATACAGGTCTTTCTGTTCCTCAGAGTACTGAACGTTCTTCAGATCCAGATCAACCAGATTCTTCGCCACATCGCAATATGCATATCTGTTTAACAACGATTCTCTGTTTTTCTTCTCTAAAGCATACTCACAGTATTCGATCTCTTCGATTAATACGCCATCATACTTAAGATCAAGTCTCTCGCCTTTTGACAGTTGCTTGCATTCTTCCAGGCCTTTACATCCTTCGCATTTATGACGGGATTCGTAGACTCTTAAGAAAGTACCCAGATGTTCATTAATAAAAGTATCATCCTTGATGATTCCGGAAAGGTATTCATCGTTTTTGATCAGATCGATTTCTTTCATTTCTTACCCATCAGTTTAAGCAGCTCTTCTTCTTCGGATGCCGTAAATCCTTTATTCTTGCTGGTATCGTAAACCGGCAGCTTGTCTTCTTCCTTGCGGCTGTACGGTTTAGAAAGTCTTTCCAGAGCCCTGGCGGAAGTATTCACATCATTGCGATGCAGATCGGCAGCGATCGCATAGAGATAATTTTCTATAAGTCTATTATCACAGTTTTTTAAGCCATGTTCCAGCAGAACATTGATGACCGGAGGAGAAAGATGATAACTGTTGGACAGATTGAAAATGATCCGCTTGTCATAATCGGTTACTTCCTTGCCATCCTGCAAAGACATCAGGAAGTTAAGACACGGCACATCATAATTACCCTCTTCGACCTTGCGGTATTCACTCTGGGCTTTCATACATAAATAGCGCAGTTCCTTGAGATCGAACTCATTGGAATCCGTTCGTGCAACTCTCGGCAAAAAGGTACGCATCTTGTCATATGAAATATTATATAGATCAGCCATGATCGCCAGTTCGCGCATATTGTCCATAGTCCTGAAACGCATCGGCAATAGATTGGTGGAAATATCTTTTAAGAAGACATTCACATCAAACATCGTATTAAATTCGTATTCACCGGTTTTCTTTCTATTTAAATAAGATTCATCCTTATCGGTCCAGTTCTTTAAACCTTCCAAAGACAGAGTCTCGGAAACATCTTCAAAGCCTCTGTGAGTATTCTCGACATACAGATCCGCAATAAGATCCTGATAATGATCACCCGAAGTCTTTAAGATAAAATCTCTGACCAGAATATCATCTTTGATAAATTCTTTCATCGTCAGAGGATTGTTGAAAATAAAAATATAACGGTTATCCTGTCTTAAGGTCTTCATCAGACGGTATTCGTTTAATTTGCGGCAATAGAATTCAAAATCATCGATCGACAGATTCAGAGAAACAAGCAGTTTATTGATCTCCTCAAAAGCCAAAAGATTGCCTCTTAATAAGAGATATTCATAGATCATTAAAGAATCAGAACCGATCAGTGGTCCATAGAAAAAGACAAGAGATCTAAGTCTCTCGTTTGATAATTCGGCATTTACTTCGATTTTATAAAGATCTTTTCCTAGCATATGATTTCTTCAAGCCACAGATCAATCAGCTTATACAGATCCGACAAACTACCATTATTATATATGATTTTATCGGCTCTTTTTATCTTTTCTTCGACGCTCATCTGACTGCTTAAACGATTATAAATATCCTCCTTATCAAGGCCTCTTTCCATTAGTCTTTCAACCAGAATATCAAGATCGGTAACAATCAGAAGATTATGATCAAAATACTTATCCCAGCCCGCTTCAAACAAGAGCGGAACTTCCGCAAACAGCGGATCGTCTTCCCTTTTCTCCAGTTCGTTTAGAATCAGAGGATGCATGATTTCCTCAAGTTTCTTCTTTTCTTCTTCGTTATTGAAAACCAGAGCGGACAGTTTCTTTTTATCAAGTTCACCATCATTAAAACATTCCGGAAATGCTTCTTTAACTTTCAGATAACCGGCTTCATCCTTTTCCAGCAGTTTACGGTTAACCTGATCACAGTCAAAAACGTCATAACCCTTGTTCTGACGGAGATATTCACAGGCTACACTTTTCCCCGAACCGATCGATCCGGATATGGCAATTTTCATATTACTTTTTCTGACACTTCGGACAGTAGTAGGTCCCTCTGCCACCGACCGTGATCTTTCTGATCTTTTCTTTACATTCAGGACATTCTTCCATCGTATGGACCTTTAAGGACAGCTGGAAGCGTCCGGTTACACCTAGTGATGAAGTATAGGAACGGATCGTCGTGCCTCCGGCTTTAATGGCCTTTTTGAGAATACGGCGTGTTTCCTTGATCAGATTTTCTATTTCCTCATCGCTTAACTTATCGGCTCTTCTTAGCGGATTTACTCTAATCGCAAATAAGATCTCATCCGCGTAAATATTTCCGATACCGGCCACAAAACTCTGATCCAGCAGCACCTGCTTGATCGGCAGTTTCTTCTTTCCCAGATACTGTTTACAGTAAGCTAATGAGAATTCCTTCGCAAAAGGTTCCGGACCCAGTTCCTTGAAACAGCGGTAATCATCTTCCTTTTCAATCAGTTCCATTCTTCCGAATTTGCGGACATCGTTATATCTTAACTGCGATCCATCATCCAGATAGAAGATAACATGGTCATGTTTACTTAAAGGATAAGAATCATCAAGGATGAAATACTTTCCTTCCATACGCAGATGGGAAACTAAAGTAATATCATCCATTTCAAATAAAAGATATTTGCCTCTTCTTTTGAAACTGCGGAAATGCTGGCCGATGAGCTTACGCTTAAAAGTCCTTTCGCTTGTTTCAACGATAGGCTTATAAAGGATCTTGATATCGATTATTTCTCTGTCCTTTATCTTCTTTTCTAACGTATCAAGGACAGTCTGCACTTCAGGTAGTTCAGGCATTACTTGGCCTCATACCAGTCTTTGCCGATGGCTAAAGAAGAATCCAGACGGGTCTTCATCTTATAGGCATTGGACATGATCTCCGGAATTATCTCTTTCATCTTTTCGACTTCATTTTCCGGCACATCGAATATCAGTTCGTCATGAACCTGCAGGATCAGTTTTGATTCGAGTTTTTCTTCCTTCAGTTTTCGGTCGGCTCTGACCATTGCGATCTTGATCAGATCGGCAGCACTGCCCTGAATCGTCGCGTTCATGGCTGCGCGCTTGCCGAATTCACGCATCATATAGTTACGGTCATTGATCTCATTGATATAACGGCGTCTGTTCAGCATCGTCTTGACATAACCGTTTTCCTTGCAGAACTCAACCTGGGAATCCAGATATTCCTTGATATTAGGATAAGTCACGAAATAATCATCAATGAACTTCTTCGCATCCTTGAAAGACAGCTGGGTCTGATTGGCCAGACCGAAATCCGAAATACCGTATACCACACCGAAGTTGACCGCCTTCGCATGTCTTCTGACAGTATCACTGACTTCTTCTTTGCTTAAACCGAAGACATCCATGGCGGTCTTGGTATGAATATCGATACCGCTGTTGAAGGCTTCGATCATTTTCTCTTCATTTGCCAGAGATGAAAGAACACGCAGTTCGACCTGTGAATAGTCGGAGCTGATCATTACATGACCTTCACCAGGTCTGAAGGCTTTTCTGATTTCTCTGCCTTCATCGTCTCTGACGGAAATATTCTGCAAGTTAGGATCATAACTGGACAGACGTCCGGTCTGAGTGATCATCTGCGAGAAGATCGTATGGATCTTGGAATCAGGACCGATATACTTCTTTAAGCCTTCCGCATAAGTGGAATACAGTTTTGTATACTTGCGGTATTCGAGAATATCGGAAACCACCGGATGATAATCGGTTAATTTGCTTAAGACGTCCGCATTGGTCGAGCCTTTCTTTAAATCAGGCAGATCCAGTTCAGTATAAAGAACTTCACTTAACTGTTTAGGAGATCCGATATTGAATTCATGACCGACTGATTTATAGATACGGGCTTCAACCCTGTCGATCTTCTTCTTGGTGTTTTCGGCGATCTCATCAAGTTCCTTGACATCGCAATAGACGCCTTCCTTCTCCATACCGTACAGGACATATACTAACGGCAATTCGATATCCTGATAGAGACTTACCATCTCTTTTTCTTCAAGTTCTTTTTCGACCTTCTTTAAGATCATTGCCAGATTCTTAGCTATCTCACCCGCATAGGCAGCCTGTTCTTCCAGAGTTGGTTCCAGAGGTTTCTTTTCGGTTCCGAAAAGATCTTTTATTTCTCTGATCTCGCCACCGCCGTAATTGAGAATGATCGTTTTTAGATCGCTGTTGTAGTTGTTGGAAAGGAAACACATCAGATAGATGTCATCGCTGTTTTCACCGATGCTCATACCATTATGATCCAGGGCATGTTTTACAGCTTTCAGATCAAAGACAGCTTTCTTCTTATCCGAAGAAAGATATATTGAGGCATCCTTATCGTTCTTAAGATCTTCGATCGTTATATATTCCTGTTTATCGGTATTGGCGAAACAGGCTCCGTAGATCTTTCTTTCATAATAGGAGAATTCATCCGATACAAAATAGATAACCGCATCTTTAAGAAGATCCTTACTGATCTTTTTAACGATTGAAGTATTAGATTTTATTTCCTTTTTCTTTTCTTCGACCTTTCTGATCAAAGAATACATTTCATATTTTTCGAAGAAAGCATTTCGGCCTTTTTCATCGATCTTCAGTCTGAAACTGTCCAGATCTTCACTGATATCGACATCGGTCTTGATCGTCGCAAGTTTCTTGGACAGGAAACATGAATCCTTATCTCTGATCAGTTTCTCCTGAAGTTTACCCTTTATTTCATCGATATGTTCATAGATGCCTTCACAGGTATCGTAATCATTGAGCAGCTTAACTGCGGTCTTGTCTCCGACACCTTCAACGCCTTTGATATTGTCGGACTTATCACCGGCCAGGCCCTTATAGTCAATGATCTGATAAGGCTTCAAGCCGTATTCTTCCTTTAAGGCCGGCTCATCCATCTTGGCGATATCCGACATGCCCTTGCGCATTACATAGACACTGGTCGTATCATCGATCAGCTGCAGCATATCTCTGTCGCTTGAAAGGATGCAGGTCTCCATGTCGTATTTCTTAGCCAAGGAACCGATGATGTCATCGGCTTCAATGGAATCATACTCAAGATAAGGAACGCCATATGCTTCTAACATCTCTCTGACCAACTGGAACTGTCCGACCAGTTCTTCCGGTGTCTCTTTTCTTCCGGCTTTATAATCCGGATTCAGTTCATGACGGAAAGTATGTTTACCCTTATCAAAGGCTACGACACAGTAATCCGGAGATATTTCTTTTACCGCCTTATTAAGCATATTCGCAAAAGCGTATACCGCATTCGTGTACACGCCTTTACTTGTTTTCATGATATTGCCATAGGCTGTTGCATAGAAAGCTCTGAACAGTACAGAGTTTCCATCAATCAGTAACAGTTTCATTTAGTCCTCTTCTATTTCAACTTCAGCCTGAACGCTCGGAGTCGAAGATGTAGCGATGCTCTCTAAGACACTGAGGTTTTCATACATCAGAGAAAGATAATCCTTGCCGCTTTCGATCTGTGTACTGGTCAAGGAAGAAATGTTTCTCAAGGTAATACGCTTTAAACCAAGTTCTTCTTCCAGTTTGACCATCAGTTCCATCATTTCATCAGGCATATTCGGTTCATAGGCAATGAATCTTACATCATCATTTCTGATCCTGGTCTTGATTATTTCCAGCTGTGCATCACTTGGAAGTGCTCCGTACTTGGACAGACATACAGGATAGACCTGGAAGCCGAAATCCTTCTGCCAGCAGCCGAAAGAACCGGTCATGGATACAAACTTGATGGTCTTGTTTTCTTTTACCAGACGGGCTGCCAGGGCCTGATATGACGCATCCAAAGCGATCAGTTCATCAGCGACCTGCTTATAGTTATCCTCAAAATATGCGGACTGTTCGACATAGTTATTGGCCAGATATTCATAGACATCTTTGGCCATGCAATACATGCCGCTCGGTGAAAGCCAGATGAAAGGATCCAGATCATATGTATCGATCTCATTGAAGACATCGCCTTCGTAATACGGACCTTCGACATATGATACCTTGCCATCAACGATGACCGGTGTATAACGCTTATATTCGTAAAGACAGTTTAAGACTGAAAGATCTCCGGCACTTAAATCGATGCCCAGTTCCTTGATCTGATCATCATAGAGATCCATATAAGGCTCCAGATTGCCGATATGGAATAAAACCGAAGAATCGGAAAGAATCTCCTCATAATTATCTACCAGATTGGCACACTGGATCAGAGAACGGTTCTGAATCGAAACGGCATCGATTCGATTACCGCCGATTCTGCTCAAAAGATAACCGATCGGATAGATCGTATAAGCTGTATAGTGTTTGGTGCTGGTACATCCCGATAACAGTATTATCAGCAGCACACAGATTGCCTTTTTCAATAACTTCATTACTAATAATTATACCTTATCCAAACTGTATTGCGCATAGTAGATCGGCTTGCCTTCAGCCACAAATTTAGCCTGATAAGCTGTCATCGGCTCGTCTTCCTTATGATAATCCCTGTTTACTTCCTCAAGCTTAAAATTCGATTCTTTAAAGTATTCTAACGAATCATCGAAAAAGCCCTCGTTATCGCTCTTTATGATCAGAATGCCCTTATTCTTAAGGATCATTTCGTATTTCTTCAGAAACGGCGGATATGTCAGACGGCGCTTATGATTTCTTTTCTTGGGCCACGGATCCGAAAAATGCAGATAGATCAGATCGATACTGTCTTCATCCGTGATTTCTTCGATATTTCCCGCATCAGCTAATAATACTCTGAAATTGCTTAGCTGAAGATCCTGAGCTTTCTTGATGGCTCTGGCCACGCAGGTCTCTTCTCTCTCCAGACCGATATAAAAGATATCCGGATTCAGTTTTGCCGATTCGGTAATAAAATCGCCCATTCCCATACCGATTTCAATATATACAGGGTGATCTTTCGGTAAGGATTTGAGATCACTTATCAGATATTCTTTTTCATTCTCCAGAAACGGGGATACCCATTTCTTCTTCCGCATGCGCATACACCTATTATATCTTTTATCGGGAATAATAAAAGGATATAAAATATTAAAGGAAAGAGGTGCCTTTATGAAAAAAGAAAGAATCGAAAAAGTTCTGGAAAAAAGTGCAAGTGAAGCCTTACTTATCAGTGATCCGTATGCAATCAAGTATCTGACAGGATGCGAAATTCATCCCGGTGAAAGATTTCTGGGATTATTACTTTCAAAGGATCAGGATCCGATTCTGTTTCTGAATGTTCTGTTTCCGTTAGAAAAACCAGAAGGCTTAAGGATCGTTTCTTTCTCAGACAGCGATGACATCTGTGATGTCCTTTCTCCATATATTGACAGAAACTGGACACTCGGAGTAGATAAAAATCTCGCTGCCCGCTTCCTTTTGCCTATGCAGAAAAACAATATAGCGAAAGACTTCATCAACGGTTCCTTAGCTGTCGATAAGACCAGAGCGGTAAAGGATGAAGAAGAAATCGAACTGATAAGAAAATCATCTCAAATAAATGATGCAGCCATGAACAGATTCAAGACTCTGATCCATGAAGGCGTCAGCGAAAAAGAAGTGGCTTCACAGATGATGGATATCTATAAGGAACTTGGAGCTTCCGCCTACTCTTTTGATCCGATCGTAGCCTTTGGCGTGAATGCCGCTGATCCGCATCATATGCCTGATGATACAGTCATTAAGGAAGGTGATGTCGTACTGTTTGATGTGGGCTGTGTCTATAAAGGATACTGTTCGGATATGACCAGGACCTTCTTCTATAGAAAAGAACCGAGTGATATTCAAAAGGAAGTCTATAATCTGGTCAGAAAAGCCAATGAAGACGCGGAGGATATGGTTAAAGCTGGTATCAGACTTTGTGACATCGATAAATGTGCCAGAGATGTCATTAGTGAAGGAGGATATGGCGAATACTTTACCCATCGTCTGGGACATTTTATCGGTATCGAAGACCATGAATACGGTGATGTCTCAAGTTCATTTACTGATCTTACCGAAGTAAACAATGTCTTCTCCATTGAACCGGGAATCTACGATCCATCGACCATGGGCTGCAGGATCGAAGATCTGGTGATAGTAACTGAAGATGGCTGTGAAATCCTGAATAAATATCCACACGATATAGAGATAATCTAAAAAGCAGAATTGATGAATTCTGCTTTTTACTTCTTTTCCTTTGACTGGTTAAATGATTCGACACGTTCTTCATCGCTTTCGTGCGGAATATCTTCAGTACGATGTTTGAATTTATAGATCGAAACATCGATCGGCTCCGGTTTATAGAGATAGAAGCCCTGAGCCAGATCGCAGCCGATTTCCTTTAAGAATTCAAGCTGTTCTTCCTTTTCGATTCCTTCAGCCAATGTACCGATACCTATTTCGTTGCAGACCTTGACCATCGCTTCCAGCACTTTTCTGTTTGCGCCGTTATTGTCATCCAGATGGCGGATCAGATCCATATCGATCTTGATCCTGTCGACATCATACTGACTTAGAACATTAAGTGAAGAATAGCCGCTTCCGAAATCATCGATCCACAGTCTGAATCCGTATTCATGAAGCTGTTTAAGTGCTTCTTTGAAGTTGTCTTTACTTTTGGCAACATCATGTTCGGTAATCTCGACAATTATGTCATCAGGAGTAAGATCATACTTTTCTGTGATCTGTTTTAACGAAGACGGAACATCTATATAGTCAAAATCCTGTGCTGAAATATTGACTGAAACAGGTATCGTAGGAAGTCCGCCTTTTTCTCTTTCGCCGAATTCCCGGCATACTTCTTCAACCATATACATATCCAGAAGATGGATCTGATGATATCTCGAAAGAACATAGATGAATTCATTAGGCATGATTATGCCTCTTACCGGATCGATCCATCTTGCCAGAGCTTCAAGAATCGTCAGCTTGCTGTTTCTTAAACGCATGATCGGCATATAGTAAACTTTAATCCAGTGTTCTTCCAGAGCAGTCTTGAAACTGTCAAGAATATACTGTTCCTTCCAGTACAGTTCATCGCTTTCCACAAAGAAGAAATTCCCGCTTTTCGAAGTTTCGCTTACTCTGCCGTTCTGCTTGTTGTCGTACATCAGCTTATCGGCACGGCGGACCGTCTCAAACACATTTTTATCCAGTTTAGGATCATAAGTGGCAATGCCCATGGCCGTATGGACGTGATACCATTCGTTATCGGCTGAATTATTAATTCTGTCACTTTCAGTGTAGAACTGATCAGCCAGTTTCTGACGGTTATTATAATCGTCATTCTGCATGATGACCGCAAACTCATCACCGCCGATCCTGAAGACCGGAGAATGCTGGAAAACACGGCATATCAGTCTGCAGGCTGTCTTAAGATATTCATCACCTTTGTCATGACCGTACTGATCGTTGATACTCTTGAGATTGTCACAGTCAAAGACTCCGACCGCAAAATTGATACTTTCACCCTTATCAAGACGTTTCTGCAGATCTTCAATATATTCCGTATATGCAGCTTTATTTCTGACAGATGTCAGATCATCGACATATGCCTGTTTATTCAGAGCATTGATGTGTTCCTTGGTGTGAGCCGCCAGCTGCTTGAACGTACGCGTCAGGATGCCGACCTCATCATCCTGGTTGTATTCCAGAGCGAATTCATAGTTGCCTTTGTCAGCTTCTTTTGCAGCCTGTGTAAGCTCAGTGAGAGGTTTGGTGAGATGATACGTAAAACGCATCAGAACCGCGATTACGATTGTCAGTATCGCAACAGACGCATAGATGATATTCTTGATCATATTCTGCCAGCCGCTGTCGATTTCCGATACCGGTGCTGTAACATAGATCCGCATACCGTTGCTTAAAGGTATCCAGACAGCTTCTTTTTCGATACCTTCAAATTTATACTCGATATGATTACTGCCGATATATTTATCGACGTGGTCCTTATCGATCGCATGGATGTCAAGTTTGACGGCATCCATCTTCGGATGGTAGATGACATTTGAATCCTCATCAAGGATAAAGGCATAGCCGCTATCGAATATTTCTATGTTTTCAACTTCTTTGGCCAGTGTTTCATATTCTATTTCAATACCGATGACACCGACAAAAGTATTATTCCAGTAAACCGGTACATTATAGGATGTGACCATGATATCAAGGTTTTCCGTATAGTACGGAGGAAGCCAGAGGCCTTCTCCTGTAGCCTTAGGAACAGTAAACCACACCAGCTTCGACGTATCATTTGTATCGTACTGACTGATATCTGTTACTTCATGTTCCTTAAAGCCTTTACCGTCCAGGTTTACATACCAGAAACCCTTAATGGTATCGGATACTTCCGGATCGATACGGAAATAGTAGGTAAGAACGCCGTTGGTGTTGTTTGCGATCCTTCCGAAAAGATTGCGGGAACGTTCTACCTGTGCTTCAAGCTGATCAAAAGGCATCTCCTCAAGAGAATCCTGAACCAGTGTTGATACCACATCAACGGAATGCTCGACACTTTCAAAGTAGGACTCCAGATTTAATGCCCCGGTCGTAGCCGTCAGATGCATCATCTGATCCGCATCGTTTCGGCCGATTTTTCTGATCGATATGACTCCGATAGCCGTAGCAATGCCTAAGGCAGCCACTATGGTGCATACGGTCAGGAGTGTGAATTTCGTACGGATAGATCGCATCAAACATTATCCCTTCTATCTGATTATCAAGTTAGTAAAACGAATCTCATCTTTTTTATAAACAGCTGATGAAAAATGTTTTCTGTATTTATTCCATAAATAATATAAACTAATAAAATTATAACATGGCAAATAATAACTAATAAAAACAGCTGTTCAATTGAACAGCTGTCATTCATTTACTTCTTACCGAAGAAACGGATCTCACCGAAGTGTTTCTTTTCTTCAGTTTTTTCCTCTTTTACTTCTTCAGTAACATCTTCTTTCTTTTCTTCCTTATTCCTGTTGTCTTTCTTGTTGTCTTTTCTGTTTTCTTTTTCAGGTTTAGGAAGCAGATCTTTGGCTGAGACATTTACTCTGCCCTTTTCGTCAATCTCGGTAACTTTGACTCTGATCTTGTCGCCGATCTTCAGAACATCTTCAGGTTTGTCGACTCTCTCATGTTTGATCTTGGAAACATGTAAGAGTGCATCCTGGCCCTTGAACAATTCGACGAAGGCACCGAATTTCTCAAGTCTGACGACTGTTGAATCATAGACTTCACCGACCTTGGCTTCTCTGGTGATTTCATCGATCATGGCCTTGGCCTTTTCGATGGCTTCCTTGGAAGTATGATAGATAACGACCTTGCCGTCATCATCGATGTCGATCTTGACCTGATCACAGTTGTCAATGATCTCGTTGATGGTCTTACCACCGGTACCGATGACTTCTCTGATCTTGTCGGTCGGAATCGTGAAGGTCACCATCTTCGGAGCATACTTGCTGACTTCCTTACGCGGTTCGGCAATGGCTGTAGCCATATTGTCAAGGATTTCCATTCTGCCCTTATGAGCCTGAGCCAGAGCTTCCTTGAAGATCTCTCTGGTAATACCCTTACACTTGATATCCATCTGTAAAGCAGTGATACCTTCTCTTGTTCCGGCGACTTTGAAGTCCATATCGCCGTAGTGGTCTTCGACACCCTGAATATCAGTCAGGATCGAATAGTTTTCACCTGTCGTGATTAAACCCATGGCAACACCTGCTACCGGAGCCTTGATCGGAACACCGGCTGCCATTAAGGACATGGTTCCGGCACAGATCGAAGCCTGAGAGCTGGATCCGTTGGATTCCATAACTTCCGCAACGGTTCTGATCGCATATGGGAATTCTTCTTCGGAAGGAATGACCTGTAAGAGTGCTCTTTCGCCAAGTGCACCGTGGCCGATTTCTCTTCTGCCCGGAGAACCCATTCTTCCTACTTCACCTACGCAGTAAGGCGGGAAGTTATACTGATGCATGAAACGCTTTTCTTCGACTTCTGTCAGGTCATCAACGATCTGGTTGTCACCTAAAGGGCCAAGAGTCGTAATGGACATGACCTGTGTCTGTCCACGGGTAAACATGGCTGAGCCATGAACACGCGGAAGCAGATCGACCTGTGAATTCAGCGGTCTGATTTCATCAAGTTTTCTGCCGTCAGGTCTGATCTTTTCATCAGAGATCAGTCTTCTGACTTCGTTGGCGATCGTCTGATCGCAGTATTCACCGGTCTGCTTGACCAGTTTTTCGCTTTCCTTTTCACTCAGTTCGCTGTCATTGGCGAAATGTTCCTTCATCTCATTGATGATGGCATCCTGAGCGGCATAAGCTTCGAGTTTGTCGTGAATGGATACGGCAGCTTCAAGTCTGGCTTTGCCGTTGGCATTGACATACTCGGTTACACGCGGATCGATCTCATAGAGAACGACTTCCATCTTTTCCTTGCCGACTTTGGCAATGATCTGTTCTTCCATTTCACAGAGTTCCTTGACTCTGTCATGGCCGAACATCAGGGCATCCAGCATCAGATCTTCGCTGACTTCGTGAGCGCCTGCTTCAACCATGTTTAAAGCATCCTTGGTGCCCGCAACCGTCAGATCGATTTCGGATCTTGATAACTGTTCAACAGTCGGGTTAACGACGAATTCGCCATCAACATAACCGACTTTGACGCCGGCGATCGGACCGTCAAACGGAATATTGGAGATGCATAATGCCAGTGATGCACCAAACATCGCAGCCATTTCCGGTGAACAGTCGGTATCGGTTGATAAAACCGTATTGACGACTTGAACTTCATTTCTGAAGCCTTCAGCGAATAACGGACGGATCGGTCTGTCGATCAGCCTGGCAGTTAAAGTAGCGTGTTCTGAAGGTCTTCCCTCTCTGCGAAGGAAACTTCCAGGGATCTTGCCTGCTGAGTACAGTTTTTCTTCAAAAGATACTGTCAGCGGGAAAAAGTCGGTGTCTTTTGCGACACTTGAGGCACAGGCCGTTGACAGGGTAACCGTGTCATTGTACCGTACCAGAACAGACCCTCCGGCCTGTTTTGCGATTTCACCGGTCTCGACGCTTAACTTACGACCGTAGAAATCAAAATCAAATACTTCTTTCATTCTTTCTCTTTTCTCTTCTTTCTTATTTTCAAACGTAATAATTCTACCATATTATATGAATAAAAAGTAAAATAAATGGATTTCACATAATATAATGAAATCGAACGATGAAACTGAATAAACAGGTCAAAACAGTTCTTTCACTTCTTAACGAAAACGGCTATGAAGCTTATCTGGTCGGAGGTGCCGTCCGCAATATCCTGCTTAAAAGAAAGATCGAAGACTACGATGTGACTACTGATGCCGATCCCAATGCGATCAGGATGCTTTTTAATAACTATCGGACTTATGACATCGGAAAGAAACACGGAACAATTACCGTTCTGATCGATTCCGAAAAGATCGAAATCACACCTTTCAGAAGAGAAGATAAATACAGCGATCACCGTCATCCGGATAAGGTCGAGTTTACGGGCAATCTGAAAGACGATCTGAAAAGAAGAGACTTTACGATCAATGCGATGTGTTTAGACAGAAACGGTGATCTGGTCGATTATTTTGGCGGTCTTGAAGATCTGAATAATAAGTTGATCAGATGTATAGGTGATCCCAATACCCGTTTCAATGAGGACGCCTTGAGGATCTTAAGAGCCATCAGGTTCAAAGTAAAACTGGGCTTTGAAATAGAAAAAGAAACAGATAAAGCGGTTTTTGAATGCAAAGACCTGCTTAAATACATTTCTGCCGAACGCAAAAAAGAAGAACTGCTGAAGATCTTAAACACAAAAGACGGTTTTAAAGCCATCAATGATTATCTTGAAGTATTCAATACCTTCATGCCATTTAAGAAGTGTGAAAGAAAGATAAACAATTTCACCTCTTCGCTTTATGCTTTAGCTTATCTGTTAAGAGACTGTGAATGCGATCTGAAAGAACTGAAATATTCCAAGGAAGAGATCAATCTGATCAAAGCATTGATTCACGCATCAGATATCGATATTAATGATGACTATCAGTTCATCAGCTGTCTTTCTTCCATCTATCAGAAACAGCTTCTTGAGTATCTGGAGCAGCTTCATCATCGCGATCTGAAAGACAGATACAAAAAACTTAAAAGATACATGGTGATGCTGAATGATCTTAAGATCTCCGGTGAAGAGATAGAATCTTACGGATATAAAGCGAAACAGATCGGCAAGGTAAAAAACGAACTGCTGGAACTGGTCCATCAGAAAAAATTACATAACACCTCTGCTTCTCTTCACAAACAACTGCAGAAAAATATATTATAATAGACGTATGGAATTACGCGAAATCGATGTAAAAAGATTCAATAACCTGGCTTCGGCCGAACCTGATTCCACCATTTATCAGACCTCATGGTGGTCTGATTATCTGGTAGACAAAGGTGCTCAGGCGATGTTTATCGAAGCTGATGACAACGCAGGATCGTGCGTTGCTTTAACGATGCTGATCTTAAAGAAGGAATCATTTATTTCCGGAAAGTATACAGCATATGCTCCGTTCGGTTATCTGATCAACTATTTCGATGAACCGCTTTTAAGTGAATTCCATGAACTGCTGGTCAAATATCTCAAAGACCACAAGATCTCCAGAATCGAGATCGAACCGCAGGTCAACGAAGACAATCCGCTGGTTCTTAAGGCTTTAAGCAGAAACGGTTATGTCAAGAGTGATGATTTAAGCCGTTATGAGCTCGACATCGACAAATACGTTATTACCAGCAATGATCTCAACATCATCATCAAGATGAGAAGCTGTGATGATACCGATATCATCAATATCCTTTCTTCAGGCAAGGAAGCCAAAGAATATCTGGATATCTTTGCGCATATCAAGGATCATGCGACGATTTATGCCGCCAGGATCGATTCCGAAAAGACCAAGCGTACGATCAAGGAATCCGTCAGAGAAATCAGAGAATCCATTGATGAACATGCGGATGACTATAAGTTTGCGGAAAAGAATGCGGAAAAGGAACTGGAAATCAGACAGCTGAGAAAGAAATATACCGCTTTGGAGAAATTCGAAAAGTCACAGGGTGAAAACCCTTATGTTGCGGCAATCTGCATTAGTGATTTCTCCGATAAATGTACTATAATGTTTAAGTTGAACATCGATGATGATGAAATGTTCAACGTGGAGAAGATCATTATCGATCAGCTCTGCCAGGATTATAAGGTCAAAGGTGTCAAAATGATCGATTCCCGCAGTTCTTTCTACGGCAGCAAGGTCAACCCTCTGATCGGCAGATTCAGCTGTAAAATCTAAGCCGACTTAGCTCATCAGGTAGAGCAACGCACTCGTAACGCGTAGGTGGTAGGTTCAAGTCCTATAGTCGGCACCATTTCATAAACAAAGAGGCTTATTTTACAGCCTCTTTTTCTTTTTTCTTGATTAAGCGGTTATAGCCTTTACCGTACTGGACACATCTTGAAACCCTGCTCAGGGTTGCGGAAGATATTTCCGTTTCTTCGATTACTTCGTTATAGGTTTTACCTTCGATCAGTAATTCGGCAGCTTTCAGACGCTGAGCCATCTGTTCGATTTCTTTCTTGGTACACAGATCATCGAGAAAATACTCGCATTCCTTGACATCTTCCAGTCTCAGAATGGTTTCATATAATTCACTGATCATCTTCTTATTGACTTTGACATTACTCATCGTCTTTATTATATCAGCTGAAATAATTCTCGACTGTATCAAATCTGTCTACTTTGCCGTCTTTAAGACAGATGATCCTGTCTGATACTTTCTTCGCAAAATTCATATCATGAGTGACGACGATAATAGCCGAAACTTCCTTCTTTAATGAACGGATCAGCTTACAGATATTGTCTGCCAGTTCGGGATCTAAGGCCGAAGTCGGCTCATCGAAACAGATCACTTCCGGATTGAGTTCGAGTGCTCTGGCGATCGCAACACGCTGCTGCTGGCCTCCGGATAAAGTATAAGGATAGGCATCAGCCTTATCTTCGAGTCCCAGTTTCTTTAATAATTCATCAGCCTTATTACGGTAATCGGGATCAATGTTATTCAGTTTTGCGGCTAAGGTTACATTCTCTTTGACTGTATACTGTGGAAAGAGGTTGAAATTCTGAAAGACCAGTCCGAAGTGTTTCCTGATGCTTCTTATCTCATTCTCCGGCATTTCCTCTGTTGCTTCAAAAATCTTTTCCCCATTCAGAATGTATTCTCCCTTATCCGGATATTCGAGAAGATTGAGACAGCGAAGAAGCGTCGTCTTGCCGACACCCGAAGGTCCGATGATGGAAAGGATCTCCCCTTTTTCCAGCATGAAAGAAACATCATCGACGGCTTTATATTCATTAAAACTCTTGGATATATTTCTAACTTCGAAATAAGCCATATCAACCCCGATAATACGCAAAACATTTTTCGATATACGCAAACATCACTGTCAGTAAACCGCTTAGGATCAGATAATATACTCCGGTATAGAATAATGGCCAGATCAGTCCTTTAGCCGTATACTTTTCCGCAACCTTGATTATTTCAACTACCGAAATAACTCTGACCAATGATGTATCCTTTACAAGCGTTATAACCTCATTGGAAAGAGGCGGAACGATCTTCTTTATTACCTGCATCAGAATGATATTGAAGAAGATCTCCTTATTGTTTAGACCCAGAACCTTTCCCGCTTCATACTGTCCTATAGGAACGCTTTCAATACCGCCTCTATAGATCTCCGAGAAATAACAGGCATAGTTGATCACAAAAGTAATCAGGGCTGCCAGAAAACGGTTATTCGCAAATAACGGCATATTAAACAAAATACCTGGCACATAGAAGACCACCAGGATCTGCAACATCAGAGGTGTTCCTCTGATTATCCAGATGATAATTCTGCAGAAACAGGCCAGCGGTTTGATTTTAGACATCGATCCGAAACAGATGATCAGTCCTAAAGGCAACGCGAACAGTAAGGTCAGGATAAAGAGCCTGATCGAAGTTGCAAAGCCCAGAAGCAGATCATAGGAAACGGTAAAGAAACGGTTCATCTTAATATACTATCGCCTCTTGTAAGCCGTATTTAGCGGCAATATTCTTGATTGTGCCATCAGCTTTGAAGCCTTTGATTATTTCGTTTACTTCAGCCGTCAGATTAGAACCTTTTCTGAAAGCAATCGCATAGTATTCGCTTTCAGCTTCAATAATGCCATCCAGGATCTGCAGACTGCCGAAATTACCATCAGCCTTATTGAAAAGATAATAAGCCATCGTGTAGTCAAGAATAGCCGCATCGACTGTTCCTGCCAGCAGTTCAGTCAAGGCATCCAGCTGAATTGATTTACCGATTATATTTTTATCGCCAAACAGTTCAACAGCTAATTCTTCACCGGCAGAACCCGTTTCTACCGCAATGGTCGCATTTTCAAGATCAGCAGAACTCTTGAATTCTTCCGCTCTGTCTTTTCTGACAGCCAGAACCTGTTTATTCAGCATATAGTAATCGGACATGGACATGTTTTCGGCTCTTTCATCAGTATAGGTAAGGCCATTCCAGATGCAGTCGATCGTTCTTGAAGAAAGCTCAGTTTCCTTAGCCTCCCAGCTGATCTCCTGGAAAACCGGTTCCACTCCGAGTTTTTCGCAGACTGCTCTGCCCAGATCCGCATCAAAACCGACCCAATCCCCGTCGTCGATATAATCCATCGGTTCAAAATAAGTGATACCGATGATCATCGTCTTTTTGTTCTTAACATAGTCAAGATCGGTTTCTTCTTTCCCCCCATTTGCGCATCCGCAGAGCATCATAAGTAATACAGATATCAATACAAATATTTTTTTCATCTTCCTAACCCCCAATAAGTATTGATTTAATCTTACTTTAGTTCGCTAAAGTTGTAAAGTGTTTTTTGCAAAAAAAATTATTTCTTTTTCTTAAGATCTTTACTGAATAAAACGCAGAGAATAAAAATAACACCGAAACAGATCATCGTTATGCCCATCGTATTCATCAGATCGCTCTTGCCTTTGAAGTATAAAGTAAGCCAGCCGTTGATTATTTCCAGTACTCCGGCAAAACAAAGAATGCCTTTCGTGTTGAAAGTGATACCGAAGACTCCGCAGATGATATTGATGCCCGGGATGATATAGATGGAAAGACGTAATAAGGTCGCTTCGAAATCCGTATGCGGTAATATTTTCATAATTACCGGATCATTATCAAACTGATAGGCCACAGCAAAATACATGATGATGGCCACCACTAGTTCAGCTACGGAAATGAATTTAGCGATCTTTTTACCCATTGTTTATATTTTAATAGAAAATCTTGACCAGATAAAGGCCATTAGGATCGGCATTGTATCTTCTGGTCGTCTTATTAGGATGTTCCAGCATGTCTTGAATATCATCTAATGTCTTTAATCCCCTGCCCAGATCGATCAGTGTACCGACCATGATTCTGACCATATTCCTTAAGAAACCGCTGCTGGTAACTCTGATCTTCAACAGATCTTTCTTACGGGTTATGGAGAATTCAGTAATGTTTCTGACCTGATTGGGATATTCTTTCAGACTTGAAGTATTAAATGATGAGAAATCATGTTCACCCAGAAACATCTCCGCTCCCTTCTTCATCAGATCCACATCCAGTTTATAGAAACACTGATAGGCATAACCGTTTAAAAAGACATCATATTCACCGATATTGATCAGATATTCGTAGGTCTTCTTCTTGACCGAATAACGGGCATGGAATTTATCCGAGACCTTTTCAACTTTAATCACATGGATATCTTTAGGCAGAAGCGAATTCATCGAGAATTTCAGCTTATAATCTTCTTTTTCCTTATCCGCATCGAAATGGAAGACCTGCCCTTTCGCATGAACACCGGCATCGGTTCTGGAAGACATGACGATTCTGATCTTCTTGCCGAAGATCCTTTCCAGCGCATTTTCAATGATATCCTGAATCGCCAGGGCGTTTATCTGGGACTGAAAGCCTGCATAATTGGCACCATCATAGGCGATCGTTACTTTATATCTCATAAGACAAACCTTGAAGCGATCGATAAAGCCAGAGTCAGAGCACAGATAAAGATAAACATGAAATCCGTAAATCTGAATTTAAGTACTCTGTATCTTGTTCTTTTTGCACCCGGCACATAGCCGCGAGCTTCCATCGCATCCGCCAGTTCATAGGCTCTTTCAAAAGCAACTGAGAATAACGGTACGATCAAAGAAAGGATGGCGGCGATCTTTTCAGAGATCCTGCCGTTTTCAAAATCGACACCACGGGATTTCTGGGCATTCATGATCCTGATCGTCTCTTCAATAATTGTAGGAATAAAACGCAAGGCAATCGAAACCATCATCGCTACTTCATGAGTCGGGAAACGAATGAGTTCCAGGGGTTTAAGTATCCATTCGATACCTAAGGTCAGATCCAGAGGATTGGTCGTAGCCGTTAATAATGTCGTGATCGAAATCATAAGTAACAAACGGCAGATGACAAATAAGGTATTGAAGATCGCATCCTCGTAAATAGGATAAGTTCCAATATTGAAAAGTACTTCACCGGTTCTGATCGTTAATGAATTGATCACAAACAGGAAGATCATCATGACGATCATTGGTTTGAAGGATTGTACGATCATTTTGATGCCGATCTTGGCCAGCAAAAGCGCTATCGCCAATAATACAGCAATTCCCAAGAATACCCACCAGCTGCGTGTCACAAAGACAGCCGCGATCATCAGGAAAAGCCCGATCAGTTTACCTCGCGGATCGAGTCTGTGCATGAACGAATCGATAGGAATATATTTACCGAAAACCAGATTATTCATTTCCTGATCTGCCCCGCTATTTCTTTTGCCAGCATATCCAGAGTACGGGCTTCATTTGATACCTTAAAACCGTTTTCGATCAATAGATTTCTGAAAGTCACGATCTGCGGTTCCAGCATATTGAACTCTTTGAGTTTTTCCTGATCCGCAAAAAGTTCCAGAGTCGGACCGTGATATCTGATCTTGCCTTTGGATAAGACGACTGTTTCGTCACAGTAGTTATAAACCATTTCATTGTCATGAGAAACGATGATGATGGTCTTCTTGAGTTTTCTGTTTAAGGAGATAAACAGATCGATGATCTGCTTGGCACCTCTAGGGTCAAGACCTGCGGTCGGTTCATCTAAAACAATGATCTTAGGATCACAGGCAATGATACCCGCAATCGCTACTCTTCTTTTCTGCCCGCCGGATATTTCTAAAGGTGAAACGGAGAAAAGTTCCTCGGGTATATCAACCATCTTTAATGCTTCAGCAGCTCTCTTTAGTGCTTCTTCAAGTGGGAAACCGAAGTTTAAAGGACCGAATGCGACATCCTTTAATATCGTTTCTTCAAATAACTGGTATTCCGAAAACTGGAAAACCAGTCCGACATCTTTTCTTAACGGCTTAAGGAACTTCTGTTTCTGATTGGCTATCAGATTGTAGTCAAGGATCTCCAGGCTTCCTTCAGAAGGCAACAGTAAAGCATTCAGATGTTCGACAAGTGTCGACTTACCTGAACCGGTCTCACCGATGATAGCCGTAACGATACCCTCTCTGATCTCCAGATTGATGTCATCCAGAGCCTTGTGGGCATATGGCATGTCTTTATTGTAGATATAACTTAATGCTTTGAACCTGATCGGCATAATTCCTTCACCATTCCTTCCAGATCATCAGCTTTAAGTTTGATCTTATTCTTTCTGAATGCCTCTCTGACCTTTTCGATAAAAGGTACATCGAGATCTATTTCTCTCAACTTTTCCGCATTCGCAAAAACCTTGTCCGGTTTTTCATGCATGAACAGTCTTCCTTTATTCAAAACGATACAGTCATCGGACTGTAAAACCTCTTCGATATCATGAGTGATCGAAATGATCGTAATATCCTTATCCTGCGAGAGATCATACATCAGCTTCTTGATCTCTTTCTTGCCCTTAGGATCCAGCATTGATGTCGCTTCATCAAAGATGATGATATCCGGACGCATCGCCAGGATCCCGGCAATTGCCACTCTTTGCTTCTGGCCACCCGAAAGATTCTGCGGTTCATATTCTAAGAAGGAAGTCAGCCCGACCTTTTCCGCATATTCCTCTACGATAGCTTCCATATCCTTGCTTTCGACCTGCTTATTTTCCAAACCGAAGGCAATATCATCCTTGACAGTCGAACCGATAAACTGGTTATCCGGATTCTGGAAAACGATACCCATTTTCGTTCTGATCTTGCCGATATTCTCTTCGTTGACTGTAATGCCATCAACCGTGATCTCGCCTTCCTTGACCGGAAGCAATCCGACGATCAGCTTGGCCATCGTTGATTTGCCCGAACCGTTATGGCCGATAATGGTCACATAAGTTCCCTGTTCAATATTAAAACTGACATCATCGATGACTTTCTTGTTTTCGTTATAGGCATAAGAGACGTTCTTTACTTCGATCAGACTCATACGACTAGATTATACTACAATACACTCAAATACCGGTTTTTCTTTCTTAAACGTTAAATAATTAATACAAATCATAGTGTTTTTGAAAATAATAAGCTTCAATTTTGCGCTATAATAATTTATAGAAAAAGGAGAATAATATATGCCATTAGTAACATCCAAAGAAATGTTTGAGAAAGCGTATAATGGCGGCTACGCTATCGGTGCTTTCAACGTCAACAACATGGAAATTATTCAGGGTATCACTGAAGCTGCAAAAGAATGCAATGCTCCGGTTATCCTTCAGGTTTCCAAAGGTGCTAGAGCTTATGCAAACAGAACCTATCTGGTAAAACTGGTTGAAGCTGCCTGCATCGAAACAGGTCTTCCAATCGTTCTGCATCTTGACCATGGTGATTCATTTGAAACATGCAAGTCATGTATCGATGACGGATTCACTTCCGTAATGATCGACGCCTCTTCAAAACCATTCGAAGAGAACATCGCCATCACCAAGCAGGTCGTTGAATATGCGCATGCTCACGGTGTCGTTGTCGAAGCCGAACTCGGAACTCTCGCCGGTGTTGAAGATGAAGTAAGCGTATCTGCCGAAGATTCATCATATACCAGACCGGAAGATGTCGAAGAATTCGTAAGAAGAACAGGCTGTGATTCACTGGCAATCGCTATCGGTACTTCTCACGGTGCATACAAGTTCAAACCTGAACAGTGCACAAGAAACGAACAGGGCATCCTTGTTCCGCCTCCACTAAGATTCGACATTCTTGAAGAAGTTTCCAAGAGACTTCCAGGCTTCCCAATCGTTTTACACGGATCATCATCAGTTCCGCAGGAATATGTCAAGATGATCAATGAAAACGGCGGTAACATGCCTGATGCCGTAGGTGTTCCAGAGGATCAGTTAAGAGAAGCTTCAAGACTGGCTGTCTGCAAGATCAACATCGACTCAGACCTCCGTCTGGCTATGACCGGAACCATCCGTAAGTTCTTCAACGAACATCCTGAAAAGTTTGACCCAAGAGAATATCTCAAACCTGCAAGAGAAAACATCAAGCAGCTGGTTAAACACAAGATCGTTGACGTCTTAGGTTGCGACAACAAGATCTAATCAAATCTTAAAGAAAGTGATACCTGCGTATCACTTTCTTTTTTTATTTTTCGTTTATCAGACAGACTGCTTCAGCCAAAGCTCCTTCGCCTTTTCCGATGAAGCCCATACCTTCACCACAGGTCGCCTTGACATTGATCCTTGAAGGATCACAATGCAAATGCTCGGCAATATTCTGTCTCATCTGTTCGATATAAGGAGCCATCTTCGGTTTTTCGATCACGATCAGCGAATCGATATTTACGATCTCATAGCCTCTTTCTTCCAGCATCTTATATGTTTCATCAAGAAGCAATAAGGAAGATATGCCTTCATATTTCGGATCCTTATCGGAAAAATGCGTTCCGATATCTCTTAAGCCCATCGCACCGATCAGCGATTCGATGATCGCATGAAGCAATACATCCGCATCGGAATGGCCCAATAGACCTTTTTCATAAGGGATCTTTACTCCTCCTATTATCAGATCTCTTCCTTCAACCAGTCTGTGAACATCTTTTGACTGTCCGATTCTCATATCAGTTCAACCTCCCTTATATCATCAACAACTAGATCATGTCCCTCTTCCAGAATATCTTTTGCCTGATGGCCTTTCGCTACCAGCACGCATTTTACGCCCATGGCCTTTGCCGTCTCCAGATCATGCAAAGAATCGCCGATCATCAGACAATCATCAGGGTTTTTATCCTTGATCCAGTCTAAAGCGATATCCACCTTTGATCCGGCATAGATATTATCGATACCCAGCACCTCATCAAAATATTCTTCAATTCCTAATTCTTCCAGCTGTTTCTTGAGTTCAACAAGACTTGAAGCACTTAAGAGGATATTCTTATTGCCCAGTTCATGATTCTTCTTTAACATTTCCACGACACCGTCATAGACTTTATATTCCGGTTTAAGAGCGCAATACCAGTCAAACCAGTATCTGCCTACTTCCTCATAGGAATTCTTCGACCAGTCAAAACCGACTCTGGCATAATAGTCCTTCACCGGAAAAGTAAAGATATGCAGATACTCATCCATCGTTAAAGGCTCGCGATCGAGTCCGAAATGTTCGATGGTTTTATTCTCGGCTTTGATACAGACTTCCACATCATCCAGAACCGTGCCGTTGAAATCAAAGATAACATACTTCATACGCCTATTATACAAAAAAAGACTCCGCAGAGTCTTAGTATTCATCAGTGTCGATAATGATATCGAGATCTTCTTCTTCCTCTTCCGGCTCATCTTCTTCAAGCTCGATTTCCGAAAGATCAATATGCGATTCCGCGAACTTACGGCGTTCGATCAGATCCCATTTGTTGTCCTTGAGGGAAGCGAATCTTGAATCTAATGTCAGATCCGAATAGAATTGAGCGATCTTGTCTGTAGATGCCCCGTACAGCTTGGATACTTCTTCCCACAGTTTTCCGAACTGCATAGCTCTTTTTTTCTTTGATATGACATCATAAGCGATGTCAGTCATAGATTTAGCACTGGCCATTTTACTGTAAATTACTCCCTATAAAACTTAATTTCAATAATTCTTTCCTCATCATCAATGAGGTACCGTATCACTAATATATCACTATTCATACTAAAATCAAGAACTTTTACCGGAATTTTCAAAATTCCTTCTTCCGTCGTAATTTTAGCGTAATAGTCCGTTTTCAGATGCAGTTCCAGCAGATGGTCTTCACTCTGCTTGAAAAAACATAATCCATCTTCGAATATGCATACTTCACAGGCGGATTCTTCGTTATCAGAATATGAAAAACAGTTTTCGTTTTCAATATCCTCTACATAGACTTCATCGAAATACCCGCTCTCCGGAATCTTCAGTGATACCCTGGCGTTCATTAATCTATAATTTAATCACATCGTTTTAATATGTCAATATAAATGATAAAATTAGGGCATATGGAATACAAAAACAAGAGAGTTCTGGTAGTCGGCCTGGCCAGATCAGGCATGGCTGCCATCAGAGTGCTGCATAAACTCGGTGCCCGTATATATTTATCAGAAAAAAAGGAACTGTCACCTGAAGAAAAAGCTCTTCTTGAAGAGCTCAATGTGACGATTTATAATCAGGATCCCGAAGTCTTTGAAAAGGACTATGATCTGGTCGTCAAGAATCCCGGTGTTCCACCGGTTTCAAATATCGTCAAAAGATTAAATGAAAGAAAGATACCGATCATTACCGAGATCGAACTGGCTTTTGATGTGGCTAAGCCTCAGCATTATGTAGCCATTACCGGCACCAACGGCAAGACCACTACGACTACGATCGTCTATGAACTGCTTAAGACAGCCTTTAAAGATAAGGCTCTGGTCGGTGGCAATATCGGTACGCCTTTATGCGAACTCGTGCTGGAACACAATCTTTTCAATAATGATGGTTATTATATTTCTTTAGAGATATCAAATCATCAGCTGGTCGACATTGACCGCTTCCGTCCGCAGATCGCCACCATCATCAATCTGACTCCCGATCATCTGGAAACCATGGGTTCACTTGATGCCTACTATAAATCAAAGACCGAAGTCTACCGCAATATGAAAGATGAAGATATATTCATCCTCAACAGCGATGATGAAGTGTTAAGGGAATATGTTGAAAAATATCCGATCCATTGCAAGATCCAGTCATTCTCTTTGGATAAAGACGATACATACGCCTATGTCAAAGACGGATATATCTTTGTGGACAATGAAAAAGTATTGCCTCTTGAATGCATACATCTGGTAGGAAGACACAATGTCCAGAATGTGATTATTTCCGTCATGGCTGCCAAAGCTTTAGGCATCAGTAATGAAGATATCTGTTCTACCATCAGTTCTTTCAAAGGTGTCGAACACCGTATCGAATTCGTCAGAGAACTTAACGGCATAAAATACTACAATGACTCCAAGGGAACCAATACCGATGCGACAATTACCGCTCTGGATTCTTTTGAGAAAGGCGTTATACTTTTAGTCGGCGGTTATGAAAAAGGTCTTGATATGGCACCGATGAGAAAACATCTAGGCTGTGTCAAGAAGATAATCGGCTATGGTGTGGCCGGAAGAAGGATCGCTGGTGATCTTGTGGAAGATCCGATTATCGTTACCACCTTAAACGAAGCCGTCGCAGAAGCCGTTAAAATAGCCACAGCAGGCGATATCGTACTCCTATCCCCTACAACCTCAAGTTTCGATCAATATTCGGGATATGAAGAACGAGGCCGTCATTTCAAGGAAATCGTTAATTCACTATGAGCAGAAAATATATAGGAGTTTTTGACTCGGGTCTGGGCGGTCTGACAACGGTTAGTGAGATCATCAGACAGCTTCCCGATGAAAATATCGTCTTTATCGGCGATACCGCCAATATGCCATACGGTTCCAAAACCAAGGAACAGATCATTTCGTTTACCCTGAATAATATCCACACTCTGCTTGAACATGATCTCAAGGCTGTCGTGATCGCCTGCAATACTTCCGATTCCAATGCCCGGAATGTTGCGGAAAAGGAATTCGATCTGCCGATCTTCGGTGTCATTTCTCCTGCCGCCAGAAAAGCAGCAGAGATCACTGTATGTAAAAAGATCGGTGTCATAGCTACGGAACTGACTGTAAAATCTGAAAGGTATGAAAAACTGATTAAGGAACACGACAGCGATATTGAAGTATATCAGATGGCCTGTCCGAAACTGGTTCCGTTAGTCGAATCAGGTTTATTCTTGAGTGATAAAAACGCCATGATCAGAACACTGAAAGATTATATCGATCCTTTATATGAAAAAGGCATCGATACGCTGATCCTAGGCTGTACGCATTACGATATACTTATGGATCTGACAAGTGAGATATATCCTGATCTGAAGCTTGTCTCTTCTTCCCGTCCGGTCGTATTTGACCTGAAAGAATATCTGGAGAAAAATGATCTAAGGGAAAAAGAAAAAGAAGCCGTCCGCGAATACTATACGACTTCCGATCCTGAAGAATTCGCAAAGATCGCTCAGCTTCTGATTAAAGATATTGAAATAAAGCAAAGGGTATTCAGATGAATACCCTTTTACATATTTAGTAGTTTTCGCAGTTGACTTCGAAATATGACTGCGGATGGTTGCAGGTAGGACATACTTCCGGAGCCTTGGTTCCGACGACGATATGTCCGCAGTTGCGGCATTCCCAGATCTTGACTTCGGATTTCTCAAATACAGCCTGTGTTTCAACATTCTTCAACAGCGCTCTGTATCTTTCCTCATGATGTTTCTCGATCGCACCGACCAGTCTGAACTTCTGAGCCAGTTCAGGGAAACCTTCCTCTTCAGCGGTCTTGGCGAAACCTTCATACATATCTGTCCATTCGTAGTTTTCGCCATCAGCTGCAGCCTTCAGGTTCTCGGCTGTTGAACCGATACCTTCCAGTTCCTTAAACCATAATTTAGCGTGTTCTTTTTCGTTTTCAGCAGTCTTTAAGAATAAAGCGGCTATCTGTTCGAAACCTTCTTTTTTAGCCTTGGAAGCAAAATAAGTGTATTTGTTTCGAGCCTGTGATTCACCGGCGAAAGCAGCTTCCAGATTCTTTTCGGTCTGAGTACCCGCATATTTGTTTGCCATTGTTTTCTCCTCCATTGATTACCTTAAGTATAATCTTTTTAAGCGATTATTTGAACCGTTATACTCACTTTGTATTGATGTTGAAACGCACTTTCAGTTCATGTATAAGCTGTTTACGGTTGATTATCAGTAAGACGATAAACAGAACCGAAGATGCGCATAGAAAGGCGAAAGCGATCCAGTTGGTGATCGGCCAGGAATGTAAGGAATAAGGGATCATAGCCAGATTGATCAGACCCAGCATCGTTATCGATACGACATGCCTCTCCTTGCGGTCATAAGTCATTAAGAATACCACCAGCATTATCAGCAAATCCCCAAACAGCACGATCGGAATGACTGTTTCACCCCAGCCCGGAGCCAAAAATCTATCTATCAGATAAAGCAGCACGACGATATACAGGGTGATTTTTACGGTATGAGCGAAGATCGAGAATTCCACCAGTCTTAAAGAGAAGAAAAGTCTCCAGGCACAGAAAAGTGACCAGATGACGATCAGGCTCCACGGTTTACCTTTTACCAGGATATTTACTAAAAGACAGACAAAAGCTGCCAGAATGAATACGATTCTGGTAACACTTCGTAAATTGCGATACAGAGTACTCTGTCTGTCAGGTATCGGATAAATGATCTTAGGATTCATATTCGACACTTCCTTCACATTCTATCTCTAAGCCGTCTTCTTTCAAAAGGCGGTATAATTCATTTTCAAAAGTCTGGTTATGACAGTTCTTTATAATCGTAAATATCACGCGATCATTGAATGTAGCCAGTGAGGTCGTAACTCTGTTGGGTCTGCCCGGAGGGAAAACAAAGAAGACCTTGTTTACGGTTTCCTTCATACCTTTCGGTAAGTCAATTACTCCCAGATTCGATAAGGTACAGCCGATGATACTGTTACCCAGATAGCCATAAACCACCTGCATCAAACAAACCTTCAGGAATAAAGGAACGAAAGATAATGAAGTGATGACTTTCCCGGTCGTCATCATCATCTGGTTCATCGTCTTTTCATCACCTTTCTCTTTGATCTGTTTGCCTATTTCTTCCACGAGTTCTTTTCTGCTTTCAGGTAAAGCGGAAAGATTCATCGATGCATTGAAATACATCGAATAATTTCGCAGAGTCTTTGAACCGTTGAACTTGCGCATATTTACCGGTATCTCAATATTGAAGATACCGTTATTCTTTTTTATGGCTGCTCTGGCTGCCAGGAATTCCAGAGCCGTGATATATGCCGTAACCGTTCCGTTATAAGAAGATGCGACTTTCTTCAATTCCCTGCTGTCCATTTCCAGATGCAGGATCCTGGTCAGATTGAAAGGAGAAACCTTGCCATCAAGCTGTAATGATCTCTTGTCGACAAAAGTGGACAAAGCTGCCGCACCTTTGGCCTTCTTGAATTCGTTGGCCGTCTCTTCTTCCTTAACTTCGTCATTTATATTGATGATTGTTCCATCATCGCTGATCCTCTTGCCTTTGAGAATCAGATATTCTTTTAGTAATGCTTTAAGAAAAGCCATTCCGCCCAAACCATCGGTTATGGTATGGAAGTATTCGACTGAAATACGGTTTTTATAATAAAGAACCCTGAAAGAACGGTAAGTCCTCATCAGTAAGGAGATCGGTTTGCAGGGAATATCCTTTTCCTTTTCAACCAGAGGAATATAATTCGTCGTCTCCAGGTAATGCCAGAAGAAACCGTTTTTTATAACAGCAGAGAAAGTCGGAAAACGTTTGATCGTGAAATCCAGAGCCAGCTGTAATAACGAAGGTTCAACCTCTTCTTTCAGTTCGACTGCCAGCCTGAACATCGGCATCTGACCGAATTTCATGCCTAAAGGATAGACGATTGCCGCATTATCGAGTGAATAGTACTGATTCTGATTTTCACTGTAGAAAGTACCAAGATTCTTTATATCCAGGATCTTACAGATCTGATCGATACTCTTGCCCTTCTCAAGATAATATTCAAATCCGTCGATGAAATGTTCATTAAGTAAGGTGCTGTTAAGTAAGGAAAGATTTATCGTCTCATTGAGCTTACTAAAAAACTCATCGATCTTAACACATTCCTTCTCACTAAGACCGCCTTTGAGTTTTTCGATCTTCAGATTTCTGTTTACTTTAGCCATCTTTACTTAATTATAATGCCTCTATGAATATAAAAAACAGCCTGACGCTGCCTGAATAACTTGCTGGCGGCCCCAACAGGAATCGAACCTGTAACTATCCCTTAGGAGGGGATTGTTTGATCCATTAGACTATGGGGCCACACATCTATAATTATACATAAAAGAAAATAGGACTCAACGGTCCTATTGTCTTTAACTCTAAAAGGATTTAAAATGAAAAACTTTTTACAGTATTAATATATATCACAATTGTGAAATTTGTGTGAAATTTATTTACATTTCATGAAAATATATGAAAATTTTTGATGTAAACGTTTTCAATTACTTGGAATTCTCCATTTCAATGACTTTTCTGAACTGTGTTTCATAAAGCTGCTTATAGACGCCGTTCATGGCGATCAGTTCATCGTGCTCGCCCTCTTCGACGATCCGGCCATCAGAAATAACCAGGATACGATCAGCCTGCAGAATTGTTGAAAGTCTGTGAGCGATGACGATTGAGGTCCTGCCCTTCATCAAGACATCCAAGGCATTCTGAATCGAACTCTCGGAAATCGAATCCAGAGCCGAAGTAGCTTCATCCAGAATCAGGATCTTCGGATCCTTAAGGATGACTCTGGCAATCGAAAGACGCTGCTTCTCACCACCAGACAGTTTCAGGCCTCTGTTGCCTACCTGTGTATCATATCCGTCAGGCTGGCTGACGATGAAATCATGGATATTGGCGATCTTGCAGGCGTTCTCCAGTTCTTCCATGGTCGCATCGGCTTTGGCGAATAAGAGGTTCTCTTTGATCGTTCCGTTGAACATGTAGGCTTCCTGAGTGACCATACCGATATTGGAACGAAGATATGTCAGATCCAGATCTCTGACATCGAAATCATTGATCTTGACGGCTCCGTCTTTAACATCATATAAACGCGGCAAGAGGTTAACTACCGTAGATTTGCCTGATCCGGAAGGACCGACGATCGCATACATTTTTCCCGAAGGAACCTTGAAAGACAGATTCTTGATCAAAGGAACATCCTTGGAATAATAGAATTCTACATTGTCATATTTGATATCTGTCTTCTTATCGAAAGAAGGTTTAAGAACGATCTTTCTGTTTTTGACTTCCGGTTCCATATCCAGATAAGTAAAGATTCTGGTGAACAAAGCCATGGATCTGGTCAGATCGACAGAAACATTTAACAGTGATTCGACCGGTCTGTATAATCTGTTAATCATATTGACGGTCGCGGTGATCGTACCGACGGTGATGGCCGTATCATTCATTTTAATGATCAGATAACCGCCAGCCAGATAGATAAGTAACGGTCCGAGATTAGTGAAAATGCCCATAACGACTCTGAACCATGATCCGGCTCTTGATTCTTTAACGGACAGTGCGATGACTTCCTTGTTTATATTGTCAAACTTCTTGTTGATGTTTTCTTCCTGGGTGAACAGTTTGATCAGCAAGGATCCGGATACGGATAACGATTCATTGATCACATCGTTCAGTTCATCATCCTTGGCTCTGGATTGTGATAAGAGCTGCCAGCGGTTCTTGCCGGCAGACTTGGTCGGCAAAACCAGTAAAGGAATGACCAGGATACCGATCAGAGACAGTTTGGCATCGATATTGAACAAAGCAACGATCGTCGTAATAACTGTACAGACATTGGATATGATATTCGTCAGAATCGAACTGATGACTGTTGCCACACCGGAGATATCGGAATTCATTCTGGTGATGATATCACCCTGTTTCTCAGATGTGAAGAAAGAATGCGGCATCGTCTGCAGATGCTGAAACATCTGGTTCTTCATATCATAGACGATACGCTGTGACACCCAGCTGTTGATGAATGATTCCATAACACCGACGATATTGGAAACGGCTAAGGTTATAATTGCCAGAATTACCAGTTTTATAAGTAATTCAAAATCCTTGCCCAGGATCGCTTCATCGATGATCTTGGCGGTAATCAATGAAGGAAGTAAACCTAAAACAGAAGAAAGAATGATGATCGCAAAGACCAGCAGAAGCTGAAACCAGTAAGGCATCAGATATTTGAGTATCCTGAAAATCAGTTCCTTGCTTACTTTTGGAACATTCTGTTTTTCTTCATCGGTCAGAAACCCTCTGGGTCCTAATCCTCCTGGTCCGGGCATATGATATTCCTCCTTTTTCGATATATTTATTTTACCGCAGGAAAATAAAAAAAGGCTTCGTATTCAGCGATATAAACGAAGCCTTTCAGATACTGAATTAATTAATTGATATCAGTTTGTCCTGATCCACATGGCCGGTCTGATAAACATTGGAATATAGGTGAAGTAACAATACACCTGTCCCTGACCGGTGATGTAGGTGACCATCTTTTCATCGTGGTGGTCGGTCGATAAAGTCCGTGTCATCCAGGCACCGCCATAGGTATTGAAATCATACATACCGAAACCGACTGTGGCATCGTATTCAACAGCCTGGGTTATATAAGCGATCCACTTAGGATTGTAAGGCATTGAATCAAACGGATAGCCGCCGCTGCCCTGGTAGGTGTCGCTTGCATCTCCAAAATACTTCTCAACTTCCTGGAAGGAGAGCAGGAAGACCTTGTCGTCAGTGTCCGGATCATCCGGCAGATCCTGCACGGCCATGGAGGAATAGTTTGGAATCTCATCAATATTCGGATCATCGACAAAATCTCCCCAGTATTTCATCAGCTCTGTGTTAGCTGCCTTGTTTTCCAGATGCGTCGTCTGCATCCTGGCGATCTCTTCGTCGGTAAACATAAGCAGAAAACCATCAGGATCGTTAAGGAATTTTCTTAAGGATGAGTTCTCCCAGGTTACCTTATCAAGATCCTGCTGATTCGGATTCGTATTATAGGCAAAAACATCGATCAGCTGTTCACACAGAATGAGGATGTTGTCACCGTCCTTGTCCAATACACGCCATTTCAAAGGCTCGGTCTTTTCGTTATATGACCAGGTATCAAAAGTACCCAGAGCGACCAGATCACCGACTTTTGCCTTATTCAGTTCAACGCAGTCGAAAGCGCCGTCTTTGATCTTTGTCAGAAGTTCATCCGAAACATTTTCCATCACACTGTAATATTCCTGATACTCTTCCTGGAACCACAGGAAATCGCCGTTCCTGGTATAAGGGGCTTCATAGCCGTCCGCAAACACGATCTTATCCTGATCGAAACTTACTTCCTGTGTTTCATCCCAGGAATCGGTAAAAGTACCTTTGCCGTTTTCATCAAGTATAAAGTATACCATTCTGCCGTAGGTGAGGATGTTGTATTCGATATAGCTGAACTTTCCCAGATAGTAAGTATCGGTCATGTTTAGCTCTTCAACATAATTGCCGTTTTCATCCCCGAAATAACGGATGACCCAGTTCCCGGAAGGGATCTTGCCAGAATTATCTTCCGGCTTGTCTGTTTCCTTGCCTGAACACCCCGTGATGCTTAACAGGATCGAAAGAATTATTATAATCAGAATTTTCTTCTTCATATGCATGATCTCCTTATCTTTATTATAACTTTGTTTTAGATCGCTGGTTTATGACGGATTATAATTATTCAACAAGATGAAACACAGGCATCATATTAAAAAAGTTCTCCTGTTAGAGGAGAACTCTTCGTTATTATTTATCGGAAATTTTTAGTACATTCCGCCCATACCACCTGCAGGCATTGCAGGTTCCGGTTCTTTGATCGTACCTACAGCTGCTTCGGTAGTGATCATCAGTCCGGCGATGGAAGCGGCATTCAGTAAGGCTGATCTAGTGACTTTGCATGGATCGACGATACCGGCTTTGTACATATCAACCCATTCACCGCTCTTGGCATCGAAGCCGACGTTGTTCTTCTGGGTTAACTGCTTGTCAACGATATCCTTGCCGCTATGTCCGGCATTCTCGGCGATCTGATACAGAGGCTGAGAAAGAGCCTTGAAGACAATGGCGATACCCTTCTGGACATCAGGATCTTCAGCCGTAACCTTATCCTTGAGATCCTTGTAGATGCTCATTAAGGCACAGCCGCCACCGGTTACGATACCTTCTTCGATCGCGGCCTTGGTTGCGTTGAGGGCATCTTCGATTCTTAATTTCTTTTCCTTCAGTTCGGTTTCGGTTGTAGCACCCACTTTAATGACAGCTACACCGTTGGTTAACTTGGCAAGTCTTTCTTTGAGATTCTTCTTGTCATAATCGGAAGTGGTTCTTTCGATCATGTTCTCGATCTCGGAGATTCTTTCCTTGAAGGCTTTCTTGGAACCTGTACCATCGATGATGGTGGTGTTATCTTTTTCAACGATAACTCTCTTGGCTGAACCCAGATCCTTCATGGTCATATCCTTGAGCTGCATACCCAGATCCTTGGATACGAATGTTGAACCGGTTAATACGGCGATATCCTGGAGGTTAGCCTTCTGGTTGTCACCGAAGCCCGGAGCTTTGGTAGCGACGACATTGAATGTACCTCTGAGTTTATTGACGATCAATGTTGAAACAACTTCGTTTTCTAGATCTTCCGCAATGATCAGTAACGGCTTGTTGGCCTGAACGATCTGTTCAAGAATCGGTAATACATCCTGAATAGTCGAGATCTTCTGATCGGTTACCAGGATAGCAGGATTTTCCATTTCGACCTGCATCTTTTCTCTATCGGTAACCATATAAGGTGAAATATAACCCTTGTCATATCTTAAACCTTCAGTTACTTCCAAAGATGTATCAAAACCTTTGGATTCATCAACGTTGATGACGCCGTTCTTGCCGACTTTTTCCATAGCTTCGGAAACGATCTTGCCTACTTCTTCAGAACCTGAGGAAATAGCTGCAACATTGGCGATCTCAGCTGAAGAATCGATCTTTCTGGCGTTATCCAGTAACTTTTCGGAAACTTTCTTGGAAGCCAGTTCGATACCTTCTCTTAATAAGACCGGATTGGCACCTTTTTCAACAGCATCCAGACCGGAATGGATCATGGACTGAGCCAGTAAGGTAGCGGTCGTTGTTCCGTCACCTGCTGAATCATTTGTATGGTTGGCGACTTCATAGATCATCTTCGCACCCATATTTTCAAAAGTGTCTTCCAGCTCGATCTCTTTGGCGATCGTAACACCATCGTTAACGATCATCGGTGAACCGTAACCCTTATCCAGAATGACATTTCTGCCCTTCGGACCTAAGGTAATTCTAACTGCATCAGCCAGGGTATCAACACCTTTTAAGACGGATTCTCTGGCATCCTTTGAATACTTAACTATCTTTGCCATAATAAGCCTCCTACTCTACTATTGCCAAAATATCTTCGGCTTTGATAAGAATATATTCCTTTTCACCGTCTTTGACATCGGTTCCGGAATACTTCTTGTACATGACTTTATCACCTTTCTTTAAAGGCATTTCATATACCTTATCGTTTACTTTGATCTCCTTACATCCGCTTACGGCCTCAACGATGGCATATTCCTCATTTTCTTCTTTCTGGGAAATGATAATACCACTTTCGGTCTCATTGGAAGCTTCGACCTTTTTCAATAATACATTGTTATATAATGGTTTAATCATTCTTGATTTTCCTCCTTACACTACTCTATTATACCTATTTATAGCACTCAGTCAATAAGAGTGCTAAACATTGGCACAAAATTATCACTCCATCAAAAAAGGCGAATCATTCGCCTTAATTTGAACCCAGTATTTTAATCAGAATTATATTCAGATAGGTATATGCTTCAACAGGATAATCCTTCATATCGATACTGTTGGAATTGACCAGAATATGGCCATCAACCACCTTGGAAACAATGACGGTATGGCTTACGCCTCCGTTTCCGACCAGAATGATATCGCCCGGTTCGGCATAGTAGAGATTGACATTGGTCTCCGCTACCAGGCCCTGTCCCTCGTTGTATTTGGCATAATCATAGAAATATCCGACATTTACCCATGACCTTGATCGGCCATTAGCTGTTTCTTCTTCATTTACTTCCGGATCATAATCAGGATCTTCGATATAGCACTTCCACTGTTCCTCACCATAGTAGTCCATGGCAATATTGCCCTTTAACATACACTGTGAAGCATAGTTCTGACAGTTACCGCCTTCATCGGAGAAGTTATACCATTCAGGATTACGTTTATGGTAATACTGATCGGCATAAGCTAGAGCAGCTTCCCTGTTATATGGTGTTCTGGATGACTTGGAAGCAACATATGACTTATTGGCGGCTTTGACCTTAAGGATCTCATTATTGTATGCGAGCATATCCTTCAGCTCTTTCAGATAGTAATCATGGATCTCGGCTGCTTTTGAAACCGTATCGGCTTCATCATGAATACACATGTAGTAGCCCTGAACCTTATCCAATGAAGCGATCTTATAGACACCATCCGTATTCTCGATCACAAAATAGTTTTCGATATCATAGACTGAAGATTCGATTCCGTTCAGGAAGGCAAAACTGAAGTAATCATCTTCCAGGATATCGACTCTGTATCTGTTTCCATTCTGTTCATAGTCACTGACACGCAGATCATAATGAGCAGCTTTCAAAGAAAAATCAAAATCATGGAGTTTTCTGGAATCGATCAAGAGTTTTATGGCCTGATCGGATATCGTGCCTTCCAGATCACTTGAAAACATTCCCGTTGTATCAACTGTTTCAAGTGTATAAAGGCTTGTGTAATACGCATCCATATATGATGTGATCACATCCATGACTTCTTGAGGAACACTGTAATCATCACTAATCGTTCCTTTGAATGATGAAGGGATCTTCTTGTTTTCCGGATTGACGATTACCGGTTCATTATCCGGTTTCTCCTTTTTAGACACGTTTAAAGAGATGCCCCCGATCAGGGTCAGAATAAACATCGTCGACAGGATCATTATCATCAGTAATCGGCTTGAAATTTTCATATTATTATTATTATACTATCGTCTGAAGTTGAACAGAGACCGCATCATCATAAACATCCCTTCACAATCTGCCAGCTGGAAAAGGAATTCACGGTTATGGACTCTCATTTCATATGCGGATCTGATCATCCCGAAACCGGCTTTATGTCCATCCGCAAAAGTAAAGTATACGCCATTGGAACTGTCAGTCATAAACACCCCGGCCTCGCCGGAGAATCTGACTTTCACAAATTCCTCAACGAATCTGTCAATGAATTCCTTATCGTCAGTCTTCTGGAAAGCCATTGAAATATTCATGGATAGACCGACGTTGATTTCGACAGGCTTATTATTAAGGATATTGTTTACATATTCATCATTAATGCACTGATAAAGATATTCGCCCTGCTGCGGCAGATGAACCGGAGGTTCTTCAAGTTCGTTCTTTATACTCGTGATAGTTATAGATATTCTGACAGGTCTGCTGCCCATCTTTTCCTGGAAACCGTGTTCGAAACTGACACTGTTTCCCGGATAGATCGGGCAAGAGATACCGTGATAATCATGATTGTAGGTACTGATGCATTCATCATCTTTATTGAAGAATTCGGTCTTAAATGAAACAGCCATGATTCTTTCATCTCCGTTATTCTGAATGTTTGAATTGAAATGACAGATATAGCTTTCCGTTTTTTCGTTATATTCAACACGGATCGAAGAACTTACGCTTATACCGTTTTCTTCACTCTGTCCTTTGAGATGTGGACTTAATTCCTTAATGAAACTAAACTTCATAGATCCTCCTTTTACTTCAGCAGTGTTTTACGGATATTGGAAAAGATTATCTTACGCATTTCCCTGAACTTTTCCTTATCATCGTTATTAAGACCGTCAAAGCAGATTCTTTCATAATCTTCTTCCGCTTTAACGAATAGTTCGTCATATTTGCCCGGTATATATTCATACAGGACCTTGTTTTCATCAAAGAGATTGACTTCACTGATCTTCACACATCCTGAAGCAACCAGTTTCGTCAGATGCATGAGACATAACGGACCATTTAATCCGCAGACTCTGGCTATCTCTTCCGATGAACATTTCTCTTTACTCTTATATAAATAATACAGGATTCTGATGCCGGTACTGTCTACTTTGTTCTGTTCACCAATGGCATTTAATAACTGATTGAACATATTGTTACACAGATAACTGAAGACAAGTTCCGAATCAGCCAGTTCATCACTCAGATATACTTTTCCGCCTGTCTCATCACCGAGTTTCTTGGCCTTATCGATAAACGGCAAGGCAAAGGCATCGGTACTGACAGCTAATAAATAACCATAGATGATCAGCTTACGCTCTTCATAGTCATCCTCATCCATGATGTTCTTATAGAAATCGTTGTAGTATCTGATGACACTGGTCTTCATCCTGACCGTATTCTCGATATTGAGATTCTGTTCGACCAGTGAGCCTTCGGTCTTGACATAGTAATAGACCGGGGACTTCAGAACATATATCAGATTGGCATGCAGCAGATATTCCAGATTGAAGATCGTATCTTCACAATAGCTGATATTCTCATCCATCCTTATCTTATATTTATCAATAATCTCTTTACGGTAGAGTTTATTCCATAAAGCACCGTAATAGAAATCAGCCGGTGTAATCATCATCTTATCCGCAAAGAGATTGCGGGTAATCATTCCGCCTTCCCTGATCGAACCTTTCTTGGAGATCTTATCATCGACCACCCTATAGAAATCGCCGATAACCATATCGGCCTTATTCTCTTCCATGGCTCTGACCATCAGTTTTGCTGAATCAAAAGGAAGCCAGTCATCCACGTCAATAAACTGAATATACTTGCCTCTGGCTTTTTCCAGACCTAAATTACGTGTCGAAGATACTCCTCCGTTTTCCTTATGGATTGGGATGATTCTTTCATCTTCCTTGGCAAATTCAGACATGATCTTATACGAATCATCCTTGCTGCCATCATCGATTAACAGTGCTTCAAAATCCTTGTAGTCCTGAGCCAGAATACTTTCAACACATCTTTTTAATGATTTTTCACCGTTATAGACCGGAACGATTATTGTTAATGTACACATTGTTTACTTCTCCTTAAATAACACATATTTCTCGAAAGGAAACAGGATCGCCACCTGAATAAGACCGGCAACAGTTGCCGCTATAGTCCTTGATAGAATACTTAACGGTCCGTTGCTTAAGGCAGCGTTTATGACACCCTGGATCCAGGTCGTAAAAAGGATCAGGATCGTGATCGTAATTAAATATATCGTAATATTCTTCGCGTTGGCCTTGCCTTTGAAGATCGTCTTCATATTCATATAGAAACCGTAGATGTTGGCCAGAAAATTGGAAAGAAAAAACGGTAATACATAACCCCAGGTCACAACACCGTCGATCACATATTTATCGCTGAGATTGCTTAATGTCGATGTTGAGAAGATCCCTCTTAGGAAGAGAGGCAGTTTTACATTAAATGAATCAAAGAATATCGGCAATATATTCGCCAGTAAGAGCTGCAGCAGCGAAACGCTGGATCCCACCATATTGAATTTTATGAACTGCCATAAGGCATTATCTTCGTATTTCTTATCGAGCTTTTTCAGATATTCAAACATATTCTTCACCCAACGTCTAATTATAGTCTTCTTAGAGATTTAAAAAAAGCGGATGACTCCGCTTCATAACTTATTCTGCAGGATATTCTGCCAGTTCCTTGATATGATTCCAGAACGGACCGAAATTATCCAGTTCGTATAAGTGTTCCTTACCGTAGATCCTGACCTCAAGTGTGGTAAGATTCAGGCTCATGTAGTATTCACTGCCATCGGCAAATGTGAATCCTACGCCGTTATAGTTATCGGTTACGAAAGTATTTGTTTCGTTTCCGATCTTGATAAGTTTAAACTCATTTACCAGTTCCCTGATCGTTTCTTCATCGGTAACTTCGGCTATTTCTCTAGCGCCCATATGGTCAATGACACCTTCGATCTTTACCGGAAGTTCATTATCGAGATTGTTTATATGTTCATTGTTGAGGGCCTGATACAGATATTCACCCTTCTGAGGTACATGTAAAGGCGGCATCTCGGTACTGTCTTTGACTTCGACTATTGTGGCCGAAAGTCTTTCGGCTTTTTCCTGATGCTGGAAAGAAATCTCCGATGTGCCCTTTTCGCCTTTCAGTAACGGTTTGTTCTCACCATTCCAGCTGAAAGTGAAACTGAACAGTTCATTACCGCTCTTATCCTGGAAAGACAGTACGAATTTAACTTCCATGATCTCCTTATCAGAGTTGTTTGTTACTGTCGTTACGACATCATAAACGGTATTGCCCTGCTTATTCTTACCGGTCTTGACGCTTGTGCTTATATCCACGTCATTTAATCCGGTATTGGGATTACTCTTTAACGTTGATGAACAACCTGTAAGAAATGATAAAAACATGATCACTACCAGTATTATTCCTTTCCCTTTATTTTTCATCGCGTTCCTCCAAAATATACTAAACAATATCTATATTTAATGATAACAGAAATCAAAAATATAAATAAATCCTCCCATTTTCATGAGAGGATCCTTCTTCTGATCGATTATCTGTTATCCTGATAAAGCGCTTCTTATCATACGTAACAGAAATTTTATTCCTGTTATTTAATAAAATGATTCTTTACATAAGCAGCATTCTTGCCATAATCGTGCTCTGGATAATCTTCATGCAGCTTCAGATAAAGTTCATATGCTTTGGCAGCTGCCTGCTTGTCTCCTTTTTCCGCTTTCCTGTAATAATATATAGCCAGCTGTGAGCGGATGTATCTGATATAGTCGGAATAGAATGCGGCTGCCTTGTCATCTTTTCTTTCTTTCGCGTATTTTAGCAGTGTCTGATAGTAGACTAACAATTGCTTTTGGGTTTCTTTGATTCCTATCTTCGATGTCAGAGCGTTTTCGATATCAGCAGTTGCGCGGATCTCTTTCTCAGCAGTGACATAGTCCTTGCGCTCTTCAGCAATCGAACCCAGACAGGCGTGGGCAAAAGCCAGAAATCTTGCGGAATTGATACTTTTCAGATCTTCATTTTCCTTTTCGGCCAGAGCCAACAGTTCTTCGGCGGTTTTCTGTGCTGCAAAATAGTTCTTCTCCTGTTTATAGATCTCTATCAGGGTCTTATACATCTTGTACGCATAAGGTCCCTGTGTAAATGCTCCATTCTGATTCTTTACTCCCTGCATGAAAAGCAGTCCTTCACGGCATTTCCTTTCGGCTTTCTGCAGACATTCTTTTGATGTCTTATCCGACATATAATATGCTTCAGCTAATTTCCCGTAAAGCCCTGCTAATGTTCTGGCAGTATCCGCGTTTTTAGAGGGATCCCTGGCAAAAACTTTCCTTATCAGAGGTTCGGCTTCTTCATAGGACTTTATCGCTTCCTCCCAATTCTTTTCGCTTGTTTCGATATCACCCAGAATGTTCAGACCTGTAGCTTTATAAATGGTGTTAAGCAGGTCGCTGTTAAATGACGATCCTTTATTTTCCTGTTCGATCTCTTTAAAGGAAGTAATGAAACTTTCAGAGATCTCCAGCATCCTTTCAAGGAACGCTCTGGCTCTCGGATAGTCTTTCTGATAATTGGCTATTTCTGCGGCATACTGGAAAGACTCAGCCAGTGCGATCTTCTCATGGTTGCTCATATCCGAAATATCAAGAGACATCATCTTTTCTAACAGCAGCCAAACGCGGTCAAAGCGCAGCAGAAATCTCCATTTATCTGCCGCCTTGTTCGTAGCCTTGATATACCTGAAACGCAGATCATCGTCAGAGTCTTCATCATTAAGTTTCTTCTCCAACAGATCTGCATATTTTTCCTGCCATTTTGCACTTTGTTCGTAATCCCTGTTTACACCCTGGCCGGCCTCATACATAGTCACCAGTTTCGTGTATGCTTCTTCGATACCGCCTTCGGCGGCATCTGTGATCAGTGTCCTGGCTTTTTCATGATCGGTCTCCATATCGATGCCGGAAAGATAAGCCAGTCCGATGAAAAACTTGTGCAATGGATCATCATTTTTCTTAATGTCCATGGCTTCTTTAATCAGACTTCCGATGATATCGGCATTTCCTTCTTTGGCTTCGATCGGTTCAGGTATGCCGGGATAGTCTTTCTTCAAAGCATCTCTGTCAATATCAGCAGCAACGATCGGCAGGATCTTTTTGTTTGCATCGCATGCCATCGGATATTCGGTCGTCATTACATAGTTAGGTTTTTCCAGCAGGTTTGGTGTAACGACCATTGAGAAAAGACCGCTTTTTTCGAAAGCTTCCTTGATCGACTCATTGAAATCCTCGCCAGGAGTAAGAAACTCATCGTACCATATCGCAATATCGCGGGTGAAAGGATCGCTATGGATCAGTTTCATGACTTCCTGAGCGTAGTGTCTATCCTTCTTGCGGTAGCTTAAGAAGATGTAGGCCGCAAAAGCCGATCTGATTTTTCTGATCATCTCATCTTTCAGTAAGACCGTATCCAGAAACAGTTTCAGTTTATCTTTGAAAGGCAGAGCCGTCGGATCATGATCGTGCTTGTTGAGGATCTGCAGATTGCCGCAGGTCTCATTGAAAAGCATCTCCAGTCCCTGTTCTTCAAGCAGAGGCAGTATAGGTATTTTTCTGTTTACCGCATAGTTGAATTCGTCTCTGCAGAGCAGGTCATCATTTTTGAGAAACTCGCTTGTCACCGGAATGACAAAAAGTACCATCTCTGAAAGATCAGCGAAATGTTCCTCAAGTTCTTCGCCGTTCATGTGAGTGCTGTTCTGATCGTTATACCATATCGCGATATTGTTCTGCAGATCGAAAAGATCAGAAGAGATCTCCTCCAGATATTTTACACGGTCATGATCAGTCGCACAGAAAAAGATCTTCTGAAGGTCCTTCAGCGTAGCCGGGCTTTTCTTTGTGTATTTCAGGTTTATTTTCATTATGTAGTCCGTTTTGTTCTGTTTCATTAAAAACAGTGCTATTTCAGTTTAATAGTACCACACCGATCAGATTACCATTCATTTGTTCTGTTTAGTGAATACAAAAAGCACATGTTTTTTAGAAACATGTGCTCTTCTGTTAAAGTTATAAAGCTATTAACTTACAGTACTTTTTAGCCTAATTCAGCGAAGTACTTGATTGTTCTTACCATCTGTGATGTGTAAGAGTTCTCGTTGTCGTACCAAGAAACAACCTGTACCAGATATTTGCCATCGCCCATATCGGAAACCATTGTCTGGTTAGCATCGAATAATGAACCGAATCTCATACCGATAATATCAGAAGAAACCAGTTTTTCAGTTGTGTAACCGAATGATTCGTTAGCATGAGCCTTCATAGCTTCGTTGATACCTTCAACAGTAACGTTTTCACCCTTAACTACAGCGTGAAGGATGGTTGTAGAACCGGTAACAGTAGGAACTCTCTGTGCAGCACCGATGAGCTTGCCATTGAGTTCAGGAATAACTAAACCGATAGCCTTGGCAGCGCCTGTTGAGTTAGGAACGATGTTAGCAGCACCAGCTCTAGCTCTCTGGAGGTCACCTTTTCTGTGAGGTCCATCGAGGATCATCTGGTCGCCTGTGTATGCATGGACAGTTGTCATGATACCTGACTGGATCGGAGCATAGTCGTTCAGAGCCTGAGTCATAGGTGCCAGACAGTTTGTTGTACAAGAAGCAGCGGAGATGATTGTGTCTTCTTTAGTTAATGTCTGATGGTTAACATTGTAAACGATGGTTGGAAGATCGTTGCCTGCAGGAGCAGAAATAACTACCTTCTTAGCACCGGCATCGATGTGAGCCTGTGCCTTAGCCTTTGAAGTATAGAAACCTGTACATTCAAGAACTACATCTACATTTAATTCACCCCAAGGTAAATCTGCTGCGTTTGGTTTAGCATAGATTGTGATTTCCTTGCCATCAACAGTGATGGAACCAGGAACCTTTACAGTCTTGCCATCTTCTTCCATTTCAGGTTCTTTTGAAGAAACTGTGTGAAGATTTTCGCCGAACTTACCGCAGTATCCACCCTGAGCAGAGTCATACTTTAATAAGTTTGCTAACATTTTAGGGCTTGTTAAATCGTTGATCGCAACAACTTCATAACCCTCAGCACCGAACATCTGACGGAAAGCTAATCTACCGATACGTCCGAAGCCATTAATTGCAACTTTTACTGCCATAATTAAATTTTTCCTCCTATTTATGACTACATCTATATTATAAGGTTTTTCATGAGTTTTTAAATAAGATTTGCATTAAAAAAGGAAGAATTTTACTTCTTCCTTTAGTGTTAAAGTTATTTAACTGTAACCGAAACAATGTGTGGCTGAGGGCCTTCGTACCAGTACAGGAATCCCTCCAGATCGACGGTCTGTCCTACCTGCAGAGCTTCAACAGCTTCGTATGCTTCAGAGCCGTCATAGCACAGATAAGACTCTACAACGAACGTATAAGTCATGTCATCTTTTTCAACATTGAAATATAAGTCGCTTCCAGGTTCTCCGGAACCGTCCCAGCTGTATAAGAAGGCAGCACCTTCATCATTTGCAGCAACGACAGTCATATCGCTCATCTTGACTCTGCGGTTCATGAATTCAGCAGGATCTGTAGGTAAGGCGGCAGTGATGTCATATGCTTCAGAAAGCCATTTATCACCATCATCAATCAGGGTAACTACACCATCAACGATCTCAACTTCACCTGACCATTCAGATTTAGTTCCTTCAACTCTAACCTTCATACCGTTTGCTAAACCGGTCCAGCCGGCAGAATAATCAGTTGAAGATACGAGTTTGGCATAGTCAGCTTCATCGACCTTTGCGGCATAAGCCAGATAAGCTCCGTCCTTGTCCTGAAGATAGAAAGTGGCTCCGCCATCCCAGTAAGACTGAACAGCCTGTACATAGGCATTGATGACAACGGTTGCGGAACCGTCAGTCGGTAAAGCAGCATATTCGCTGTAGCTGATCACATCATCTACAGGCTCTGGTTCCGGCTGTGGTTCAGGTTCACTCTGCTTCTTGCAGGCTGTGAGGCTTAAAACCATCATGATTCCCAATAACAACACCAGTAATTTTTTCATTTTGTTCTTCCTCCACTTGTCCGTTGGAACAATTCTATAATAGCACCATGCCGGTACTTTGTTTAATGTTTTCCTCTTTCCGCAAGCGCATAAATACCGATACATAACCAGGCAAAACCGATCGCTCCGATTAAGATCTTAGCCGTCAGAGGCAAAGGTCCCAGATCAGATCCTACGATAACCGCCTTACTCTGATCCAGATGATACAGTGATGAGGTCTTCTCATAGAGATCTTTAATAAACGCATCATCGATCGTTTCGTTTCTTCTTACCGCTTTACAGGTGCTTTCAATCAGATTACCGGCCGCATCTCTCAAAGATGCGGAACCGTTGAATACTGCCGTTACAAAGGTATTATCGATATTATCAACCAGCAGTTTCGACGCATCGATCTTGATACTGTAATAGGTACTGTTATCTTCACCGCTCCTGTTTATATAATCTCTATACTCATCAGAGTTCTGAGCTTTTAGTGTTACCGGAATATACCCTTCGGTCTTGGCGTAGCCGATCTGCGTATCATTGCTTAACAGATACTGGACAAAAAGCCAGGAAGCCAAGACTTCATTGCTGTCTTCCTTATTGAAGATACATAATGAAGGACCCTGAGAAATCATTTTGATATCAGATGTATCATACTGCGGGATCGGTCTGACGACTGTTTCAAAGTCTACCAGCTTATCCTTCGGTATATCCACTAATGGCGCATTAGAGCCCATCCAGGTTGCTCCGGCTGTTGAGTCAAGCGCAAAGATACACTGGCCGGCATTTAAGAAGTTGGCCGGATATGAGGAAATTTTGAAGGTTGAGAAAGCTCCGCTCTTCACGTGACTTCCTATCTCTTTCAGTATCTCTTTGCAGATATCATTGAATATCAGAATGTTTCCATTCTCATCGGAATACGGTGCATTTAGCTGCTTCAGCATCGAGATCATCATATTATCCGTAGATTTATAGATAAACGGAATCATGATCTTCTGATTGTTTATCAGATAATTACCTTCACTGTCCTTTTCGGTAGCCTTTTCCGAAACTTCCCAGATAAAGTCCCAGGTCAGGACATCGGGTATCTCATAGCCAAGTTTCTCCACATAGGTCTTATTGATATATAGTGCTTCGGTAGAACGCATGAACGGCATCGCATAATAATGATCAGCGATCATACACTCATTCATGAAAGCTTCAACCATTTCGTCTTTTTTAGGTGCATCGAATCTTACTTCACTTCCGCCCAGTCCGTATTTTTCATCATTCATCAGTTCATCCAGTTCAACGACCGTATTGTTTCCTGTCATATAGGTCGCGATATGATCGGGATAAGTGATACAGACATTCGGAGTGGTATCGGTCGCAATATTGGTTATGACATCGTTATAGATACGGGAATAATCGGTATACAGTTTCAGATTGACCGTGATATTCGGATAGATCGCTTCAAAATCGCTGATCGCCTTCTTATAGACATTGACCTGATTGATATTGGTATCGTTCTTGGCCCAGAAACTGATCTCATAGTTTTTAGACAGATCAAAAGAATCGGTAACGATGAATTCTCTGCTTTCCTTCTGGCCATGGCAGCCGCACAGAGTAATAATACTCATAAACACAAGAATGAGTTTAATGATCTTCTTCATCCCTTGGTGCCTCCTCTTGAGACTCCTTCCATGATCTTCTTGTGATAGATTAAGAAGATCACGATCAGAGGAACGGAAATTACAACAACCGCCGCCATCATTGCCGGAATATTCTCTCTGCCGAAACCTGATTCTCTGATCGTCTGAATGCCGTTGGAAACCAGATAATAGTTTTCATCATCGGTGATCAGACGCGGCCAGACATAAGAGTTCCAGCATTCGATTACTTTCAATATGAGAACCGTAATGATTGTCGGACGACAGATCGGAATCATGACTTTCCACAGATATTTAAAATCACTCGTACCATCGACTTTCGCAGCCTTATATAATTCATCAGGGATCTGTTCGAAATTCTCCT
>JAFZQG010000002.1 GCA_017550145.1 Erysipelotrichaceae bacterium | reverse complement strand
CAAAGCTACAAAAACATTAGATACAGGTACGCATTCACGATCTCAATTCTACTCGGTGCTCCGGACCGATACAAACCCGGAAGAGAAAGGAGATGTATACAGATTACACTCAGCTGGATGAGCCTAATTTGTATATACCAACACACATGATCGAACTAGACAACAAAAGAATCAAACAGATCTTACATGAAGAAACTGCCGAAAAAGAAGAATTAACAACAATCTTACGTGGTATCTATAACAGATATGTGCATCTGTATGAGAATTACTTTGCCAATATAGATAAGCTGAATGATAAAGAAATCAAAAAGATGAGGGAATACCATGAAGAAACAAAGAGTCTTGTGAAGTATTACTACATGGATATTCCGGAAGATGTCTGTACAGGTATCAACAAGTTTGAAGACAACTACAGCACAAAACTGCTAGGACCTGACTGGCATGATTTCCTCTTTGACTACTATGAAGAATTCAAGAACAAGAACAAAAAGAAGAGCGAAACAGATCTTAAAGCAGAATTCAGAGATAAGATCATGAGAGCCTTCTATGTAACTATGGAATATATCTTCAGACCAGGCTTTGATACAGAGAGCTCTACAGGCAAGAAGCTAGTAAACGGTATTTCAGGACTCTTGTTTGGAGATAAGAAATAATATTTGAGTAAAAAAGCGAGAAATGATCGCCTGGTGTTCCGATGGCATTAGGTCGGTTATATTTAAACTTGAACGTATTGACTATGAGTAATGCAAATTCCTGATTATAGGCATGCTTAAAAAACAGTCGGAAAGTAGTCACTTAATGACATTGATACATATAGAAGGGAGATATCATCTTGATCTCAAATTTAATGATGCAAAAGGGCAAAGTAGGCCTTTTTGGTACGATTGAGCATTCGGCAAATCTTGTAAGCGTGAAGTTCTTTTTTATCCTTCAGCTGTTTCTGACGGGTTTGTCTTTGATCGTGTATTTCAATGTTCCGGAACTTAGTGCGGGCTTTGCTTTTGTAGCCATATCTTTAGTTTTGCTGCTTGTTTCTATAGCGGAGATGATGATTGTCAAAAGAAAAGAGGGCACAGGAAGCTCTCTTAAATGGATGATCGGGATAAGTATTGTTGTATCAGCCATAGTCACAACATCCACAATGGGTGTTGGAGGAAGCATTCTCTTTGTTTTACCGATACTGCTTAGCGTACAGTACTGCTCCTTGATATTTTCGATATTCATGTCACTTGTTACGGTACTGGGCAGTTTTGTGCCTTTGCTTCTGACTTCGTTTCTCTCTTTCTATGAACTGAATGTCATAAAGCTGATCCCCGGTTCTGTTATTGAAATAAATAAGACCCTGGAAGGCTCTCTGAAGCCAGAGATCATTGATATAAACGGAACAAAGATCAACGAACTGCTGGCTGTCTTTCTGCCGGCAATGCTGTTTGTGATCATTGTCGGGGTCTTGACGTGCATTATCACTTCCTGCTTCCGCAAGATCATACTGGAACAGTATCGCAATTTCCAGAATACGAGAGAATAAGGTGATGAATATGGATTACATTAAATATATAACTGACGGAATAGAATATACCTGCAAAAATCATAAACGCCGCTCTGCAGGATGCGAATCGGTCAAAACAGCGCAGGCAGATATGGCTGAGGCCATGAAGGACTGCGTTGATGAGATCAGGACACAGCAGTTTGAGATCCATCCGAAGGCATTTATAGGATCGATACCTCTTGATGCTTTGATTAGCCTTATAGCGTGTGCTTTATTCACTGCCGGAGTATTAACCGGAAAAGTCTGGCTGTATATGGTATCACTGATACTTACTATAGTAACGGCGACTATTATCATAGTGGAATATATACTGTTCAGGCCTTTTACGGATAAACTGTATCCTAAAAAGACGGGACAGAATCTCTATATGGTTCGAAAAGCAAAAAACACTCCGAAACGGCGTATCATCCTCTGCGGTCATGCGGATGCCGCATGGGAAATGCCGGTTCTTAAGCATTTCCCGACCGTTCTGATCTATATCTGTATCGGTTCCGCTTTTCTTTACTGGGCAGTAAATTTCTTTTTCTGCTATCTGGCGTTGGCGGGCTTTCTTCCGGTCAAGACCCTGTATGTTTTCACGGTAATAGAAATTATCAACTCAATTATGTATGCTCCGCTGCTCTTCTTTGTTGACTGGAATACAGTCGTGGATGGTGCAAACGATAATCTTACAGGCTGTTATCTTGCCATGAGTATCATCAAGGAAATGGCGGATAATGATATACGCTATGACGACACCGAGGTCTGTGCTCTGATCACTGATGGTGAGGAATCAGGTCTTCGCGGGGCACGTGCTTTCGCAAATGAATTTGTCGAAGAGATGCTGTCACTTAATACGATAGTCATTGCCCCGGATACGGTCCACTCAGTTGAAGAACTCAGGATCTTCTCGCGCGGTATAAATTATACCGAATCCAACAGCGAGGAAGTCTGCAATCTGCTGCAATTTTCGGCAATGAAAAACGGATTGGATATACGAACTGCAGAGTTTTATCCTGGAGCTAACGATTCCGAGGCTTTTTCAGCTATCGGCGTAAAAGCAGCCGCGATATGCGGAGTAGCTTTCACCCCTCAGGATTACTATCATACTGTCAGAGATACTTATACAAATCTGAATCCCGACTGTATAAAGCTGGTCCGCAATATACTTAAACAAGCTATCGATATGTTCACAAAAACAGGAAAAACTTTCTGATAAGTACGTGAGTATATTATTTTACTGAAATATTAAGTCTTATTAAGAAACCTGGTTTGAATAAGGTAATCATATTGGCTACATTTTTTGGCTACAAATGTAGCCAATTTTTATATAAATGTAAGAAAAAGCATCAAAAAAAGCCTTATTTCAAAGGCTCTGTTTTCTAATGGCTGCGGATGAAGGATTCGAACCTTCGAAATGGTGGATTCAGAGTCCACTGCCTTACCGCTTGGCTAATCCGCAATGACAACTACTATTATATAATAAAAGCACTAGAAGTAAAGAAAATTCAGTTTAATTTCACATTTAAAAGGTAATATCAAAGTATGGCAAAACTATTAATTGTTGACGATGAAGAGAAGATCAGAGAGATGATCGGAAAATATGCTTCTCATGAAGGACATGATTGCGTTCTTGCCAGCAACGGCAAGGAAGCACTTGAGCTTTTCAAGAAGGATGATTTTGATCTGGTGGTACTGGATGTCATGATGCCGGAAATGGACGGCTATGAGACATTAAAGAAGATGAAAGAGATCAAGGATGTGCCTTGTATCTTTTTAACAGCTTTAGGTCAGGAGTATGACCGTATCTATGGTTTTGATATCGGAGCTGAAGATTATGTGACCAAGCCTTTCTCACTTAAGGAACTGATGATGAGGATCAAGGTCATTTTAAAGCGGGAAAACAAGACTACTTCCAAGATCATCGTCGACGGGCTGGTAGTTGATGAAGATGCCCATACCGTAATCGTCGATGGTGAAAGAATCGATATGGCCAACAAGGAGTATGAGCTTCTGCTTTATTTACTGAAGAATATGGGAAACGCTCTGACCAGACAATCCATCATCTCTAAGGTCTGGGGTTATGAATACGATTCCGATGACAGAACTCTGGATACGCATATGAAACTTCTGCGTAAGGATTTGGGAGAATACGGCAATTATATTACGACGATCAGAGGCGTAGGTTATCGTTTTGAAAAAGAAATTTAGTTTAAGATCACAGCTGATTATGATTCTGCTGGTATTCGTAGTAGCAGTCATGGGTCTGGTCTATTTTGTCCAGACGACTTTTCTTGATGACTTCTACAAGGCCAACAAGATCAAATCTCTGCAGAGTGTCGGTGCAAGCGTATCTTCTCTGATCGGCGATGATAGTTTTGAAGATGAGATCGAATATCTTATGATGTCCAACGAAGTCTGTGTCAGAGTCGTATCGAATAATGAAAACTATTCCTATTCGGGTGCCTGTACTTTAAGGGGACTGGATAATCTGACGATCAATGCGATTGCTTCGGAAGTCGATGCGATGGATAATGACGAGAAGCTGTTTGATAATTTTCATTATCAGCGTGATTTCCGTGATAAACCGGAAGATGTCTACATCTTTGCGAAACTGCTGAATATCAATAATGAGAAAGCCATGGTGCTGGTTTCTTCGGGTATCACACCGTTAAGTGCGACGATCTCCACGATCAAATCACAGTATGTACTGATCCTGGCCATCATCATTGTAATGACGCTGATCCTGGCTCTGATTCTTTCAAGATATATCTTAAGACCGATCAAGCAGATCAATGCCGAATCCAAGAACCTTTCAAGAGGGGAATACGACTCTAAGGCCGTCAAGGTCGTTTCCAAGGAATTTGAAGAACTCAATGAAACACTTGAAAATGCCAATGAGGATATCTTAAAAGCCGATAAGGCCAAGAAGGAATTACTCGGCAATGTCTCTCATGACCTCAGAACACCGTTAACGATGATCGTCGGCTATGGTGAAATGATCAGAGATCTACCTGAAGAAGACAATGAGGAAAACATCAACGTTATCATTGATGAAGCCAGACGTCTTTCAACACTGGTCGATGATCTGATCGATATCTCCAAGATCGATGCGATCAAGCTGGAACTCAATAAAGAGGATATCAGTCTCAATGAACTGCTTAACTCCGTCTATAAACAGTATGAGAAATACTGCAAGACGCAGAATATCGATTTTAAACTGCAGCTCAGCGATGATGTGACGATCAATGTCGATGTCAAGAGAATCAAACAGATACTTTACAACTTCGTCAATAACTCTCTCAACTACAACACCAAGGAGAATCAGGAAGTAATACTGGGAGCGGAGAAGATCGATGATTTCTACAGAGTATATGTCTATGATAACGGCGAAGGAATCGAAGAGAAGGATATAAACAATATCTGGGACCGTTACTATAAAGTCGATAAGGAACATAAGCGCCATCATATCGGTTCCGGTATCGGATTATCTTTAGCCAAAGAACTACTTACGGCTCACGGAATGAATTACGGAGTAGAATCGAAATACGGTGAATACTCGAAGTTCTATTTTGATGTCAAACCTGCTTAGGCAGGTTTTTTTAGTTTTATAATTAAATATGGATAGTTGAGGAAACAAGACATGAAAATCGTTCTGGAACATCTGACAAAACAGTTTATCTCCCGTGTAAATAAGAATGAAATAGTCACAGCTGTAAATGACTTTAATTTTGAAATACCCGATGGCAAACTGATCGGTTTATTGGGACCTTCAGGTTGCGGTAAATCAACGACCTTGAATCTGATCTGCGGTCTGGAGACACCAACTCAGGGAAAGATCTATTTCGGTGATCTGGATGTGACAGAGCTGCCACCGGAGAACAGAGGTGTGGGAATGGTTTTCCAGAACTATGCCTTATATCCGCATCTTACAGTCAGACAGAATATCATGTTTCCTTTAGAAAATCTTAAGGGAAATGAAAAATTAAGTAAGGAAGAAATAAATAAAAGAGCTCTGGAAGCAGCTAAACTCGTGCAGATCGATGAACTGATGGAAAGAAAGCCTAATGAACTTTCCGGCGGTCAGCAGCAGAGAGTTGCGATTGCCCGAGCCTTAGTCAAGACTCCTGGTGTCTTATTACTGGATGAGCCTTTATCCAACCTTGATGCGAGACTGAGACTTCAGACCAGAGAACAGATCAGAAGGATCCAGAAGGAAACGGGTATTACGACCATCTTCGTTACACACGACCAGGAAGAGGCTATGTCCATTTCCGATCTGATCATCGTTATGGAAAAAGGTGTGCTTCAGCAGATGGGCGAGCCTCAGGAAGTCTATAATAATCCGCACAATCTTTTCGTTGCGAAATTCCTGGGCACACCGGCTATCAATGTCTTTGAAGGAAAGATTAAAAAGAAGAAACTGTATATCGGTGATGATCTGATCGGTGAGAGTGATAATGATGATCAGGATGTCTATGTCGGTATCAGACCGGAAGCTTTCGTTCCTTCAGACAAGGGTAAATTCCACTGTGCATTTGACCGCATTGAAACGACCGGCAGAGATACGAGTATCGTCTGCCATAACGATCACTGCATCTCCGATGAGGATATCAGAGCGATCGTTGACGCGGATGTGAAATTAAATAATAAAGACGGTATCATCCGTTTTGATCTGAAGCCGCATAAGACTTACGTCTTTTCCAAAACCGACGGAAAGAGAATCTGATGTTCAGTAAAAACAACCTGAAAGGATGGCTATATCTTTTACCGGCCCTTGTTTTCATCGGTGTTTTTATGGTGTATCCGTTAATCGATGTCCTTATCTATTCTTTCGAAGAAGGCTATAATTTCGCTTCCCAGACTTATAACGGCATCGGTCTATACAATTATTCCTATGTCTTACATGATCCATATTTCCTGCAGGCTATAAAGAATACTTTTATTCTGGTAATCATTACCGTCCCGCTTTCAACAAGTATTGCCTTACTGATATCGCTGGCTCTTAATTCCTTAAAGAGATTCAAAGATCTCTTTCAGACGATCTTCTTTCTACCGTATGTGACCAATACTTTAGCCGTAGGCCTGGTTTTCATGATCCTGTTCAAGAAGACCGCCTATTCGGAAGGCCTGGTAAATCTCTTACTTAATATGTTCGGTATATCATCGATCGACTTCATCGAAGGACCTTACTGGGCCAAGATGTTTGTCTTGTGTTTCTATACGATCTGGATCGTTCTGCCGTTTAAGATCCTGATCCTTACAAGTGCATTAGCTTCGGTGAATAAGGATTACTATAATGTTGCCAGAGTTGACGGAACCAGCAAGTGGAGAATCTTCTATCGCATTACTTTGCCGATGATCTCACCGTCACTTTTCTATCTGATCATTACAGGCTTTATCGGCGCTTTTAAAGCCTATTCCGATGTAGTAGCTCTGTTTGGTGTCGATCTCAATGCGACGGGCATGAATACGATCGTCGGATATGTTTATGATATGCTTTACGGCAATTCCGGAGGTTATCCTTCTTTTGCTTCAGCGGCTGCGTTAATTCTGTTTGTGATCGTACTTACGATCACAGTCATAAATCTATTGGTGTCAAAGGAAAATGTCCACTATCAGTGATGTAAACAGAATCAGACAACTGGAAAAAGAAAGCAGACGGAACAATCTGATCTGGACTGTTCTGATTTTTGCTTTGCTTATAATGTGGTCGATCATCGTCCTGTTCCCGTTCTACTGGATGGTCCTGACTTCATTAAAATCCTATGCTTCATATAACAGCGAATATATTCCGCAGTTCTTTACCTTATCACCGACTTTAGAAAACTACGTTCAGGCTTTTACCGCTGTACCGTTAGCGAGATACTTTACCAATACGATCATCTTTACGGTCATCACCACTTTACTGATGATGGTCATCGTCGTGCTGGCGGCTTTTGCGTTCTCGAGACTGGAATTCAAAGGCAAGAATCTGGTCTTTACGCTCTTCCTTTCTTTATTGAT
>JAFZQG010000012.1 GCA_017550145.1 Erysipelotrichaceae bacterium | reverse complement strand
TTCAGCCTGTTGACAAAGTCCAGGATATGATACTTTCATATTCTGATCTCTGTTTCAGGAATGATATACTAATATAGGCAGAAGACATATCTCATTTCTAACCAATTTGTCATACTTCTTCTGCCTTTTTTATATCTATATACTTGAATATATTTCTAGTTTTTGGTATAATTAAGACGGTTAGAAATGAGGTAATAAGTATGGCAATGACAGTAAGAAACAATCATAAGGATTTCGGTTTCATATTGGGCAATATCGAAGATTATGTGCCCCAAGATCATCTGGTAAGAAAACTTGAAGAGGCTATTGACTGGTGTTTTATCTATCCGCTGGTCAAGCCTCTTTATTCTTTATACGGCAGACCTTCCATCGATCCTGTTATCCTGTTCAAGATGATCTTCATCAATTACACTTTCGGAATCAACTCCATGAGAAAGACCTGTGAAGAGATAAAGGTCAATCTGGCCTACAGATGGTTTTTAGGCATAGCTCTGGATGAAGAAGTTCCCAACTATTCCACCTGGTCACAGAACTATATCAGAAGATATGGAGATTCATCTATCTTTGATTCGATATTTGAAAAGATCATCGATAAGGGCTTAAGCTATGGCTTTATAAACACCGAAACCGTCTATGGTGATTCCACCCACCAGAAAGCTTCAGCCAATAAGAGAAAAGTTCAAAGAAAAGAAGTCGAAATAACCAGAAAGAAATATGAAGACGACTTACTTAAAGAGATAAACGAAGACAGAATAAACCACAATAAGAAGAAGATCGATCATCTAAGCAGAGAGGAATATGATTTCGATGAGGAAACAGGTGAACAGATCATCGTCGCAAAGAAGAAGGAGATCAAGGCTTCACTTACCGATCCCGAGGCAGGAAACTTCCATAAGGGTGAGCACGAAGAGTGTTTCGCCTACTGTCACCAGACCATCTGCGACTCTAACGGCTTCATCATCGCCTATGATACAGTACCGGGCAATATCCATGATTCCGTTTCCTTCTTTAATACCTATGAGAAGATTATGGAAAAGTATGAAGTTAAGAATGTATCTCTGGATGCCGGATATAAGACTCCATCCATCGCCAGAGAAGTGATCAGTAATGATCAGAAGCTCTTTCTTCCCTATACCAGACCCAAAGGAAAGAAGAAGGAGACCTTCTCTAAAAAAGAGTTTGTCTATGATTCTCAAAACGATATCTTCATTTGTCCTAATAACGAAAAGCTCAGCTATTACACCACAGACAACAGAGGCTACAGAATATACGTGTCCGATCATAGTAAATGCGAAAACTGCCCATTACTTGGCAAGTGTACTTCCTCAAAGAAGCACGAGAAAACAATAACTGTTCACATATGGCAGAAATATCTTGATGAATGCGAAGAACTAAGACATACAGATGAATGGAAAAAGATCTATCCGCAAAGAAAGCAGACCATCGAAAGAGATTTCGGAGACTGTAAAGAAAACCACTGTCTGAGATATACAAGAGTAAGAGGCCTTAAAAGAAACACCCATCAGGCGGCGATCATTTATTCGTGCCTCAATCTCAAGAAACTGGCCATTAAAAGAGAAAGAAACAGATACCTGTATGATCTGATCGATCAAACAGGGAAAACAAAGGAAGAGATCCTTTCTTTTTCTTTCTGAAAATCGTCATCTTTTTTGATATATCCCAAAGATCAGGACCATAAAAAGAAAAAAGCGGATATCTCACTATAGAAATATCCACTTTGTCAACAAGCTGAAGAGCGTAAGCTCTTTTCTTTTTAGACAAACAAAAAGGGCAAACGCCCTTTTGTCTTATTTAGTACCGTAAATACGGTCGCCCGCGTCTCCTAAACCCGGAACGATATAACCGATCTCATTGAGATGATCATCCAGTGCAGCCATATACAGATCGACATCCGGATGATGTTCCTCAAAGGCCTTGACACCTTCCGGAGCACCGACCAGACAGACCATCTTGATATTCTTGGCTCCCCTGTTCTTGATCATATCAACTGCCGCAATGGCACTGCCGCCTGTTGCCAGCATCGGGTCAAGAACCAGTACGATTCCTTCCGGCAGTTCCTTAGGGAACTTGGCAAAATATTCAACCGGTTCCAGTGTTTTCTCATCACGATACAGACCGATGAATCCGACTTTAGCTGTCGGAATGAGATCCATGATACCGTTGACCAGTCCCATACCGGCTCTTAAGATCGGTACGAGGATCACTTCGGTATCGAGGACTTTTGTATCACATGGTCCCATCGGAGTAGTGATGTGTTCATCTCTCATCGGCAGGTCCCGACATACTTCATACGCCATCAGAGAAGCGATCTCATCAAGGTTCTCACGGAAGTCCTTGTGACCTGTGTCCTTGTTTCTCATGATCGCGAGTTTATGCGTTATTAACGGATGATCTATTACTGTTGCCATAGTTAGCCTCCTGTTTTCTGTTTTTTATTATACTCATTATCAGATATATTGAAACCCAAAATTAAAAAATAGAGAAATATTTCTCTATTTTAGGTTATAGGTGAAATAAATGTCCTTTTTCACAATCTCCAACAGATCTTCCATATCGGTAATAGATTCGTTGGCGATCGCTGCAAGTTCCTGTGATCTGCTCGCATCAGAGAGATATGCGACCGTATAGGCACCGTAGTTTAATCCGCATTCGATATCCATTACGGAATCACCTATGACAGCTACTTCACGGTTCCATTTATTATTGTTGACTAATGAGAAGATTCCCTCAGGATCCGGTTTGATCTTCTTCGCATCATTGACACCGCACACATCATCCACATATTCATTCAATTCAAAGTCACCCAGAATCCTTCTGATACCTTCTTTTGATCTGGTGGAAATGATTCCGATCTTATAGCCATCATCATGAAGAGCTTTCAAGACTTCAGGAGAATGCAAAGTCGGCCTAACGCTGTCTTTCATTACTTCTTCCTGACGGGCTTTATAATCCGCATAAAGGGTGTCAAAATCCTCACCCGGAAAATACTTGGAGAACAGATCCGGTAAAGCCGGCCCGATTACTTCATGCTGGATCTCTTCGGTAAACTTGCTTTCATCGGAATACTTCTTGAATAAAGCTCTGTAACCTTCGACGATCATCGTACGGGTATCCATCAGAGTTCCGTCAAAGTCAAAGATCAGCGTCGGTTTCTCTTTCTTGATGAATTTCTCAAAGACACCTAAGTATCCCAGAAGACCGATAATGAAGAAAACGATCGAAGTAAGCTGAGCCATCTTGAAATTGCCCAGATACAGCGAATCGGTCCTTCTTCCTTCGATGAAGAATCTGATCAGACCGTACCACATCAGATACGCATAGACGAGATCTCCGCGCTTGTTCTGGTATTTCTTCAGAACAAAGTAGATCAGCACCCAGCCTAGAAGACACAACATCGATTCATAGAAGAACATCGGCTCATAGTAATGTCCGTTGATATACATGCCCTCTTTCAGAAATGACAGGATACCGTTGAAGTATTCTTCACTTACTTCGGCACCGTGGCATTCCTTATTGATGTAGTTGCCCCAGCGTCCGATGGCCTGAGCCAGTAAGACATTCGGGAAAATCATATCCGTTATCTTAAAGAAGGGATAACGGTTTTTCCTGATGAACCAGTAGGCAAATAAAGTACCGAAAACCAGTCCGCCCTGGATAGCCAGTCCGCCATCCCATACTCTGATGATCTCGACAGGATTAGAAAAATAATACTCAAAATTAAAGAAAACACAGTACCATAGTCTGGCTCCGGCAATACCGGCCCATAAGGTATAGACAAACAGTGAATCAAAGAAATCACTGTCGATATAACGGACTTTCTTCATTTCTTTACGGCTGAAATAATATGCCAGTAAAGCACCTGTTAAGATCAGTACGGCATACCATCTGACTTCAAAAGTCAGACTGCCGATACTGAAGGTTATGAAAGTCTGTTGATTCGGGAAAAACTGCATAAGCTATTGTGCCCCTTTCATTTCCAGTTCGTGACGATAGCGGTCTTTGAAGTCCTCATTGGAATCAAAGCCCAGCTTCTTCAAAAGATAGTTGGCAACAGCTGCTTCAATGATAACGGAGAGCTGTTTACCTTCGGTGATCGGAATGATCAGCATCGGAACATCCAGACCCAGAACATTGATGGATTCATTGATCGGATTGAGACGATCATTTTCCATCGTTTCATCATATTTAACCAGCTTGATCACAAAATCCAGCTGACATTTGTTCAGATAGGCGTTGGCCCCGAACATTCTGGTCACATCGACGATACCGATACCACGGATCTCCAGCATTCTCTTTAAGATCTTCGGAGCGGTACATATGATATTGGTATGAACTCTTGTGACATCGACACGGTCGTCTGCCACCAGCATGTGTCCGCGGTTGATCAGGTCTAACGCAAGTTCGGATTTACCTATGCCTGATTTACCGGTGATCATGACACCTCTGCCGTAGATGTTCATCATGACGCCGTAGAGTGAATCGACCGGTGCCAGTTTTTCCGAAAGGAAGGAAACCAGATCGACGATCAGCTGATAGGTCTTGCCTTCATAACGGAAGATCGGGAAATCACGGTCATTGGCCAGATCTCTTAATGAATCCATTCCGACAAAACCGCCGGACATGATGATGCACGGCGTAAAGGAGTCCGTAATGATCTCAAAACGGGCTCTTTGCGTATTGTAGTCGAACTTGGACATGAATTCGAATTCCTTGGTACCAAGGATAACGACACGCTTCAGATCATTGGATTCAAGATAACCGGTAAGCTCAAGGCCCGGACGGTTGATATCCGGAGCGATAGCCCAGCGGTTGAGCGAATTGTCAGAACCCGTAACCTGAATGAGTCCGAGTTCATCCTTGATTTCTCTGATATAGACGCGCTTATTTAGTTCCTCATTTGCCATGTTTAGCTCCCAGTACTTTCTGAAGATACTGACCCGTATATGATCTTTCGACTTGCGCAACTTCTTCCGGAGTTCCGCTCGCGATGACCTGACCGCCGTTATCTCCGCCGTCCGGTCCCAGATCGATAATATGATCAGCGCATTTTATGACATCGAGATTGTGTTCGATGACCACGACCGAATCGCCGTTATCGACGATCCTGTCAATTATTCTTATTAATTTTAATACATCATCCATATGAAGACCAGTTGTCGGCTCATCCAGGACAAACATCGTCTTGCCGGTAGGTTTCTTCTGTAATTCGGAAGCCAGTTTGACTCGTTGAGCTTCACCGCCTGATAAGGTCGTAGCCGACTGCCCCAGCTCGATATAACCCAAGCCCACATCGTAGAGGACCTGCAGTTTATCCTTGATCCGCTTATGGTTCTTGAAGAACTCCAGAGCCTCTTTCACCGGCATCTTGAGCACATCATAGATATTCTTGCCTTTGTATCTGACTTCCAGTGTTTCGGCATTATAGCGCTTGCCATGACACTCTTCGCATTCCACAAAGACATCCGGTATAAACAGCATCGAGATCCTCTTTACACCGTCACCGTAACAGGCTTCACACCTTCCGCCCGGCACGTTGAATGAATAACGGGACTTGGTATAACCTCTCTCCTTGGAATCCGGTGTCATCGCATAGAGATCGCGGATATCATCAAAGACTCCGGTATATGTTGCCGGATTGCTTCGCGGTGTACGGCCGATCGGATCCTGCGTAATATAGACGATCTTATCGATATTGTTCAGGCCTTCGACCTTTTTAACTTTACCGGGCTTGATCTTGACTCGATCCAGCGATTTCATGATGGATTTCGTCATGGTCTCGATGATCAGTGATGATTTGCCCGAACCCGATACACCGGTCACACAGGTAAACTTGCCTAAAGGAATATCGACATCGATATTCTTCAGATTGTTTTCTTCAGCACCGATGATCCTTAAATATTTGCCGTTGCCTTTTCTTCTCTTTTCCGGAATCGGGATCTCCTTACGGAAAGACAGATACTGTCCGGTAATGGAATTCTCATCCTTAAGAATATCTTCAGGTGTTCCCGCAAAGACGACTTCACCGCCCTCTTTGCCGGCACCCGGTCCGATATCCACGATATAATCGGACGCCAGCATCGTTTCCGCGTCATGTTCGACGACGATGACCGTATTATCGAGATCTCTCATCTTCTTGAGCGTATCGATAAGTTTGGCATTGTCCTTCTGATGAAGTCCGATGGATGGTTCATCCAATACATAAAGCACACCGGTCAGAGCCGAACCGATCTGGGTCGCCAATCTGATCCTCTGCGCTTCACCACCCGATAAAGAACCGGCTACACGGTTCAAAGTCAGATAATCTAGTCCGACATCCTTTAGGAATCTTAATCGTGATCTTAGTTCATTCAGTAATGTCTTGGCGATTTCGGTCCTCATCGGATCAAAAGTCAGTTTCTCTAAGAATTCATTGGCCTGAATGATAGACATGCATGTAAATTCATAGATATTGATCCCACCTACTTTTACAGCCAGGACTTTTTCATTGAGTCTGGCACCGTGACACTTCTTGCATTCGGCTTCCACCATGAAAGAACCGTAGTATTCCTTGCCAAACTTGGACTGTGTCTCTTCATATCTTCTTTCAATTAAAGTTTTGACACCTTCGATATAACCGACCTTGTTGTAGGTCGTACCGCCGGTAGAAGTAACGGTATATCTGATCTCTTCATCCGAACCGTAAAGGATCAGATCCATCTCTCTTTTAGTCATTTTATTGAGAGGCTTGGTTTCCGAGATCTTGTAGTGTTTTAATAACTGGGCGAAATTCTGCCATTCCAGATTATTGGAACCGTAGATATTCTTGTAGTAGCGGATTCCCCCTTCCGCGATCGACTTGGTCTTATCCGGCATCAGATAATCCAGATCCACCGACATCGTCACACCCAAGCCTTTACATTCATCACAGGCACCTAATGGTGAGTTGAAAGAGAAAAGTCTTGGCTCCAGCGTCGGAACGGTAAATCCGCACTTCGGACAGGCCTGATGGGAAGAGAAAAGATCCTTACGTTCACCGTGTTTGATCACACAGGTTCCATCGGCCAGACGTAAAGCTATTTCCAGTGAATCATTTAATCTGGTCTCAATACCCTCTTTCTTGACGATACGGTCAACGACCACTTCGATATTGTGACGTTTATTCTTATCTAATTCGGGAACTTCTTCGATATCGTATAAAGTATCATCCACATAGACTCTCAAGAAACCGTCTTTCTTGAGCTTCTCGAAATAATCCTTGAAAGTCCCTTTTTTATTGCTGACGACATTGGCCAGTACTTCCATACGTTCCCCGTTTTCATAGGTCATGATGTTTCTGACCATACCGTTTATCGTCATGGCCTCGATCGGTTCATTGTGATTCGGACAGTAGGCTATACCGCATCTTGCGTAAAGTAAGCGCAGATAGTCATAAATCTCCGTAATGGTCGCAACTGTTGAACGCGGGTTATTGGAAGTAGTCTTCTGGTCAATGGCGATGGCCGGAGAAAGGCCTTCGATCAGATCCACATCCGGTTTATCAACACCGCCTAAAAACTGTCTCGCATAACTAGACAGTGATTCGACATAACGGCGCTGACCTTCCGCATAGATCGTGTCAAAAGCCAGCGAAGTCTTTCCCGAACCGGAAAGACCCGTCATGACAATGAATTTATTACGAGGCAGGTCCAGATCGATATTCTTGAGATTATTGACTCTGGCACCTCTGATTATGATCTTGTCATTCATCTTTGATTCTGTATATCTTTTCCTTGATTCTTCTTAAGATCGCATTCTTACTGACAGAATGCTTGCCTCTGAAGCCCTTAACCTTCAGCAAGACGCCGTGATATAAAACATTCATCGAATTCGCGGCTCTTTCTATTCTATCATCTAAAAGTCTTTTTTTCTTTTCTTCGATCTTATCGACAGCTGAATAGAAATGCTTGCCTATACCCTTGGATTCATTGGTGAAATTGCCGATCAGCATATCCATATGATCATTGATATAGTTATCCATATTCTCGACCGAAGTGATGAAACTCGACAGTACGCTGAGCGTTAAAGTCAGATCGGCTGTAAAGATGATCGTACAGATCAGCGCTATGAGATCGGCTGTCGTTTCTTTTAACTCGTTTATAACCGGTAAAACCGCCGGATTGATCACATATACGACTACTAATCCCGCGATCCCGAAACCGATCGAAGCTGGCAGACAGATGCGGCCATTGATATTGAACGGTGATTTGGAATAATCCCACCAGTAGGCATGGAAGATCTTTTCCAGTTCATAGTGAACAACATATTCGACTGCCGCCGATGCAAACATGCCGATCAGAAAGACATATAACGGGGTGAAATCGGTATAGAAATGTTCAAACAGGATCGTTCCTGCCAGCGAACAGCCGCCGTAGATCGGAATAGCCGGTCCGAAAAGAAAACCGCGGTTATCCCACTTGCCGGTCCAGAGGATCATGGCCAGACATTCATAGACATAACCGATCACGCTCATAAGCGAAAAATATATTACATAACGGCTGATCATCTTCTTACAGTCTCCTTTGTTGCACACAGTTTATCGGCGATGCAGACTAAGATCGCTTCCTTATGCCTTGGCATGGATCTTAAGGTCAGAGGCCACATATGACATCTGATGACCTCCTGAACTCTCTCATCGACACCGAATTCCTTTACCGCATTTTCACAGGCGGCTTTGGGATGGGTAAAACCGTGCATCTTAAACACATTCATACTCAGACGGGCATTATGCCAGTCATACTGATAGAAATCATGGAGTAAAGCCCCTGTTAACAGCGTTTTAAGGTCACAGTTGGCCTTAAGCCTCTTATTAAGCATATAAGCAGTTCTGGCCACATTCAGGCTGTGAGAAAGCACATTTACACTGCCGTGAGCCACATAATCTTTCATCTTTCTGACTCTGGGATCATCGAGATAATCCTTCAGTACTTCGTTGAATTCCCCGACTTCTTTCTCCGTCATTTCCATGGATTCATTATATAATAGTTTTATGTGCGAAAACATTGTCAGACTTGAATATCAGGACAAAGAAATATACCTGGTAAAAACCGCTCACGTATCCAAAACATCGATCGAAGATGTTGACGGATGCGTTGAAGAAGTTAACCCTGATTCCATCTGTATCGAACTGGACAGCCAGCGCTATGAAAAGATGGAAAATCCCGAACAGTGGCGTGATACGGATATCGTCAAGATCATCAAAGAGAAGCAGGTAGGTTTTCTGATGGTCAACGTCATTCTTTCTTCTTTCCAGAAAAGGCTGGCCAAATCCCTAGGTTCAACGACCGGCGGAGAAATGCTGGAAGGCATTAAACTTTACAAAGAAAGAAACATCAATCTCGTTCTCGCTGACCGCCCGATCAAGACCACTTTCTCCAGAATCTGGGCCAAACTGGGTACAGCTGAAAAATATAAACTGCTCAGCGGCATCATCGCTTCGATCTTTGACAATGAAGAGATCTCCGAAGAAGACCTCGCCAAGCTCAAAGAAGCCGATGCCCTGGAAGCAGCCTTAATGGAAGTCGGCAAGCAGTTCCCTACCGTCAAAAAAGTCCTCGTCGATGAAAGAGACCAGTATCTCGCGGAAAAGATCAGAACCGCTCCGGGCAAGAAGATCGTCGCCATTATCGGTGCCGCGCATGCTCCGGGTATTGAGAAACATCTCAATGATGAAATCGACACTAAAGAACTGGAAACCGTCGAAAAGAAAAAAGGTCTTGGTTCCTACATTAAATATCTGATTCCGGCTCTCATCGTCTTACTGATCGTCTATACGATCTTCACCAACCGCGATGTCGCCATGAGCCAGATCAGATCGTGGATCCTCTGGAACGGCGGCTTAAGTGCTTTAGGTGTAATGCTGGCGTTAGGACATCCATTATCAGTATTGACTGCCTTAATCATGTCTCCGATCACCTCACTCAATCCGCTTCTGGCTGCAGGCTGGTTTGCGGGACTGGTTGAAGCAACGATCAGAAAACCGAAAGTCAAGGATTTCGAAGATATCTCCGAAGATACATCCAGCTTCAAAGGATTCTGGAAAAACAGAGTCACCAGAACCCTGATGGTGGTGATCTTCGCCAATCTCTTCTCTTCGATCGGAACATTTGTTTCAGGTATCGATATCGTAAAGAAATTTATCGAATCACTCTAATGAGATCTCGCTGATCTCATTTTTTCATTTTTGATTGACTATTAAAAAACCATTGTGTTAATATAATAAAGCATCTAAATGGAGGCTTAGCTCAGTTGGGAGAGCACCTGCCTTACAAGCAGGGGGTCACAGGTTCGAGCCCTGTAGCCTCCACCATCTTATTTGCCAACTTAGCGCAATAGGTAGAGCAACTGATTTGTAATCAGTAGGTTACGGGTTCAATTCCTGTAGTTGGCACCATCTGAAAACAAGGCCATGGAAACATGGTTTTTATTATTGTATTAATATAGAATTACAGATAGAAATATAGAGGTTTAAAGTATGACAGTATACGAAAGACTTTCTGTATGCGCCGATGATAAATACAGAGAATTCCAAAGCAAGCTCGTTCCCAATATTCCGAAGAAAACAATACTGGGTGTCAAATCACCTGAAATGAAAAGGATCGCGAAGGAAATAAAAGGAACTGAAGAAACGGAAAAGTTTCTGAAGAAACTTCCACATAAGTATTATGAAGAAAATCTTGTGCATTTCTTTCTGGTCGCAATGATCAAGGATTTCGATGAATGTGTAAAAGCGGTGGAATCCTTCTTACCTTATGTGGACTGCTGGCCGGTATGTGACCAGTCTAGTCCGAAAGTCTTTACGAAGAATCATGATAAACTGCTTCCACTCATTAAAAAGTGGATAGCTTCTGATCATGTGTATACCTGCAGATTCGGCATAAGGATGCTGATGAACGAATTCCTGGGAGATGATTTCAAACCGGAATATCTTGAATGGGTTGCGAAAGTCAAAGGTGAAGATTATTACATCAAAATGATGGTTGCGTGGTATTTTGCTACAGCACTGGCTAAACAATACGATGAAAGTGTTGTTTATATCGAAAAGCACAGGCTTGATCCTTGGACACATAAAAAAGCCATACAGAAAGCCGTTGAGAGTTTCCGCGTTTGCGATGAACACAAGGAATACTTAAAAACTTTCAGATAGATACTTATACTTAAAAAAGATCTTGGGTTCATCAACCACAAGATCTTTTTTTCAACCGGTTTATAAATATTATTCAGTTTTTTTATTTTACTTTATTGCCGCACTTCGGGCAGAATACCACATCAGGATCAGTGATCTTCTCGCCGCATTTTGAACAGAAGAACGGTTCGAAAGCATCAGGTTTCTGTGTGCCGCATTTGACACAGAAATTGTCCTTATTCTTGGTACCGCACTTCGGACAGAACCATTCGTCACCGCTGGCAACTTCAACACCTTCGAATTCGAATTCACTTCGATCTTCCTTGAATTCTTTTCCGCAGATGGTCTTCATGATATCATCAGCCATTCTGACATATGAGGCATACATTTCGCTGTTTGGATCATCAGGTTTCTTGTCCGTCAGTTCAAAATTCATGTCATCAAAGAACTTATTGTTGACATCAACCTCGACATGGAAAGTATATTCATATTCATACTGAGGCGGATTGAAACTGACTTTCTTGCCTTCCGCATCCTTGCTGAAGATTTCGTCTTTGTCTTCATCAATCGTGATCTTAATATCTCTGACATCATCAAAACTGATCAGATCCGGATTATTGTTGCGCCAGTTAGAAGAAGCGGAAACCGCAAATAATCTCTTGGCCTCATCAATATAGAATTTGTAACGTCCGCCGATCGTCTTGGTCGGATTGAACGAAGCCAGCTTGGCTTCATTGGCCTTGCGGTATTCCAGCTGTTCCTTGATAGCCGCAACACTGGTGTGTCTTCTGCCGGAGAACCAAGGTGACAGTTTGGCAGCACAGTCCTTGCACATGTTGCCGTCATCAAGTTTTCTGTTACCTAGAAGCTTGATCTCTTTGCCGCAGATGTCACAGTATTTCTTATCAAATAATCCCATAAGCACCTCCCTTTTAGCGATTAATTATTATAGAAATATAATTTCTTGAATTCATTATACATCATTAAGAGTAGTACCCACCGCGCAAATAATGCGATAAAATAAAGTTATGTACAGAAACACTTATCTGGAAATCAATCTGGATTGTCTGCTTCATAATGCCGAGTATTTCATCAATAAAACCGGAAAGAAACTGATAGCGGTCGTGAAAGCCAACGGTTATGGAACGATCGATTATATGGAAGCCAGAACCCTGCAGGAGATCGGTGTCGATTTTTTTGCGGTTTCCAGTCTTGATGAAGCTATCAACCTCAGAAAAAACGGCATCACCGATGAGATCCTGATCTTAGGCAGCGTTCCTGTGGATATGCTGGATATGGTCAGAAAGAATGATTTGTCAATCGTAACTCTGAGCAAAGATTTTGTTGTGAATGCCAATCTGAAAAAAGTCAAAATCCATCTCAAACTCGATACCGGCATGAACCGCATCGGCATCAAACCTTCCGAAGCCAGAGAAGTCATGAAGATCTTAAAGAAAAAAGAGGCGAATATCGAAGGCATCATGTCTCATTTCTCCAGTGCCGATACCAATAAGGAATACTCCGAATCACAGTACTATCAGCTAAAGAACTGTTATGATGATCTCGATTACGAATTCAAATATATCCATATGTCCGCAACCGATGCATCATTTATCGTTAAGGATAATCTCTGCAATGCCAACCGTATCGGTTTAGGACTTCTGGGCTACAGTTCCTATGAAAACGATCTTAAACCGGTCGTCAGACTGTACAGTGAAGTAAGTGCTGTTAAACAGTTAAAAGAAGGTGAAACCGTATCCTATGGCCGTCATTATACAAGTGATGGTAAGGGCTATATCTTGACGATACCTATCGGCTATGCGGACGGTTTCTGGCGCAGCAATACCGGCAAGGAAGTCTATGTGGATGGCGAATTCGGCAAGATCGTCGGCAGTATCTGTATGGATCAGATGATGGTCTGGACCGAAAACTTCCACGAAGTCGGAAGCAAGGTCGAACTCTTCGGCGAACATATCGACCTCAATCTTCGGGCCAGAGAACTGGATACGATTGTCTATGAACTGCTGACCGGATTCTCCGATCGGCTGACCAGAGTCTTTGTAAGAAACGGCCGGACAATGGTCCATATCGATCCGAGATTTGGCAGAATTTATTGAAAAATTAGCTGAAAGTCACTGAAAAGTGACTTTTTTTATGCTTTTTTTGCAGAAAATGACATCTCAGGTTAGGTATAAAGCGATTTTTTGCAAATAATGATGCGAAGGAGATAAAAACCATGCAAAAGAAAAAAGAAAAAGAAGACAGAAAACGTGATATCTTTCTCATCATTCTCTGCATCCTGATCCTGATGATCGGAATCGGAATCTTCATCATCGTCAAAGAACCGTTTATCAAATACTCATTACTGGCTGACCGTGACGTATCCGATACACAGAGTGATATCAACGTAGATCTTGACCATAAAAACAATGAGACGGCATATACCGAACTGATGGGATTCGGCCGTCTCGAACTCGATTATGATTATCCGAATGTATATCTGATCAATCCGTCGGACAACGATGTCTATCTGAGTTTCGATGTGATGAATAATGATGAGATCATCTATCGATCCGGTCTCATCGAACCGGGCAAAATGGAAGAATTCAATGTCTACAGTTGTTTAAATGCAGGTGAACATACTCTGGTCTATTTGATCTCTTCCTATGATTTGCAGAGTAAAGCAGTACTCTGGTCCGGTATCAGACAGAATCAGGAGATTCTGATCAGAAAGTAGAAAGTAAGGAGAATAAATGAAGAAAATCGCAACATTGTTATTTGTATCACTGTTACTTATGGTCCTACCGGCAAACCTCTTTGCGGAAGATCAGGAAGTAAACACCGATACATCCGTAACTTTAACAGCTACCAAGGTATCAACCTATACTGTCAAACTGCCGCGTGCTTTTGATGTCTCAAACAACAGCAGCAGCTTCGACGTCTTCGTCAAAGGCGATATCTCATCGGATAAGGAACTGAGAATTACCTGTACTCAGAGCCATACCATGGCCGATGTCGTAACCGGAAGCAGCAGAACAGTCGCTTTAACCGTTGCCGCATCAAACGGCACCTTCGACTACAGCGAATTGCCTTCTGCATATTCGGATGTCAAGGCTTCGATTTCCATCAGTCATGACACAATCCCTGCCGGTTCATATTCCTATAATCTGCCGGTAGCGATCAGCCTGGCTGACGCAACAGCTTAATTAAACATCAGGGGCCTGCATCCCTGATTTCAAAGAATATGAAAAAGATTTTCCTGATCCTGTTTCTCAGCTGTCTGATCTGTTTCAAAGTAGAAGCGGAAGATATCAGTGAAGATGGCAACTATACCATAAGTCTTCATATAAATAACCCTCCTGCTTATACGGTCAGATTACCGCAGACACTCGACGTCAGTAATACTTCGACAGTTCTTACTTTCTATGTCAGAGGTGATATCTATGCCGATCAGACACTTAATGTCTCATTTGCTCAGAATGTCACTTTATCAGATTCGACAAATACTGTTCCCGTGTATATAACTCAGGACAAAAGTTCCTGGTCATATAGTGAGCTGAGCGGCTCGTACAGCTCCTCAACCGTTGTCATTACGCATTCAGAACTGAATGCCGGAGTATGGACGGGCCGCTTAGACGTCTCAATATCTCTCTTGGGGGTCTGAATATGCTTTCCTTGTTACATAAAACTATTTCCGCATACATTATCGTTCTGTCAGTCATGACCCCCAACAGGGATGGCTACGTTATAAGCATTCCAAGGGTGATCGAAATCGATGAAAACGGTACTATCAGTATCGGCATCACTCATAACAACCTGGATGCAAACTCCAGTCTTGACATAACTTTTCCCCAGACCTTTACATTAAGCGATTCCCATGGAAAAGCAGATATCAGCGGAACTATAAGCAATCCGCTGATATCTTTTGATCATAATGATTACAATTCCAAAACCGTAAGCTACTCTATCGCATCAGTGCCGGTCGGCGACTGGAGCGGTCAGATCTCGATGAATATCACTCTTCATAGAGATGAACCGTCAAACGTCATGAAAAGTGGAAGCGAAATCAATTCAATACTGCAGACGATAAACCCCACTTCTATCACCTTTACAAACGATATACAAAACAGTGATGCCTATGCCGATATATCTACGGCTCAGGATAATTCAGTCTTGCTTTATGTGTCCGGTAATGCCGTAACCATATCCAACAATGCCAATACACCGATCATCGGTAACGAAGACATGAGCGGTATGTTTATGGGATTAACAAATCTTACTTACGTAAATAATCCCAATTTACTGGATACATCCTCATGTATAGACATGAGCGGTATGTTCAGTAACTGTTTACGTTTAAAAACACTTGCTCTGGACAGCTGGAATGTCTCATCCTGTGAAAGCTTTGAAAGCATGTTTGAAGGATGTATCGCATTAACTTCCGTAGGTTCTCTGGATAACTGGCTTACTTCGAATGTGAATGATATGTCCAAGATGTTCAAATCATGCGCAAAACTAAGAAGACTTGGAGATATCAGTGCTTGGAATACATCTTCGGTAAACAATATGTCTTCCATGTTTGAAGGATGCAAGAAGATCACGGATATCGGAAATGTCTCGGGATGGGATGTTTCTGTTGTCGAAAGCTTTGCTTCGATGTTTAAAGGAACTACATCTTTTACCGGATTCAGTTATTTAGGAAGCTGGAATGTTTCAAATAACTGTACAGATCTTTCTGGTATGTTTGCCCAATGTGAAGATGCCCTTCCTTCGCAATTCGATATTCACAATTGGAATGTCTCCAATGTCGAAAATATGTCCTATATGTTCAGCGAATGTTATTCACTAAGTGAACTTGTGATAAACGGCTGGAATACTTCAAATCTGATCAATACGGAAGGTATGTTCATGTGCGACAGCGCCTATGATACTTCATCATTGACAAGTGTCAGCGGTATAAGTTCTATTGATACTTCATCTTTAGAAAACATATCCTACATGTTCTATAAGAACAGTTCTTTCAATGAAGATCTTTCCGGCTGGGTCACAGGAAACATTACTGATATGTCCTATGCCTTCTATGGAAACTGGGCCTTGGATCTGGATAAATTAAAACACTGGAATATCTCCAGTGTTCAGAATATGACTGATGCGTTCGGTGACAGTGCCGGTGTCTTGAGTAATACTACACCACCGGACTGGTATCACTGAGCGTTGATATAAGCGTCCACTGCTTGTTCGAGAATATTGAAAGGCAGTGGGCCGTTTTTTAATACGGCATCCGCAAAATCAGGATAAGAGAATTTATCGCCCAGAGCCTTCATGGCCTTGTCACGCAGTTTAAAGAAGTTAGCTATGCCTGTACCGTAATATATGAAAGTCAGAGGATTTTCCTGTACATACTGGCAGATCGATTCGACATACGATTCGCTGTATACCAGTATCGATTCATTCTTCAGATAATCATAGACTTCTTTCGGAGACATACCATAATAGTTTACGGCCATATCCATGAATGAATACTCTGTAAAATATGACCAGGCGTTGTAGTAGAGCACCGCTGCCGCATAGTCATCCAGTCCTGCAAAACGCAAAGCATAATACGAGGCATACATAGCCCAGCCTTCGGTATAACCGATGAAGGAAAGAGCTTTTCTCATCTCGTTACCGCCGGCACGCAGGAAATAGTTGTGCTGGTACATATGACCCGGAACGCCTTCGTGAGACAGTGTCGAATACATCTGATACTGATAGGAAAGATGTGCGTTCGGATTGATACGGATGATGTTCTGATCGACATTGTCGACAGGCGAAGGATAGTAATAGGCTATCGCACCTTCCGGGGCGACATCCGGATCCAGGATCTCCACATCATAGGTATAGGAATCGAGAACCGGGAAGTATTCGGAAAGATTATTGCTGAGATAATCAATGCATTCCCTTCTTTCCAGTTCATATTCCTTGTATTTCACGCCATCGATCGCATCCATCGCATCCTGCCATGAATCCGCATCATAGTAGCAGGAAACAAATTCCGCTTCAAATTCCGCCATACTGTCTTTGATCAGCTGGAATAAAGAATCAACACCTTCATTGGAACTTGATCCGACAATATAACGGATTTCTGCATAATTCTGGTTTAGTTTATATAAAGTATAATCTTCGGCCTTTGCCCGACCGCGGTATTTTTCAATGCCTTCTCCTACTTTCTTATAAGCAGGTAAAATGACTTCGATCACGGCTTTTCTGTTTTCTTCTTTATATTTTGCTTTAGCTGCATCATCCAGAAAATCCAGCTCATCAATACGCTTATCAAAAGAAGTGATCAGATCGTTGTCTTCGGTCTTATTCAGGAATCTGTTGACTACAGTATCCTGAGTATAATCTATCCATTCATCACAGATCGGATAACCGTCATTTGCCTGATCCTCAAGATAAGTCAGAAGATCGTCACAGTAGCGCATCGTATCGTTGATGCAGGTAATATAGTCATCAACCGATTCCAGATCATAGAAAGGATAATCGGTATAGTTGGAAATGATGTCTTCCAGAATATTGGAGGCAACCGAAAGCGGGAAACTGAACTGATAGTAACTGGTCAGAGCCAGCGTTTCATAATCGGAGTATTCCAGTGCGTCATAATCGTACTGCTGCTTATATGAGAGCTTACTGTAATCAAAACTGTGAAGTTTTTCCAGCTGTTTAGTAAAATAATCTATCGAATCCTGATCTGGTCCGTATTTGATTTCACCTAATCCGACTTCCGGTTTATTGATATTGTATTTTCTGTAATCAACGACCGAAAAATGCATCGATAAAAAGTCATTCTCAAAAGCCTCTTTGAAAACGAGCTGTTCAAATTCCGCAAACTCCGGATCATCAACGGTATTCTCCGGATTCTTATCTCTGACCTTGTAGTTCTTTAACTGTTCAAGATAATAGACGCCGTCGTGATCGTCAATGATTTTTTCTTCTTTCTTTTTTCCTGCGCATGATGTCAGAAGAAATACTGTCATCATGATTAGGGAGATCTTTTTCACTAATCTGCTCATAATCTAAATTATAATATAAATATGTTGACAAGTAATATGCCCTTAAGAAAAATGCTGGACTTCAGACCGAGCGATCTGGATATGGCGATGCTGCCGTTGGATATAGTGGTTTATGTCAAAGCCACCATCGTTTCCAATGATAAAGCAGACAATTATGATTTCATCAGATTTCTTTTCTCCAAGGAAGATATGTCTTTCTATTTCTCAAAAATCAACGAAACCATTTTCTATGATTTTGACGGCAGACATACCGATAAAGAGAAGTTCGTGACGATCTGTGAACTTTATAGCTTATATAACTATGAAAATACTTCCCAGTTTTTAAGGGAAGTACTCGAAGAATATTCTCATGAAGCCGATGTCCTGATCGATTTCTATACCCATGATTCCCGACAGTGCCGTCTGTCCAATCTGGATGGGATCGTCAAACTCGAAGAAATGAATATAGAAACAAATGCATCCTGAGGATGCATTTTTTAACTGTAATCGTCTTTGGTTTTCTTGCGGATAGACGGATGAGAAGCCAGTATTTTTTTAATACCGTGCGGATGACTGAATGCTATCTGCAAGACACCGGATTCATTACCGATGACGATTCCTTCACCATAGATCTTATGAATAACGGTATCACCGTTACGGTAGGTATTATCTGTTGGTTTCTTTCTTTGCGGATCACGGATCACGATATCCTCATCGAAAAGTCCTGAGCGGAAATTCTTTTCCTTTTCATCAACATTTTCAATATACTGTTCATCGATTTCCTTAATGAAACGTGACGGCAGTTTTGATGACTGAATAACGTAGGAGAAGCTGTTTGATTCCGTCAGATACAGAAGTTTCTTGGCTCTGGTATATGCTACATACGCCAGTCTTCTTTCTTCCTCCAGACCCTTGGCTCCTTCAGCCATCGTCCTTTCGGATGGGAAGATGCCTTCGGATAATCCGATCACAAATACCGCATCAAACTCTAATCCCTTGGCTGAATGGATCGTACAGAGATTGACCGCATCACCGACTTCTTCGGAAGCTCTGTCGGTATATAAAGCGATCATCTGCAGATATTCATCCAAAGTGGAATCCGGATAATCCTGAGTATACTGCTTGATATCATCAAGCAATGATTTGACGTTTTCCAGTCTTTCGGTCTCCCCGTCTTTCTCCAGCATCGTTCTGTATCCCGAATCATCTAATACTTCCTGTAAGAGGATCTCGAGATCGACGGTCTTCATATCTTCACGCCACTTCTCGACCATTCTGACAAAATTGTCAAAAGTTTCCCTGTTTTTCGGATATAGTGAATTCTTGATTATGTCGTACATCGACATATTCCTTTCGATCGCCATGGCCTGAATGGCTTCGATCGTCTTGGGACCGATACTTCTTCTTGGAGTATTTATGATCCTTATGAAGGAAAGATCATCACCTCTGGTGATCATTCTTAAATAGGAAAGAATATCCTTGACTTCCATGCGCTCATAGAAACGTAAGCCGCCGTAGATCACATAACTGATCCTGTTTTCAATCAGTACCTTTTCAAATTCCCTTGAAAGATAGTTGGCTCGATATAAGACAGCTATATCCCGGTAATTATATCCGTCACCATGAAGTTTGATTATCTGGTTGACCACATAGTTGGCTTCAGCTGTTTCGGACATACAGGTCTTATGAATGATCTTACTGCCTTCACCGTTTTTCGAGAAAAGCTCCTTTTCGACTCTGGCCTTATTATTCTTGATGACTGAGTTGGCACCGGAAAGGATATTATTGGTAGAACGGTAGTTCTGATTTAAGACGATAGTTTTGGTATCTTTGAAGTCCTTATCCAGATTGACGATGATATTAACATCGGCACCTCTCCAGGTAAAGATGGTCTGATCCGGATCACCGACGACATAGAGATGATCGTGGACCGTACATAATTGTCTTATAAGCTTATACTGTTCCTTATCGACATCCTGGAACTCATCGACATGGATGTATTCGAATTTGCTGGACCATTTCTCCAGAATGGTCGGATAAGTCTGGAACAGCCTGGTCGTAAAGAGAATCAGATCATCAAAGTCCAATGCATATAACTGTTTAAGACGGCGGTCATAATAATCGTAGACTTTTGCCTTATTTATCAATCGAGGTTCGCCATAACAGAACTCCATCGCCTTTTCCGGATCAATGTACTGATATTTGTTGTCGGCAATATAATCAAGGATATTACCATAAGGGTATTCCTTCTTATCGATGCCTACTTCCTTGTATGCTTCTTTTAAGATCTGACGCTGGTCATCTGCATCGACGACGGTAAAATTCTTCGGATAATTAAGCGCACCGATATCTTCAGCAAGAATGCGCATGCATAAAGAGTGGATCGTCGAGATCCAGCATCCCGTTCCCTGATCCTTCAGCATGTCATTGATCCTGTTCTTCATTTCTCTGGCCGCTTTATTGGTGAAAGTGATGGCCAGGATTCGGCTCGGTCTGATACCCTTTTTCTCGATCAGCCAGGCAATACGCATCGTTAAAACGCGGGTCTTACCTGAACCGGCGCCCGCGATTATGCGTAAATGATCTGCTTCATCAGTTACGGCTTGTTTCTGATTTTCATTAAGCTGCGAAAATTTAATCATTTAATATTTCTGAGTTCTGGCCAGATGGTAGTTCTTGTAAGCCAGATCGTCGGTAACGTCCTTGATGATCTTGATGTAGTCTGGAAGAACAGTTTCTGAACCATCGGATGGGACATCAACACACAGAATACCTTTAGTGTGGTCAAAGTCAAAGACATCCAGTTTAAAGAACAGACCGTTGGCGATAAACGCATAACGCGTCTTGTCCAGAACGTTTAAGTCCTTGTCGACCTGATGGAAGTAATCTCTGTACTGTCTTTCGGTCAGAACCTTGTCGGTCTTGATTCTTTCGTTATTGGAAAGATAGTTTGCCTCGGAATAGGAATACATGACATCCTCGCCTCTGGTTCTGCTGCGGATACGGCGCTCATAGCCGTTTTCAGCTTTCAGATAGTGCTGAACGATATGTGAAGTAAGATAGTTTGCTTCACCGGAAATCTTTTCCAACATTTCATCATTGACTTCGATCAGATATCTGTTGAACTTCTCGACCGGTTTGCCTTCACCCAGATATTCAAAGACAGATTGAATAGCCTTGATCATCTTGACTTCGAATTCATCTTCGTTGCCGATGATTACGCGGTTAGGATGGGTTTCCCAGGCCTTTAAAGCCATATCATCCATTGCTCTGGCCTCATCGATCGTTTCATATCTGGCCGCATTGTTCGCATAGGTATAGGCTTCTTCCTTACCCTTGGCAGCTGTTACCAGATGCACGACCATGTCATAACGGCCGTTGATGTCATCCAGTTTCATATCAAAATCCTTCAGGATTTCCTTAAATGCTTCTTCACCGACATAAGCCATATCATCATAGATACCGCGGTCGATCAGGATCAGGACCTTGTCACCCGCAATCTCCTGAGCAGCCTTGTAGCAGAGTTCTTCTTTCTTTAACTGTAAAGCCACACAGTATTTCTGGAACTCATACATGCCCAGAGTCGCCGGCGAAATACCGCCGGTAATCAGATCGGTAGCTGATTCATGGTCAATGATGATGCGGTAGCCTCTTTCCGCAAACACCTGCTGAGCCCGCGATGTGAATGTGGTCTTGCCGGAACACGGTCCTCCGGTAAACACGATACGTTTAATCGATTTCATATTTCTCCCTCAACTTCTTATTCAGTTTGGTATAGATATTTTCTTTAAACCATTTCTCATTGGATTTTTCCACAGCCTCATCCAATCCGAACCATCCGACGGAACTGTTTTCTTCTTCCTTCACAAACAGTTCATCATTCTCGTCTGCTTCCAGAAGATAAGTCACATTAAGATGCAGATGCGTCGGAACATATTTCCCTTTTTTCATATGCGAATCAACACTTAATATTTCCAAAGAGAAGATATCTTCACTTACCGGCTTCACATTCTTTACTCCGGTTTCTTCTCTGACTTCTTTTAGTGCCACCTTGAGACAGTCCTTCTCCCCATCGCAATGTCCGCCCAGCCAGGCCCAGGAGTCATAGATCTTGTGATAGGCCATCAGGATCTTATTTCTTTCTTTATTTGTAACCCAGGCTGAAGCTGTCATATGAGCCAGTTCATTCTCACGCTCAAAGGCATTTTCATACTTATCAAGAAAAGCCAGAATGTTTCTTTTATCTGCCTCTTCCTGGGCATTGTATGGTATGTATTCACTGATCTCACGGTAAATATTCACACACTTATTTTACTACATGCGTGCTAAAATTTAGGTATGATTACAAGCGAAAGTTTCAAAGATTATACCCTGCTTGATGCCGGTGACAAAGAAAAGCTGGAAAACTGGAAAGGCGTCATTCTCAGAAGACCCGATCCGATGGCGATCTGGCCTAAAACAAAGCCGGAATTATGGGAAAAAGCCGATGCGACATACTACCGCAGCGATAAAGGCGGAGGTCATTGGGAATACAGGAATAAGCTTCCCGAATCATGGAAAGTCGAATACCGCGGTCTGACTTTTAAAGTCTCGCCGACCGGATTTAAACATACCGGACTCTTCCCTGAGCAAAGTGCCAACTGGGACTTCATCATGGATAAGATCGAAGGTAAAAAGGATTTACATATCCTTAATCTTTTTGCCTATACCGGAGCAGCGACAATGGCCGCTTCCAAAGCCGGAGCTGTCGAAGTCGTTCATCTGGATGCCTCTAAAGGCATCAACGAATGGGCCAAAGAAAACATGAAGCTCTCGCATTTAGAGAATAATATGATCCGATTCATCGTCGATGATGCATTGAAATTCACCTCCCGTGAAATCCGCAGAGGACGCAAGTACGACGGTATCATTATGGACCCTCCTTCCTATGGCAGAGGCCCGGATAACGAACTCTTCCGTTTTGAAGACAAGATCAATCCGCTCATCACCAACTGTCTTGAACTACTGAGTGATGATCCACTATTCTTCATCATCAATACCTATACGACCGGTTATTCTTCAACGGTCATGTATAACACTTTGCGCAAACATGCCGATGATCATGATCTGGGCGGTATCGTAGAAGCCGATGAGATCGGTATTAAGATAAAAGATTCAGATTACGTTCTGCCTTGCGGACAGACGACCAGGTGGTACAGGTGAAAGTAATCTACGAAGACAATCACCTGCTGGTAGTGGAAAAACCGGTTAATGTGCCAATGCAGGAAGACAGTTCCAAAGATGAAGATCTGCTTTCCTTAGCCAAGGCATACATCAAAGAAAAGTATCAGAAACCGGGTGATGTCTATCTTGGACTTGTGCATCGCTTAGACAGACCGGTCGGCGGAGTCTGTGTCTTCGCGCGTACTTCCAAAGCCGCTTCAAGACTGTCCGATCAGATCCGTAAGAATACCTTTCATAAGGAATATCTGGCTGTCGTAGAAGATAACGGTTTAAAAGATTCAGACCGTTTTGAAGACAGACTGCTTAAGGACCCTAAAACCAATACCGTCAGAGTTGACCCTAAAGGAAAAGAAGCCATTCTGGATTATGAGGTATTAAAAAGAAAAGACAATCTGGCCTTAGTCAAAGTTGACCTGCAGACCGGGCGTCCCCATCAGATCAGAGTCCAGTTCTCCAGCCGCAATCATCCTTTATGGGGAGATCAGCGCTATAATAAAAAAGCTGTCATAGGACAGCAGATCGCCTTATGGTCACACCTGATCGAGTTTGATCATCCGACCACCGGTGAGAAAATGACCTTTATAAGTGAAACAGACCGTTATCCGTTTGATATCTGATTGTTTCGCTTGTAGGCTATACAGTTTTCAGACAGAAACAGTTCGATCGCCGTATCGAACTTTTCTTTACTCTCAACATTCGAATAAGCGCCGGTAAATGTTCCCTTATCCACAAACAGAGTTGTCGGATAAGCAGCCAGTCCGAAATTGAAAAGATCTTCCGGCAGATTGCCCAGTACTGAAACCACCGGACAGTTGAAACGGATATTCATATTTCTTAAGGCAGCAGAAGATGATTCGAATCCTTCGACCAGAACCACCACGAATTTGAGATCCTCATATCCTTCCATCAGATCATTGATGAATAAGACTTTATCCGTTTCACTGTTATCTCTGAGATAGGTATAGATCAGTACCAGTTTATCTTCTTCGTATTCCTTGAAATCACTAACTTCCGAATAATATAAATCGTTAGATGATTCTGATTTTGTTGTGAGATCAGGTTCTTTGCCCATTAGTTTAAGAGTCAGTTCTTCCGTATAATCATCATTATCCAGCTCTTCAAGTTTCTTCTGGTTTTCTTTACTCAGATCACTCTTCACATCTTCAATGCTTCTGTTTAAAGTATGCAGATCATTTCCATCCTTATCGATCAGATCGCTGTCTTTAAGCGGATTCACAAAACCGATATCACAGAATTCGGGATATGATTCCTCGTTTAATTCACCGATCGTATTGAAAGTGATAATACCCTTATCACAGCTTAAATAGGTAGGATAGTTTTTCAGTTTTAAGGTATCGTTTATATAATTCTTAAAGCTCTCATCTCTGGCAATAACGATTATTTCATCATTTAAAGAGACGCCTTCTTCCTTATACATTTCCTTAACTTCTTCAGCGGTTCCGACATTGAAATACTGAATAAGCTTAATATTGCTGTCTTGGGTGAGCTTACTGATTATACTTAACTGTTTCCGGCAATGACTGCAGTCGATCGAAGCGACTTCCAGAATAAACCGGTCATAGTCTTTGAGGTTAACCGTATTTCCATTGATATCTTTGACTTCACCGTCATAGACTTCTTTACCTAGGATCTTGAACTGATAGTTCTTGAAATCATTATTGCCGTTGGCTTTCTTGATTCTGACCCTGAGATTCGGATCAAGTTTTTCAAAAATAAAAACATCCCTGACGGGATCAATGTATTCTTCCCTAATATCTTCCTGCGGTTCTTCTTCAGGCTTCTGACAGGCACATAAAAGCAGAAGCAGGATCAGTAAGGTTATCTTTTTAAGCATTTATACCAAGCAATTCAAAAATCCGTTCACGGTTTTCTTCCATGTCGGAATAACCGAGATTGTATAATTCGGTAAGTTCTTCACTGGTTCCGCCCAGTCTTGTGACTTTGGAACTTCTTGAAGGATAGACGTATACCGCTTCTTTTTTCTCTTCGAGATCTTTGATCAGATCGATCTGTTTCTGATAATTGAGATGTCTGATCTCATAATCCTTGGAGATATTGGCACATTGCGGATATGTTAATCGCATAAGCTCGACGATGACCTTTTTAGCCGGTTTTCTGACATAATTACCCGGTTTGGTGGTGATGATCAGATGCCTGTTGCACCCGTCTTCCACCGCCTTGGTTACCGGGATCATGTCCGTGATACCGCCATCCATCAGTTCTTTTCCGTTATATTTGACAGACTTGCCTAAGATCGGTAAAGCAGTCGAAGCCTGCAGTTCCTTCATATCGATTTCCTTAGTCGAATGGTATTCGGTCTTACCGATACTCAGATCATAAATGCCGATAAATCCCTCGCGTTTGCATTTCTTTAACGGTGAAATATCGAACTTCTTTTCGACCGTCAGGATCTGATCAAAAAGATAATCGTAATCGACGATCTTGCCACAGCGTAAGAAAGCCCGCCACCATAAGATACGTTTATCGACAATCCCATTGACCGAGAAATCAAAAAGCTTATCCTTCGCTTTCATCAGAAAGTTACACAGATAAACCGCTCCCGTCGAGATCCCGTATGATCTGTCAAATTCAACCCCGTTATCAATAAGCCAGGACAAAGCACCCGCCGTATAGGCACCGCGCATGCCTCCACCTTCAAGGACTAACGAGGTTCTGATTTTACTCATGATTTAATTTTATTCTTAAAGAAATATTTGTGCAATAATAGAGACATGAACAGAAAGAAATTCAGAATATACATTAATGCACCGATCACGATCACCTTTGCGCTGATCTGTCTGATCGCTCTGGGACTTGATTATGCAACCAATTCCGCATCTACTGTCCTGGTTTTTTCAACCTACGGATCATCATGGTTTTCGATCATGACCTATGTCAGACTTATCTGCCACGTGTTTGGCCACGCGGGCTATGAACACCTGGTTTCAAATATGTTGTATATACTGCTTCTGGGACCGATCCTTGAAGAAAAGTACCATGACCGTTTAATAACAGTCATTCTTACCACAGCGATCGTTACCGGTGTTATTCACAACATTATCCAGCCAAACGTCATGCTGCTGGGAGCCAGCGGTGTAGTCTTTGCGTTCATCCTGCTGTCATCGATTACCGGTAAAGAAAACGGTATCCCTATTACCCTCATCCTGGTTGCGGCTATGTGGCTGGGAACAGAGTTCTATACCGGCATGACTGCTACGGATAATATCTCGCATATCACCCACATCATCGGCGGTATCTCCGGTGCTGTACTAGGAATGATCTATAAAAAGAGATAAAAAACCTATTACTTCTTATAGAATCGGTAATAGGCTTCATCCTTGCTTTCATCGATTTCCACAGGTTCTTCATAAAGATAGAACCTGTTTTTCTTATACAGTTCCATGAATTCCTGCAATTCCATCGAAAAGTGCGTTCCTTCACTGTAACGGTGGATTCGCTCCTCTTTCATGATGAACTGATCCTTGCCGTTGCAGGTTACGATATCACCTTCTCTGAGATAGGATACAGCTTCATTTATATCGTTAAGTTTTTCCATATATTATAATTATAGTATGGAACCAAATATATCCCGCAGAAAAATAGGCCTTGGCATCATCGCCGGATTAACCTCAATCTCCGTTTTGCTCGGAGGGGTTTTTGATTCCTCAAAAGATCTCTTGGAAGATTATCCTAAAACACCTAAAGCAGTAATCGATAGCATCGACGACTATTCCGAAGATAATCTGGAAAAAGGCGGCGAAAAAGAAAGCTATAAGGAAAAACTCAAGAGACTAATCTATAAGATCCCGGTCAGAGTCAGAACAGTCTTCTTCCTGCCATTATGGGTTTTAGGTACGGCAATACTGGCCTTAGCTGATATGATCTTTAAGACCCTGATCGCTCCGTTTGCGCATCTGATCTTAGGCTTTATCTTACAGACCTTATTATTGTTTCTGATCATCGGTATCTGTATAAAGATTCTGTTTCCTGATCTTCCATGGTCGAAGATCTTCTCCAAAAAGCTGTTTCTCAGTGTATTGCTTGGAAGTATCTTCATCAGTGCCTGTGATTTCGTGATACCTATGTTCTGGGAGAAATATACATTCTACAGAAATATCACTAAATTCATTCTCGGATTAGTTGTGATCCTGATCATCCTTAAACCATTTATTAAAAAGAAACTGGCCAATCGGGTCACATACGAGATCAAATATAAAGGAAAGACGCTGGCATAGCGTCTTTATAGTATATTCATATGTTCGAGAACCGTCTTGATTCCAAGAAGGATCAGGATGATTCCGCCGCACATCGTCGCTTTGTCTTTCAATAACAGAGCGATTTTTTTACCCAGGTTATGAGCGATCATACAGATAATAAAGGTCACTAAGAAGATAACCAGACATGAGACAAGCGGATGAAACGGCAGTTCCGGTAAGACAATACCCGAACTCAGCGCATCGATTGCGGTAGCGATCGATTCCACAAAAAGGATCTTTAAGGTGAAATCCGATGATTTCTCTTCGATTTCTTCCTTTTCAAATGATTCTTTGATCATATTGACACCGATGGCACCTAAAGCCAGTAAGACGATCCAGTGATCAAATCTTGCGATATAAGGAATGAATGGTGTGAAGATCAGATAGCCAAGTAAAGGCATCAGACCCTGGAAGAAACCGAAAGAAAGCGAAGCCAGAAACATCTGCTTCGGCCCGTAGTTTTTATACTTGATACCATTGACGATCGATACCGACATGGAGTCCATAGCCAGTGAGATCGCCAGTAATAATAAATCAATCATAACAACTTCTAATTATAGTAAAAACGAAGTATAATTCAACTTCGTTTTATATTTTGTATCGGAATATACATTTGGTTTTTTCTCCCAGCATGTATAATCTGTGATTTGGCGGTACATCGACCTGTTCGATCATTTCCCCGCCCAGTTTAACCAGTGTCTTATAGGAAGCAATATTCTCCGGTGAACAGGTTATGATCAACTCTTCCATCCCGAATTCTTTTCTGGCAATCCTGAAGAGAACTTTACACGCTTCATAGGCGTAGCCATGACCGCGGAAACGACGCAGAACGTTATAGCCGACATGACCGTAATAGTACATGTCGCCTTCGATCGTAAATCTTAAATCGATCGATCCTACTTTTTCCTTATCATCGTGTTTCAGAATGTCATAATAAACCGTCGGCACGCCGTCATAGGCTGTCGCTTCACTGACGCGATATCGCTCTTTGAGATCGACGATATCGCCTTCATAGGCTTTTTTCTTAAACAGATCGAACAGATTTATCATTTTTATAATATCCAAGAGCCTCTTTACAGAGGCTCAATATATTTAACTAGTCTTCCGTATATTCCGGCATGACAATAGCTGCGACGATATAGATAAGTAAACCTGAACCGTAAGACAGAGCCAGTACGGCAGCTGCGATTCTGACCCAGGTCACATCCCAGCCGAAGTAATCGGCGATACCGCTGCAGACTCCTGCGAGTTTCTTGTCTCTTCCTTTACAAAGTTTTCTTTCCATTTACTCAACCTCCTGCACAGCTTCCTGCGCTTTATCTATCTTAATGAATTCTTTAATTCTTCCATCAGCAGAAACCATCGCTTTAATATTATAGGCTTCCTTGATGAAGGATGCGGCATAATCTCCATCAGAGAGATCATACCAGTAGAGATTGTCACTTTCATCAGTCAGTAAGACGATACTGTTGCCGTCTTTGACGATGATCCTGACTTCTGAGACTGTAAAGGTCTTTTCTGAATATTCAACTGGAATATCATCATTTCCGCCATCCTGATCGATCAGTTTCAGGTAATTATTATAGGCTTCTTCCACAGTAGTGCCGGTAGCGACCATCTGATAGTTTTCATAGCTCACAAATGCATAGCTCTTGATCAGATTTGCTCCGTCAACAAGTCCCATGAAATAAGTCGGAACACCTTTGACATTGACCATGCTCGGGAAGATCGCGGTGTAGTGATACTGCTGCAGAGCACCTTCGGCACTGCTGCGGGCAGAATATTCTTCTGCACCGGCTCTGCGGATATAAGTGATCTCGCCGTTTCTGAGATTCACATACGCAAATCCGACATTGGATTCATCCTTGCCTACACTGGTCACGCCGGTATAGATATAGACATTGCCGTTGAACTGTACATAGGCATAATCATCGGTAAACTCCACAACGCCTTTCTTTGACCAGTTGAACAGACCGTTCTCATAGTATTTGGTCTCAGAGAACTGGCGGTAAACAGTGCTGACCGGATAAACATTATCTACCCAGGACGGTACGGAATTCTTATCGTAGTATTCCATATCACCGTTGCGCGGATCGACGATATATACGCCTTTCACATCTCTGGTCTTGCCGATCCAGGTCACACTGTAGACCGGAACGACCCAGTATGGTTCACGGTTGTCATCAAGTTCGAATTTAGCTGAACCTAATAAAGCCGTCGGATCATGGAAGAAGACATGACGGATCAGATCATGAGAGAAATAAGCCGTCTTCATATACTTTAAGCCTTCACTCTTGACCAGCTTGGCCTCACCGGTTTCACAGTCGACCGTGATATAACCCGGTGTAGACTTGGTGACAAAATATTTGAATAATCCGCCGAAATCGATCGGTGTAACTCTGTATAAAGAACCGTTTAAAGAAATCTGTACCCAATCATCACCGACCGCATACTGTGAGACTTCATCAGATCCCAATGTTCCGAAGACTCTGTCTCCCAGCTGCTGAGCGGTATTCTTATCGACCAGCTGAACCTGGGTCTTATCAAACTGCGGGATCTGTTCAAAGTCCGCTTCATTGATCTTGGACTGGTTCTGATAGTTTCCGAGACCCCCTGTATATGGTGTGCCGACCAGGCATGCCACTACCAGCAGTAACGGTAACAGGATCAGCACCAGCAAGGATTTGCCGAAGCCCTTCTTCTTTGTATTCGCAGCGGTAAGATACAGACCGCTCAGATAGAAATATACTGCAATAATAATCAGTAAGAATTCCAGTAAAAACGCAAAGGACTGGATATTCAATGGTATGCACAGGAGATACTGGCAGAAGAACACCAGCAATCCTATTAATACCAGTAAGACGATAAAACCGCCTAAATTAATCTTTTTTTTCATTATTTTCACCTCTCAATCTGTTCAGATTCAGAGCTATTCTTTCAAGACATCTTCCGGAAATATACGCATAAACCATTACTTTCAAAGCCATTGTCAGCTTTTCCTTGGTCAGGCCTTCCTCATGTTCGAGGATCGTGATGATCGTCCTTTCGATACTTTCATCATTCAAAGACTGAGCATCCAGGTTTCTGACAGCTTTGCAGAAATAATCATAGAGATTCTCTTCGGAAATGATATCATCCGACTCATCATCCGTATCGCCGTTGATCAGCTGCATCAGTTCCCCGATATCTTCAATATTCATACAGTCACGCAATGCCGAGATCAGAAGTATTCTTGAAAGATGTCTCTCATAATACTTCTTTTTCTCGGGATGTGGGACAAAGGAACGTTTGACCCAGTTCTGGATCGTTGAAGCCTGTAAGCCCGTAATCTTGCAGATCTGGCCCAAAGAGAAGCCTCCCGTAATGGCAATCATCGGTTTTAATACCGAAAACGCATCATTGTTGTTCTGATATTCGATGTTTGTGCCCGGAATCATCTTGCTTAGCATATAAGTTTTCCCCCTAGTTGGAATTGGCTGCCGCCGCACCCGCAGCAGCAGTACTGCTGACATCCTTGTCAAACTGGTTTATTGCCAGAATCAGTAAGATCAGCAGTTCTTCATTATCATCATCCAGTATTTCAATATCATACTGGTGAGTAAGTTTAAGCAGCTTCTGTTTGACGATGGCCAGCTTTCTTCCTTCGCTGTCACTGATCGTATAGCGGTGATGAAGCACATCACTGTTGATCGTCCAGCCCAGCTCCTCAATCTCCATTCTGCTTCTTAGGAATGTCAATTTCTGATTGATAACCGCAACCAGTTCATCATGGAGATAAAGGTCATATCTGCGCAGAAACCACGTAAATCTTCTTTTTACATAACCGATATTCTCATTGTCCTTGTAGAGACGGATCTCAGGAAGAAACAGCGTCTTATTTGCGAAGGCGTAGCGTTCTTCCTGATGATCGTCATAGATCTGTCCGTCCGCATAAAGGAAGCGGAAATTCTCTTCAAAAAAGAACTTCATATTAATAACGCCTGAATCCTCTTGGCATTAACAGGAAAAAGAGAATACCGATTGGACTGAGATATAAACATACCTTAATAATAAACCAAACCAGAGATAATGCCATATCAAGCATTAATCCGAATAATCCGAATAAAATCATTAACATTGTTCCATACCTCCTTTATTCTGTAAGATCGATGATCGTTGAAGCATTACCTGCAACGGTCGGGAGTTTGCCATCCCATTTCTCGATCTTGTAGTATTCAATCACCTGATCACTCAGTGATTCATTCAAGAGCCGATTGGCTTCGGCTTCCGCTTCTGCCTTGATCTTGACTGCTTCAGCCTGTGCCTGCGCATTGGTGATAGCTGTCTGTTTCTCGGTTTCAGCCTTTAATAACTGCTGCTGTGCGACCTGTTTCTCTTCGATCGCATTGATGAATTCTTCGGTGAAATCGAAATCGATGATATTGACATCGGTCGCATAAAGACCGAAAGAATTCAGTTTTTCATTGAGACCTTCGACCAGTCCGTCGGAAATCAGAGCACGATTACTGACTGTTTCTTCAGCGGTATATTTGGAAACGATGGCTTTAAGCACTTCGTTGACCGCCGGAACAACCAGAACGCTTTCATAATTTGATCCGACATTCTTGTATATGCTGTAAGACTTGTTCTGATCGATGCGATAGTTGATAGCCAAAGTCGTATCAACTGTCTGCAGGTCTTTGGAGAAAGCCTCGGTTTCAACTTCCAGTTTTACGATCCTGTTATCAATCTGGATAACCCTCTGGACAAAAGGCATCTTGAAATGTACACCTTCCTGTAAAACCGTTTCCTCGACTTTACCCATTGTTACAACCACACCGGTATGACCCGGTTCTACGACAATAAATGTTCCGAATGAGGCTATGACAGCCAGAATCAAGACCATTACTGCCGGAATTATCTTCCTAATATCGATTCTCATCTTCTTAACCTCCATAAAATCTAATAACAACTTTATCGATCTGTTATTGCAGCGAGCTGTATGTATGTAACTATACAGGCTGTTTTACAGATCGTACTTTGTTGAACATCCATTCAACCCACCTCCTTTATGGTAATTTGATTATATCAGAGGTTCATATGACTGTCAACACTATTTGTAAAAAAAGAATATCATTTGATTCTGATATTCTCTATGGCCTGTGTTAACTGATTATAAACATGCTCGAATTTGCCTGTATACCACGGATCTTCGATCTCTTTCTTGCATAAAAGCCTTATTTTATCGTCTTTATCATCAATTATCCGCTTCAGAATAGTCATATTTGACCTGTCCATGACATAGATAATGTCAAATTTATCGTAATCCTCTTGTCTGATCCTTCTGGCCTGATGTTTTTCATACTTTATACCATGATAATCAAGACATTTCTTAGCCGGAAGATAGATATCCATACCCTCTTCTTCATAGGAAACAGCTCTTGATTCACAATATATTTCCGGCCTTAACTGTTTGCAGATATACTCAGCCATCACGCTTCTGCAGATATTGCCGTGACAGACAAACAGTACTTTATACATATTCTTTACCCTTTTCTTTTAATAAATCTGAATACAACATATATTATTGCGGTCAATACCAATATGGTCAGCACAAAGGAAATAGGTTCAAATCTTAATCTGATACTGTCATGATCTTCCGGTCTCATCGCAAAGATATGCGACAAAACCAGACCGAAGCCAAACTGAACAGTAATTTCTCCGCCATGCATGGTCAAACAGAGTAAAAGCCATTTATTATACAGATAATAAACATAGTTTACAGCCATAACGGCTAAGGTTATCCCCAACGATATCAGAAATGCATTAAGCAGCTTCATGTTCTACCTCCACGCACACATATAATTATACAGTGCGATATAATTATTTTATGAACAACTATATGACATATTATCCGCGTCCCCTCTTAAAGAGAAATTCTTTCTTTTCTTTGTGCGGGACCTGGCAGTTAAATGGTAAAGATATCGAAATACCTTTCCCTCCTGAAGCTCCGCTTTCAAATTATAAAGATCTTGTATCGGGAAAACTGGAATATAAAAAATCATTTTCCCTTCCTGACAATTACTTTAAAAAGAATGAAAAAGTCATCCTCAATTTCGGAGCAGTCGATCAGATCTGTGACGTCTACCTTAACGATTCATTCCTGATCCACCATGAAGGAGGATATCTTCCTTTCTCTATCGATATCACAGATAAGCTTAATTCCGTTAACACTTTAAAAGTTACAGCGATCGATGAACTGGATTATTTCTATCCTTTCGGTAAACAGTCCAGGAAACCTTCGGGTATGTGGTATACTCCGGTATCCGGAATCTGGCAACCGGTCTGGATCGAAGCATATGATAAAGACGGAATCGATGATCTGACAATCAGAACCGATACTCATTCCTTATCGTTAAGCATTACTTCAAACAGTGATGAGTTTACAGTCGAATTCAAAGGATTCAAAGAAACATTCAATACCAGAGATATCAGAATAGAAATAAATGATCCGTATCTCTGGTCATGTGAAGATCCGTATCTTTATGATCTGAAGATTTCTACTAAGAACGATCAAATCGAATCATATTTTGCCTTAAGAGAAATCGAAATAAAAGAAATCAATAATCATAAACGTATCTTCCTCAACAATGAACCGTTCTTTATCAATGGTCTACTCGATCAGGGTTATTTCGAAGAAGGAATCTTCTTACCGGAAAAACCGGAAGACTATGAAGAAGATGTCCGCAATATCAAGGAACTTGGTTTCAACTGTTTGAGAAAGCATATCAAAGTCGAACCGGAAGCCTTCTACTACTACTGTGATAAGTTGGGCATTGTGGTAATTCAGGATATGGTAAACTCCGGAGCTTACCGTTTCTTCAGAGATACAATCCTGGCAACTGCAGGTCTAACCCATCTGAGATGTCCGATCAGTGATCAGAAACGTTACGACTTCTTCCTTGAACATTCCAAGGAAACGATCAGACATCTGAAGTCTCATCCTTGTATCATCGGCTACACCATCTATAACGAAGGCTGGGGCCAGCAGGATGCTTCGGGAACATATGAGATTCTCAAACAGCTGGATCCTGACCGCTTATTCGATTCCAATTCCGGCTGGTTCTTTGATGATAAATCGGATTTTGATTCCTATCATATCTATTTCCGCAACAAAGTCCTCAAAGGCAAAGATAAGCTTCTCCTCTTATCGGAATGTGGCGGTTTCATTAGAGATATCGCTGATCATAAATCCGAAAAAGGTACGACCTGGGGCTATGGCAAGACTGATTCCGAAGATGAACTGACCGACAAGATCATCACGATGCATAACGAAATGGTCATTCCTTCAATTCACAACGGCATGGTAGGTTGCATCATGACCCAGATAAGCGATGTTGAAGGAGAGATCAACGGCGTCTATACCTACGACCGCAAGATCTGTAAGGTCAATAAAGAAAAGATCCTCGAAGCAAACCAGAAACTCCAGAAGATCTATAGCGAAGACTGTAAATAAACAAACCGTCGCAAGACGGTTTTAATCTGTAATTGAACAGGCACTTTCGCAGTCACTTATTTCATTAACGGTATCACTCTTGATGACATTCACATCAAGATATTTCACAAACCAGCTGCTCAAACCTTCGACCGTTTCATAGTATGGCAGATCATCATTGCTGCCGGGATCAAGATAAGCAACTACTTCGCCGTCGATGTAGATAAACATCGAAGGCGTATAGGATACTCTGTCACTTACCGAATTGGAAGTCTTGGACAAATCAGTCAGTTTAACTGCATACATATCGATCTGATTGGCTTCTACAAATTCTCTTACGATCGGTAAGAACGAAGCACAGGATACACAACCAGGTAAGTATACATATAAGGCAAAGGTCTTGCCTTCTTTCTCCAGTTCATTTAATTCTTCTACGGAATTCACCGCAATAAATGAATCTTCAGTTACCGGTTTATCATCGGTATTGTTACCAGTATTATCTTCCTTTAAAGAAGTCAGGATCGTGAAATCGATATTGTGATAATTGACTACTGAGAAATCATAATGGTCTGTACCGTCTTCGGTGTATTTTGTTTCGACCTTGTTGTTTCCTTCGTAATACCAGTAACCTCCGGTATTGTAGATCTTGGTTTCATCCCAACCCAAACTTACCAAAAGGTTCTTGGTCATCCCGGCATAACCGCCGCCGCCGCACATTAAGAAGATATACTTGTCTTTCGGGAAAAGGCTCTCCAGGATATGCATTGATTCTTCATAATTGGCTGTATATTCGCCACTTTCTTCATGAGTGAACAGTGTCGGGCCGTTATAAGGTTCACCTACTTCTGCAGGCAATCCTTCAACATTGCACAGATAAGGATATGGCACTACTTCAAAACCTTTCACAAAACCGGAAAGATAGGAATCACCGCCGATCGCTTCATAGTTGGCTTCATCCTTCAGCATACGCATATCTCTATAAACGCTGTCTTCTCTGCCGAGATACTTATCAATCGTCTTTTCGTTGATGTTCTTGTCGATTCCCAGTTGACCTCTCATACCGTCTTCCAGTTCCGGTAATGGTAAAGTCTCACTCTTGCAGGAAACGAGTGTCATACTGATGCATATCAGTAACAGTAAAGTAATTAATTTTTTCATTAACAATAATTCTACAACATATTCAGAACAAGCGCTAAAATATTATCAGGTAAGAATATGTTATTGAATTTAATAAATTTTCTGATTGATGCCGAGATCGAAGAAGACGGTGTCCATCATGAGTATCTTGATGAAGGTGCTACGAAAACAATCGATTCAGATGAACTGAAAGTTTTTGAATGTGAATTCTTTACTGATGAAGAAGACGAAAAATGCGGTAAATATATTCTATATGCTTCACTTGATGAAACTAATAATGATGGCTCCTACACTTTCATAGAAAAAGACAGTAATCTGAAAGCTATCACTTTCTGTTTTGAAACCAACGAAGGATTCATGAAACAAGTAGACAGAATCCTCAAAGAAGGCAATGCTTTATCTCTTAACGGTTTTCATGAAAATACGGATGGTTTACCGGAAGGTTACGGATATGATCTTGAAGCATTCTATGCATCAGGAGAAAGAATCAGTACTTTCAGCAATTCTGAAAACAGTTTATCTAAAGAAATGACGGATAAGCTGGTATCACTGTTTTATAACTGTTCAGAAGCATATGAGTATTATGATACAGATGAACTTCAAAACCTTTATTACCATATATACGAAAAAGATAACGAATCCTACTGGGCTAATATCTATAAGGAACAGGATGGTCTGATCCGATACCAGATAACTGAATCTGGAAAAGATAAGATGCAGAAAACCAGAGAAGGAATCACCGATCATGAAATCCTTTTAGAAATCGCTAAGATCCGTAATGTATACAGACTCAATGAAATAGAAACATATCCGCGCCGTGAATCAGACCGATATATAACTCTGGAACTCAAACACGGCGAATATACCGAATATATCCGCAGCAATACCGCCATTTCCGATGAGCAGTATGAAGTACTTGAAAGCATCAGATATCTTATTGATAATAAATGCCGCTAGAAGCGGCATTTGTGTTCTTTAATTCTTTCCCAAGACGATCAGTCGATCATCATCATCGATCTGAATTCGGGTGTCCAGTTTAGGATTCATTTCTATTTCACCGTTATGGACATAGCCGAGAAGTGTATAGTCATATGACAGCAGAATCTGTTTCAAACCGCCATAGGAATAATCACGGTTGTCTTCCAGATTAAACATCTTAACAGTCTTCGAATACAGTTCGTTACCTTTCTTGGACAAGAGTTCGGATAAGACTTCTTCAAAATCCGGATTCTCTGCCATCTGTGCCAGAATCAGAGATGCGACATTGGAACTGACGATGTAGTCGATATTGTTGTTCTTGACGGCAACATTATAGGAGTTCTCCATATTCAGCTCAACCGTTACGTTATATCCGTAATCTTTTCTTTCTCTGATATCCATCAGCTTCAGCAGTAAGAGGATATTATCAATATCCGCATCTTCCTTATCGATTTCACGATCTGCCAGCAGGATGAAGTGTTCTGCTTCATCAGCCAGTTCATCCAGTTTCTTTTCATAATCACCTTCAAATAAGGAGATATGGAGTTTGCGGTATTTCTTCTTTAAAGAAGTTATTTCTTCCTTATGTTTAGAAACGATGATTACATCATCCACATCGGAAGGAACTTCACTTAAGATCGTATCCAGCAGGATATTATATCCGAAGATGACGACTGTACCCTTCTTCTCATCTTTGACCTTGTTGAGTTCAAGTTTCCAGACATCTTTGATTTCCGGATGAATGATCTTATAGGCATTTCTTTCTGTTTCGAACAGCAGTAATTCATCGCCTTCTTCAATGATCGTTTTACTGTCGGGATTAAGTTTGATCTTGCCTTTATGTCTGATACCGGCTAAAGTCGAATCCTCAAGACATGCGGAAGCATCCAATACGCTGAAACCGGTCAGTTCATCGATCTTTTCAAAATAAAGTTCATTGCCTTCAAAGTTAAGCAGTTCCTTGAACGCAATCGAAAGTCCCGGTTCGGTAGAAGTATGAGCGATCATCTTGGCCATGATGTCATCCGTCTTCAGCATGATGATATTCTTCTTATCGATCTTGGTTTTAGGAAGCAGATGCTTATCATCACTGACACAGGCAACGATCGTGGCATTACATTCAGGATGTTCCTTCTTTAAAGCTGAGATAGCCAGAATCGCCTTGATTCGGCGGTTATCATTTAAAGCATTAATGATAAGTAATTTCGCATTTTCAATCGAGCAGCAGCGCAGATCATTGATATTGGTTATATCACCGTTACGGCAGATGACTTCAATATTCTTCGGAATGTCGACGTTATTGCTGAGATCGGCTTCCATATCAGGTTTTTCGATATCCGTACAGATAACGATGACGCGTTTTTCATCACCGGTTGCCAGAATCAGCTGATTCAGTAAACCGTGTTCGCCGAGGTTATAGCCTAAGATAACGGTATGGTTTCTTTCCAGAACTACGGAGTTGCCTTTACGCAAAGAATCCAGTTTTTCTTCGATACCGCTGCTGATGACACCGATCAGAATACTGGTAAACAGCAAGCCGACAATGGCGGTGATCGTGTTCAGGACGATATATCCGACTTCACCGTCTTCACTTGATGGCATCCAGGCATTGACGATGGTTGCCAGCGAATCCCAGAAAGCGGAGAAAAGATTATCACGCAGTTTAAATAAAACGATTAAGGTCGTCACAAATAAAACGACTGAAATAACCGCAACCGTCAGAAGCTGAATGATCGTACTGGTACCTTTTGACATCTGCTTATCCAGCCAGTATTTGAAACGATCGATGTAACTGTAGTTCTTCATATTATCACCCTTTTTTTATCCTAATTATATATAGATATTTATAGTCTGTCCGCTTTCAGTTTAGCCAGGATCTTTTCATCCCTGCCAATAAAGCAGTCCATTTCGTATTCATCGCCTTCCCGATGGAAGATGGCCGCAAAACCATTGGGGATCGGATGTCTTTCCGGATCATCGGTTATGACCAATTCGATAAATTCCTTACGGTTAAGTTTAAACAGGAATTCAACCATCTGCAAAAAGATCGCGCCATGGGAAACGATCAGCACGTTCATTCCGTCTTCACATTCATCATAGATCTGTTCTAAAGTTTCTCTGATCCTTCTAGAAAACATTTCGAGATTCTCTCCGCCCTGATCGCTCCAGTCTCTGGTGTTCATACGGCGGTTATCGATATCCTCATAATGATCCGCAATCAGGATTCCTTCCTGACGTCCGAAGTATATTTCCTTTAGACCCTTCAGATAATAAACCGGAATATTTCTTCCTTCGTTGATGATATTGACGGTATCAACACATCTTTCACTGGTGGAACTATAAATTCTGTCTAATCTGATATCTTTAAGATCGTTTCTGGCTTTTACTGCTTCAGCGATACCTTTTTCAGTCAGAGGTGAATCACACCAGCCCTGCATCCTTCCTTGAAGATTAAAGAGGGTCTGACCATGTCTTACATAATAGAATGTGACTTTCTTCATGCGTTTTATTCTTTCCTTTTCCATTTTTTCAGATGTTCAGTAACATAGTCAAGAAAAAGAAGCGGTTTTCACCGCTTCCTCTAATTAATAATGTTTATTCGGAATTATGCTTTGTTTTCCTGTTTCTTACCTAAGAAGTAAGTTACAGCGAAACCGACGACGATTGCCAGGACCATGACACCCATCATACCCCAGAAGTTACCCCAGGTTCCATCAGGATTGAAGTAAGCTGCGAAGGAGATCAGACCAGGGTTGGCAATAACGTACTGAGTTAAACCAAACAGACCGGCAATGAAACCACCGACAGCACCACCGACCATTGCACCGATCAGAGGATATCTGTTAGGGAATAAGACACCGTAAACGCCCGGTTCAGTAATGCCTGATAAAGCAGTGATACCGGAAGAGATACCGACACCTTTCTTATCTGGGTCTTTCTGTAATAAAGCGTAAGCCAGACATGCGCCACCGACAGCAACGTTGGCAGGAGCCATACCGGTACAGATCAGAGGGTCAGAACCGACTTCAGCCAGTAAGAGGAACAGTACAGGATATGTAGCGTTGTTCATACCGAAGAAGACGAGCCATACAGTAGTAGCACCGATGATAGCGACAGCCAGAGCCGGGAATGCACGATAGATAGCCAGAACAGCGTTAGCCAGACCTGTACCTACCCAGTAACCTAAAGGACCTAAGACGATCAGGGTTACAGGAACAGTGATCAGCATTGTCAGAACAGGCAGTAAGACAGTTCTTAAGACAACTGGCAGATGGTTCTGCAGGAATCTGTAGACAACACTCATGAACAGTGTACCCAGGATAACCGGGAAGATCTGTCCGTTGTAGCCGATATTGGCAACAGGGATACCTAAGAAGGAAAGAGTTTCCGGACGGTTCTGTGTGACATAAATCAGGATCGCACCTAAGAATGCGCCGAGATAAGGATTGGATTTAAGTCTTGTTGCACTTGAGAAACCGATGTAGATCGGTAAGAAGTACAGCATGGCCTGCTGGATAGCTGTTAAGACAACAACTGTACCATTGCTCGCATCGAGACCGGCAAAAGTCTGTAAGAGCGAAATGACCGCACCGGTAAGACCACCGGCGATGAATACCGGAATAACCGGAGAGAAAGTACCACCGACATAAGACAGGATACCTTCGATGACATTGCCCTTAACCTGAGTATCAGCCTTTAATGCTTCCGCATCATCAACTGAACCTGCAGCCTTGATGTCATTCTTGATGATTTCTTCGTAGAGAGATGCAACATCCTGACCGATGACAAACTGCTGTTCGCCATTCTGGACAACGATATTGATAACTCCAGGAATCTTCTTTGCTTCTTCAACATCGAGAACGGATGCATCCTTAAGATTCATACGTAAACGAGTCATGCAGTGAGAAGCAGACAGGATATTATCGACGCCACCGCAGGCAGCAATAATATCATCAGATAATTTCTTATAATCTTTCTTTGCCATAATTTTCCCCTTTCGATAATTGGTAAAGTATTTTATTGTTTTTTGTTCCAGTCAGGTTCCGTGATCTTGTCCTTCAGATCGGAAGCTATCTCGGAAGTCTTGGTGAAATTGCACCACTCTGACATGTCGTAACCCCATTCCTGACCGTTGGATCTGATCAGCTTGGAGTACCATTCGAAGGAATCCTTCTTGTATCTCTTCATATCTCTGAGATCATCATCGGTTCTGTTTACGAATACCAGACCGTAGCGTTTTGCCATACCGTTACCGGTTGACAGCAGGTCGGTGAAGGACCAAGGATTGAAGCCGAATACTTCGACACCGTCTTCGATCGCCAAGCCGACATTGTAAATGTAATCTCTGAGATAATCGATACGATACTGGTCATGAATCTTGCCGTCTTCACCCAGATCTTCATGAGCACCGAAACCGGCCTCCGTGATGACCATTGGCAGATGGTAGTGATCCCACATATAACGCAATGCATATCTCATGGAAACACCGTCAATGTGCCAGTCCCAGTCCGTTGTTTCAACGTATGGGTTTCTGTCCAAAGCATATTCGCCAGGCAGATTCGTATAGATGAATTCACCCTTGCGGCCATACTTGTTGAGACCGATCTCCTGTACATAGGATGGATCAGGCCACATGCCGACATCGGATCTGTAGCAGTTTACAGCGATGAAGTCGATCTTTGCTTTGGCCAGGAGTTCCATATCACCTTCATGGATATCAGGATGAATATCGTTTTCCTCCCAATACTTCTTTAAGAAGGTTGAATACTCTCTGTAAGCATAAGTATCGTTCCAGATCTTTTCAGTGAATTCTTCCGCATTCATGGCTGCGATCTGATCTTCCGGTTTGCATGATTTCGGATAAATCGGAACATAGCCAGGCACCGGACCGATCTTGCCGCCTTCGACCATTTCATGGCAGGCGATGACCGCTTTGGCATGGCACATGTTCATGACGTGGTTGATATCCCACTTCTCTTTGAACCAGTCGGTGCAGCCTTTGGATACACCCAGCCAGTTGCCATAGACGATCTGCATATTCTGTTCGTTGATTGACAGCCAGTATTTAACTCTGTCTCCGAAGTTTTCAAACAGAACACGGCAGTAATAATCAAATTCATCGATGATGGCGCGGTTGTGCCATCCGCCATACTTTTCATCTACCCAGCAAGGCATATCGTAGTGATAGATCGTAACGATCGGTTCAATTCCGGCTGCCTTGAGTTCATTGATCAGATTGTTGTAGAATTCGATACCCTTTGGATTGACCTTGCGATCAGGACCAGGGATAACTCTTGACCAGGAGATACCGAAACGGTAGCTGGTAAAGCCGCATTCCTTCATCAGTGCTACATCTTCCTTGTAGTGATGATAATGGTCAGAAGCGATTGAATTGTCCGCAAACGGTTTCTTGGTCTGGGAGTTCAGGTCAATGATAGCCTGCGTTCTTCCGTCCTCCAGAGTCGCACCTTCGACCTGCCAGGCCGCTGATGATGCACCCCAGAGAAAACCTTCAGGAAAAACAGGATTGTGTTTGTGTTTCATGGTTGCCTCCTCTTCTGATTTCATTATATGTAACCGATTACATTCCCTTAGTTTCATCTTTTGCTACCTTGGGCATTTTTGGTATCATCTTTTGATACCGATTTGTAAAAATGCTAATATTTATATATGGATAATACCGAAAATAATAATGAATATCGCATTTTCAGGTTCAACCTTTTAACGTCATTACTGGCTATTCTGAACAAAAACGATGAAAATGACACGGATTTTGTTATTGCCAAGTATATTCTGAGTAACCTTAACGATATACCGAATACATCTATCTATAAAATCGCCGATGACTGCTTTGTTTCCCGCAGCAGCGTTCAGCGTTTCATTAAAAATATTGGCTATGACAGTTTCACCCAGATGAAACAGTCTTTAGGGGAAGTCATCCTTCATGAAGGTGCATTATTGGACTATACCGATCATACGGAATACTCCGATTATATCCTCAACAGTATTAACGCGATGACTAATGATATCGCCAAGTCCGCATCATCCAAAGGTTTCCGCAAACTGGTCGATTATTTTGTCAAAGCCCGCTGTGTCGTCATTCTTTCAGCTGAAGACTCAGCCCATGCCTGCAAACTTCTTCAGCAGCAGGTTCTCGCCACCGGCAAACTCATCAGGATCATGACCAGTGCCTATACGAATATTTCCTTGCTGGATTCATTAAGTCAGGATGATCTATTGCTGGTATGTTCGATATCCGGTAACTTCGCTTTGGCTATCAACGATCAGCTCAACGACGTCAAAGCCACCAAGTGTCTGATCACATTGAACAGAACGACATCGTTTGTAGATAACTATTCTCTGATCTATTACATCGGCGAAGATATCAAACCGTCTTCCCATAAGATAAGTATGCTGAAAAACGTCTATACGACCTATGGACTGATGTTTCTGTTTGATCTCTTCTATCATGAATTCTATCTGCGCTACAACAAAAAAACGACATCTTAAGATGTCGTTTTCTAACCTTTCATAAAGTCTTCGATCTCGTCAGGATTCTTGATAATTTCCGCCGAGAGTACTTCACATCCAGTACCCGTTATAAGCAGGTCATCTTCGATTCTGATGCCGATACCTTCATCCGCAATATAGAGACCAGGTTCGTTGGTTATGACATTACCAGCCTGTAATACACTTCCTAATCCCCCATCCACATCATGAGTATCAAGACCCAGATGATGGGATACGGAATGGAAATAATAATCACTCACATCTCTGAACAGTCCGTGCTGCGGAAGTTCGGTCTTATAGTAATCGATAACCATCTGATTCAGATCTTTCATTCTGACTCCGACTCTCGCATTTTCTTCCACGATTTTCTGAGCCTTTAAGACGACATTATACAGTTCTCTCTGTCTGGCGGTAAAACTGCCGTTGACCGGGAAGGTTCTGGAGATATCCGCACAGTAATAGGAATATGTTGCTCCAAGATCACACAGGAAGAGTTCTTCGTCTTTCATCAGATGATCATTCTGGGAATAATGGAGAATGGTCGCTCTTTCACCGCTTGCCGCAATCGTCTTGAATGCTGTCCTGTTGCATAAAGACTGAGCCAGAACGAAATTAAAGACACCTTCCATCGTCATTTCATAGATTTCCGGTTTGGACGTCTTCATCATCTGCTGGATACCGAGATTGGTGGTATGGATCGCCTTACGAATGCAGGAAACTTCATAATCATCCTTCACCAGTCTTAAACTCGTCATGACCGGGAAGATATCCTTTACCGTCAGAGCGGGATAGAGCTCCTGCAGTTTACGGGCATAGGCTGCTGATGGCGTTGGAGCCTGATCCATTGTGTAACGCCAGAAATCAAAATATAATCTGAAGTTATTATCCTTGCGAACTTTATTCATCAGAAACGCTGTCACATCATCCAGTTCACTGCGGTCTCTGATATCTTCGATTTCGGATATTTCCTTAGCTTCATCCCTGGTCATACGACCACCGACCCATCTGGCCAGTTTCCTGTCGAAAGGAAGAATAAAGAGGATCTCCTTAGTCATACCGTCAACGTTATACATGAGAAGGACCATGTCTTCCTTATCAAGACCGGTCAGATAATAGAAATTACGGTCAACCGAAAAGTCATAGGCTTCATCTTCCGAACGCATCGGGGCTTTTCCCGAAAACAATATTACTGCCGCATTGTTCTGTAAAGACTTCAATACCTTGTTTCGCCTGCTAGAATATAGATTCATCTTCTTTACCTCTCTTCCTGTAGGACACTTTCACAATTCTATCGTTTTTAACACACTCCTCAAGCAGTGTTTCATAATCAAATAAAGTCTCATAGTAAAGACATTTGTCTTCCTTAGGTTTTGTTACCGGATTCTTCGGATCAAAAATTGTACAGCAGTCCTCATATGGAAGAATGCTGGTCTCATAGGTATCGATCTTCTTGGCGATATCGATGATTTCCAGTTTATCCATCATACACAAAGGTCTTAAGATCAGTGTATCCGCAACCTTGCCGATAACGGTGATCGATTCCGGAGTCTGTGATGCGACCTGTCCGATCGATTCGCCATTACTGATGACCTTGATCTTGCGCTGCTTGCATATCTCATCGGCGATCCGATACATCATTCTTCTCATAATGGTGATGCAATACGGTTCATCAACATTCTTATATATGGCTAACTGCAGATCGGTAAATGGAATGATATGGACATTGATCTCTTCCTGATAATGGGAAAGCTTTTCAGCCAAGGTCAGAACTTTCTCTAAAGCCTGTTTGGATGTATAAGGTTCGGAAGCGAAATGGATACATTCGATCTTTAAGCCTCTTTTCATCGTCAGATAAGCCGCAACCGGTGAATCGATACCGCCTGACATCATGACTAAAGCCATGCCGTTGATGCCGGTAGGATAACCGCCTCCACCTCTGGCCTTTTCATCCATGACATATATAAAATCTCTATCAACCGAAATATAGATCATCAGATCCGGTTCGTGAACATCGACCGTCAGTTTTGTGTTATGCAGGATATTGCCTGCAACAGCTCTGTTTATTTCATCAGACCTCAAAGGGAAGGACTTGTCGTGGCGCTTAGTCGCAATCTTAAAAGTTTTTGCCTCATGAGTATTGGCCAGTTCCAGAGTAACTTTCTTTACTTCATCTATATCCTTATTAACTCTGATCGCACCGGAGAAATAACTGTAACCGAAGATCTCTTTGAGTTCTTCCTTGATGACGTTATAGTCTTCACCGTTGAGTTTTATGAAAAGACCGTCATGCAGAGTATTGTAGGTAAGATTCTTATGATCCTGCAGTCTCTTGCGGATATTCTGCGTCAGCTGACGGGTAAAGTCCTTACGGTTTTTGCCTTTGGTGGACAGTTCGCCGTATCTGACGACGATGTGGTCATATAAGAGTTCAAGCATATTTATCCAAGATCTCCTTCAGATTACTGATAAAGTATTCTATTTCTTCTTTCGTATTCGTATGATCGAAAGAGATTCTGATCGCATGGTCTTCGTCAATGCCCATAGCGTTCAAAGTACGGTTTAATTCATTCTTTCTTGAACCGCAGGTCGATTTGGAAGAAACCATGATCCCGCGATCATTTAAGGCATTCAAAAGCACTTCCGAAGTCAATGGTGTTGAAATGTTGACTAAGGTACACAAACCATCCGCATAGTTGATAGTAGCAACACCTTCTAATCCGTTTATTAACTGATCATGAAGTTCATAAAGATAGCTGTTATATTTATCCTTATTCTCTAAGGCAATTCTCAAAGTCTTCGCAAAGACGATATTGCTTAAGGCATTGGAAGTTCCGCCTCTGATCGAGAATTCCTGCTGACCGCCGCTGATTAACGGCATCAGTTCCACAAACTCCTTGCGCATCAGACCGCCCGAACCTTTTAAGCCATGGATCTTATGAGCCGAAAACGAAGCCATATCGACATTGTGCAGATCGACATCCAGTTTACCGATGCCCTGAGTGATATCGGTGTGGAAATAAGTGCCGGGATGTTTCTTGACGATGGCTGCAATCCCTTCAACATCATTGAAAGCGCCGATCTCATTGTTTACCTGCATGATCGAAACCAGCAAGGTATCATCTCTTAAGGCATTCTTTACCGCTTCAGGAGTAATATGCCCCTTTTCATCCGGTTTTAGATAAGTCACTTCAAAACCGAAGTCATTCTCCAGCTGTCTGAAACTGTTGTAGACAGAAGAATGTTCATAGATGGAAGTGATCAGATGACGACGTTTCTGATTGTTCAGACACAGGCCTTTGATGGCCAGCGAATTGGCTTCCGAAGCACCGGCTGTAAAAATGATCTCATCCTTCTTCACTTTCAGCATTTCCGCCGTCAGTTTACGCGACTTCTCCTGCATATCATAAATAGCGACGCCGTCATCGTAAAGGGCATCGCTATTACAGTAGTATTTATCCAAAAGGTTTTTGTAGGTTTCCCTTACTTCCGGATCAAGGGCCGTAGTGGAAACCGCATCCAGATATACTTTCACTAAGAATTCTCCATGATTTTCTGATCGGCATTATCCGGGAACAGTGTCTCCATGCAGGAAATGGCTGTCTTTAAAGCCTTGGTATATTCACCATTGAGATACTGGAACTCCGCTTTGGATAGTTCCCTGTCGATCTCCGGATATGTTGAACGGTATTTGTTTCCGAATACGATCGCATTCTCGACCATGATTCCCATACCGACCACGTTATTGATGTTGTTGTAGAACTTGTAGATAAAGTCGATGGCTTCATCTAAGAGGATATTGAGCTGTTCGATATCGATCGGAATCTGATTGATCTGATTTCTGATCGTATTGACATACTCTCTTGATTTCTTCAGATCATCCTTGTAGGAATCATCGATTGCCGGCAAAGAATACTCTCTGAGTTTTGATTCAACTTCCGATATGACCAGCTGCAGTTTGATCAGCTGTGTCATCGCACGGTTTTCACCATCCGTCGATTTATCGATTGTCGTCTTGTATGAATACAGCGACTTCATATCGGCATCGATCGTCGCATCTAGCTTTTCGGCAGCATCCAGAATCTCGGAAGCAGGTTTATTTCCGGCTGAGAAATCCGCATTGAGTGCTTCGTATTCCTTCTGATACTTTTCGATATTTTCACGTTTCTGTTTCAGAACTTCCTTGAGATCCTCTAAACCGAAACGGGCTGAATCCTTGTCATAGGCGACACGGACATAGTTCTCGACTTTTTCCATATCCTGGATATGTTCCTCGACACGTCCGGCTGTATCTCTGGCCATCTTAAAGGCCTTGTTTTCTTTTTCGAGATCTTCGGTTATGGCGTTTAGCGTATCCTTGGACTGCGCTAATCTTTCCTTAATGCCTTCGGTTTCAGCTAAAGTAAGTTTCTTGATGTCTTCATTCAGATCAAGTTCTATCTTGGTCAGTTTCTCATCGATATTCAGATTATCGATAAAGACGCCACGCTGTCTGGTCAAAGCCAGTTCTCTCTTGGCTTCATCCAGCATCAGCGGCAGTACGCCCTTGGCATCCTTGATCAGCTTCGGAACGGCATTGGCATTGGTCTTTATACCTTCCAGCATCTCTTCGATCTGATTCAGATCATTCTGGGCTGCGCCGTAATCCGAGGCATACATCATTTCTTCAGAAGAAGAGAAGAGTTCCTCACACTTTTCCAGTTTCTCCACAAAACCGTCATAGGCAATTGAAAGTAACTGGGCATTCTTATTAATGGTCGTCTTGACGACGCGGTATTTCTGTTTCAGTTTGGCCGAATATTCACGCTGCTGGATCTCCTTGCGGGAGAATTCATTAAGGAAATCATCGATTTCCTGAACTTCATCCTCACAGACTTTCATCTTCTCGGAGACATTGTCCAGTTTTTCTAAAGCATCCTTATATTTGATCTCGCTGACGCTGTCATCCGCATCATTGAGGATATCCTGCAGTTCATTGATGTGCTTTTCCGCTTCTTCATACTTTGCAAAGTAGGAAGCAACCGAAGCTGCCATCTCCTCGTTGCGTCTGGCCATTGTCTGAGCCTTGTTCAGTTTAAAAGCCAGCGGAGCGGTCTTGACCGTGTTAAAACGGACATAGAGACTGTCGATCTGTTTCTTCAGATTCTTTTTATGAGATTTATTTATTGAGACCAGTACGATGATGGCAATAACCGCCACTGCCACGCTGGCAATAATCAGGTAGTATTCGGTTTTCATACAGGTTCATTTTACTATGTAAATAAGCATTTTTCAATTGACTTATCCCCCCTGTTTTGCGATAATAAATGAGCACATAAATTTATAGCAGCATGTAAAGTCACCGGTCATGCGTCAGTACCAACGACGGAGACAAGTAGCCCTGCGCTATGGGCGAAAATCGTATACCGACACACCCGATGATGATTTACACCTGTACTTACTTAAGGAGGAAAAACTTATGGCAAGAAACACAGGTCCTACTTGGAGAATCTCCAGACGTTTAAACTTCTCTGTTCTTGAAACAGGCGAAGAGTTAACAAAGAGACCTTACATCCCGGGACAGCACGGCTCGGCAACGAGACGTATCAAGCAGTCCAACTATGGCTTACAGAAAGCTGAAAAGCAGAAATTAAGACATATGTACGGCTTGAGCGAAAAGCAGTTCTACAACACCTATGTCAAGGCTGTCAAGAAAAAAGGTGTTACCGGTACTAACCTGTTCGTTATGCTGGAATCAAGATTAGACAATCTGGTTTACCGTATGGGCTTTGCCAGCACGAGAAAACAGGCCAGACAGATCGTCTCTCACGGTCATGTACTGGTAGATGGCAGAAAGGTTGATATCCCTTCATGCCAGATTAAGCCGGGATCAGTTGTTGAGATCAAGGACAACTACAAGAACAATCCGTTCTTAGCTGAATCTCTTGAAGCAACAGCATCATTCAAAGATTTCGTTGAAGTAGACAAAGAAGCCCGCAAGGGTAAATACGTAAGATTACCTGAAAGAAAAGAACTCAATCAGGAAATCAACGAACTGCTCGTAATCGAATACTACAACAGGTAATCTTCATGAAGAGGCCGATACGGCCTCTTTTTTCTTGTATAATGTAGACATGCTGGCAGACTACCATGTTCATACCGCCTTCTCGGATGACTGCGTTTATCCGATGGAAGATGTTATTAAAGATGCAATTGCTTTAGGTCTTGATGAGATCTGTTTTACCGACCATGTGGATTATGGAGTAAAGCTTGACTATAACGAAGAAGGCGACACCTTCAAACACGATAAAAACGGCAATCCGATCCGTAACACCAATTATCCGGAATACTTCGCCTTGATCGAAAAACTTCAGGAACAGTATAAGGATCAGATCACGATCCGTAAGGGACTTGAATTCGGTCTACAGATGAATACCCTGGACAAGTATCAGAAACTCTATGAAACCTATCCGATGGACTTCATCATTCATTCCAATCATCAGGTAAATGATATCGAGATCTATCTGCCGCAATATAGGGAAGGAAGAACCCAGATAGAATATAACCGTATCTATTATGAAGAGATCTTAAGGACTGTTACGCATTATAAAAACTATTCGGTCCTCGGTCATCTTGATTCAATGAACCGCTATGATCCTGAAGGTGCTCTTGATCTGTCTTATTTCGAAGACCTGGTCTATGAGATATTGAAAATCGTCATAAATGACAATAAAGGCATCGAACTAAACACCGCCAATATCCGTTATCACGTAAAGGATCTGACACCGTGTCGGGGTATCTTAAAGATCTATCATGATCTTGGCGGCAAGATCATAACGATCGGTTCCGATTCCCACAAGAGAGAACATCTCGGTTTTAATATCGAAAAAGCCAAGGAAGAACTGAAAAACCTCGGTTTCGAATACTACTGTACCTACAGCAAAATGGAACCGATCTTCCATAAACTGTAAAAAAAGAGAGATGAACTACTTGTTCATCTCATTTAATATTATCTGTCTGATCTCTTCGACCGCCGTGGCCAGATCATCGTTGCAGACGATGTGCTCATAGAAGTCAATCTCTTTCAGTTCTTTTTTAGCCTTGGAGATCCTCTTCATGATCGTCTGTTCATCTTCGGATTTTCTTTCCTTAAGTCTTTTCTCCAGTTCCTCCATGGAAGGCGGAACGATATAGATACTCAAGGCATCGGGACATTTCTTCAGGATCTGTTTGGCTCCTCTGATCTCGATCTCCAGAACCACGTTTTTGCCTGCTTCCCTCATCTGCTCGACATATGCTTTAGGTGTTCCGTAATCATTGTCTACGAAGCGCGCATGTTCCAGCAGTTCGCCCTTCTTTACGGCTTCCAGGAATCTTTTTTTACTCACAAAGAAATAGTTGACGCCTTCAACCTCACCTTCACGGGGCTGTCTGGTCGTCATCGAAACGGAATAAGCCAGATTGAGATCTTCCATAGCCATAAGCTCTTTGAGAATGGTCCCTTTTCCGACACCGCTCACTCCGCTGAATACGATTAATAATCCCTTTTCCATACATTTATTCTACTACATATTCTAAAATATAGTTATGAATATCTTGTGCCCTGTATGCAATAAAATCCTTTCAAAAAACGATAAATCATACTGTTGTGAAAACGGCCACAGTTTCGATCTGGCTAAAGAAGGATATCTCAATTTAAATCTTAAAAATTCCCAAAAAACCGGCGATAATCCTCAGATGATCAAGGCCCGTCAGGCCTTCCTGGAAAAAGGCTATTACAGTTTTTTAAGAGACGAACTGATCAAACATCTTGACGAAGATGACAGGCTTGTTGATCTGGCCTGCGGCGAGGGTTACTATACTTCCGCTTTCCCCTGCAGAGACAAGATCGGTATCGATTTAAGTAAAAGCGGTCTGAAGATCGCCTCCAAAAAAGACAAGTCAACTCTATATCTGTTAAATTCGATCTTCCACAATCCTCTGGAAGATGAATCCTGTGATAAGCTCATCACGATCTTTGCGCCGATCGCCAAACAGGAAATTGTACGTTTACTTAAAAAAGACGGACAGTTCATTCTGGTCAAACCGGATGTCTTCCATCTTTACGAACTCAAGGAAGTAATATACAGAAAACCATATGTGAATGAGGTTTCACTGATTGAAATCGAAGGTCTGACTCCTTACAAGGAACTATCCGTCAGAAAAAAAGTTACAGTCGAAAAGGAAGATATCATGAATCTGTTTATGATGACACCTTATGTCAATACGACTTCGGCTGATGATAAGGAAAAACTCAATGATCTGAATAATCTAGAAATCACCTTCGCATTCATTATTGATATCTATAAGAAAGGCTGAATTGTTATTCAGCCTTGCCTTTTACTTTGGATTGAACCATGCCTACCAGTCTTGCGCATAACTCAAGCGGCAGATGTCTGGCAAATACCACCATGGCTTTATTTACCGCACCATCGACCGCATAAGCATTACCGCTTTCAAACAATGAATAACCGGTAACTGCTGCCTGGGTAACGGTTCTTGAGAAGATCGAATCCACCATCTTCGACGATTCCCCATCCGCCACTTTCCAGAAATCCGAACCGGTCGGACCCGGACAGAGAACGGAAACCTTGATATTATCTTTTCTCAGTTCCTCTCTTAAAGCCATTGAGAAACTCATCACAAATGACTTGGTCGCATAGTAGACAGCCATATATGGTCCCGGCATGAATGAGGCTACCGATCCCACATTGATGATCTGACCATAGCCCTGTTTCTTCATATCCTTCAGGAAATAATAAGTCAGAGCTACCAGAGCCTTATTGTTCAGATCGATCATGCCTTCAAGTTTTTCAAGATCGCCGCTCATGAAGTTCTTATAATCGCCATAACCCGCATTATTGACTAAGACCGAAACTTCCAGGTCATTCTCATGACAGAAGTTATAGACAGCTTCAGGATCCTTAGTGATATCACAGGCCAGATAATTGACTTCGACCTTGTATTCATCTGCAAACTCTTCTTTGATCTGTTTAAGCTGTTCTTCTCTTCTGGCAACCAGACACACATTATAGCCGTGGTAGGCAAACTGTCTGGCCAGTTCTTTACCGATACCGCCGGACGCTCCTGTAATCAATACTGTTTTCATTTCTTATTCTCCAGATCCGCATAGGATTCTATTTTATTCAAGCGGTGTTTCATTCCTGATTTGGATATTACTTCACCGTATTTCTTCTGATAAAAGTCACACAGTTCCAGTAAGGATGCTTCCGGATACTTCATTCTGGTTTCCGCCACATTACGCAGCTTCTCCGGCAGTTTCTCAAACTTGCCGTTATCAATTATCGCCTGAATATGTTTTATCTGTTTTTCACCGGCTCTGATACTCTTCTCGCTGTTGGCGATCTCACAGTTATCGATTCGGCTTACTGAATTCTTCAGATCACGGCCGATCCTTTCATCCTCAAAACGCATCATTGCGGAATGGGCACCGATCAGAGCCAGGAAACCGGAAACATAATCCGCCTTCTTGATATAGACGATATAGCGGCTCCGGCGTCTGGCGATCTTGGCGCTGATGTCAAAACGGGAAATCAGTTTGACCAGAAAGTTCGCATATTCGATGTCCGGTAAGGAGATTTCCAGATGATAATTCGGATTCTGCGGATCGTTGCACGAACCGTAAGCCAGAAAGGCTCCGGCAAGATAAGAAGCAGCACAGCAGTTACGGGTCACGATCTCGTGACTCGGATGCGATTCCAGGCCTCTTGATGTATAAAGACCGAGATCCTCCAGGATCTCTCTTCCTCTTTCCTCTATCGCAATCGTATAGACATTATTCTTTTTGAGATTGGTTTTACGGGCAATCTGCAGTTTGGTGTCGACGCCGTATAGATCTTTCAATAAATAAACGATCCTTTTGGATGTGGTCGGACTCTCGCTTCTTACCAGAACTCCGAGATTGCCTTTAGAGATCGTTAAAGAACTGGTCAGCTGTATTAAAGCACTTAACTGTGCCTTGCGGCAGTGTTTTTCCAGTTCAACATTGGCGATTTCCTGTTTTATATCGGTAGTAAAAGACATCAGAGAATACTCTCCAGTGCCTCTTTGATTTTCTTCGGTTCATGTCTGACCAGATTATTGTCAAACTTGAGCAGCGGGAACTTCTTGACTTCGATTCCACAGTCACCATTATCTACTACTTCGATCGAATTCTGTCTGATATAGCGGCCTAAGATATCCTGAGGTATCCGGTCATTATGCATAATGACCATGTCTACTTCCGTATTGTGTTTTCTGAAGGCATCCAGATGCGCCTTGAGGTCATAATCATAGGTCTCATTGGACTGGGTCATACAGTTGGCAATATAGATCTTCTTGGCTTTGCATTCTTTCAGGGCTTTATTGATACCCGGAATGATCGTATTGGGAAGAATGGATGTATATAAGGAACCGATACCGTAGATGATCATATCGGCACCATGGATTGCTTCGATCGCTTCCACATTGGCTTCAACTTCACCCTGATAAAAGACTTTCTCGATATTATGAATCAGACTCGGAATATTTGCTTCACCCTTGACGATCGTATCATCATCCATTAAGGCATATAACGTAACATTCTGTAAGGTCGAAGGAATGATCGAACCCTTTACCTGCAGCATCGCCGAAGTGATCCTGATCGCCTCATTGAAGGAACCGGTCATATTGGTCAAAGCCGTAAGGATGAGGTTGCCTAAAGAATGTCCGGCAATATCCATATTGTCTTCACCTTCAAAGCGGTAATTCATCAGTTCATGAAGCAGCGGTTCGGAATCCGAAAGAGCCAGCAGGACGTTTCTGACATCGCCCATGGCCGGAATCGTATAACGCTTTCTTAAACGTCCCGTAGAACCACCGTCATCAGCTACCGTAACGATGGCTGAGATCTTTATATCTTCGATATCTCTGATACCGCTCAAAATAGCGGACAGACCGTGACCGCCGCCAATTACTACTATATCTTTCATACTATTTAAGTTCCCTGTGCGTTATATAGCACATATATTTCTCTTTGTAATACTCGTAGAAATAGTTCGCCAGTGTGACACTACGGTGCTGACCGCCGGTACAGCCCACACAGATCGTCAGATGGCGCTTTTCTTCGTTATCATAAGCCTTGAACATGAAGTCCAGATAGGCAATGGCTTTTTTGATATAACGCTGAGTAAGCTTGGAATTAAGGACATATTCCCTGACCGGTTTATCATTACCGGTCTTATTCTTGAGCTTCTCGACATAGAACGGGTTGTCCAGCATCCTGACATCCAGAATGACATCCGCATCATCAGGCAGACCGTTCTTGAAACCGAAGGACTCAAAGGTAATGGCAAGGTTATTGAAGTCGTTGTATTCCAAGATCTTGTCGAAGATAAACTTCAGCTGTTTATTGTTGACATTGGTCGTGTCGATCACATGGACATTGCGCTTGCGGAATTTTCTGATCAGATTCTTTTCGATATCAACCGCTTCTTCCAATGTGGCGGCTGTATTGGAGATAACTAAAGGATGGACACGGCGCGTGAATTTGTAACGGTTGATGATGGCATCCTTGCTCGCATCGAGAATGATCAGTTTGGATTCGAAATCCGTATTGGACAGAAGATTCGAAAACTTGTCAAGATCGATCAGACCGATGGTCAGGGCTGTCTTTTCGTATTTGATCGTATTGGATGATTTGATCAGTTCCAGCAGATCCGGAAGCAGTTCCACAGGATACTGGTCGATACAGGTATAACCCATATCTTCCAGAATATTGGAAGCTGTCGACTTTCCGGCTCCGGAAATACCGCTTATGAGTACCAGTTTTTTCATAGTTTCATTATATAACACATTTTATGGTGTGTCTTATTTCTATAGATCAGTTTTCATCTCTCAGTTCATAGAGAATATCTCTGAGTTCCGCCGCTCTTTCAAAGTTAAGCTGCTTGGCGGCTTCTCTCATTTCGGCTTCGATCGAAGCCATCATTCTTTCCTTTTCAGCCTTCGTGTGCTTGTGTTTCTCACGATACTTCTTACTCATCTCTCTTGTCTCTTTCGAGTGGATGATCTCGTTGAGTTCCTTCACGATAGACTTCGGAACGATATGATTCTCTTCGTTATATTTTTCCTGAATATTACGACGACGATTTGTTTCATCGATGGCCTGTTTCATTGAATCGGTGATCATATCTGCATACATGATTACCCTGCCGTGTTCGTTACGGGCAGCACGGCCAATTGTCTGGATCAGGGAACGAGAACTTCTCAAGAAACCTTCCTTATCCGCATCAAGGATCGCAATTAAAGATACTTCCGGAATATCCAGACCTTCTCTTAAGAGGTTGATACCGACCAGAACATCATATTTACCGGCTCGAAGATCATGGATGATCTCGCTTCTCTCCAGTGTCTTGGTTTCATGATGAAGATAAGCTACCTTGAAGTTGAGCTTCTTTAAATAATCACTGAGATCTTCAGCCATCTTGACGGTTAAAGTCGTAACCAGAGTTCTTTCATTTCTGGCAATATTGTTTCTGATCTCTTCCATCAGATCATCGATCTGACCGGAAGTCTTTCTCACTTCCACGATCGGATCTAGCAAGCCGGTCGGACGGATCAGCTGTTCGACAGGTTTGCCGCTTCTTTCCAGTTCATAATCACCCGGAGTGGCTGACATATAGATACGCGGAGCCTTGAGTTCCTCCCACTCTTCAAAAGTCATCGGACGGTTCTCTAAAGCGCTCGGTAAACGGAAACCGTATTCTACTAAGGTAAGCTTACGCTGATGGTCACCGTTATACATACCGCGGATCTGCGGTAAAGAAACATGCGATTCATCAACGACGATCAGAAAATCATCGCCGAAGTAATCAAAAAGATTGTACGGTCTTTGTCCCGGAACACGATGATCTATATGCATGGCATAGTTCTCGATACCCGAACACATGCCCATTTCTCTTAATGATTCGATATCATAACGGCAGCGCTGTTCGAGTCTTTCATATTCCAGCAGCTTGCCTTTTTCTTTAAAGTACTTTAGTCTTTCTTCCAGTTCCTTTTCGATATTGTCGCAGGCGATATTGATATCTCTCTGATCTCTGGCATAACCGCTGGCCGGGAAGAAAGAATAGACAGTATAACCGTTCTGAACGTTCTTGGTTACCGGATCGATCTCGGTGATCCTCTCTATTTCCTCATCGAACATTTCGATTCTGATGATGAACTTATCGGTATGGCCCGGACAGACTTCGATGACATCGCCTTTGACCGAGAAGGTACCGCGTAATTTATCCATATCGTTACGCTGATATTGCATGACCACAAGTCTTTTGATCAGATCCTGACGGTCAATTATTTCACCAACTTTCAAAGTGAAAAACATTTCCTTGTAGTCTTCGGGGTTAGATCCTGCATAGATGCAGGCAACAGAAGCCACAACGATAACGTCTCTTCTTTCCAGAAGTGAGTTGTATGCCGACATACGAAGCATGTCTATCTCATCGTTAGTTACAGCGTTCTTTTCAATATAGGTATCAGTCTTAGGCATATAGGCTTCAGGCTGATAGAAATCAAAGTTGGAAATGAAGTATTCGACCGCATTCTCCGGAAACAGGGCTTTGAATTCGGAATAAAGCTGACCGGCCAGTGTTTTATTGTGCGCAAAAACCAGGGTCGGTTTATTGATCTGCTGTATAACATTGGCGATCGTAAAAGTCTTACCGGTTCCGGTCGCACCCAGAAGGACCTGTTCGTGTTTGCCTTCCTTTAAGCCTTCAACAAGTTTTTCGATCGCTTCCGGCTGATCACCGGTCGGTTTGTAGTCCGAGATCAGTTTGAACATTCTGTTTTCCATAAAAACATTATACCGACAATTTCAAATGAAAAGAGGATTATCCTCTTTACCACTTATTACTTACTTTTTCCGCAAAGCCCATAAAGTCTTTGAGTTCGATGACCTTGCCGTCATCCAGGATACATTTACCGCTGAACTTGCCGAAAACCTGATGCTGATTGGAACCAAGGATCACGAAATCCGTATTGGCCGCCCGATCAAGAATCGGTCTGAAGTCCATCTCAAATCTTCCATCATCCGAAGTGAAAGTCCAGTCGGACATATAATCTTCCTTACCATCCTTCATTGGAATATTGAAAATGATCTGCGATAATTTGTGGGCTTTTCCGTCATAGAACAGCATATTCTCACTGGCAGCGGAAGTATCACCGAAGCCATAGCCGATATTGAAACCGAATCTGTGACCGTCCACCATTCCGGAACCTGAGCCCCAGTACCAGGTATTCTTGTATGTCCAGACACCTCTGCCCCAGTCTAAAGTTCCGAAACTGTCCTTCGGATCAAAGACATATTCCTGTCCATCAAAGACAAGCTTGCCTTCGGCCGGCATACAGTTGATCTTCTGGTTGTAGTAGAAATGAACTTTACTTTCTTTGTATGGTGTCACGATAACCATTGATTCATCATGTTTATCATATAAGGTAATGGAACCTTCGATCGCTTTGTCATCCATGAACTTATCCATCCGGAAATTCAGGATCCGCTTATCACCTTCATTGATGAATTCAATCTTGTAATCTTTGCCTTCACCTTTCACATCACCGCTTAAGGAAGTCGAAGGGAAATTGCGCTTACCCAGTGTCATGACGTTCATCGGTGAATTGGTATGTTCCCAAGGGATACGGAAATCGATCAGTGAGATCGAATCCAGAGCCATATAGGAGTTATCATCGACCGTTAAGGCTAAAGCATAGTCCTTATTATATATAAGGTAGTAATCCCATTCCTTGATCCTCAAGGAATTGGCCTTGATCTTTTTGCGGTCATAATCCAGGATCAGGCTCTTCGCATAGCCTGTTTCGATCAGATGACCGTTTTCATCCAGAAGCGGATGTCTTTCTGTTATTTCATGCTGCATCGTTTCTCTTCCTTTCAGTTTCACCATATGTTCATAGACTTTAAGATCGATCATATCTTTTATCTTTTCATAATCATCAAGATTCTCTCTGATATAAGTTGAACTGATATCGATCTCTTCGATATCGGCGATCACATAATTATCCTTATGGAAACCATCCATGATGTCTTCGATCTCTTTGACATCGGTTCCTTTTCTTTTGATAATAATGAATTCATGTTCCAGCAGTTTCTGACTTTCTTTCCAGCGATGGAACTGTGGGATATTATCGGCACCGATAATCAGAACCTCTTCATCATCCGGATAATCTTTCTCAAGCTGGTCAAAGATCATATAGGTATAAGGAAGATCATTATATCGATGATCGATCACAATGCCCTCTTCCTTAACCATTTCCAGCATCTTTATCCGCTCATTCAACGGCAAAAGATCCTGCTTGTTCCAGTAGTTGCCGGTAGCGATGATCAGTACTTCATCGACCAGCTTCTGTCTCAGGCATTCCTTTGCAATCTTTATATGACCGGAATGAACCGGATTGAATGAACCGCAGTAGATACCCCGCTTCATCATTCCTCTTCAGGTTTATAGACCGGAGTATTGAACTTATGAGCTGCTTTGCGGTGCAAGACTTCGATCTTTTCTCTTTCGGTTTCATCGACTTCTCTTCCTCTGATAACCGAAGCGATATCTTTATATTTCACACCGAGCTTATCTTCATCACTTAAACCGGAGATGCCGTCATCAGGTGTTCTGTATAAGACCTTATCAGGTACACCAACTTCAGCACCGACGGCGATAACTTCTTCAACTGTTAAACCGTAAATAGGAGCGATATCATAAACCGAGTCGCCGCCCTTGGTAAAATAACCGACATAGAGTTCACAGGCATTCGATGTGCCCGGAACAATATAGGTTCCGCCTTTGGTAGCGGATAATAAGGCAGCCATATAGTAAACACTGGCCATTCTTAGACGCGGTTTGAGGTTGATATCGGAATTTCTGTACTCTTCATCCGTAAACTCACCGAGTTTTGCGGCTTCGGTCTTGAAAGCATCATAGACTGGAGTCAGATCGATATTTAGCATTTCAAAACCGAACTTTTCAGCTACCAGCAGTGCATCATTACGGTCCGCATCCTTGGAGTGACATGGCAAAGTAATACCTACGACGTTCTCAGGTCCTAAAGCCTCGCACATCAGTCCGGCAACCACTCCTGAATCCTTACCACCGGAGATGCCTAATACGGCACCTTTAAGATTGTTTTTCTGATAATAGTCACGGATAAACTGTACGATCCTGTCTTTTTCTTTTTTTGCATCAAACATTATTTAACCACCTCGTTTTCCATTCGCCATTCAATACTTCGTTTAAGATAATCGACATAGTCCTGGTTCTTGCACATGCCCTTACCTTCGATATCGGAGATCTTTGCCACATCCTGACCGTTACACAAGGTAACCTTCATGACTATGTTGAGTGCTCCTACCGATGTGTCATTGGACAGATAGGTTCCGATACCGAATGCCACCTTGCAGCGTCCTTCAAAGTATTTATAGATATCCGTAGCCTTTTCAAAATTGAGACTGTCAGAGAACAGCAGAGTCTTGCCATGAGGATCGATCTCCAGACTCTCATAGTGCTTCAGCATCTTATCGCCCCACTGTTTCGGATCGCCGCTGTCATGTCTGACACCGGAGAACAGGGTCGCAAAGGTCAGTCTGAAGTCTCTGAGGAAACAGTCGGTCGTGATCGTATCGGTTAAAGCCGTACCATTGAGGACACCGTATTCCTTGACCCAGGCATTTAAGGCATAGTAGTTGGAATAAGCCGGATTGTGTTTATGATCGCCCTGGCCGACACACATGATCCATTCGTGGGCCATGGTTCCGACCGGTACCAGATTATACTTCTTGGCCAGAAAGACATTGGAAGTTCCTAAGAAGTAGGATTTCTCACTCTTACAGTCAGCCAGTTTACTGACGATATATTCCTGAGCTTCGGCCGAGAGTCTTCTTCTTAAACCGAATTCACTGAAAGAACCTAAGAGGAATTCGCCGTTTCTGACTCTTTCGACTTTTTCATCGGCTCTTACTTTGAAGTCGGCAAGCAGTTTATCATAATCATAAGTCATGCGGAAATAGACTTCATTGACGATAGCCAGCGCCGGAACCTCATACATCGAAGTATTAAGCCAGGTTCCTCTGGTTTCAATCGACAGACCTCCGTTTTTTTCTTCCACGATATCAAAATCCTCATAGCGCGGACGCCATAGTCTGAGGAAATCGATATATGATCCTTTTAACCATCTGATATGGTGAAGGTATTCCAGTTCTTCTTCGGTGAAACTTAATTCGCAATAAAGCCTGATCTGATGGCGGATCTCTTCCACGATCTCATGTGTGAAAACCACATCCTCATTCCGGCATTTAAAAGACCAGGTCGTCTTGTAGTCCGAAAACTGATGATAGATGGCCTGTCCCATGGAAAACTTATACAGGTCGTTTTCCAGAAGACTTTTGATTATCTGTTCCATACTCTGTACCCCTTTTTCGAGATATTTATATACTCTATCTATTATTATAATACGTTATTTAAAACCACAAATAAGCCGTTTTGCGGTATAATTGGCACGACTGAAGCCGTGAAACTGCAAAATATGCATAAAAAGTGCATTTTATGCTTGATTTAGGGTTTCGGTTTTGGTAATATAAAAAAGCTGACCGGATCCGAAAGGATCTATATATAAGTCAGATATTCGGCACACCTGTAAGAGTGTGCATAAAGAAGAAAGGAGAATATAAATGCCAACAATTAATCAGTTAGTAAGAAAAGGCAGAACAGCGAGAACATTCAAGTCAAAAGCTCCGGCTCTCAATAAAGGTTACAACTCTTTAAAGAACCGTCCTATTGATCTGGCTTCTCCTCAGAAGAGAGGTGTCTGCACCCGTGTAGGTACCATGACTCCGAAGAAGCCTAACTCAGCATTAAGAAAGTATGCCCGTGTTCGTTTATCAAATGGTATGGAAGTTACAGCTTACATTCCTGGTATCGGACACAACCTTCAGGAACACTCAGTTGTCATGATCCGTGGCGGACGTGTAAAGGATTTACCAGGTGTCCGTTACCACATCATCAGAGGCACGCTCGACTGTGCGGGTGTTGAAGGAAGAATGCAGGGTCGTTCGTTATACGGCGCTAAAAAACCTAAGTAAAACATGAAAGGAGATTAAAAATGCCAAGAAAAGGACATATTGCGAAACGAGATGTATTAGTAGATCCTATCTACAACTCAAAACTTGTGACACGTTTAATCAACAAGATCATGTTAGATGGTAAAAAAGGTGTCGCACAGAACATTCTGTATAATGCATTCGATATCGTAGAAAAGAAAACAGGCCAGCAGCCAATGGAAGTATTCGAAAAAGCATTGGACAATGTCATGCCTGAACTGGAACTTAAATTAAGAAGAGTCGGTGGTGCCAACTACCAGGTTCCTGTAGAAGTTTCTGATGAAAGAAGACTCACTCTGGGTCTCAGATGGATCGTTAACTATTCCAGATTAAGATCAGAAAAGACTATGGAACAGCGTTTGGCTGCCGAAATCATTGATGCCTCTAACGGTGTCGGCCAGTCTGTAAAGAAGAAGGACGATACTCATAAGATGGCAGAAGCAAACAAAGCATTTGCTCACTATCGCTGGTAATCAAAAGAAAGGATACTTATGTCACGTCAATATGCTTTAGAAAATACTAGAAATATTGGCATCATGGCACACATCGATGCAGGCAAGACTACCTGTACCGAAAGAATTCTTTTCTTTACCGGTAAAACACATAAAATCGGTGAAACACATGATGGCGCAAGCCAGATGGACTGGATGGAACAGGAGCAGGAAAGAGGTATAACCATTACCTCTGCTGCCACCACAACGTTCTGGCCGGGCTCAAGAAACCAGATGCCGAAAACCAGAGTAAACATTATCGATACGCCGGGTCACGTCGACTTTACGGTCGAAGTGGAAAGATCTCTGCGTGTCTTAGATGGTGCGGTTACGGTGCTGGATTCCAAAGCCGGTGTTGAACCGCAGACCGAAACAGTATGGAGACAGGCTTCAACCTACCATGTTCCGCGTATCGTCTTTGCGAATAAGATGGACGCCACGGGTGCTGACTTCATGATGTCGGTAAAATCGATCGGTGACAAACTGGCTGCCAAAGCGGCGGCTATCCAGATGCCGATCGGAGCCGAGAATACCTTCCGCGGTATCATCGATCTGGTCGAAAGAAGAGAGTATATCTACCCTAACGATCAGGGAACCGATATCAAGGAAAGTGATATTGAAGATCAGTATAAGGAAGAAGCGGAAAAGCTCAGAAACGATCTCATTGAAAAGCTCTGTGATTACGATGATGAGCTGATGGAAGTCTTCCTCGATGGCAAAGAGCCGGAAATTGCTCTGATCAAGAAAACGATCAGAACAGCGGTTCTGAGTTCAGAATTCTTCCCTGTCTTATGCGGTTCAGCCTACAAGAATAAAGGTATTCAGCTGCTGCTTGATGCGATCGTGGAATACCTGCCTTCACCGCTCGATGTTCCTTCGATCAAAGGAGTTAACCGCTTCGGCGAAGAAGCGGAAAGACATGCGAGTGATGATGAACCGTTTGCCGCCCTGGCCTTTAAGGTCATGACGGATCCGTTCGTCGGCCGCCTTACCTATTTCCGGGTCTACTCCGGAGTGGCAAGTGCCGGATCTTATGTGTTAAACGCTACTAAAGATTCAAAGGAAAGATTTGGAAGATTGGTACAAATGCACGCAAACCATCGCGCTGATATCGAAGAAGTCGATGCGGGCGATATTGCGGCAGCTGTAGGATTGAAAAATACTACGACCGGTGACACTCTCTGTGATGAAAAGCACCCGATTATTCTGGAATCAATGATCTTCCCGGAGCCGGTCATTCAGATGTCGGTCGAGCCTAAAACCAAGGCCGATTCCGATAAGATGGATATTGCCTTAGGCAAACTGGCCGAAGAAGATCCGACCTTCAGAACTTATACCGATGAAGAAACCGGACAGACGATCATCGCCGGTATGGGTGAACTTCATCTGGATATCATCGTCGATAGAATGAAACGTGAATTCAAGGTCGAATGTAACGTAGGTAAGCCTCAGGTTGCCTACCGTGAAACGATCAGATCGTCAGCCGACTGTGAAGGCAAATTTGTCAGACAGTCAGGCGGTCGCGGTCAGTATGGTCATGTCTGGATCAAATTTGAACCAAACGAGACCGGCAAGGGCTTTGAATTCATTGATGCGGTTGTCGGTGGAAGTGTTCCGCGTGAATACATCAAACCGACCCAGGAAGGACTTAAGGCAGCGCTGGAAAACGGACTGATCGCCGGTTATCCGGTCGTTGACATCAAAGCTACCCTGTTCGATGGCTCATACCACGAAGTCGACTCTTCGGAAATGGCCTTCAAAACAGCAGCCAGCTTAGCACTCAAGGAAGCTGCCAAGAAATGTAACCCGGTTATTCTCGAACCGATCATGGATGTCGAGATCACCGTCCCGACTGAGTACCTTGGTACCGTCATGGGCGATGTCACCAAACGCCGCGGTCACATCAACGATCAGGAAGAAAGAGGCAATGCGGTAGTCATCAGAGCATACATTCCGCTGTCACAGATGTTCGGTTACGCGACCGATCTGAGATCCAATACTCAGGGCCGTGGAAACTACATGATGCAGATGGATCACTATGCTGAAGTACCTGCCAACATAGCCGAAGAAATTGCCAAGAAAAACGCTAGATAGCAATTGCTAAATACAGTGTTTTATCTTAAAATAGTATTGTTAAATTAGGAGGAAAAACTTAAGATGGCAAAAGAAAAATTTGACCGTTCGTTAGAACACGTCAATATCGGTACCATCGGTCACGTTGACCATGGTAAAACAACTTTAACAGCTGCTATTACCAAGAGATTAGCAGAAAAAGGCATGGCTGAATTCAAGGCCTATGACCAGATTGATGGAGCCCCTGAAGAGAAGGCTCGTGGTATCACTATCAACACGGCTCACGTTGAATACAAAACAGCAAAGAGACACTATGCTCACGTTGACTGCCCGGGACATGCCGACTACATCAAGAACATGATTACCGGTGCTGCACAGATGGATGGTGCGATCCTGGTTGTTGCCGCAACTGATGGACCAATGCCTCAGACTCGTGAACATATCCTGTTAGCTAGACAGGTCGGTGTTCCTTACATTGTTGTATTCTTAAACAAATGCGACATGGTTGATGACCCTGAACTTATCGACTTAGTCGAAATGGAAGTTAGAGAACTTCTGTCTGAATACGGATTCCCTGGTGACGATACTCCAATTATCCGTGGTTCTGCATTAAAGGCTCTTGAAGGTGACCCTGACTGGTTAGCACCTATCGATGAACTTCTCGATGCATGCGACAACTACATCCCTTCTCCAGCTAGAGAAATGGATAAGCCATTCTTAATGTCCGTAGAAGACGTATTCACAATTTCAGGTCGTGGTACAGTTGCTACAGGTAGAGTTGAGCGTGGTGTTGCACACTTAAACGATGAAGCTGAAATCGTTGGTCTTAGAGAAACAAGAAAGACTGTTATTACAGGTCTTGAAATGTTCCACAAGCAGTTAGACCAGGCTGAAGCTGGCGATAACATCGGTGCATTACTCCGTGGTGTCAACCGTGATGAAATCGAAAGAGGTCAGGTTTTAGCAAAACCGGGTTCTGTTACTCCTCATACTCAGTTCAATGCGCAGGTTTACGTATTAACAAAGGATGAAGGCGGCAGACATACTCCGTTCGTAGCTAACTACCGTCCGCAGTTCTATTTCCGTACAACAGACGTAACTGGTATCGTCAAAGGTTTAGGCGGTGCTGAAATGGTTATGCCTGGTGACCACGTTGAAATGGAAGTTGAACTGATTGCCCCTATCGCTATCGAAGAAGGAACTAAGTTCTCTATTCGTGAAGGTGGTAGAACAGTTGGTTCTGGTTCTGTTACCAAGATCATCAAATAATTACTAACTGATAAAATTGTTTATGATAAGCTAAACCTTCCGGAAACGGAAGGTTTTTTTATACTATAATTTAGTTATGCTGATAATCGTTATTATTGTTTTATATCTGATGGCTATTTATCCCAATACATCACGTAAGGATAAGCTCAAACCGTATGAAGAGAAATATATCGCTCACCGCGGTCTTTTCAATAATGAAGATGTTCCGGAGAATTCCTTAAAAGCTTTCAAGAAAGCAGTCGATAATGATTACGGAATCGAACTGGATGTCCAGCTGACGACCGATAACAGATTAGTTGTATTCCATGACGATTCATTAAAGAGAATGACCGGTATTGATAAAATTCTCATTGACTGTTCATATGATGAGCTGTGTACTTACAGACTGCTGGATACCGATGAACAGATCCCTCTGTTTGAAGATGTCTTAAAAGTTCTTAAACCTACTACCCCATTGGTAATTGAAATCAAAGCTAATGGCCCGTATATCGAGACAACCAGAAGAGTTGTTGAAATGATGAAGGAATATGACGGTCTATATAATATCGAATCCTTCAATCCGTTTGTCGTTAAATATCTTAAGGATAATGAACCGCAGATCATCAGAGGGCAGTTATCCTATAACTATCTTAAGGACAGTAATTCAAAACTGAATCCGATCATGAAGTTCATTCTGACCTATCTCTTAATGAACTTCATCAACCGGCCTGATTATATAGCTTATGAATGTCTGAATACTTCAAATCTGTCCTTCCTGATCATATCCCGTCTGTATAAAGCCGAATGTATCGCCTGGACGATCAAGTCACAGAAACAGCTGGAAGAAAACAGAAAATACTATAGCTGTTTCATCTTTGATTCCTTCATTCCGGAAAAATAAAAGAATCCCTTACAGGATTCCAGCACTCAGCAATGAGTGTTTTATTTTGCTTCGTATCGTTCTCTGACGTATTCTAAGAGTTTATTGAAATACTCCAGATTCAGAGCCCCCGAAACATAAGTCTGGAAAGATGAATCAGGATCGATAACAAAAGTGGTCGGATAGGAATTGACTCCGCAGTAATAGAACAGCAGGCCTTCCTCATCAACGATCGTCGTCAGAGGGATATCGTTATCTTTAACGAATCTTTCAATATCACTTCTGCCACCTGTCTCTTCATAAGGTGACATTACATATAAGCACACAACATCTTCATTTTCCGCAAAACTGATGAAATCAGGCATCTCCATCTTGCAATAGGTACACCAGGTGGTTGTGAAATTAAGGAAGACGTATTTGCCTTTATAATCGGAAAGCACGACCGTATTGCCGTCAACATCCGTAAACTTATAATCGGTCAGATATTTTTCAATATCCATTTCCGAACTTGAATTTTCATTTGTGTTGATCTGCTCAATACTCTTTGCTGCAGTGATCATTTTCGAAGCATTGAAGATCATATATCCGCCAAAGATAATCATGATAATTCCGGCAATCTTTAACACCCACTTCATGATATCCTTCTTGCGGTTGATGAAATTCAGAACGCTCGAAGTAAATAAACCGGCTAATAAAAACGGAATGATCAGACCTAAGGCGTAAGCAATGATGTAGACATAACCGGAACTTGAAGTTGCAGCTATCAGAAGCGCATTTGCCAGCATCGGCCCGATACATGGTGACCAGCCTAAAGAGAAAACAAAGCCCAGCATGAAGGCTTTCAGGAAATTCATCTTATCGAGTTTCAGATCAACTTTGAGTTTCAGTTCTTTTTCCAGAAAATCGATATGGATGATCCCGCACTCATGAAGTCCGAAGATTATCAGCAAGGTCCCGCCGATTGCGGATATGACTTCCTTGTATTTCTCTAAGAAGGAACTTAAGGCATTGAGTGAAAGACTGAGCAAGACAAAAGAAAAGCAGATTCCCAGAATAAAGAAAAGCGTCGTGATGAACACTTTTCCGGTTTTGTAATGTACTGTACCATTCTCATCGGTTTCACAGTTATCCCCTGCCAGATATGACATATATAAAGGGATCAGCGGTAAAACACACGGTGAGAGAAAAGACAGTACTCCTTCTAGGAAGATTCCGCCTAACAGTTTGTAATCCATTATCTGAACAGTAAAAGTATGACGATACCCATCAGGATCCTGTAGATGCCGAAGATCGTGAAGGTATTCTTCTTAATATAGTTGAGTACGAATCTGACCATGAAAAGTGATACGACAAAGGCCGTAACACAGCCGATCAGTAAGGTTATTATTTCACCGGCTGTTACAGCGGTGCCTATCTTGATGATCTTCATCAGACTTGCGCCAAACATGACCGGAATGGCCAGTTCAAAAGTAAATTCGGTAGCAGTACTGCGGGAGATTCCCATCAGTAAGGCAGCGATGATCGTTGCACCGGATCTTGAAACACCCGGGAAGATTGCAGCAATCAGCTGAGCCATACCGATAATCAAAGCCTGCATATAGGTAATATTCTTGGTTGTTTCAATAACAGCCTTCTTGCCTTTGAGTTTGGCTTCCACAAAAATGAATAAGGCACCGACCAGAATTAAGGCGATACCGATGAAAGTCATTTCATTGTTTTCATTGATGAAAGTAAAATGATCTTCCAGGAAGAGTTCATAAATGATAGCCGGTAAGCAGGCAATCACGATCTTGATCCACAGGAAGAACTTGTCCTTTTTTACAATCGATAGAATACCATTTCCTAAAGGATTCTTTGACTTGCCAAAAGGCCATACTTTATTGAAGAAAATAAGCAGTAAAGCCAGAATGGCACCTAACTGGATAACGACTTCAAATACTTCATAGAATTCCGCACTTACTTCTAGCGGCAGTAAAGTATTTAAAATCTTCATATGAGCTGTTGAGGAAACAGGCATCCATTCCGTAATACCTTCAATAATTCCGAATAAGATCGCTTTTATAAAATTCATGTCTTCCTCCTAATTAAACGTTACCAGTTCATCCTTCGGTGCTTCTGCTTCCTTGAAACTCTTGACGTTCAGGGTACAGATCTTTATGCCTTCGCTGTTTTTGATGCAGCGCACTTCACCGCTTAATGTATAATACTTATCTTTGTCGATATCTTCTGCATGCAGATTGATGCAAGGCAAGGCAATATCCGTAATATCCTGGGCACAGCACACCATCGCCTTTCTGCCCATGATCAGGACATTGTCGTACTCCTTGATCTCGCCCGCATATTTGACTTTGATTGTCAGATTCTTTTTGTCATATTTCATCGGATTATCGATCGCGTCCATAAACCAGAGACCATAATCCATATCCGAAATCTCCAGATCCTTCGAAGTATCAAAGAGTTCATCTTCGATCTTGTTTGTGACATTGCCATCCTTATCTTCAAAGATCAGTTCGATATACTGATTGATCGATTTCAGATTGTTTCTCAGATATCGCTTATCCACATCATCAGAACGGTTCAGAATAACGACTTCCGCATTGACCACATGGTTATAAAGAAACTGACGCATATTGGTCAGATAGATTGAGAATTTAGACGCATCGATTGTCGTTAATGTCTGAGCCAGTTCCCAATTGGAGATAAAGCCGGTATCGTAAAGGATATTATCATCTTCCATACCGTTTAATTCGATAAAGATGCGATCTACCTTATACTGTTTATCGATCTCTTTCTGTTTTTCAATCGTCAGATCCTTTACAGAATCCAGATAGATGACCTGTGAATTGGTCGATTTCAGAAACTTCTCGTCATATTCCACATCGCCCTGTTCAAAACAGATGATCAGTGAAGCTTCACCTTCGTTGAAACGCGGATTGTATAAAGTTTCTTTGATAGCCTGGGTCTTGCCGGAATCCAGAAAACCCGAGAACACATAGACAGGTTTAATCATGGAACAGTTCCTCGAAATACTTCCTGTCTATAACGGTTCCGATGATCGAAACAAGGGCTTCTTCCTGAACTTCGCCTTCAAAAATGTTGTATTCATTCAAAACATAGTTGAAGTATAAAGTCGTATCATTTTCACCTTTTACATAACCTTTGATTCTGATGATATCTTCAGGAATCTTACTGAAGATCTCTTCCAGTTCAGCCTTGGTGAAGACATAATCCGGACGTAAGATCTGATTCTTGAACGGTTCATCTTCATCATCATCGTCATCGTGATGATGGTGGTGGTGATGTTCATGATCATGGTCATGGTCATGATGGTGATGATGTTCGTGTTCATGTTCATGGTCTTCATCTTCGTCTTCATCATGATGGTGGTGTTCCTCAAAATCAGGCATGATATCGCCACCTGAAACGATGATATTAAGCAGTTCTTCAATTGAGTAATCACTGATCGGATCGGAAACGATCTGCGCATCATCATTCAGTTCTTTAACGATTTCAATAGCCTTGTTTATGGTTTCTTCATCAGCTACATCAGTGTGCGACAGGATTATCGCGTTGGCTGCCGCAACCTGATCATTGAAATATTCCTTGAAGTTCAGATGATATTTCCTGCATGTTTTGACATCGACGATACAGATATGGGAGACGATACGGAAATCCGGATCGCCTTTTACGACATTTATGATCTCGGAAAGCTTGCCGACACCGGATGGTTCAATGATCAGATCGGAAATACCCATTTCTTCGATCTCTTCCAGAGCACTTTCAAAATCGCCCTGTAAGGAACAGCAGATACAGCCGTTATTTATTTCTCTGATACTTAATGATTTATCAAAAAAGGCTCCGTCAACACCTACTTCACCGAATTCATTTTCCAGCAGCATGACTTTCGCAAATTTCTTTTCACTTAACAGTTTCTGGATAAAAGTCGTCTTTCCGGCTCCCAGAAATCCCGATACGATATAAACATTGATCATAAAGTTACCTCACCTTCTCAAAAACTATTTCATCATAACCTGTCTTCTCATCATATTCACGGACAGATTTATACTCTTCCAGTATGCCTAAGACCAGTTCACAGGTGGTATTGATCAGGCAGCCTTCCATCAGATGGCCGCCGATCGTTTTGCCTGAATCATCGCTTAAGGAAATGTGGATATGCGCATGGCCATTGGAAACTGTGCCATTTAAGGAAACGATCTCATAATCTTCCTTATCCTCAAAGAAGCCTTCTGCTTTGGCTCTTCTGAATCTGACCTCATAAACACATCCGACTCCTGATAAAACAACAGCGGTATTAATACTGTTTTCTTTACAGATTCTTTCGATTTCCCTCTTGAGATCGGCGCCTCTTTCAAGTCTTACGGCTAACTCTTTCACAAGTTCTATTTTAACATTTATAGCAAAACTATGATAAGCAAAGTACACATCCTTTACGGCTCCTAAATGTAAAAAAGAATCCGGATAATTCCGGATTCTCGTAAATTTGGTATTATGCAGCCTTTGCTTTTCTGACCGGTTTCTTGACGACATCCGGGTCTTCAAAGATCGGAACTTTCTTCTTGGCCTTTACCGAGAACATTACGCCCGCATACGGTGCCAGATCGATCGTGATCGAATTAGGCAGGCCATGTGCTTTGATCTTGTGAGATCTTACCGGTTTGAAGTTGCACATATTGCAGCCGTTATAGATATCCTTTTCGGAGTTGATCAGTTCGGTATAGACGCCTCTATATGGAACACCGACTCTAAAATTGGTATAGGATATCGGCTTCATATTCAGGATTATCAGGAAGCAGTAATCCTCATCATATCTGGTATAGATGTAGATGGACTGTTTATAGTTATCTGCATCGATCCAGCGGAATGAGGTTCCGTTATAATCATAGGCATAGAATGCCTTATAGGCCTTATAGATATGACAGAGATCTCTGAAATATCTGTTGAAGGAGTCGTGCATCGGATAACCCAAAAGATGCCAGTCGAGACCTCTTGTCTCATCGAATTCACGATACATGGCGATATCGTTACCTAAGAAGTTAAGTTTCTTGCCCGGATGAGTAAACATATACAGGAAGAGATTGCGGCACTGCGCAAACTGGGTTTCATAATTGCCCCACATCTTGTCGACGATCGTCTTTTTGGAGTGGACGACTTCATCGTGCGACAGAGGTAAGATGAATTTCTCTGAATAGAAATAGGCCATGGAGAACGTCAGCATGTTGTGGTGATACTGACGGAACTCCGGATCCATCATATAGTACTTCAGGGTATCATTCATCCAACCCAGATCCCACTTGTAGTCAAAACCGAGACCTTCATATTGGGTCGGAACGGTGACTTTCGGATAATCCGTGGAGTCTTCCGCTATCAGCATGACATCTGGATGTTCCTTCTTGATCGAATAGTTGAAACGTTTGACGAAAGCCTGACCGGCCTGGTTTTCACCGATATTCTTGTTTCCGTCAAAGAAGATGATGTTGGAAACTGCATCCATTCTCAATCCATCAAAATGATATTCATTGAGGAAAATGTTTGCGGCCGACATTAAAAAGGAAATAACCGGACCTGATCCCAAGTCAAACTGATATGATCCCCATTGTGAACGGGACAGTTTCTTTTCACTGTACTCGTAGCAAGGCTGGCCGTCAAAAGCCACCAGGCCGAATGAATCGGTTGCGAAATGCACATAAGCTACATCCAGGATGACGCCGATATCGTTCAGGTGACATTCATTGACGAAATCCATGAGATCCCACGGCGTACCGTAACGGCTTGTCGCCGACATGAAACCGGTAGCCTGATAACCCCAGGAACCGTCGAATGGATGTTCGACGATCGGCATCATTTCGATATGAGTATAGCCCATCTGTTTGACATAAGGAATCAGTTCTTCCTTTAATTCTCTGTAAGTTGTCAGTTCCCCTTCGTGTTTGAAGCCATTGACATGAACTTCATAGATATTCAAAGGATTCTCATAGGAGAAGTTACGCTTGTCCATGTATTCCTTATCCGTAAACTGATACTGGGACAGATCATACATGACTGACGCATTGGAAGGTCTTCTTTCGGAATAGAAGGCATACGGATCGGACTTTTCGATCACGCTGTTATTTGCACAGGTAATGCGGTAACGGTATGAATAGATACATTCGCAGTTTTCGATGACCAGATGCCAGATACCGCGATCATCAACTTTTTCAAGCGGATAGAATACACGGAAATCTTCTCTTGAAGTGAAGACTTCAACTTTCTTGGCATGCGGAGCCCACACATAAAACTCGACACCATCGCCGAGTTTATGACAGCCCATATACTTATATGCCTGTGTATCCAGACCGGAGAAGAAATAGTCCAGATTCATTTCTCTAATACCTTTCTGTATAATACTTCGTATTCTCTTGCGGATTTCTCAAAGGAAACATCGGTCTTCATCGCATTCTTGATCAGCATCTTCCATCTTTCCGGATACTCATAGTACTGAGTATAGGCATAGTTGAAGACATTGAGGAAATCCTCGGTCGCATATGGTCCGAAGGAGAAGCCGTTGCCTGAATTGTCATATTCATTGAGCGGTTCAACCGTATCCTTTAAACCACCGGTCTCTCTGACAAGCGGCAATGTACCGTAGCGCATTGCGATCAGCTGAGAAATCCCACACGGTTCAAAGAGTGACGGCATCACCAGCATATCCAGACCGGCATACATATTGTGAGCCAGTCCCTCATTATATCCGCAGTAGTAGACAAAACGTCCTTTGTTTTCATTTTCAAGCATCTTGAAGGAATACTCGTGTTTGGATTCGCCTGTACCAAGCACGGCAACCTGAATATCATGTCTCATGATTTCCTGAATGGCACTTAAGAAGATATCCGCACCCTTCTGGAAAGTAAGTCTGGAAACCATGCCTATCAGCATCGTATCGGGCTTTTCTTCAATACCAAGCTGTCTTTGCAAAGCCAGTTTGTTTTCCCTCTTGCCGGCAATGTAGTTACGCAAAGAATACTTCTTCGCAATATTCGGATCGTTAGCCGGATCGAACGAATCGGTATCGATACCGTTGACGATACCATAGAGATCCGCAGCTCTGTATCTTAAGATGACATCAAGCTTGCAGCCAAGTTCCGGAGTCTGGATCTCTTTGGCATAGGTCTTGGATACCGTTGTCACATAATCCGCATAGACAATACCGATCTTCATGAAATTGCAGTAATCATTGAAACGCAGATCACCGTTTTCATAATACTTGTAGTCAAATGCCAGATAATCAAAGAGTACCTGTTTATCATATTCACCCTGATAAGCCAGATTGTGGATCGTCAGGATATGTTTGATCTTTCTGATCTTTTCGATGGCTTCGTATCTGATCTTGCATAAAGCCGGTAAGACAGCGGCATGATAGTCGTGTTCATGACAGATATCAGGATAGTAATCCATCTTGATCATCATCTCGAGCACAGCCACGTTGTAGAACGAGAATCTGGCCGCATCATCGGCATAGCCGTAGACACCGTCACGATTGAAATAAGTATCGTTTTCGATGAACAGATATTCGACGCCTTCATTTATATAAGAGTAGATGTTTGCTTCTTCATTGATGAAACCGCTATGAACATAGATATGATCCAGATACTTCATACCCTCATAGTATTTTTCCTTGATGGATTTGAATAATGGCATTACGACTCGGACTTCAAAATTCTCTTTATCCAGAGCCTTAGGTAATGCATAAACGACATCTGCCAGACCGCCGGTCTTGACAAATGGTAGTGATTCAAAAGAAACAAACAGTACTTTAATCATCAGATTCTATCTCCTCGCTTGATATAGATAGGTTCCTCTCTGGTTCCTTTCAGTTCCTTGATATGAGTGATGATCGAGAGTCTGTCGACGACACCGCATTCAAGTTTGACATTCTTGTCGATGAATGTATCCGGAAGGATAACGGAGTCTTTAATGACAGCTCCTTCCTTGATTACGACATTACGGCCGATGACTGAGTTGATGACGGTACCTTCGATCTGACAGCCGTTGGCGACGATCGAACCGGATACCTTGGCACCCTTCTTGTATAAAGTCGGGCAGGAGTCATTGGTCATGGTATAGATTGGCCAGTCATCATTGATGAGCTTCAGCAGTTCTTTTTCTTTCTTGATCTGCATATTGGCCTCATAGTAAGCATTTAAAGTCGAGATGCATGCGCAGAAACCGTGATGCTGGTAAGCGCCGATCTTCATGGCTCTGACACAGTCCGCAACGATATCGGACAGTGAATAGAGTGAAGAAGTCGTGCAGGCTTCATCGACCAGCTGCTTGAAGGTCAGAGTCGACATGACATAGGTCTCCAAAGAAACATTGACTTTCTTGTATTTGCCTCTGTTCTTATGGAAAGCCGTAACTCTCTTCTTTTCGTCTAAAGAAACAACATCGCCCATCAGGTACTGCGTATCGGCATTATTGACGCTCTGATACAGCATCGTGATGTCATTCTTGGACTTGATATGATATTCCAGGATCTCATTGAAATCCTGTTTGAAAATAAAGTGCGAAGGTGCGATCACGACATAGGATGGATTTTCGACATCGACGAATTCCATATATGTCTTGAAAGCCTGGATATCGACATTGAACAGTTCGTTGTTTCTGTAGTCGGTATCACCGTGTAACAGCTGGATCTTGCCGCGCTTGGAGTTGAGGTTATAGCTGGTATGCGTGATATGTTCAACCGTTGAACGCGGTCTGCTCTTAATGAATACTTTGATTGCTTCGACACCGGAGTTGGTGAAATTCGATAGCATGAAGTCGATGACTCTGTATCTGCCCAGAATCGAAGTAGCCGAAATCGGACGGAAATCTTCCAGACCTCTTACATGGACATAAGAAGGTTCGAAATTCAGAATACCTAAAACTTTACTCATGATTTTCACCTGCCTTTGCTATAAGGGCTTTTGATACAAGCAAGATCTCATCGGAGTTCTTCTTTCCCAGAGTCATGCCTTCAGGAATCCTGACATCGTCAGCTACCAGACATCTTGTCAGTTTGGCGCCCTTACCAACTATGACATTATTCATGATGACTGATTCGCTGACCTTGGCATTCTCACATATTTCCGCACCAGAGAAGATTACCGAATGATCGACTTCGCCGTTGATGATAGCGCCTTGCGTAATGAAGGCATTATCGATCTTGGCCTTGGAGCCGATGCACTGCGGTGTGGCGCTGGCATCGTCTGTATAGATCTTCCAGTCAGGATCAAACAGATCCAGTCCGGAATTGTCTTTCAGAAGATCCATATTGGCTTCCCAGAGGGAATCGATGGTTCCGACATCTTTCCAGTAACCCTTGAATCGGTAGGCCTGAAGTTTCAGGCCGTCTTTCAGGTAAGCCGGAATGATACTCTTACCGAAGTCATGAGCAGAATCCGCAACCTTGGCATCTTCCTTCAGATATTTTCTGAGTGACTTGTAAGAGAAGATATAGACACCCATGGAAGCCAGATTGGATTTAGGCTCTTTAGGTTTTTCTTCGAATTCGATGATTCTGTCGGTCTTATCGGTGTTCATGATACCGAAACGGCTGGCTTCCTTCTTCGGAACTTCGATGACGGCGATCGTAGCTTCCGCACCGGCATCGATATGTGCCTTAAGCATCTTTTCATAGTCCATCTTATAGATGTGGTCTCCCGAAAGGATCAGCACATAGTCGGCTTCTTCCTGATCAAGGAAATCCAGATTCTGGTAGATGGCATCGGCTGTACCACTGTATAAGCCTAAACCGGTCTCATCCTTCTCACGAGGTGAGAGAACATAGACGCCACCGCCCTTGGAGTCAAGGCCCCAGGTTGAGCTTCTGGCCGAATAGGAACTCAGCAGAATCGACTCATACTGAACCAGGACACCTACCGTCGAAATGTGTGAATTTGCGCAGTTGGACAGCGCAAAATCAATGATCCGATACTTACCGCCAAAATGGACGGCCGGTTTGGCGACCTTTTTGGTCAGATCAAAAAGTCTGGATCCTCTTCCTCCGGCAAGTATCATTGCTACCATATTATTTTTTTTCATGATTAATAATACCCCTTCAGTACTTTAATTTAATTTCATTATACACTATTAAAATCTGCATATCACTAAGGAATAGGCAGAAACAGCCAGGATTTCGCTCTGGTACTCACAGGCACCGCGGTCATCGAAAATGACACTGTAGTTATTGCCGTCGGAATACATGTAATCGTTACCCGACGGGTTGATTATGATCATCAGATTCCCGATCCTGTAGATCAGACACTCATAGTAATCGGAGAAGTCCACAGGTGTATCGGATTTATTGAAAACCGGATATTTCTTTCTGATCTGGATCAGATCTCTGAAGTAATCACACAATTCATTATGTTTAACGCGTTCATCCCAGTCGATACTGTTGATGTAGTCGCCGGAATTATAGGAGTTTCTAAGTCCGCCTTTACTTCTTAAGAACTCTTCACCCATATGAATGAAAGGTACGCCTCTACTGACAAGAACGATCGCCAGAGCCAGTCTCGATCTTTTCTCATTGAGCTCTTTGGCTTCATCACTCTTATACAGCATCATCCGATCATAAAAAGTATAATCATCATGACATTCCACGAAGTTCAAAGACTGGCGGTGATTCAGATATGAACCGTCCGCACCGATCATCTTTTCCACATCCTCGATGATCTCTCTGTTTCCGGCAATATAACTGATGATCGTATCTCTGAAGTGGTCATTGAACATCATTACTCCCGGCATCTTGCGGGCATTAGGGATCGCAGCTCTTTCCTCTTCAGGTAAGACATCACCCATATTCCAGCCTTCCCCGTAAACTAAGAAGCCCTTCTTATGTTCATTCATCACATCATAAAGCATATCGACTGTTTCATGATCCAGGATGCCCATCAGGTCCATTCTGATTCCATCGATATCAAAGATCTTCAGATAACGGTAGACCATCTCCAGGATATAGGCTCTGACAAACGGATCTTCGCTTCTGATCTCCGAACCGCACATTGATCCTTCAGCCATGGTTCCATCCGGTCTGTATCTGTAAAGTTTTCCCTTCAGCATCTTCCCCAGATCAAACTTCTTCGCATTATAGACATGATTAAAGACCACATCCAGAGTTACCCGGATATTGTTTTTATGTAAAGCATTGACCGTCTGCCTGAATTCATTGATATAGGCATACGGATCATCCTGATTATAGACATAATCCTTTTTCAGATAGTTATAGGCCGTCGGATTATAACCCCAGTTATAATCACTTCGGTCGTTATCAAAATCAAAAACAGGTAACAGCTGCAGATGGGTGATTCCCAGGTGTTTGAGATAATCTAGACCCAAGACAAAGAAATCATCTTTCTTCAGACCTGTTTCCGATAAAGCCAGAAATTTCTTTTTATATTTTCCCGGATAGGAATCATCAGCCGAGAAATCTCTCACCGAACATTCATAGATGATCGGATCATTAACCTCATCCGGAACGATTGCTTCATTGTTGAATTTCTTCGTATCCAGAACGATCGATTCATCATTCAAAGCCAGATACGCAAAAGGATCCGCAAAGCTTATCCCATCGCCTTCATAATGATAAGACTGCAGTTCCAGATTACCGCATAAGGCGATCTCAAAACAGGCACCCTTTCTGTGCATCTTGTATTCATGATTCTTGATGATAAGTTTCAGCTCATTATAATCAGGAGCGAAGACCCTGAAAACGGTCCTTAAACGGGAGTAAAAACATCCCAGTGTTTTGATATTGAAATCTTCTTTTTTATACATATATTATCGATAATCATCCAGTCTTGATCTGGCTTCCAGTGAATCAATAATACCCTCCACAATCTTTTCAATGCGACTGCCCTTTGAATAATCAGCCTTTACAAAGAAAGTAGCTCTTTTATCCGTATACAGTTTTTCCGCTCTGTTTTTCTTGGAATCATCGCCAAAGACCGCAATCGTCGTACCGCCGTTCTGCTGGACGACTTTCATGCTAGGGACATCCGTACTTCCATCACCGAAGTAAACCATATTCTCTAACGGAATATACTTCTCCGCTTCGGAAGTCGAACTGTTGAGATCTTCGTCGTTGGTCTCAACCATGACGCCCTTATTGATCCTGAAGATATACTGGGTCTTCATCGTATAGTTGACCACTCTTGAAGGCCATAAAACCTTGCCTTTCTCATCATAGGCATAGGTACATGCATAGATCTTTTTAAACTTCTTCGCTATCGAAGTACCCTTAATGATATCGGTCAGTCCGGAAGAAATGACATAATGTTCGACACTCACATGGTGTTTGCGTCCGTATTCATTGATCCGATCAAACCAGGTATTCACACCCTTGTACAGCTCGACGTATTTGCCTTCCTCGATCAGCTGTTTTCTGGTCAGATCAGGATTCTTGCTGACCATCAGATACATATACGAAAGGATGCCGTCACAGTTATGTTTGGCAGAGAACTCACCGCATTCCGCCCAGAAATCCGCAGGATTGTCATAACCAAGGGATTTTATGTAGTGAAACTCCTGCATATCCCGTGGAGAAAGGGTCTTATCAAAGTCATAGATTAGAGCTAATTTTGAGTTTTTCATGATGATTTAATTATATCAGATTAAACGACTCTGAAATGATATGAATAGAGAAGAGAACGGTATATAATTATGCGGATAAAGAAAGAGCCACTTCCGTGACTCTTTCCCAGTATATGAAAGGAATTATATTATAACCTATTCCTCTATTTCGTTCAAATTCTGAATGGCTTTAATGTATAACTCAACCTGTTTCTTCCAGCTTTCGATACCGAGCTTCTCATTTGCCCCATGGATGTTGTTTGCTTCATCCGGAAATTCGCAGCCCCAGGCGATACAGTTATGGATCGCTTTGGCATAAGTACCGCCACCAATTGCTTCCATCGGCGTCTTATCATCACCCGTTACTTCAACATAAGCTCTCTTCAGTGCGCTGATCATCGGACTGTTCTGATCGAAATATAAAGGTTCAGCGGTATGTCCGACAACGATGGAATTGTTCTCGTCATTCACATTCAGTAAAGCCGTAACTTTATCAGCTGTAGTCTTGACCGGGAAACGCATGTCCAGTGTTACATTGATGTCTTCACCGTTCATCTTTACTACACCGAGGTTGATCGAAGTGTTTGTGATATCATCCTTCAAAGTTTCATAACCTAATTTCTCACCATGGAGATCCAGTCCGAAATACTTATGGAACCAGTCGGTAAAACTGTCTTTGAATCCTGCTGCATATAATGCTTCCATGAAATGGTTGAACGCATTGACGCCGTCTTCCGGAAGCGAAGCGTGAGCTGATTTACCATAGACGGTTATCATGGTGACATCGTCTTTGTTTATATCACACTTGACATTATGTTCATCCAGGAAAGCTCTGAATTTGTCTTCATCAAAGGAACCGTTTTCTACTCTAGCATCAATTCTCTTGCATACCGCATTGGAGACATCACCGCCATGAATATCCTTGATCTTTGAATTCTTCGCGATGATCATCGCTCCGCACATGCCCTTTTCCGCATAGATGCCAGGGAAGTTTCCATCAGGTGTGAAACCGTAATCCACATGGCCTTTCTTCTCGACATAGTGAGCTATACATCTCGAACCCGTTTCCTCGTTGCATCCCAGGATCAGTCTTACTCTTTTCTTGAAAGGATAGTTTTCAGAGATCAGATACTTTAATGCATACATACTCGCAACCGCTGCACCCTTGTCATCAGATACACCACGGCCATACAGGAAGCCGTCTTTTTCGGTCAGGGTGAAAGGATCACTGTCCCAGCCATCACCTGCCGGTACCACATCAAGATGTGCGAGGATACCGATAGTCTTGTCGCCTGTACCTGTTTCGCCATATCCGCAGTAGTAGTCGACATTTTCCGGTCTTAAACCTTTCTCTTCCATCTGCTTCAGAGCCTTTTCTAGGACTTTACGGTTATTGGAACCGAACGGTTTTTCATCATCGCTGTAGACCGTATTGAGAGATACCAGTTCTCTGAGGTCTTCTTTCATGTTTTCAAGATTGTTTTCGATAAATTCCTTAACTTCCATATTCCCCCCCTAAATGATTAATCCGATCGGGCAGTGATCACTGCCTTCGATATCGTTATAAATAAGCGAATCCTTTACTTTATCCATCAAACGGTCGGAGACAACAAAGTAATCGATTCTCCAGCCTGCATTTCTTTCTCTGGCCTTGGTCCTGTATGACCACCACGAATATTTGACGGTTTCCGGATACAGCTCCCGGAACGAATCCTTGAAGCCGGAAGAAAGAAGTTTTGAGAACTTTTCTCTTTCCTCATCGGAGAAACCGGCCGAGAAGTGATTATCATCCGGATTCTTAAGATCGATCTCGTTATGCGCCACGTTGAGATCTCCTGTATAGATGACCGGTTTTTTCTTATCCAGTTTCATCAGATGTTTTCTCAGATCATCTTCCCAGTGCATACGGTAATCAAGTCTTTTTAAACCGTCTTTGGAATTAGGCACATAGGCACAGACAAAATAGAAATCTTCATATTCCAGGGTAATGACTCTTCCCTCTTTAGGATGATCCTCACCTTTGATATCGTAATCAACACTTAAAGGCTTGATCTTGCTTAAGACCATCGTTCCGGAATAGCCTTTCTTTTCGGCCGAATTCATATAACGGAAATAACCGTCAAAATTGAAATTCAGCTGATCTTCCTGCATCTTTGTTTCCTGAAAAGCCATGATGTCGGGACATTCCGCATTCATAAAAGGAATAAGGTTGCCCTTGGACATGACGGCTCTTAAACCATTGACGTTCCAGCTTATCAGTTTCATATTTCTTTCGTCAGCTTTCTAAGGAATTGAGCTTCCTGTTCATTCAGATACGGTAAGAGTGTTATGTAGACTCTTTCGTGATATTTATTTAATACTTTAATTGTCTTTTCATCGAGATATTCTTTATCGATCAGTTTGAAATCAAACGGTACCAGGGTCAGTGTTTCAAACTTCAGAAACTGACCGTATTCGTTTTTCTCATCCTCAACACAGAGGATCATATTCTCGCAACGGATACCGTACTTTCCTTCAAAATAGATTCCCGGTTCATCCGAACATACCATTCCCGGCAGGATCTCACATTGTTCAGTTCCCGCATCGGTATGATGGAAACGGATATTCGGAGGACTTTCGTGAACGGCCAGGTTATAGCCTACCCCATGTCCCGTACCGTGACGGTAATCGACACCATATTCCCACAGATCCTTGCGGGCCAGGATATCGAGCTGAGCACCGTTAACTCCCTTCAGGAACTTTATTTCACTCAGATTGAACATTGATTTTAATACCAATGTAAAATGCTTTTTTACTTCCGGATCGACTTCACCCAAAGCTACAGTTCTGGTGATATCGGTCGTACCTTCATCGTACTGGCCACCGGTATCGAATAAGAGGATTCCCTTATTCTCCAGCATCTTTGCCTTATCCTTTTCAGGAGAATAATGGATGATCGCCGCATTCTCGTTACATGACACAATCGAACTGAAACTCAGATCATTGGCCTTGTACTCTTTTCTGAAGGAATTGATCTTTTCCGCAACGTCATATTCACTGACCGTAGTCTTATCAATTCCATCCACCCACATCAGAAATCTCAAGACTGCCACACCGTCATATATATGAGCCAGTCTAATATTCTCCTGTTCTACAGGATTCTTAACAGCTTTCATATCTTCGATGATCGAACGCATATCGTAGATCTTATTGAAATTGCCGCTGATACTAAGATATGTCTCATAGTTTACCTTATTCTCATCGATAATGATCTTGCGGTTTCTGATCTTTGATAGGAACTCATAATAAGAATCGTATGGTCTGATTATGACTCCGTCATCATATAATCTTTCCAGCAAATCCGCTTCAAAACGTTTCACATCCGCAAAGAGATAGACATCCTCATCCATGATGACCATATATGAATAAAATACCGGAGTATATTTAATATCGTTACTGCGCAGATTAAGCAGATAGGCAATCGATTCTAGATTATTCACCAGATGAACCTTATCCGATAGACAGTATTTCACCATTTCCAGTTTCTTTTTTCGTGATAAACCGGCATATCTGATATCGATTTCTCTGATCGGATCATTGCCTAAAGCCGGACGGTTTTCGATTAAATCCGAATACAGATCAATACTCTTTACTTTGATTTTCTTTTCTTTTAAGGCTTTGGCGAATCTGACGCTGGTCCTGCGGCCATCAAGACCGATAACTTTAGAGGAATAATGCTTCGCAATAAAAGCCAACGGTTCCAGGGAACCTTCCAAACCGAGTTTGACGACTTTTATACCGTTTTGAAGGCACTGTTTATCTGCCTGAGTGTGATAACGGCCGTCCACAAAGATGTATGTATCTTCTGTAGTAACTAATAAAGTTGCCAGTGAGCCGGTAAAACCTGAAAAATAAGCGATCGTATGAAAAAAATCGCTCACATATTCCGACATATGATAATCGGAAGTATTGAGGTAATAGACATCGATTCCTTCCTTTCTCATAGCCATTTTCAAGGCTTCTAAACGTTTTTTAATCATGCCTTAATCATATCATTTATGGGCTGAATATAGTATAATAATGAGTTGTATGAAAAAAGAGACAGAACTTAACGAATCACAGGAACGCGGTATCAACATCATCAAGCGCAGAGCGCTGAAACACCGCGAGAAAAAAGATGAATTCACCTATCCAGGCGAAACTTTTTATCCTGTCAGAGATGAGACTTACGAGACTGTAGATGAGTTTGTCCCGCCAGTCAGAAACGAAATAAATGAAGAGGTAGTTACACCATTGGTTATAGAAGATAAAACAGCTGAAAACAAAGAAACAATCACTCCGATAATTAGTGAAAACAAAGTCGAAGAAACACCTGCCCCTCTGATCAGTGAGACACAGATCAGAGAAATGGAAAAAGGAAACAGAATTGAAGAAACAGCTGTTCCTCCGGTTACAAGTGAACCGGTAAAAGAAAAACCGGTAAAAAAGAAAAATGTCTTAGCCGAAAAACTGGCTAAGTTCAAAGAAGAAAGAAACGCCCGGAAGGAAAAGAGAGTCCAGGAGAAGATCGAAAAAGAAAGAATTGCGGCCGTTAAAACAGCCGACAACGCGATCAAGAACAATAAGCCGGTCAAGGAGAAGAAAGAAAAAGTCAAAAGACCTAAAGCTTCGATTCCGGTATTCCTGCTGGCCATCCTCACCTGTATCGTCCTCTTCCTTGGAATATGCGGTGTCATCGCAGCCGGTGTCTTCGCCTATAAACTCTGTGAAGACAAACCGACATTGAACGTTGAAGATCTGGTATCACCGGATTCCACAACGGTCTATGACTCTGATGACAACAAGATCATGGAACTGGGCATGTATCTTAGAGAAAACATCTCCTATACAAGAATGCCTAACTGTCTTATCGATGCCTTCTTGGCCATCGAGGACTCCCGTTTCTTTGAACACATGGGCTTCGATATCCCGCGATTCACCGCGGCAGCCATTGCCAACTTCAGAACCAGAGACTTCTCGCAAGGCGGTTCGACAGTCACGATGCAGCTGATCAAGAATACCTACTACTCCATCGATGCGGATGATCAGTCAACGATCGCTGCGCGTAGCGGTATGTCCGGTATCAAGAGAAAGATGCAGGAAATCGTCCTGTCACTGGAACTTGAAAACATCGTCAAGACTCCGAAACAGGAAATCCTGGCGATGTATATAAACAAAGTCAATTACGGAAACAATATCCGTGGTGTCGAAAAAGCGGCACAGTACTACTTCGGTAAATCCGCGGAAAACCTCAACCTTCCGGAAGCAGCCTTCCTGGCCGGTCTGATCAACTCCCCGAATACCTACAATCCTTATAACGATTTATACAAGGAAGATAACTATTATCTTGATCCTGATATCAATTATCTGCAGAACGCCTATGACAGACGTGATGAAGTTCTTGATCTGATGGTCATGCACGGATATATCTCCGAAACGGAAGCCAATCTGGCCAAATCCGTCAGAATGGAAGACCTCCTGTCAGGCATTTCCGATAACTTTGCGGAAACCAATGACAAGTATCAGGATTACATCGATGCGGTCATCGATGAAGTAATTGAAACAACCGGTGAGAGCCCATACGAAGTCGGTATGGAGATCCACACCAATATGAATGCCTACATGCAGGAATACCTGTATGATATGCAGAACGAAGAAGAATATGTCGGACTCGAGTTCCCTAATGAACTCTGTCAGAGTGCGGTCGTCGTCATGGATAACCAGAACGGTGCGATCGAAGCTCTGGGTGGAGGAAGAGGTGAAACCGAATCAGCCCGTCAGTTCAACAGAGCGACCAGCGCCTATCTAAATCCTGGTTCCTCAATCAAACCGGTTATCGACTATGCGTTATGTATCGATAAACTCGGTTATGCGACATCCCATACCTTTACCGATCAGCCGTATTACCTCTATGACGGTAATGTCCTGATCTCCAACTACGATCACCGTTACTATGGAGATATGCTGATGACGGAAGCGTTAGGACGTTCGCAGAATACTCCGGCCGTTCAGGCTCTGGCAGCCGTAGTCGATGAAATCGGTGAAGAAGCAGTTGTCGATTATATGAATTCGATCGGCTTCAAGTTCGATTATGCCGACTTCGACCTGCAGTTTGCAATCGGCGGAAACAGATGTCTCGTAACTCCATTGCAGCTCGCTGGTGCACATGCGATGTTCATCAACGGCGGAAGATATATCAAACCTCATACCGTAAACTATATCGTCTATAACGATAAGACACGCGATAACTTCGTTGCGGATACGCAGGGTACCCAAGCCATCTCCAAAGAAACAGCCTGGATGGTCGCCTATCTTGAACGATACAACATGATCGGTGATTTCTCATCACTGATGTGGTACTGCAAGCGTGGTAGAGATTATCCGCTTTACGGTAAGACCGGTACGACCGACTGGGGTGATGCAGGCTTAGATTACGGCATCCCGGAAGGTTCAACCAAAGACAGCTGGCTGGTCATGCAGACAAACAAATACACGATCTCCTGCTGGACCGGCTATGACAAGCTGGAAAAAGGTGCCTACTTCACGCAGGCCGAATATCAGGAAAACACCAAGTCTCAGATCGTCTCGTTACTTCTCGATGAACTAGAGACCCACCATCTGGGTGAATACGATCCGTATACACCGTTAGAAAAACCTGATACTGTTGTCGAAATAACTCATGTCAAAGGTGCGTATCCATACGCTGAACCGGGTGGCGGTTATATGACCGTAACCGGCTATATCAGTAAACAGGCTCTGGATAAGAAACCACTGGTTTCTGTAAATGAAGCTCTGGAAACAGCCAGAAACACCAAGAAATACATTTCCGGAGGCATCGGTGGACTTAACGGTTCATATGATGGTTCAACGGTATTTGTCACATTCGGTGCATATGGCGGAGCCAATGACTTCTGCGTCGGTGAAGCATGTGATTTGTCTTCGACCAACGCCTATGATGAAACAACCTATGCGACCGGCAGGATCTGGTTCCCGCACTGGACAGCAATCTATTCCGGCGGAGCTAATCCACCATACATCTATACGATCACTTCCGATACCGGTGAAGTCATAACCGGGGCAACGGATGAACTGGCCTTCTCTGAAGGCATCGGCGGTTCAAAGGTTACGGCCTGTGTAATGCCTGCGGGTGTAACATCACAAGCCTGCATAACCATCGCTGCTGGATAGTATCAAAGCTCACAACTAAAAGTTGTGGGCTTTTTTATTCGAATAAAAACAGGGGAACTGTTCATATCCCCTGTTTGTTTGGAAAAACCAAAATGAATTTGCGCAACATTTCTTATTTCAGAAAGTAAAGAACTTTCTGAAATAAGAATTATATTTTTCACCATATATTTCAAATCTGTTGTACTTTTTATTCCTATCAACTATTACTTCTAAAAAAAGAAGAAATCCAATGAGGACTTCTTCACTTTTCCGGACGTTTACGGCAGATTATCTGAATCGGAATACCTTCAAATCCGAAGGCTTCACGAAGCTTGTTTTCTATATATCGCTCATATGAGAAATGCATGAGCTCCGGATCATTTACGAATAATACAATCGTACAAGGAGCCGATGATACCTGCGATGCATAATAGATCTTCAGCTTCTTGCCATTATGCGGTTTAGCCGGATTGGCCAGCTGCGCATCAAGTATTACTTCATTTATGACATTGGTCTTAATGCGCTTATTCAGATTTTCATAGACCAGATCGATTAACGGTAATAATGTATCGATGCGTTTATTCTCTTTAGCGGAGACAAACGCGATCGGCGCATAATCCAGATAGACAAACTGTTTTCTGATCTCCTTGGTGATATTGGCCATCGTCTTATCATCTTTATCTACAAGATCCCATTTGTTATAGACGATGATTACGCCCTTCTTGGCTTCATGTGCCAGACCGGCGACATGTTTATCCTGTTCAATAATACCGGTTGAACCATCCAGCAGCACCAGAGCCAGATCGCTTCTTTCAATCGCAGCTTTGGCTCTTAAGACTGAATACTTTTCGACCGATTCAAAGATCTTTCCTCTTTTTCTGATTCCGGCTGTATCGATGACGACATAGTTCTTCCCATTGGCTTCAAAGACCGTATCAATCGCATCTCTGGTCGTTCCTTCGATATCTGAAACGATGACTCTTTCCTGTTTCAGGAAAGCATTGGTCAATGAAGATTTACCGACATTAGGTCTGCCGATAACCGCAAACTTGATCATACCTTCATATTCATCGATCTGCTTTTCCGGCATAAGTTCGACAACTTTATCCAATAGATCACCGATACCGATTCCATGTACACCCGAAACGGCAATCGGATCACCGATACCCAGATTGTAGTATTCATAGATATCATTGATCTTGGAATAATCATCGATCTTATTTACGGCCAGTATGACCGGCTTCTTACTGCGCTGCAGTAATCTCGCGATATATTCGTCGTCGTTGGTTAATCCGGTTTTACCGTCAGTAAGAAAAATAATGACATCGGCTTCTTCGATGGCAATTTCCACCTGGGCATTGATTTCCTTCTGGAAAGGCACATCCTCGATCTGAATACCGCCGGTATCGATCAGTCTGTAGGTTTTGGACAGCCATTGGCAATCACCATAGATTCTGTCTCTGGTAACGCCTGGGGTATCTTCAACGATCGATACTCTTTCTTCCAGCATCCTATTAAAAACTGTCGACTTACCGACATTGGGTCTACCAACGATTGCGACAGTTCCATCTATCATATTAAACTCCTGTTTTTTCTTCGATGATCTCCATGACTCTGGTGACAACTTCTTCGATCGTCATATAGGAGGTATCGATTTCCACCGCATCTTCCGCTTTGGTTAATGGGGAATGTTCACGGTGCATATCCTGGTAATCTCTTTTCTTGATATCTTCCAGGATCGTTTCATAATCGGCTTCCAGACCTTTTTTAAGATTCTGTTTGACTCTTCTTTCGGCTCTGGCTTCCGGTGATGCGACCATATAAATCTTTACCGGCGCATCCTTTAAAACGACCGTTCCGATATCTCTGCCGTCGAGGATATATCCTCCATCGGCACAGATCTTCTGCTGCATAGCTACCAGAGCCTTACGGCAGCCTTCCAGCTTGGAAACATCGGAAGCACCCATAGATATCTCATTCTTACGGATCTCTTCAGAAATATCATTTCCTTCAAGAATAACTCTGCCATCCGCAGGCATCTCGAGATCCATTTCTTCGATCATTTTGACGATGTTTTCTTCATCGTCATAGGCAATGCCTTTATTCAAGGCAGAATATGCTACAGCCCGATACATTGCACCTGTATCCAGATGGGTATATCCCAGTCTTTCAGCCAGAATATCCGCAATCGTGGATTTGCCGGCAGCGCTCGGTCCGTCAATCGCAATATTAAATCTCATCAGATAATACCTTTAGTCTTGAGGATATAGAAGACGATCAGACCCAAGACAGCCAGTAAGACGATAATCAGCACGATCAGGATGATATTGAGGATCGTGTTGGATCCTTCTTCATCATCGTCATCTTCGATTACTTCTTCTTCGCCTGTTGTTACGACAAACGGAATCGTATTGGACATGGTATCTCTCTGCGGTTCGACTTCAAGATCCTTTAAATTTTTGATTTCAACGACATTCTCGTCTTTTTCTTCTTCCAGAGCTTTGGCCAGAACAGGATGTTCCTCAACGACCGGAGTTTCGATAACCGGTTCCTTGACTGGTTCAGGCTGGATGACAGGTTCTACTGTTTCTTCAACGCGGTTGGCATCGGTAGAGATCTCATCCATGATCTTGTTTATTTCCATAGAGACGGTATTGGAGAATTCATCATCTGTAACTTCTTCCATCTCAACCGGAACTTCCACGAATTCTTCCTGAATGTCCTTGGCTTCATCGTGGTTTCTGATCTGATTAACCATATCGTTGGTCAGCTGACCGATGGTCTCCTGACCATTCATCTTATTGTACTGACCGACTTCGTCGATCATATCTCTCATATAGCTGTTGACATAATCATTGCTGTGATCAGCCGCATGATTATCTGCCGGTTCAACAGCCGGTTTCTCCTGTACCGGAGCCGGTGTAGGTGTTTCAACTACCGGAGCCTTAGGAGCTTCGTAGACAGGAGCCTCTACAGGTTTCTGGTAAACTGGGGTTTCGACCTTAGGCTGTACCGGTACTTCGTATACCGGAGCCTTAGGAGCTTCGTATACCGGAGTATCGAAGATCTGATCATTGTTGACCGGAGTCTGAACAACAGGTTCTTCAATGAGCGGAGCTTCCTGAATGGTTGAAGTATAGATCGGAGTTTCGATCAGAGGCTTCTGGGTAGAAGGAGCGATCCTTCCGATACTGTCTTCAAAATCGGCTACGCGGTCATCATTGATCGATGAAAGAGGATCAGTCATCTTGATCAGCGGTTCCTGCTGTGTTCTGTTATATGTGGAAATTGGAGGTACTGTATTAGGATTGACCTGCGGCTCAAAACCGCCAGCCTGCTGTTTTCTGTTTTCATCAGTATGGAAAGTATCAACCAGCTGATCGATCGGTGTATCGACAAAATCAGTCCAGAGATACTTAGGATCATTATCAAAATCCAGAATCGGTTTTTCTTCAATCATCGGTTTCTGTACCGGTGCCTGAACCTTAGGCTGTTCAGGTGTCAGCAATTCGGTGATGTTATTCAATCTATTTTCATAACTTGAAAGATCCGCGGTCGATACAGATGTCTCTTTATCGTTCGCGAGGTTTTCTCTCAGCTCAGCGAATTTTTGTGTTCTTGTTAATCTAGGCATAACAAAACCTCCAAATTTTTGTACCTGTAAATTATATCATAATAAAAATCAAATATAAATAAATACCATATCTTCACATAATATAAAAACGCCCTTATTTTAAAGGCGTTTTGCTCATTTCAGGAGCGGTGAAATACGCTTGTAGAGAATAAACGTCAGTACATCGACGATAAGCGCTTTAATCAGATTAAACGGCAGTACGCAACACAGTACAAAAGTGAATTTATCGCTTATGATCGGAAAGATTACCGAACCCATACCGATGATTGCTTCTAGAGGAATATGATACATATTCACATATGCCGGTATGATAAACAGATAGTTACCGATAGTAGCAAATATTGCCATCACGACAGACGCAACTGCCATCGCTTTTATCGCAGAATTGCGGTTCTTGTTCTTCTGGTAAATGAATGCAGCCGTCACACAGTAAACACTGGAGAACAGAAAAGCCGCAATTTCACCCACAAAAGCCGTCGAAGTCGGTTTAAACAGCAGTTTAACGATGATCTTGACGATCTGAATGAATAATGCCGGAACAGGTCCCAAGGCAAAAGCACCGATCAGACAAGGCAGATCGCCGAGATCTACCTTATAGAAACTTGGAGCGATCGCGATCGGAAAATCAAACAGCATCAATACGGCACCTAAAGCGCCTAAAACGGCGATACTGCTGATGTTTTTAACTGTCAGATATTTGTTCAAAATAAAAAAACCTCTCTCATCCTGACTGTACAGTCGCCACCTGAATCCCACAGGTTCTGCCTTCGCTCGCGGGGTATACCGCCGGTTGGAGAATTGCGCTCCACCCTGATGTTCTATACCAAGAATATAACACTGTTTTGGTGTAAAATAAAGTCATGATAAACAAACTTCAAAATGCCATTGATAGTGCCAATAAGATCGTTTTCTTTTCCGGTGCCGGAATGTCTACCGCTTCCGGAATTCCTGATTTCCGTTCCGCGACAGGCTTATACAAAAATACCTATCGTGCCGAAGAAATGCTTTCACACACTTTCTTTGAATACTATCCGGAAGATTTCTTTGAATTTTATAAGGAAAAGATGTTATATCCTGAGGCCAAGCCTAATTACGCTCATGAATTTATAGCTAAACTGCAGGATTATAAGGATGTCTCAGTCGTAACCCAGAATATCGACGGTTTGCATCAGGCAGCCGGTTCCAAGAAAGTATTTGAGTTACATGGTTCGGTCCTAAGAAACTACTGTACCAGATGTCATAAGTTTTTTGATTTAGACTACATCATCAATTCCGATGGCATACCTAAATGCGATAAATGCGGAAGCATCATCAAACCTGATGTCGTTCTTTATGAGGAAGGACTAGATGAAGATGTGATCAACGGAGCCGTCAGAGCGATAGCTTCTGCTGACCTGCTGGTTGTATGCGGTACTTCATTGGTTGTCTATCCGGCAGCCGGATTCATCAGATATTTCCGCGGAGACAATCTGGCTATCGTCAACCGGGATGCGACATCCTATGACAGTGAATGCGATATCGTCATTCATGATGATCTGGTAAATACCTTCAAACAACTGAAAATCCGGGATTAGTTTCCCGGATTTCTTATCTTATAAAGTTTGTCGGATCTCCTTTTTCGACTTCAGGTTCCTTTATACCGTTTTCTTCAGCCAGCTTTCTGATCTTGAGATAGTAAGCCATATTTCTGGCAAGATTACGCATGGTCCTTAAACCTTCTTCATCTTTTTCCGCATCTAGCGCAACTAGTCCGTGCGGATCATTCCAATACGTTGAAGTGATGATAGTCATTCCGCTGATGGAGAAGAACTTCTGGATCGCATCGTTGGCAGCGAGATTGCCTGCCCTTCTTGAAGCGGCAATCGAAGCGGCTGCTTTCAGATGAAGATCTTTCTTATCAGGGAAGGAATAGAAGAGTCTGTCCAGGAAAGAGATAAGTGAACCGCTGGCGCCCGCATAATAAACCGGGGAACCGACGATCATTCCGTCACTTTCTCTTAACTTCTCATAGGTGTCGTTGACGATATCTTTTTTAATGCAGCCTTCATGTGTCTGGTGACAATACCCGCAAGCTGCACAGGACGGAGTATTTGAAGGAACATCTACTCTTTCCGTATCGATCCCTTCTTCATGAAGAATATTCTCTATTTCTTTTAAGGCTCTGTCTGTTGTTCCTTTGGGATGTGGAGAACCGTTGATGATAAGGACTTTCATCTAGAACTCCTGAGTGGCCTTAACAGCTGCCTGCCATCTACCGTAGAGTTTCTGAACTTCTTCATGATCCATCTGCGGTTCATAGTGTTCGACTTCATCATCCTTGAAATCTTCACTCTTATAGAAATCGACAGCCAGACCGGATAATCTTGCGGCACCTAAAGCAGTAGATTCTGCAACCAACGGTTTGACTACCGGGATCTCGAGAATATCAGACTGGAACTGAACCAGCAGTTTATTGACACTGGCTCCGCCATCGACTTTAATGAAACCGATCTTTTCCTGCAGATCCTCTTCCATGACCTTGATCAGATCTTTGGACTGATAAGCCATTGCCTCTATGCAGGCTCTGGCGAGATGGCCTCTGCTGGTACCGCGGGTTAAGCCAAATATCGCACCCTTGCATTTATCATTCCAGTATGGTGCACCTAAGCCCGTAAATGCCGGTACAACGATTACACCACCAGAATCTTTAACTGATCTGGCGAGTTCTTCGGAATCCTTGGCTTCCATGAAGAATTTCATTTCATCTCTTAACCACTGAATCAGTGAACCCGAAACAAAGATCGAACCCTCCAAGGCATATTTGACTTCGTCTTTGATCTTCCAGGCAACAGTAGATAATAATCCATATTTGGAGATGATCGCCTCATCACCGGTATTGATCAGAATAAAGCCGCCTGTACCATAGGTATTCTTGACATTGGATTTTTCGAAACATGATTCGCCGAATAAGGCAGCCTGCTGGTCACCGACCATCGCGGTGATAGGAACACTCTGATTGAAGAAATGACGCGGATCGATATAACCGAAGACACCCGAAGTATCCTTAATTTCCGGCAGCATCGTTTCCGGAATCTCAAACAGATCCAATAATTCCTTATCCCAGTTCAATGTATGAATATTGAACAGTAAAGTTCTTGAAGCGTTGGTCACATCTGTCGCATGAACTTCACCGCAGGTAAACTTCCATAACAGGAAGGTATCGATCGTACCGAACAGAAGATCCGGATTTTCTTTGACACCTTTGACATTATCTCTGATCCATTTGATCTTGGAAGCTGAGAAATAAGGGTCTAAAACCAATCCTGTCTTTTCCTTGATGAAAGGCTCATGACCTTCTTCCTTCAGTTTATTGACGATATCCGAAGTCTGACGTGACTGCCAGACAATGGCGTGATAAACAGGTAAACCAGTCTTCTTATCCCAGACAACTGTTGTTTCACGCTGGTTGGTTATACCGACAGAAACGATCTGTTCCGGTTTGATCTCATAGCCGTCAAAAATCTGAGCGATTACAGCTAAAGTTGAAAGCCAGATCTCATTCGCATCCTGTTCAACCCAGCCCGGCTGCGGGAAGAAATTGGTGATTTCTTTCTGTGCTACCTTGATGACTTTCTGATCCTTGTCAAAAACGATGGCTCTGGTGCTGGTCGTACCCTGGTCGATTGCTAAGACGTATTTTTCCATTATAGTTAGTTCTCCTTATGATCCCAAATTCATTATATAATAAATACGAAATAGGAGGATTTAACAATAATGAAAGAAACCCTTGTAATTCTGGCAGCCGGAATGGGCTCCCGTTACGGCGGATTAAAACAGATTGACGGTGTCGGAAACCATAACGAACCGATTATCGAATTTACGATCTTTGACGCCATCAAGACAGGCTTCAAGAAAGTCGTACTGATCATCAGAAAGGAACACCAGGAAGCTTTTGAGGAATCACTGGTCAAGAAAATCAGGCCTTATATCGAAGTCGAATATGCCTTCCAGGATCTGAATGATATTCCTGAAGGTGTTGAGATACCTGCAGAAAGAGTAAAACCTTGGGGTACAACTCACGCCTTACTCTCCTGCCGTAATATCTTAAAAGATGATCCGTTTGTCGTCTGCAATGCCGATGACTTCTATGGCAGAAACGCGTTCGAAAAGATTATGGACTTCTTCCATAACGGTATTTCCGATGATACCTACTGCATGGTCGGCTACAAGGTTGAGAATACTTTAAGTGATAACGGTACTGTTACCAGAGGCTGCTGCCAGAAGGATGGTGAGGGTTATCTCACCAGCATCAAGGAAGTCATGAACATCAAATGGAATGACACTCATGACGGTGTCTTATACGAAGAAGACGGTGAATACAAACCAATGGAAATGGGCTCTCCGGTCTCCATGAACTTCTGGGGCTTCATGCCTAGCGCTATTGCCAAGTTCAATGAGATCTTCACCAATGAACTTCCTGGCGGCATCGCCAACAATCCGCTCAAATATGAAGCACTCTTACCTAACCATGTGGGAATTCTGGTTAAGGAAGGCAAATGCAAGGTTAAAGTCCTGACCTCCAACGATTCATGGTTCGGTGTTACATACAAAGAAGATAAACCGACCGTCGTTGCCAAGATTCAGTCCTTAAAGGACGACGGAACTTATCCGGATCAGTTATTCTAAATGAAAATCAGGGTCTTCAGTTACGAAGGCCCTTTTTCTTACTTATGTTTCTCTAAATAATCGATTATTTCTACCGCATTGGCGGCAGCGCCTTTTCTGATCTGATCACCGCAGCACCAGAGCGTAATTCCTTTTTCATTAGTCAGATCTCTTCTGATTCTTCCGACATAGACATCATTCTGGTCAGAAGCCTCAAGCGGTGTAGGAAGTTCTCCTTCTTCATAAAGCTTCAGATGTGGGAACTGTCTGATCGCTTCCTTGACTTCATCTAAATCTAATTTCTTTTCCGTTACCAGCGTTACCGCGATCGAATGAGAACGATAGACTGGAACTCTGACACAGGTACAGGTAACTTTCAGTTCAGGCAGATGAAGGATCTTTCTTCCCTCATTCTGCATCTTCATTTCTTCAGTCGTATATCCGTTATCCAGATAGGAACCGATCTGAGCGATACAGTTATAAGCAATCTGTTTCGGGAAAACATCAGGCGTTATTTCTTCGTTGTTTCTTAACTGTTCAACTTCTCTTTCCAGAGCTTCAATTCCTTTATTTCCGGCACCGGATACAGCCTGATAGGTCGTCGCAACCATATAATCGATTTTCGATAACTGATTGATCGGCGCAACAGCCATCATTGATATGATCGTCGAACAGTTGGGATTGGCAATCAACCCCTTATGTTTAAGCGCATCTTCACCATTGATCTCCGGCACAACCAGAGGTACATCATCCATCAGCCTGAATGCACTGGAATTATCCACATAGATAGCTCCGGCTTCTTTGATTAACGGCCAGTTTTCTTTTGACAGTTCATTTGATACGGCGCCCAGAACATAATCTAATCCTTTGAAACCTTCCGCATCTGCTTCTCTGACTTCTATTTCCTGATCTTTGAATTTAAGCTTTGTACCAAGTGATCTTTTTGACGCAAAGAGTCTTAATTCTTCGACCGGCAGATCATATTCGATCAGGGAATTCAGCATTTCCCTTCCTACCGCACCGGTAGCTCCGAGTATTCCTACTTTCACAGTGTTTCCTCCTCTTCCAGAATGAAGCGGTCATAGATGCAATGGATCGCTTTTTCAAAATCCTTATTCTCGACACCGACGACGATCGACAGTTCATCGGCGCTTTGATTAATTACTTTAATATTCACGGAATTCCGGCCGAACTCCGATAAGAGACTTCCCGAAATGCCCGGTAATGACTGCATCCTTCTGCCCACTACCGCAATCAAGGCCACATTCTCATCGACTCTGATCTCATCAGGTTCAAATCTTTCTCTTATCTTTCCTAAGATCTCATAAAGATAATTGGATATGGCTTTGGACTGTACGATGATCGAGAAAGTATCGACGGTGATCGGAACCGATTCGATCGAAACCCGGTATTCTTCAAAAATGCCCAGAAGGTCTCTCAGGAAACCGACCAGTGTTGAACTGTGATTCTTGACTAAGGTAATGATCGTATAACCCTGCTTACCGGTAATGCCTGTAATGATTCTTGGCGGATCCTTTTCATCAAGTTCCTTGCAGTCAGCCATGATCATCGTGCCCTTATTCTCCGGTTTATTAGTGTTACGGATATTGATCGGAATATTCTTTTCTCTGACCGGGAAGATCGCATCATCATGTAAGACGTTGGCACCCATATAGCTCATGCCTCTGAGTTCTCTGTAAGTCAGACGCGGACAGGACAGTGAATTCTCAATGATCCGAGGATCGGCCACATAAATGCCTGAAACATCGGTCCAGTTTTCATAGATGCCCGCATCGATAAGATTGGCGATAATCGCTCCGGTTATATCGCTTCCGCCTCTGGACATGACTTTGATATTACCGTTAGGAAGTACTCCATAGAAACCCGGAATTACGACTTTTTTATCCGTCTTAAGCAGTTCTCTGAATCTCTTCTGACTTAAATCCATATCAACTTCATCATTATGAATAAAAGATATGAAATCCTTCGCATCAATGAATTCACCATCGATATATTCAGCCAGGATCTTGGCTGTCAGATACTCACCTCTGCTGACCAGGTAATCGGTATCTATCTCCTTGGAGAAATGACTTCTGATTTCATTAAACTCTTCATCAAGATTTAATTTCAGATTAAGATCATTGACGATCTTATGGTATTTCTCTTCGACTAAGGAAAACAGAGAATCAGGAGATACACCGTATTGCATATGTGCGGCACAAAGATACAGCAGATCGGTGACTTTATGTTCCTCCTCGTTGGCTTTACCGCAGGCTGAAACCACGATGAATTTTCTTTCATCATCACTGTTGACGATTTTCTTGACCTTTTCAAACTGTATCGCATCGGCCAGACTTGAACCGCCGAATTTCGCAACCTTAATCATCCCTCAACCTCCATAATAAACATCTTCTCATCTTCGTTTTCTTTAAACAGTCTTTCGATATTTCTGAAAGCACACTTACATGTAATGAATGAATCCTCAGCTATTCTTTCATCGGTATATTCTTCAAAGACATCTGTCTTATTATGCCTTATATAGAAGATTCCATCAAAGTCATTATCAACATTCTTTTTTACTGCTTTATGTTTTGTATCTTCTGTCTTTCCTTCGCACAGATCGATCAGATCCTGAACGATCGCATGACCGGTCGGAAATGATCCGGCACCCTGGCCGATAAAGTCAGCCTTACCCAGATAATCGGAAACACATTCGACGATATTGTAGTTGGAAGAAATGTTGGCAAATACCGTATCCTTCTTTAACATCACCGGCATGACTATCGCATTCAGCTTATCGTTCTCATAAGAAGCTCTGGCTACCAGTTTGATTGTGCAACCGTTTTTCTTTGCGTATGCGATATCTTTATCGTTTATCGCAGAGATACCGTAAGTCGGAATCTCTTTATTATCGACCAGTAAATCAAATGCCTCATAGATACTTAAATCAAGTTTGTATCTAACATCATAACCGCAGATATCATCACTAGGATCTCTTTCCGCATAACCAAGTTTCTGGGCATTCTTGAGTGCTTCTTCAAAACTGATATCTTCACTGAATAATCTGCTTAACAGATAATTGGTGGTTCCGTTAAGGATTCCACTGATCTCTTTTATATCATCATTCCTTCTGATTCTTCTTAAATTTATCAGCCACGGGATACCTCCGCCGCAGCTCGCTTCGATCAATAGCTTTACGTTATTTTTCTCAGCAGTTTCGAACAGGTCCAGGCGATTGCTTAACATCTTCTTATTGGCACTGATGACATTCTTCCCCTTCTCCAGAGCCGTTTTAACGTAGCTGTGAGCCGGTTCGTCACCGCCCATACATTCGATCACGGTTTCTATTTCCGGGTTATTAAGAATATCTTGCGCATCGGTAGTGAAGCGTTCATCATTAACTTCATTTTGATCTTTGACCAAAATCGAAATAATCTCTATTTCTTCTTTCTTTTTGGCTTCTATGATCTGTCTTACTCCGCTTCCGACAACTCCGTGTCCCAATATCGCAATCTTCATAACTGTCCCTTCTAATGTTTCCCTGGGGAAAACACTTGTATTCAAATTACAAACATAGTATCATTTTTAAAGAACACTTACAAGGCAAATTTATGAAATATGTAAGCAGCAGAAACAGTAAAGTAAATATCACCTGTTCACAAGCTATGATCAAGGGACTCGCCGAAGACGGTGGTCTTTTCACACCGCTTCTGGAAAATGAGAAAATCGATCTTTCCGGATTGAAGGATATCTCCTATAAACAGCTTGCGGAAAGAGTTATTTCTTTCTTTTTAAGAGACTTTTCAAAGGAAGAGATCGTTTCCTGTATTGAAAAAGCCTATGACGAGAAATTCGATGATAAAGAGATAACACCGCTCATTGATGCGGGAAAGTTTTCGATTCTGGAACTGTGGCATGGACCGACTTCCGCTTTCAAGGATCTGGCATTGACTCTATTGCCTCATCAATTAACCAAGGCTTATGAAAAAAACGGCTGTAAACAGACGCTGGCTATTCTGACTGCTACCAGCGGTGATACCGGAAAAGCTGCCTTGGCAAGTTTTGCGGATGTGAAGAATACGGCCATTACCGTCTTTTATCCGGAAGTTGGCGTTTCCGATATTCAGAAAAAACAGATGCAGACAAGCAAAGGAAACAATGTCGAAGTTATTGCTGTCAAAGGCAACTTTGATGACTGTCAGCGTCTGGTCAAAAAAGCGACCACTGATCCTGATATTCTTAATGGAATAAATAATGTCACCCTATCCAGTGCCAATTCGATCAATGTCGGCAGATTGATCCCTCAGGTCGTTTATTATTACTACGCCTATCTTAAACTGCTTAAGGAAGGAAAGATAAACGAAGGCGAAGAAATAAACTTTTCCGTACCGACAGGCAACTTCGGCAATATCCTCGCCGGCTATCTGGCCAAGAATAGCGGCTTACCAATCAAGAAGTTAATCTGTGCTTCCAATTCCAACAATATCCTTACCGATTTCATTAATACCGGTAAATATGATCTGCACAGAGATTTCATCAATACGATGTCTCCTTCCATGGATATTCTGATCTCAAGCAATCTTGAAAGACTGCTTTATCTTTTAAGTGAAGATGATCAATATATCAGAGACCTTATGAAGAAACTGGAGACTGACGGTTTCTATGAAGTAGACAAGCAGATAAAGGAAAAGATTAATTCTGATTTCGCTGCCTACTGGTCAAGTGAAAAAGACTGCGAAAAAATGATTTCTTATCTGTTCAATGAAAAACACATTTTAATAGATCCGCATACCGCTGTGGCAGCTGATGCGTACAGAAAGTATAAAAACGAAACCAAAGATCAGACAAAGACCGTCGTGTTATCAACAGCCAGTCCATATAAATTTGCGGGTGATGTCTTGAAGTGTCTTGAAATCGATGAGAGAGATCCGTATAAGGCTATGGAAAAACTGGGAGAAATCAGTGGAATGAAGATCCCGCAGAATCTCGCAGAATTAAAGGACTTGCCTGTAAGATTCACTAGAGCAATTGAAATAGAAGAAGGATTTGAAACCATCAGAAACAGACTCAAGGAGATCAGTGATGCCGCGTATTAAAACCTGTGCCAGTACTTCCAACCTTTCAGTCGGATTCGACTGTCTGGGACTGGCATTAAATATCTATAACTTTTTCGATGTGGAATCATCCGAAAAGGATATCCTTTTGAATATCGATGAACGGTTCGATAATCCCGATAACCTCTTCCTTAAGGCATATCATAAAGGCTGTGAGTTCAAAGGAATAAACGACTTTGTCAAAGCAAGTTTTGAAACAAATGTTCCGGTTTCAAGAGGACTTGGTTCAAGTTCCACATTAATTGTCGGAGGTTTGAAAGCTGCTTCAGTTCTTCATGATAATGTTTTGACTGATGACGAAATCTTTGAACTGGCTGCCTCCATGGAAGGACATCCCGATAATGCGGCACCTTGTGTCTATGGCGGATTCAACGGTTCCTTCATCAATGAAGAAGGCAAATTCATCAGAGTTCCTCTGGAATTCTCCGACAGATTAATTCTGAATGTTTTTATTCCAGATTTTGAAGTCAGTACGGAAAAAGCCAGAGCGATCTTGCCTAATTCCTATCCAAGAAAAACCGCAGTCAACAATTCCGCTAAAGCAGTTTTATTAACAAAAGCTTTTTCTGAAGGCGATATGAAACTTATCAGAGAATGTGCCAGAGATGAAATACACGAACCTTACCGTAAGAAACTGATTGATGAGTTTGATGAACTCAAAAATGTTTTTACAAATTATACCAATGGTGTTCTACTGATCAGTGGATCGGGTTCAACATGTTTTGGCATTTCCGATAAAGCGCTTCCTGAAGAAGCTGAATTAAAAATAAGAGAACTTAAACATAACTGGGAAATAAAAGAAGTAAAAGTCGCGTATGAAGGCGTTGAGGTATTATGATGAAATCCGATTATCTGATTATCCATAAGAAACTGCTTCCCAAATATCTGGAGAAAGTAATTGAAGCCAGGGATCTGCTTAATTCGCATGAGGTCTCTTCGATCTCCGAAGCCGTAAAAAAAGTAGGTATTTCCCGTAATACCTACTATAAATACAAAGATTATGTCTTTGACCAGAAGAGCGAGAGCCGCAGACATGCGGTTATCTCCCTGGTGCTCAAAGATTCTCCTGGTACGCTCTCTTCGGTCATCAGTGCCTTGACCAATAAGCATTGCAATATCGTTACGATCTCGCAGGCCGTTCCTTTGGCGGGACTGGCCACTGTATTGATCACGATCGATATCCGCGAACTGGAAGGCAGTATCGATGAACTGATCAGTGAACTGAAGAAATTATCCGCTACTAAGACCGTTCAGCTTTCAGCTGTTGAATAGGTCTTTTTTTATAATAGCTTGCAGGCTTCGATTGCCGCGTTGGCGCCATCGGAGCAGGCAGTCGCAACCTGTCTTAAGGATTTGGTTCGACAGTCTCCCGCTACAAAGACATTATTCGTGATAGTCTTACCGTATTCATCAGCTACAAAGTAGCCTCTTTCATCAAGTTTTGCGACATTTGCGAAAGCGCCGTTATCCGGAATCAGACCTACTGCTAAAAAGACACCGTCACATTCCGCAACTTTCTCTTCGCCGTTTTCTTCATAACGGACACCGGTTAGCTTATCATCAGTGATCTCATAGGAAATGATCCTGGTTCCGGTATGAGTCTCTACATTTTCTTTAGATAATATCTGTTCCTGCAGTTTCTGTTCCGCTGTAAACATCGGTAAGTCCTGCAGCATGATCACCTTCTTGACGATATCCGTCAGATGACCGGTTTCCACAAAAGCGGAATTGCCACCGCCGATCATTACGACCGTCTTATCCTTGTAAAAGTTTCCGTCGCAGACTGCACAGAAATGAATACTCTTGCCGATGAATCTTTCTTCTTCTGGTAAACCTAAAGTTCTGTGTGTCGTACCGGTAGCTAATATTGCGGTCTTTGCATAAAGCGGTTCACCCAGATCCAGGAAGACACTTACCGTTTCATTGACGCTTTCGATTCTTTTGACTTCGTCAAATACTATTTCCGCTCCCTGTTTGCTGACCTGATTCAGCATCAGATCGCCAAATTCATCACCACTGATCGCTTCAAATCCTGGAATGTTTTCGACTTTCGGGGAATTGACGATCTGTCCGCCGAAAACAGACTTCTCGATGATCACGACAGACTTGCCGTTTCTTAAGGCATATAAAGCTGCGGTGAGACCTGCCGGTCCCCCGCCGATTACTGCCACATCATATAATTTATCCATAGATACCTCTTCTTTAATGAAAGCCCGCCTTAGCGGGCTTTGTGTTTATTTGCTGTTATGATACTTCATCCAGTCGGCTGCGGCGTTGGCTCCCACAAACATCGTGCCATCAGGATCGATGATGGTAGGAGTTTCCGTCAGATTCAGTCTTCTGGCTTCATCCATATCTTCGGAACAGTTGACGATACGGTGTTCGATACCGCTGACCTGTAAACGCTGCTCGGCACCCTTGCACTTAGGGCAATGATCCTGAACATAGATGGTCGGAATATCGTAACCGGTGCTCATCTTTACTTCCTCTTCCTTCTTGGCTTCGCTGACATCAGCGATGATGTCTCTGGCCTTCATGACGGAAGATTCGATATTGTATTCCTTACGGTGTTTGAATTCCTGGACCTTGCCGTCGTTCCAGTTCTGGATCGGACGGTAGTAACCGGTAATTCTTGACCAGACTTCGGTCTTCTTGCCGCACTTCGGACAGGTATAGGCTTCACCTGTAATATAGCCGTGTTCCGGACAGATCGAATAGGTCGGAGACATCGTGTAGTAAGGAAGCTTATAGTTATCGGAAATCTTCTTTACCAGGTTAGCTGCAGCTTTCCAGTCAGGAAGTTTTTCACCCAAGAAGCAATGGAAGACCGTACCGGAAGTATAAAGGGTCTGTAACTGATCCTGGACATCCAGAGCGGAGAAGATATCCTCGGTATAACCGACCGGCAGGTGTGAGGAGTTGGTGTAGTAAGGTGTTTCACCTTCCTTGCCTGCAGTGATGATATCAGGATATTTTTCCTTGTCGTGCTTAGCCAGTCTGTAGGCTGTTGATTCAGCCGGAGTGGCTTCGAGGTTGTACAGATCGTGGTAGGTTTCCTGATACTGGACAAGTCTCTTGCGCATATAGTTGAGTACTTCGATCGCGAATTCCTGTGAAACCGGATCCGTGAGGTCTTTTCTGATCCAGTTGGCATTCAGACAGGCCTCGTTCATACCGACCAGACCGATCGTTGAGAAGTGGTTATTGAAAGTTCCCAGATATCTCTTGGTGTAAGGATAGAGTCCGTTATCCAGCAGTTTCGTGATGACTTCACGCTTTACGTGTAAGGAACGGGCTGCGATATCCATCAGCTTATCAAGGCGCTTGTAGAAGTCTTCCTTGTCTTTAGCCAGATATGCCAGTCTCGGCAAGTTAAGTGTTACAACGCCTACTGAACCTGTTGATTCGCCTGAGCCGAAGAATCCGCCGGATTTCTTTCTGAGTTCTCTTAAGTCGAGTCTCAGACGGCAGCACATCGATCTGATGTCAGATGGCTTCATATCCGAATTGACATAGTTGGAGAAGTAAGGCGTACCATACTTGGCTGTCATTTCGAATAAGAGCTTATTGTTCTCAGTCTCTGACCAGTCGAATTCTCTGGTGATTGAATATGTAGGAATCGGATACTGGAATCCTCTGCCGTTGGCATCGCCTTCGATCATGACTTCGATGAAGGCTTTGTTTACCATATCCATTTCCTTCTTGCAGTCCTTGTATTTGAAATCAAGGGTTCTGCCGCCGACGATGCAGTACTGATCAGCCAGGTCTTCCGGAACAGTCCAGTCTAAAGTGACATTGGTGAACGGTGCCTGCGTACCCCAACGTGAAGGAGTATTAACGCCGTAGATGAATGACTGGATATTCTGCTTGACTTCCTTGTAGGAAAGGTTGTCGATCTTGACAAACGGTGCCAGGTAGGTATCGAAGGATGAGAAGGCCTGAGCGCCTGCCCATTCGTTCTGCATGATGCCTAAGAAGTTGACCATCTGGTTACATAAAGTGCTTAAGTGATTGGCTGGGGTTGATGTGATCTTGCCATTGACGCCGCCTAAGCCTTCCTGGATCAGCTGTTTCAATGACCAGCCGGCACAGTAGCCTGTCAGCATCGATAAGTCATGGATATGCATGTCACCGTCTTTGTGAGCACTGCCGATCTCTTCGTCATAGACTTCCGAGAGCCAGTAGTTGGCGGTAACCGCACCGGAGTTGGAAAGGATCAGACCGCCGACCGAATATGTAACGGTTGAGTTCTCCTTGACTCTCCAGTCGATCGCATTGACATATGAGTCGACCAGTTTCTTGTAGTCCAGCATGGTATTGCTGATATTTCTGGCCTTTTCACGCTGTTTTCTGTAAAGAATGTAAGCCTTGGCCACATCCGGATAACCGGCTTCCGAAAGCACTTTTTCGACCGAGTCCTGAATGTCTTCAACAGTAACTTTCTCTTCCTTGACTTTTGAAGAAAAGTCCGAAGTTACTCTTAAAGCCAGAAGGTTGATCACATCGGGGTGATAATCTTTCTTGCAGGCATCAAATGCCTTGGTGATCGCATCCGAAATCTTGCTTAAATCAAAATCTACTACTTTTCCATCTCTTTTTACTACGCGGTACATAATGTTACTCCTTTATCCCTCTTAATTCGCAGTTTTCAACGTATCGGGCGGCTGTTTCTTTCATCTTCTCCAGCGTTTCCGTGCCTACCTCACTTAGGTCCGGACGGATGCAGGTCCCATGATCTTCGAAGTTCTGCAGATAGTAGTGTCTGGCTCCCTTGATCCATTCACCGATCTTTTCGAAGTCTGCGACCTCATGAAATTCCTTAACCACCGTTGTACGGAATTCGTATTCAACATGATCTTCCAGCAGATAGTTCTTGCTCTTTTCTACCTCGCTTAGATCACAATTCGCCAGTCCGATCGTCTCCGCATATTTTTCCGGAGAGTTCTTGATGTCCATGGCGACATAATCAACCAGTTTTTCTTCAACCAGTTCTTTTAAGACTTCAAAGTTGGTGCCGTTGGTATCGAGCTTGACTTTGAGTCCATAACTTCTGACTTTCCTGATAAAGTCCTTCAGGCCTTTATGCAGTGTCGGTTCACCGCCGGTAATGCATACACCGTCCAGGACTTTGTGACGGGTTTCAAGAAAGTCCATGATATCTGCTGTCGATATCTCCGCATCGTTTTCATTCAAGAAGACGAGACTGCGGTTATGACAGAACGGACATCTGTAATTACATCCACCGGTAAAGACCGTGCAGGCCATATTACCGGGATAATCCAGCAGGGTCAGTTTCTGTAAGCCGTAGAATCTGATGCCTTCGTCATCAAGTTCTGCGGTATACTCTCTGGCCTTTTCGATGAGTTTGCGCTGAACTAAGTTGTAGGTATCCAGTTCAGCGGAACTGATGCCATCAGACAGATAGGAATTCCATTCCGAACGCATACGATAGAGTTCCGGCATGATTTCCTGAACCTTGTCCGATGTATATAACAGTTTTAGTCTTTTATCCGTTTCACTATTCTCTATCTTTACGTAACCTAACTGTTCAAGCCTTTGAATCGACTTGGTTATAGTGCCTTTATCGAAGACTCCTTTTATAGCCAATTCGTTCATAGAAACACCCTCATTCTCGTAGATCTGCGTCAACAAAATGAGTTGTGTATAACCTAGATCGTATTTACTTAACAGCTTATCGTAGTGTTTCTGATTACAGCGATATAGAATAGATGAGTCCAGACTTAAGTAGTTTTCCTCACCCATGATTTCTGCCTTGTAAATCTCATTATAGAGTATTTAGTTGAAAGTTCAACTAAAATAATATAAAAAATTGAAATTTCAACCATTTAATATTTCCTGGAAATATCACTGAAAATTTTCATAAAATCAGACGCATTTTTAAGCTTTTTAAGACACGATTTTTATCAGACATAAAGATATTAGAACCAGTATAAATCGCTGTCCAAATTGGCTTTATTATGGCTTAAATATTAAAATGAACTTATGGATAACAGCTCCGAAGCACGTGAACAATACACATATGCCCGCAAGAAGGCTGTAAAGCAGTATTTGTATGACCGCTTCAAAAAAAGAAGCCCTTTTTTACCGGCTTTAGATACCATCGTATCCGAATATCAGTGCACGGCACAGGAGCTCGGTGAGATCGATGTTCCGGCTGATCTTATCGTCGGAACCAAGACCAGTGGCCGTCAGTTATCTTTTGCGTCAAACTTCATGCCGCTATTAAATGATCGGACGGAATTTGCGCGCAAATGGACCGGTGTCTGCAAGTATCATCTTTCCGATCAGGGTATCGGTGATTCGCCTAAAGCATACGAGTACCTTGGCAAGTTCTACATCGAAGAAGGAAATAAACGGGTATCCGTTTTAAAATCCTACGGTGCCCCTTTTATAACACTGGATGTCACCAGACTCTTGCCGGAAAGAAGCGAAAGAAGAGAGATTTCTTTATATTATGAATTCCTTGATTTCTATAAGGAATCCAAACTGTATTCCTTGCAGTTCTCCAAACCTGGTTATTATGAAAGACTATGCAAATATCTCGGTTTTGAAAAGGGACATGAATGGACAAGAAGAGAAAGGATAACCTGCGTCGGTTTCTTTGAAAGACTATCATCCTGTCTGACCCGTAAAGGCATCAAGGCCAATCATGCCGACTGTCTGGTAGCACTGTTAGAAATGTATACGTACGACTTCCTTACAGAAATGACCGATAAGCAGATGGACAAAATCATCAATGAAAACAAAGTACGTCTCAGTTACGGTAAGGGCTTCTATAATATCGAATGCGTTGCGGATGAAGAGAATCCTTCTCTGTATTCGGAAAATGTTCGAAAGCTTCTGGAAAATACCGACTTCATCATTTCCGCCGGTGATGTCAGTCCGCAGTATCTCGAATATATTGTCACTCTTACAAACAAACCTTTATTCTATATTCCCGGTAATCATGATGACCGTTTACTGAATGATCCACCTCAGGGCTGTATCTGTATTGACGATGATCTGATCACCTATCAGGGTATAAGGATCCTTGGTCTAGGCGGTTCATACCGCTACAGTAACGGCCATTATCAATACACCGAAGTTCAGATGGAAAGAAGGATCAGAAAACTGAAATGGAAAATCAGAAAAGCCGGAGGTGTCGATATCGTAGTAAGCCACGCACCGATTGCCGGCTATGGAGATCTGAATGATTATGCCCACCAGGGTTTTGAATGTTTCAACAGACTGCTGAAAGAGCTTAAACCGCGGTTCTGGTTCTATGGCCACGTCCATCTCAATTATGGACATGCTATTTCAAGAGTTCACGCCTATAAGAACACTATGATCGTCAATGTCTATGACCGTTACAGCGCAAAATACTGAGTTAAGTAACTGAACTATATTTTTTAAATCTTTATTATTGCTATATCTCTATAGAGATACATTGCTGAGATATATTTCAATGATACAGAATGGTTTTTAGTTGACTTACGTCAATACTTTTACTTGACTAACGTCAACAAAACAGAATACACAAACCTTTATCATTATTTCCCTATAGAAAAACAGAGATCCAAAATCAGATCTCTGTTTGTTAACTATCTGTGAAGATAATAAGAATTCTTATATTCTAGCTACACCGCTTCTTCTGGCAGCTTCACTGACGGCCTTGGCCACACTTTGACCGACTCTTGGATCAAATGGACGTGGAATAATATATTCTTCATTCAGTTCTTCATCACTGACCAGATCAGCCAGAGCCTTGGCTGCAGCCATCTTCATTTCTTCATTGATATCGCTTGCTCTGACATCAAAGGTTCCTCTGAAGACTCCAGGGAAAGCCAGAACGTTGTTTATCTGGTTAGGATAATCACTTCTTCCGGTCGCAATAATTCTGACACCGGCTTTCTTGGCGTCTTCCGGCATGATCTCCGGACTCGGGTTGGCACAGGCAAAGACGATCGCATCGGAGTTCATCGTAGCCGCCATTTCCGTACTTAAGGTATTGGCAGCCGAAACACCGATAAAGACATCAGCTCCCTTAATCACATCAGCCAGAGAGCCTTTTTCTTTATTGAGATTGGTCACATGGGACATCTCTTCCTTTATCCAGTTGAGATCTTCCCTGCCCTCGTATATGGCGCCTTTACGGTCGGTCATGATGATATTCTTGAAACCGGCTGAAAGAAGCAGTTTGACGATCGAAATCGCCGCCGCACCGGCGCCACTGGTTACGACTTTGACATCTTCTTTATTCTTCTTGACGATCTTTAACGCATTGGTTAAACCAGCTAAAGTAATTATGGCTGTACCATGCTGGTCATCATGGAAAATAGGAATATCACATTTTTCTTTAAGTTTTCTCTCGATCTCAAAGCAACGCGGAGATGAGATATCTTCGAGATTAATGCCGCCGAATGATCCAGAAATAAGATAGACCGCATTTACGAATTCATCGACATCTTTGGTCTTTACACAGATCGGGAACGCATCGACATTGCCGAAAGACTTAAACAGTACGCATTTGCCTTCCATTACCGGCATGCCTGCTTCCGGCCCGATATCACCAAGACCCAAGACAGCCGTACCGTCGGTTATAACAGCACAGAGATTATGACGTCTGGTCAGATCATAGCTCTTATTGATATCTTTCTGTATTTCCAGACAAGGCTGAGCTACACCCGGAGTATAGGCTAAAGACAATGCCTCTTTGGTATCTACCGGTACTGTAGCTTTAACTTCAATTTTGCCTTTCCACTGCTCATGAAGGCGTAATGATTCTTTCATGTAATCCATAGTTATACCTCAAACGGGAATTTATAAGGCAGATTATGCGCATCACGCATGGCAACCAGTTCCTTCTGAACAGCTTCCGAAACCGGAACGCCCTTGTCTTTTCTTTCCTGCCATACCAGATATTCTTTTTCACCGGCTGTATAGATACGGTCATAGCCAATGGCTTTCTTGCTGTTACGAAGCTGACGGCAGATATCTCCGGCGATCTTCTTGAAGGTATCAAGACCCATGAAGGCTTCAGGATCGACCACAAAGAAGAAGTGACCAAGATGATACATTCTAGGTTTGCCGTTTTCATCGACACCGCTTAAGGCTTTCATGAATTCACCGCCGGCCAGAGCAGATGACAGTATTTCAACGACACTCGCATAGCCATAACCCTTATAACCGCACATCTCATCAGAAGGACCGCCGCCTAATGGAGCCAGAGCAGCCGTTCCATCCACCAGCATCTTTAAGATTTGACTTGAATCCTTGACGACACTGCCATCATGAGTAACGATCATGCCTTCCGGTGTTTCCTTGCCGATTCTGGCATAGTATTCGATCTTTCCTCTCTGGACGATCGAAGTTGCACAGTCCAGACAGAACGGGAATTCCTCATCAGTCGGTAAAGAGAAAGTCAGAGGGTTTGTTCCTAACATATTCTCCACACCGAAAGTCGGAGCGATCGATGGTCTGGCGTTAGTTCCGGTAACACCGATCAGTCCTTCTTTGACAGCCATATCACTCCAATATCCAGCAATACCGTAGTGGGTGGAGTTTCTGATCGCACCGCCGGCCATTCCATATTCTTTGGCCTTCCTGATCAGTTTCTCCATCATTGCATGAGCCGCAACCATACCCATGCCGTCATGGGCATCCATAACAACAGTTGTCGGAGTCTCTTTGATTATTTCGAGATCTGTTTTCGGCAACAGTGTTCCTTTTACGATACGGTCAATATAAATTGGTTTGAATCTGTTACAGCCGTGTGATTCAATACCTCTTCTGTCTGATTCCAAAAGAACATCGGCGCAGATCTTAGCGTCTTCTTCAGGTACGCCATAGGCTTTAAATACATCAATCATGAAATTATTCATCATTTCCCATGGCACATATGGTCTTGTTTCCATAAAATCCTCCCCCTTGTTATTATTTTTATTAACTCTCTTTTATTATCTTAACACTTCCTGTGTAAAAAGCTCTATTGCACTTAACCGATTTTAAGCTTATCAATACTGGCAATCAGTATTTCTTTGTTTATGTAAGATAAATCTTCTTTTTCGGAAACAAACGGTTCGATATCTTTAATAATCATGTCTATTTCCACATTCTCAAACTTTTCTGCCAGCATTTTTTTAATCAAATCATAATCAAACGATTCGGCATCTTTTTCAAAAGTATAAGCCAGTTTATTCTGCAGATATGACAGATTAAAAGAACTTTCTAAGCGCAGATAATACAGATAATCATAATAATCTCTTCCTTTAACCCGCTTGCCCCAGTTGCGGCAAATCAGTGCGTGAAGTTTACCGGAAAACAGACTGGGCATATCGAAACAATTGATGCTTGCGAAATTCGGTGTCATCAGGATCTGATTCTCATATTCTGCACCCGAGATATTGACGGTATCAAGTTCGAGTTTTACCGAAAGTTGTCTTTCCCTGTTCATTTTCAGATTCCGATCATCGTAAAGCTCCGCAAAGAAATCATAGATTGGAATATCAATATATCTTCTTAATATTTCACCTGTATCGTATTCTGTTTTCTTATTGATCTGAGCAGATAATCCATAAGCATTCAGTTCATCAATTATTCCTTTTTCGTATTGATCTAAAGAAATGACCTTATCATCCGTAGCGCAGAAATCCAGATCTTCCGAAAATCTTTCAAGACCATGGAAAATTCTTAGACAGGTTCCGCCATAAAAAGCACAATTGCGGAAGAAGCCGTTTTTATATAATGCCAATAATATAATTCCCTGAATGATCTGTCTTAAAGAATTGATTCCTTGATCGATTGTTTCAACCCGATCATTTTTCAGTTTTTCATAAATAAACTGATTAATCATTTATAAAGCCATCCTTTCTCAACATTTTTCTCAGCATTTTATGATTGCTGTTTTTATATAGAACGCATAATTTATCCAGCAGATAAAAATCCAGATTATCAAATATCGATTCATTGATTCTCAAATCCTCAAATAAAAGAATTCTGATGCCCCTGATCGAATTAACCGGGGATATTTTATACAACAAATCGGTAATACTTTTTTCTTTTGAAGCAATCGTAATTGTATAATTACCGTTTTTCACAACTTCGTTGCCATAAGGAAAAACATCAATCGGAACATCTTCATATATAAATCGTCCAAACTGATTGATATATTCCTTTTTCTTGTTCTTGTGAAAGGTAGCAGATTTAATTATTCTGACTTCTTCAGGAATCATGCCGTGATATGACAATGCTGTTTCAAACGAAATATAGGAAGGTGAATATAAGTAAGAAGCAACCGAAAACGGATCACAATTCGGATCGTCTTCATATAGTCCTCTTTTCAGCTTGATCAGATTGCCCTTTTTTTCTTCTCTAATGATCTTTGAATAAGGATTTTGATAATTCTTGTAATCTGCTAACAGATCATCAACAGTTTTTAGCATATTTCCTCCAGTTACTATTATTTTATTGCAGTAACTGGAGTAAATCAATATACTATAATTGAATTTACAGATACAAAAGAAGCTATCAAGCATCAGGATATTCATCGAATTATAATTTTTCACTATTTTTCGTTTTCCAGAATACTTTTACAATAATTCTTTATTTCAGGGATATTGTCCTTTGCTGTATTGAATAGAACTTCTTTATCTACCATTTCATACTTATGCTCAATAACATCACTCATTTCTTTAATGCGTTTTAAAGAGATGCTATTGTACTCGTTAGAGTTATCAGATGAAAGGCATCCTGCTAATTCGCCAATAAGCAATATGTTAAAACATACAATTTCTCTTAAATCAAGATTCTGAAAAAACTCCATATCTATTCCGTTTGTTTTATCTTCAATCCTTTTGCAATGCTTAAGTATCTGTATAAGATTTTCTTTGTCTTTAATACATAGCATTTCTAGTTTAATCCTCCTTTATGATTAAAAACTGAACATCTTCATTTTCTGTTTCTGACTATAAATTGTAAAATAGTATCAGACAATACGGGGGTTTAATAATGAAAAAGAGACTTTCAATCATAATCTCATTTCTTATGATCTTCAGCCTTTTCGGTTGCAATAAAGAAGAAGCGCCGAAACCTGATGAAAATACATTTGATGAAAACGTCTTGCTTGAAGAACTCGAAGCAAACAGCTATTTCCTTGAAGACGGTGATACATTGCTGTATGTCAGGTTCAACAAACAGCAGAGATCCTATGAAGAATTAATCAAAGCTTCCGGATACTATCTGAAAGCAGAGATCTCCAAGATCGAAAAACTCGAAGACAACAAATATCTGCTGACGCTGCATATTCCGGCTTTTGCAGGAAACGAAATGACCGATCCTTATGATGCTTATGATGTGTTTTATACAATCAAATATGATCTGAATAAACCTGCAGAATATGACTGTACGATCGAATCAGAAGATCATTCTGTTTCAAGAAACTATCATTACAGATCAGACAAAGGATTATCAAATGAGGAACTGCTGAAACTCCTTGAAAAGAACAGCTGGTACTATGACGAATATCAGGGATATTTCTGCAAGTTTGATGCGGCCAGGAAATCATATCAGGAAACAATATCACAAACCAGTTATTTCCTAGAAGCCGAGATCAATGAAATAAAGTATCTCGGTATGGGCTCCTATCAGATGACTATGCATGTTCCGGCCTTTGCAGGAAACGAAGAAAGTGATCCGCATGAAGCCTATGATCTGATCTATACGATCGATATATATGAAAGCGATCCTTCCCTGTTCACCTGCACAGTCGAATCGTCTGATCACGTCTCCATTAATTCTTTCTTTTATGAATCAGACAAAGGTCTATCGCTTGATGAACTGCTGAAACAGCTTGAAGCAAATGGCGATTTCTTCTGTGAAACGCTCGGAACAATCGGTAGCTTCAATGCCACAGAAAAGACTTATGAAGAGATGATGGATGCGACCAGCTATTATCTCAAAGCAGCCATCACCGATTTCCGATATCTGCAGGCTAAACAGTATGAGCTTACTCTCCATGTAGACGGATTTGAAGGAAATGAAATGACTGATCCGTATGATCCATATGACATTATAATGGTTCTGACCTACGACACTTTAAAACCAAAAGAATATGATGCCGTTATGGCTTATCCTGCTTCAGACTATTCTTTATCTGGACACTTTGTATCAAGACAATAGATATGCAAGACCACAGCGAAATTATTGAATGTGTTTTTAACGAAATTCCAGTCTTAACGACTGGAATTTTCAATAATCAGTTCATTGGAATTCTATTCTTTTTATTAATGCCTGTCATACAGCCGTGGGGACAGCTTCCGGTCAACCGCTTCAACACCGGACCATTATCACGGATTTCAACATGTTTGCCATGTCTGCAGCTCGTTAATGATTCAGATAATACTGTTGAAGAAAATGATAAATAACAGTTATTGATTGATCCGTAACAGTTGATTCAAAACAGTTGAATTCTTTTTTTCTTTACAAAGACAGGACTCGAACCTGCATCTCTATGGTTACCAGCCATATGCTCATCCTTTGAGCTACTTTGTTTAAAAGTATTCTGGAGCTCACTGTTGCGGTGTAAGCATTCCGTTTTTGCAGTTTAACCCTGCTGCAGGGGAAGCGGGTTTGAAGCTTTCGTATGACAGGCAGAATGATCAGAATTCAATCATCGTTGTGGCGTTTGATACTTTGATCTTGGTATTTAATTCGTTGATCAGAGCATCATTTCTTTCCTTTAATTCCTGGATCTTTTTCTCTGCTCCCAAAGGATCGATAACTTCGGTTGTATTCTCTTTGATATACGCATCAACCACTTCCAGCGGTTTATCATCCTTGGTTTTATTATCTCTTCCCAGAATGCTCATACGCATATCTTCAGCCTGACGTTCAATAATGCTGTTGCGGCTGGCAGCGGAAGCTACAGCCTGTTTGTACTGTTCTTCAAACTGTTCAATAAGACTTTCTTCAAAAGAACCCTGTTCCATATAAATACCGTCGCCCTTGAGTCTGTTACGTAAAGCAATTGCTCCGGCAACAGAATAAGCACCATTTTCGGTATCAATATAAGTTACAGCATTTGAAGCCACGATTGCCGCGTCCAATCTCTGATAACGATCTATAAGATCTGTTATCTGCTGATAAGCCGATAAAGCCTCTTTTTTAAACTCTTCAACTTCAAGCCTCTCACCGTAAGTTTTTTCTTCATTTCTCTTTTTGGTATCGACAAGCTTAAGTTTGTCGATTTTGCTGTTGATTTTCTTAACCAGCAGATCACGCTCATCCAGAGCCTGTGTTACTAACATTTTTTCTTTCATCTTTTTTCCTCCATTTTCTGTTTTCACTTATTCTTTAATTGATTACTTCAATACTTCCCGGTTCATTTATGATCCTGATTATCGCTTCCTTCTGCTTATCAGAAAGCTCTCTGACGTTTTTGCCATGGAGTACAAGCGCAGCCCAGGCAGTATCCATCATGTCACAGTAAGGACAAGTCCGAGGTGAGACGATCCCATACTCTCCGATAAACGGCGGATAATCCCAACCTTTTTCATATGCTTCTTTTGGACTAAGGTATTCCACTTTGCCACAAACTTCGCAAACATACCTGTAGATATGATTATCCAATTTTGATTCGTTCATAGTATTCCACATTCATTGCAACCAGATCGCCTCTTTCATCCTCAATAAGCACCGGATTCCCATATTTCAGAAAGAAATCGTCATCTTCAATATGATTAATGAATTCCTCAGATGCTATCCTCGGCAAACGATCATGATTCTCATTCAGAGACCGTTCTTCTTTCAAGCAGCGCATTCGTGCCAGATATTCGCTCTCACCGTCATTAACCGGATATTCTCTTACGATTTTAACTTCATCATAGAGAAACTTATCCTCAAAGCTCATTTCATCATATTCCTTCTTAAATTTTTCAATTTCTTCGGGATGAGAAATATGGTATTTTATACACTTATCGAAGAATTCATCAATACTTAAGTGTTCTTTTACTGCCGCTTCCTTCAATCGGTCTATCAGTACCTGGGGCATTTCCATTTCCAAAACGTAATACATTTTTCCTCCTGTTCTTTTGAATCAATACATTAATGATTAATCCGTATGTTTTTATTATCCATATCACCCTGTACAAATAATGCGACAGCTGCTAAAACTCTTCTTTTTTCACAGCAATTATTTCATCCAGACTGACTCCGTAAATATCAGCCAGAATAACCAGATTATCCAAAGTCGGTAGGTTCTCACCTCTCTGCCATTTATAGAACGCCTGAGGATTATTAAAACCCAAAGCATCCTGAATCTGCTTTATCGACAGATTCTTCTCTATTCTCAAGTTGGCAATATTCTCGGCTGTTTTACTAATATCTATTCTTGTAACACTCATATTTCCCCTCCTGAAAAAAAGGCCACTCATCACAATCTCACTGTAACAAGTGGCCAACTTATTCCTTTTTCAAATAATAGACTATCTATATAACTTCCTGCTAATAACGATTTGAAACAACAGTCTTATTGATAAAGTTATACTCTTAAGATCTTATCTTTCTTTTGTCTATCAATACTATACCAGATAATCATTATTATGTAAGTAAACTACAAGTTTACTTTGATAACAATGATCATTATTTAGTAAACCTCTCACGAGTAATACATTACTAGCTTTGGCTTTTTACATATTTTGCATTTTTGTATGTACCGATCTTTCTAATTTTGTTCTTTTTTATTAATTCTCCCAGAACTTTTTCAATCGTAGTTACAGAAATATCAGGTAATACATCAGCTATTTCGGTTTTTGATATAGGTACAACTGATTTCATTACCGTGTTTTCAATTCTATCTCGCTTTGATATTTTCCGATCAGTTTCCTCACTGATAAATCTTTCTGAGATTTCTTTATAACAGCGATACAACATCTGAAAGTGAAAAACAATAAAAGGAGAATAATCATTTTCGTTATCATGCCATCCGGTTTGTGAAAAGTTTAATTCCTGATAATAATTCCATTTATATTGTTCGATCATCTTTTCGTAAGAAATATATTTTCCTACTCGATATCCTTCTTTGTATAAAAGTAATAATGTAAGTAATCTCGATATTCTGCCATTCCCATCAAAAAAAGGATGAATTGCCAAAAAATCTACAATAAAACACGGAATCAATAGCAATTGATTTATTTCGTTATCGTTTTTTGCTCTGTTATATGCATTAATAAACTGTTTCATATGCTTATCGGTTTCGTTGCTTTTTACAGGCTGGAAGATTACCTCGCTATTACCATTTTCATATCTAGCAGTAATCTCATTATCGGTTTTTTTATACTGTCCTTTACTTTTTGATGAATAATACATCAGCATCGAATGCAGATATTTAATAGTATCTTCATTGATTTCTATTTCTTCATAATGGTCGCTGATAAAAACGATTGCGTCTTTATATCCGCTTATTTCTTCTTCGCTATGATTTAATGGTTTATCATTGTTTTCCAGCAGATCTCTATTTCTTTTTTCACTGGTTTCGATTCCTTCGATTCTGTTTGACGAAACAGCAGAATCGATAATTGCCTTTTTATGCAACTTTAAAAAAACAACAGGATTTTCTTTTTCCTGTACATTTACTTTATAATTGCTTTCAGCAATAACGTTACTTAAACCGATAAGCTTGCTGGTGATTTTAAAATCCTTTAAAAACGAATAATCGTATTTGTGCATATTCATTTCCTTTTTCTGCATATATTATAGCATAGAATATGCAGTAAAATTGTCAGATATGCAGTATTTATATAATTTCGCTTTTTTATGTAAATATATCGATTCCATGCAAGAATACTAACTTCTTTGCTTTGTTTTTTACTCTAAATATGGCCTTATTTTTTATCCAGACGACAATCTTTTTCAAAACGTTCTGTTAACTCGTAAAAACCATTAAACAAATCATCAAAATAAAATTCGAGGTTTTGTTCAATTACTCCCTCCAGATCTTCATTTATCTTAATCCAATTCCCCAAATGATCTGATACCTGTTTTTTTGCAGGGCCATAATAGTAAATCTTATCTCCGTAACGATATGTCTTTAAGCTGTCTTCAATGCCAGGAACAGTCAAAGCCAAAAGATCAACAAAATACTTTGCTGGTTTTGCTTCTCCCTGTTCCCATTTTCTTAATGTGCTGATCGGAATACCGTATTTTTCAGAAAATGCTTTCTGTGATAATCCAGTCTTATCTCTTAGTTCACAAATTAAATAATTCATAATCACTATCCATAATGGTTACATTTTTCTGCACTATACCCATTATGGTTATCTTTGTAAACAAAGTCATTATATTAATATTGAAAATTTTGGAATTCCTGGTTTTTTCAATATAATTCTCCGATTCAATACTTAACGTAATGGTCAACAGATTATTGATCTGTCCAGTTATAATCTCATTTTAGAACTTTTAGAGTTTTGGAATTCTTGTTTAACTATTTAGAAATAAAATCAGTCTATATAAAAAGCTCCGTATCTCAGGAGCTTTCGTGTAATTATACTAATTCGATTGTTGCCATCGGTGCGGCATCACCGCGTCTGATACCGGTCTTGATAACTCTGGTATAGCCGCCGTTTCTGTCTTTATATTTCGGGGCAACTTCTTCAAATAATACCTGAACAGCGTTCTTTCCATCCTTGGTAGTAACGTTTCTTAAGTAAGCAGCTGCAGCTCTTCTGGCAGCCAGATCATCCTTCTTAGCGACAGTGATCAGATGATCAACGACGCTGCGAAGTTCCTTGGCTTTCATTTCGGTCGTTTCGATCTTGCCTTTGAGGATCAGATCGGTGGCCATGTTCTTAAGAAGGGCTACTCTATGGTCGGCTGTACGGCCTAATCTGCGATTCCACATATTTCAATTTCCCCCTTAGTCAATGTGTTTGAATGAGAGATTGAGAGCCTGGAGTTTCTCTTTTACTTCTTTCAGAGATTTCTTTCCGAGGTTTCTGACTCTGCTCATTTCTTCTTCAGTCTTCTGTGTCAGTTCTTCAACTGTTGAGATACCAGCTCTCTTGAGACAGTTGTATGATCTGACGGTCAGATCCAGATCGTCAATCGACATATTGACTTTCTTGGCGTTGCCTTCGTTAACGTAATCTTTCATCAGAGAATCCATATCATTAACGTCAGCATCCACTTCGGTCAACAGATCAAAATGCGATACCAGGATCTTGGCTGCCAAGGCAAGAGACTCTTTAGGATTGATTGAACCGTCGGTCCAGACTTCCATGGTGAGTTCATCGTATTTGGCGGACTGACCGACACGGGTCGGTTCCACTTCATAGTTTGCCTTAACGACCGGTGTATAGATTGAATCGGTATAGATCGTTCCGATGCCCTGTGATGAACCCTGGTATAAAACCTTGTTTTCATCAGCGGAAACATAACCTCTGCCTTTTCTGGCCAGGAGTTCCATTTCCAGTTCGCCACCCTTGTCAAGATGAGCGATTTCCAGTTCCGGATTTAAGATCTCAACACCGGCAGGAAGAATAATATCTTCAGCCTTTACTGTACAAGGACCTTTAGCTGAAATTCTGAGTGTGTATACATCATCATCAGCGATGTCCAGGATCAGACTCTTAATGTTCAAGACGATCAGAGTAGTGTCTTCTCTGACGCCCTTGATAGATGAGAATTCATGGAAAATCCCGTCTATCTTTATTGAATATACCGCACCACCCGGAAGTGAGGAGAGCATCGTTCTTCTTAAGGCATTGCCTATAGTTGTGCCGAAGCCTCTTTCTAACGGAGTGATAACGAATTTACCGTAATTATCAGATTCAACATATTCACTTACTTTAAATTTCGGACGTTCAAATTTATTCATATGTTTCCTCCTTATTAGCCTCTAGGTTTCTTTGGTGGACGGCAACCGTTGTGCGGAATAGGTGTTACATCGTTGATAGCGGTGATCTCAAGACCAGCAGTAGCTAACGATCTGATCGCAGCTTCTCTGCCTGGGCCCGGTCCCTTAACGTTGACTTCTACCTTCTTCATGCCATGATCCATGGCAGTCTTGCCGGCAGCCTCGGATACGAGCTGGGCAGCGTATGGAGTAGACTTACGTGAACCTTTATAGCCTAATGCACCGGCACTTGACCAAGCCACTACATTGCCGGCTTCGTCAGTGATCGTAACGATTGTATTATTGAATGTTGAGTGGACATGTGCAACGCCACTGGCAATATTCTTCTTAACACGTTTCTTACGCGAAGTTGTCTTTGCTTTCTGTGCCATTGTTTATCCTCCTTACTTCTTCTTGTTGGCTACCGTTCTTCTCGGACCCTTACGGGTTCTGGCATTGGTCTTCGTCCTCTGACCTCTTACCGGTAAGCCTTTTCTGTGTCTGATACCGCGGTAACATGCGATTTCCATGAGACGCTTGATGTTCAGCTGAGTTTCTCTTCTGAGATCACCCTCGAGCTTGTATGAATCAAGAGCCTTACGGATTGCGTTTTCCTGCTCATCAGTCAAATCTTTTACACGAATGTCTTCGCTGATTCCACACTCAGCCAAAACCTTCTTGGCGGTTGTCAGACCTACACCATAAATGTAAGTAAGTGAAACAACTACACGCTTATTATTTGGAATATCAACTCCAGCAATACGAGCCATTAATTTCTTCCTCCCTTTTAACCTTGTCTCTGTTTGTGTTTAGGGTTTTCACATATAACCATAACGCGACCTTTACGCTTAATAACACGACATTTATCGCACATTGGTTTTACAGATGGTCTTACTT
>JAFZQG010000011.1 GCA_017550145.1 Erysipelotrichaceae bacterium | reverse complement strand
TTTGTGCTTCTTTCCGATGAAGGACTGGAAGTAATCAAAGCCTATGATGTCTGGAAGGAAAAGAATATGTATGGCAAGAAGACCATGGGCGTAGTCAGAAGCACTTACCTGATCGATGAAAAAGGCAAAATCGCCAAGGCTTTCGGTAATGTCAAGGCTGTCGAGAATCCGGAAAAGATGCTTAATGAGATCTGAAAAAACAAAAAACTGTGAGCGATCACAGTTTCTTTTTCAATATGGCGTGCCTAGCAAGACTTGAACTCGCAACCTTTTGGTTCGTAGCCAAACACTCTATCCAGTTGAGCTATAGGCACATCGCTATATTAGATTAACACTAAAAAAGAACTATTTCAATCAATCGTTGAATTTATACTGGAAAAATGATAGTATACACGTGTGTCCATGTAGCTCAGTTGGATAGAGCATCCGCCTTCTAAGCGGACGGTCGGGAGTTCGAGTCTCTCCATGGACGCCACTTATTAAGTTTGACAATACCCTGAAAGGGTATTTTTCTTTACTAAAAATATATTTATTTTCCTTTAAAAACTGGATGAAAATTACGGGAAAAATCATTCAGATAAGATAAAATTGTAGACAGAATAACGATTTTTTTAAGAAAAAGTAAAAATATACAGTGTAAAACAGCGATTTTGTCCGTTTTCTTTTTTCAGAATTTTCTAAAATGATAGTGAAAGCTGAAGAATAAAACGATTGCCTGAATCCGCTGAACTGTTATTCATGACATGAACAGTTAAAGAAAGGATGAAACATATGGAAATCGATTTAAGAGGACGCAGTTTTCTCAAACTTCTTGATTATTCCCCGGATGAGATCCGTTACCTGATCGATCTGGCTAAGGAATTCAAGAGGAAAAAGAAAGAAGGTATCACACATGAATACCTTCATGGCAAACAGCTGGTTCTGCTGTTTGAAAAGACTTCGACCAGAACACGTTGTGCCTTCGAAGTGGCAGCCAGGGATCTGGGCATGGGTGTAACTTATCTTGACCCGGCTTCCTCACAGATGGGGAAGAAAGAATCATTGGAAGATACAGCCCGCGTCTTAGGCAGAATGTATGATGGTATCGAGTATCGCGGTTATGATCAGTCGATCGTTGAAGAACTCTCTGAAAAAGCAGGGATCCCGGTTTTCAATGGATTGACCGATCAGTTTCATCCGACACAGATGCTGGCGGATATCATGACAGCCGAAGAGAACTTCGGTGATATGAAAGGACGCAAGATCGTGTTTATGGGTGATGCCCGTAATAATGTAGCCAATTCGCTGATGGTGATATGTGCGAAAATGGGCATCAACTATGTGGCCTGCGGTCCGAAGAAACAGATGCCGGAAGAAAAGCTGAGCGAAGTCTGCCGAAAGGTTGCCGAAGAAAATGGTTCGACTATTACCTTTACCGAGGATGTATCTATAGGCACAAAAGACGCCGATGTGATATATACCGATATCTGGGTTTCAATGGGCGAACCAGAAGAGATCTGGGAAGAAAGGATCAGACTTCTGGAACCGTATCGGGTAACTGAAGAAGTGATGGCCAATGCAAAGAAGGAAGCGATCTTCATGCACTGTCTGCCGTCATTCCATGACACAAATACGACGATCGGTGCACAGATAGCCGAAAAATACGGCATCTGTGAAATGGAAGTATCCGATTCCGTATTTGAATCGGCACAGTCAAAAGTATTTGATGAAGCCGAAAACAGGATGCATACGATCAAAGCCGTGTTATACGCGACGATGAACGTTGCATAGAGCAGATGAAGATAATGTTTATGCATCATCTGAACAACTGCTGAACCCTGAACTGTATCTGCATATTGTATGGTTCAGGGTTGTCCATTTAATTTCGAGATGTTTATTGATTAAGTGAGTTAGAGTTTATTGCATATGCCTCATAGAAGAGAGAAATTACAGGAACAGAATTGTTCATTTGAAAAAAAGAATAGTGTTTGTTCATATGCTGAAATAAGCATAGATACGGAAAGACCATGCCCGGTTCTTCATACAACGCGTTTGTTGTTTTTTAAGAAAGGAATGGGCAAACTGAAAATAAACGAAAGGGAATATGAAATAAAGCCCAATACGGTAGTTAGCATTATGCCTTGGGATACTCTTTCGATTACCGAAGTAAATAAACCCCTAAAACTTATAAGGATCGTATATAACAAAAATAGCCTTGATTATTTAATATCATTGAATAAGCCATACGAAAAAGAATTTAATACATTTTCTGTACTTGAAAAAATACCGGTTAAGAATCTGAATTATAAGGATTCAAAATGTCTGACTAAAATCATAAAAGATATTAAGAAAGAGAAAAACAATGAATCTTCTTCAGAAGAACAGCTGGAACAATCAATAACTGATTGCATTATTATAGTCAAGCTGATAGATTTCATAAACCATTACGTAAAAATGGCTTATAAAAGCGAAAATGAAGGGAATAACGGAAACAGCAACAATGATGTAAAGACCAAAGTAATCAAGCATATCTATTGCCATACTTCGGAAAGTCTGACACGAGAAAAAATCGCAAATACTTACGATATTTCTAAAGCAAAAGTTTCGGAATACGTAAAAGATTTTTCGGGATTATCAGTAAATAAAATGATTAATAGAATACGCATTTCCAACGTGATTGATCTTCTTCTGAATACCGATATGTGTCTTGAAGAAATAGCCGATAAAACAGGATATTGCGATGTATCACATCTGATAAAGAATTTCAAAGCGATAACAGACGTTTCACCAGGTGATTTCCGGGAAAAGCATTCAAATATTCCCTTGAATAGGCACAGAAAAGTTATAAAACTGGGTTTTAAGATCATTGAATATATAAATAAGCACTTTACTGAAGATCTTAGTATTATAGATCTTTCCAGGATTTTTAATGTCAGTCCAGCATTTATTGATAAATGCCTGCTGATTATCGTGGAAAAGAATTTCAATGATTATTCCGATTATCGCCGTATCATTAAGGCCTGCGAACTGCTTTTAGTACAAGAAAAACCAGTCGTCGATACCGCAATCTCTGTAGGTTACAACTGTGTTAGAACATTCAGACGTAAATTCAAACAGATAATGAATACTACTCCAGGAAGATATCGTAAAGAGTGCTTTCTGGGTGATGATTATCTGAGTGAATTTGAATTATCTGCTTGAAGATGAGCATAAATACTTCTATAATGCATTCAAATGAAAATCAAAACAGCACAAAGCAAAGATCTTGAAAGACTGTATTCTTTTTATGACGAAGTAATCGCTCATCAGAAACTCGATGAATACTCTCCGGAATGGACAAAAGATGTCTATCCTTCAAGAAACGATCTTGAATCATTTATAGAAAATGATTCTTTCTATTTTGTGGAAGAAGATCAGGATATTGCCGCAGCCTGTGTAACACGTCTTCATGAAGATGAGATCTATCTGAATGCGAACTGGTCAAGGAAATTCGAGGAAAATGAAATAGCTGTTCTGCATCTGTTTGCGGTTCATCCTTCTTTCAGAAGAAAAGGCTATTCAGATAAACTGCTGAAATATGTGATCGAAGATAACCGTAATAAAGTCAAAACTATCCATCTGGATGTGCTAAAAGGGAACTTACCGGCATTCAGACTTTATGAAAAAATAGGCTTCACATATATCGGCGAATATGAAGTATATTATCCTGATACCGGTACGATCGTTGTGGATCTCTTGGAATATATTTATTAAAAACCGCAGACTTGAATGTCTGCGGTATCTGTATTATTCGTTATCGTCTTTAGCCATGACTTCCGGAGCGCTTACTCCCAGTAATGTCAGGGCATTTTTAAGGGTGATCCTGGTCGCATCACTCAAGGCCAGTCTTTCGTTACTTAATTCCGGATTACTGCGGTCATTGATCTTGCAGGCACCATAGAAGGAATGGAAGTATGTGGCAAGCTTCTGAATGTAGTTGCAGATCTTGTTTGGACTTCTGGTTAAGGCCGCATCAGCTACTACATCCGTAAAGGTAGTGATGTGTTTTAACAGATCGATCTCTTTCGGATCGCTTAAAAGATTATATGTATCCTGAACCTGATAACCGTTTTCCGCCTGTTTCAAGACCGAACAGATTCTCGCATAGGCGTATTGAGCATAATAGACAGGGTTATCATTGGATCTGGTTCTTGCTAAGGTCAGATCGAAATCCAGATGGGTATCAAGAGCTTTTGACAGGAAGAAGTATCTGGCGCAGTCAACGCCGATATCATCGATCAGTTCTCTTAAGGTGATCGCATTACCGGTACGTTTGGACATCTTGACTTCCTGGCCGTTTTCAACCATTCTGACCATCTGGCACAGATCGACCTGCAGATTGTCACGAGGATAACCTAAGGCTTCCATTGCAGCTTTCATACGCGGAATATATCCGTGGTGATCGGCACCCCAGATATTGACGAGTATTTCATATCCGCGGTCGTATTTATAGATGTGATTGGCGATATCCGGAGTCATATAGGTATAGTAACCGTCTGATTTCTTTAAGACTCTGTCCTTATCATCGCCATATTCGGTAGCTTTGAACCATATAGCTCCGTCTTTTTCATAAAGCAGGCCCATGGAATCCATCTTTTCGACAGCTTTTTCAACCAGACCCTGAGAAACAATCCACTGTTCGGAAATCCATGAATCAAAAGCACAGCCATAATATTCAAGGTCTCTTCTGATTCTGGCAAGTTCCAGTTCCTTGCCTAATTCCTTTAATTCAAGAACAGCTTCTTCTTCCGGCATATTCAGATATTTATCGCCGTCTTTTTCTTTTATTTCTTTGGCTATCTCAATCACATCCGGTCCGTGATAACCGTCTTCCGGTAAAGTGAAATCCAGACCGAAAAGTTCTCTGTAGCGTCCTAAAAGTGATTTGCCCAGATTCATCATCTGTGCTCCGGCATCGTTGATATAGTATTCTCTGGTAGTCTGATAACCGGCTGCATTCATGATTCTGGCAACAGAATCACCCCAGCAGGCTCCTCTGGCATGACCGCAGTGTAACGGTCCGGTAGGGTTGGCACTGACATATTCTTCCAGGACTTTGACACCTTTACCGCTGTCAGAATAACCGTATTTATCCTGAGCCTTAATAACGGTGTTGATGATATCGGCCATCGCATCTTTCTTTAACCAGAAATTGATGAAGCCCGGTCCGGCTATTTCGATATTCTGGATATCCTCAACATCTTCCAGCAGTTTTGTTTTTATTTCTTCAGCTATTTCCTGAGGACGTCTTTTAAGTACCTTGGTCAGACGCATCGCAATATTCGTCGAATAATCGCCGTTATGGTTATCTTTAGGTATTTCGACCATGATCATGTCTTCGGCTGCTTCGATATCATAAAGATCTTTGACGATAGCCGTAAGCGAAGTGATCAGTTTTTCCTCTATAGTCATAGTTTGGATCTCCTTTTTACTTCAATTATTCTAACATAAGAGAATAAATCTTACCTGATAAATCACAGGCATGCGGCTTTAAATAGGGCAACTTGTGTTGTATGATATTAGACAAATCATGAAAAACTCCGCTACATTAAGATATCTTTTTGCCTTAGGGCTCTATGGAACGATCGGTCTGTTTCTGCATTTCACTTCATACAGTTCTGAATTTGTGGTACTCTGCCGCGGTTTTCTGGGCTCCGTTTTTATCTTGCTTGTTTTGTTGTATCGGAAAGAGAAATTTGATTATCTCTCGATCAGAAAGAATCTGTTTCTGTTGATCTGTTCGGGTTTTGCGTTAGGTTTCAACTGGGTCTTTCTGTTTGCGGGATACCGTCATGGCATAGCTATCTCTTCTTTATGTAATTATCTGGCACCGATCATCGTAGTCGTTATCACTTCACTGATATATAAGGAAAAGATCAATATCTATCAGATCTTCTGCATTATCGCAGCTTTTGTGGGCATGCTGTTTCTGATCGGAATCTTTGATGGCCAGAGTAATGGAGATCCGTATTGTGTGATCTACGGTTTACTGGCTGCATTGGGTTTTGTGATCCTTGTTTTATGTAACCGCCGACTTACGGATATAAAGCCATTGGAAAAGACATTTGTGCAGTTATTGGCTTCGGCAGCGATCGTATTCCCTTATGTATTATTCAATAAAGGTTTTCCTGTTTCTTTTGATCTAAGATCGACTCTAATTGTTATTATTTTAGGTATCTTTCATACCGGAGTAGCTTATATCTGTTATTTCAGTTCCATTGATACATTATCACCTCAAAGCATTGCGGTCCTGGGTTATCTTGAGCCGGTACTTAATGTGCTGATCGGAGCACTGATCCTGAATGAGAAAATCGGCTTTTCCGGTATCATCGGTGCGATAATGATAGTGGGAGCTTCATTAGGCAACGAATTATATGCAGGCAAAAAATAAAAACATCAGATTCATTATTTATCTTCTTGAAGCAATAGTGATCATTGCGTGTTTTCTTAAGACTTCAGGTGTATATAGAGAAAATCTTGATCTGAAGAAGGAAATATCCGTTCTTGAAGAAGAAAAGATACAGTTAGAAAGCAATATAAACGAAAAAGATAATGAACTGAAACAACTGAACGATGATATCGCTTCTTTTGATGATGGAAAATACAGAGAATACGACATATGGAAGGCAAGACTGGAAAACCTGAAAAATATTACGGGACGCTAGTATCGCTTTTTGTTTGCGTCATGACCGTAATCATTCTTATAAACAACGGTAACAACTGTGCTTTTTCTAATGTTGAATTAAACAAGGCATTATTTGAATTGCAAAATGAAGTTGATGGTATCAGAGCGCAATATGAAGAAATCGATAATAAGTATCTTGAAGCGCAGAAAAGACTTGAAGAATATGAAGATATAAACAGTAATCTCGAAAAAGTCAGAAGCGAATTCTTTGAAGAAGCTTCGGTTCTGGAGAATATGGTGCTGAATGGTAAGACCGATAAGAAGATTGCCTATCTGACATTTGATGATGGCCCGTATTTGAAGAGTATGCAGTTTCTGGATGTACTGGAAGAATATGATGTTCCGGCAACATTCTTTTATCTGATGAAGTGTACGGAAACCGGATACACGGAGGAAAATGATGCATATGATGCGATATATCGAAGGATAATAGAATCAGGTCATACTCTGGGCAATCATACAGCTACACATAAACTGGGTAAAAACAGTGTCTACAGTACAGTAGAAGGTTTTGTAGCAGATATAGAAAGAAACAGAGAGTTCATATATAACAGATACGGTTATACGACAGACGTTATGCGTTTTCCAGGCGGCAGCGATACTTCATATAAGATTCCTGTGATCATTCCGATCCTAGTGGAAATGGGTTACGGTTATGTTGACTGGAACTGCGAGACCGGAGACGGGATGAGAGTATTGAGTGCGGAAGAATACCGTGATAATGTTTTAAATAATCTTGAAGGGAAGAATATTGTGGTTGTTCTGATGCATGACTATTCGGCAAATACGCTTGTGGCTTTGCCGGAAATCATCGAAGGCATGGCAGAAAAGGGTTATGTATTCTTACCGTTATTTAACGGGTCTGTTATGTGCAAGAAAGAATGAAAATATTTTCAGAAAAAAATTGTAAAAAAAGTGTTGACATGTTTTCATTGTTTTCATAGAATAGAATCAGTTACAGACTTTGAAGTAAACAGTATCGTTGATGATTCATTGAAGAGAGACAGCGGTTGGTGCAAGCTGCCATGATAGTCAGACGAGAATACATTACCGAGTCGGATATCTGAATCAAGTAGGGTATCCCGGAAAGGTTCCGTTAAAGACCGAAGCCATGTTGGTGGCTGAAGAGAGTAGTACAGTAATGTATTATTGAAAAAAGGTGGTAACACGATTGATTCGTCCTTGTGCAGGACGTTTTTTTATTCAGAGGGAGAGAAAATCATGAAAAAATTATTAGTTGTTCTTCTGTCAGTACTCACAGTATTGACACTTGCCGGATGTTCCGGTGGAAACGGTAACGGTGGAAATGAAGATAACACCGCTATCAAGATCGGTGTTGTGCAGCTGGTCCAGCACGCAGCACTTGATGCGGCAACCCAGGGATTTGTGGATGTCGTATCCAAGGAATTCCCGGATGCTGACATAAATGTACAGAATGCGGCCGGTGATTCCGCAACCTGTTCAACAATTGCTCAGGGCTTTGTCAATGACGGTGTTGATCTGATCATGGCTAACGCCACTCCGGCTTTACAGGCAGCGGTTTCCGCAACCGGTGATATTCCAATCTTGGGTACTTCCGTTACCGAATACGGTGTAGCCTTAGGCATCGACAATTTCAGCGGTACAGTCGGTGCTAATGTTTCCGGTACAAGTGATCTGGCTCCGCTCGATCAGCAGGCGCAGATGATTCTCGATATTTTACCAGAGGTTAAGACTGTCGGTATCATCTTCTGTTCCAATGAAGCTAACTCCAAATACCAGGTTGAAGTTGTAAGCAAGTATCTGGAAGGCAAGGGCATTAAAGTCATCGCATCTTCCTTTACCGATTCCAACGATATCGCTTTAGTCACTGAAGATCTCTGCGCACAGGTCGATGCATTATACATTCCGACTGACAACCAGGCAGCAAGCTGCGCTGAAACGATCGCCAATGTTGTTTTAGACAAGAAAGTTCCGGTCTTCGCCGGTGAAGAAGGTATCTGCAAGCTCTGTGGTGTTGCGACTTTAACTATCAACTACTACGATCTTGGTGTCGAGACAGGCAAGATGGCTGTCAAGATCCTCAAGAATGAGGCTAAGATCGAAGAAATGGCTATTCAGTACTTCCCTAATCCGGTTAAGAAATACAATGCAGAAGTATGTGAATTACTCGGTATTACTGTTCCTGAAGATTTCGTAAAATGTGAATAATCCGCTTATATGATTACAATTCCTAATTTAATTTCAAGAATTCCGGGAGGCATTGCCCAAGGTATTATCTGGGGCATCATGGCCCTAGGAATCTATATAACCTTCAGAGTGTTAAAAGAGTCAGACCTTACTGTGGATGGCTCTTTTGCCACTGGTGGAGCTACCGCTGTCATGCTGATAACTTCGGGTGTAAATCCGTGGATCGCTTTGCTGGTTGCTTTTGTTACCGGTATTTTCATTGGAATGATTACCGGTCTGATTCATACCAAGCTCAAGATTCCGGCTATATTGTCAGGTATCCTGGTTCAGTTTGGTCTGTATTCGATCAACCTGCATATCATGGGCATGGTTGCCAATGTTTCATGTAACCCAACTAAAAATAAAGTCCTTATTTCGATGCGTAATATCCCGATGGCTATTACAGTCGGTGTCGGCTTCTCGATCGCACTTATCGCAATCATGTACTGGTATTTCGGTACCGAACAGGGTTGTGCGATCCGTGCTACCGGAAATAACTCGCATATGGCTCTGGCTCAGGGCATCAATGTCAATAATATGAAAGTCATCGGCTTTGCCTTAGGCAACGGCTTGGTTGCAATGGCCGGTGGTCTGATGGCTCAGTATCAGGGATTCTCCGATATCAATATGGGCCGTGGTGCGATCGTTATAGGTTTAGCGGCGATCATTATCGGCGAAGTGCTTTCAGAAGTTATTTTCCCGAAGGGCTGTTCATTCTATATGCGACTGTTCTTTGTCATAGTTGGCGGCATCGTTTATTATCTGATCATGATTATCGTCTTATGGCTCAGAGTTGATTCCAACGACCTGAAACTGGCTACGGCAATTATCGTTATGCTGGCACTGTCAATTCCGAATCTGCGAAAGGGGAACAACTGATGCTTAGAATAGAAAATATCCATAAAACATTCAACCCCGGAACGATCAACGAAAAGATGGCGCTGGACGGTGTCGATCTGGTTCTGGAAGACGGTGAATTCGTTACGGTCATCGGCTCCAACGGTGCCGGTAAATCTACACTGTTAAATGCCATTGCCGGTGTATGGCTTGTCGATGAAGGCAAGATCTTTATCGATGATAATGATGTAACTAAACTCTCTGAAGATAAAAGAGCTAAATATATCGGCCGTGTTTTCCAGGATCCAATGATGGGTACGGCTGCCGATATGTGGATCGAAGAAAATCTGGCTTTAGCCCATCGCAGAGGCAAAAGAAGAGGACTGGCCAACGGTATCTATCCGGATGAAAGAGAGACTTTCAGACATCTGTTAAAAGAATTTGATCTGGGTCTTGAAGACCGTCTTTCAACTAAAGTTGGATTATTATCTGGCGGTCAGCGTCAGGCTCTGACCCTGATCATGGCGACTTTACAGCGTCCGCGTCTGCTCCTGTTAGATGAACATACGGCCGCTCTGGATCCGAAAACCGCCCAGAAGGTTCTGGATGTTACAGATAAGATCGTTCGTAAATCTCAGCTTACTACTTTCATGGTTACACATAATATGAAAGATGCGATCATTCACGGTGACCGTTTGCTGATGCTTAATAACGGCAAGATAATTCTGGATATCCGCGGTGAAGAAAAGAAGAAACTGACCGTAGAAAAACTGCTGGAGATGTTTGAAAAAGCCAGCGGTGAAGAATTCAGTAATGATGCCGCAATCTTGGGTTAAAAAAGAAGGAAATTTAATTCCTTCTTTCTTTTACTCATTTGTATAGTTATCGAAGTAACCCTGAACCAGGACAACCGGTGTGCCTTTATCGCCGGAACCGGAAGTCAGGTCACAGAGCGAACCGATCAGATCAGTCAGCTGACGAGGTGTGGTTCCTTCGGAAACCATTTTGCCGACCAGGTTGCTGTCTTTTTCCTTGATGCTGTTCTTGATCGCTTCCTTAAGTTCTTCGCCTTTGAGATCCTTATAATCGTTATCGGCTAGATATTTGATCTTTACTTCATTAGGTGTTCCCTTTAAGCCGCTGGTATAGAAAGGGGAAACGACAGGGTCTGCCAGTTCCCAGATCTTGCCCTGCGGATCTTTGAACGCACCGTCGCCATAAATCATGACTTCGATGTTTTTGCCTGTTTCCATATGGAAGGATTTCTGAATCTCTTCAACAAGACTCTGGGCATCACGAGGGAAGAGTTTGACCTTATCATCGGTAGCTTTATTTGAGCCTAAAAGGCCGTACTTTTCGTTATAACCTGAACCGTTGATCGGAGCGGTCATTATATCATCAAGTCCATAGACATTGGCACCGAGTTCCTTAAGGATTCTCTTGGTTCTGAAACGGGTATGAATATCACATGCCAGGACGTTTTTCGTATAGTTTAAAATAGTTCTGGCCTGATTGGCGAAGATTATTTCGCATTCGCATCCTGTATTTTCGATCAGTTCACGGTAGTAGTCGACATAGTTGACGCCGGTGAATTCATGGACCGGATCACCAAACAGTTCGTGATACTGTTTTTCCGATAAAACATCGGAGAAAGGATTGACACCTTTCATATCAAGTTCATCATAAGTCAAGAAGGCATTGCCGACTTCATCAGATGGATATGAAAGCATCAGATAGATCTTCTTTGCGCCTTTAGCGATACCGGTAAGAAGTACGGAAAAACGGTTACGGGAAGTGATCGGGAAGATAACACCGATATCATTGCCTCCGAGTTTCTCTCTAACGTCATCAGCAATATCTTCTACTGTGCAATAGTTGCCTTGTGCTCTGGCAACAACCGATTCGGTGATCGCCACGACATCACGGTCATGAAGCTCGAAATTCTCCGCTCTGGCTGCATTGAGCACCGAACTGGTTACGATGGTTGAAAGGTCATCACCCTGTTTGATTATCGGACAACGGATGCCCCTGGAAACTGTACCTGTCAATCTGGACATAATTAATTCCTCCGAATAATTATTATAAATCATTTTCAGACATCATAATATATAATAGTTAATGGAAATTAGGTGAAAAAATGAAAAATTATGATGTAACGATCGTCGGAGCCGGACCAGGTGGCATTTTTACGGCTTATGAAATAAGCAAAAAAGCGCCTGAATTAAGCGTGGCTATTATCGAATACGGCAATCCTCTGGAAAAGAGAAAATGTCCGATCGACGGCGAAAAGATAACTAAATGCATAAACTGCAAGACCTGTGCCATTATGAACGGTTTTGGCGGAGCAGGGGCTTTTTCCGATGGCAAATACAATATAACCAATGATTTCGGCGGCACGCTGTATGAACACATCGGCAAGGAAAAGGCTCTGCAGCTGATGAACTATGTAGATCAGATCAATGTGGAATACGGCGGGCAGAAGACCAAACTTTATTCAACGGCCGATTCCGCTTTAAAGACCTTATGTATGAGAAATGGCCTGCATCTGTTGGATGCCAAAGTCAGACATCTGGGTACGGATATCAACTATGAAGTATTAGGCAATCTCTATAATTATCTTAAGGATAAGGTAGATATCTATTTCAATTGCGAAGTTAAAGGCGTCAGTAAAAAAGAAGATGGATATGAACTGGAAACTTCGACTGATACTTTCAAATCAAAATACTGCGTAATATCGGCAGGCCGTTCCGGAAGCAAATGGATGGAAACAGTATGCAAGGAATTAGCGATCCCGACTATGTCCAACCGTGTGGATATCGGTGTCAGAGTTGAACTTCCATATGAGATCTTCTCACAGATAACCGATGAGTTATATGAAGGAAAGATCACCTACAGAACTTCCAAATATGAAGATGTCGTAAGAACTTTCTGTATGAATCCGAAAGGATTGGTCGTAAACGAAAATACCAATGGTATCATTACCGTAAATGGTCATTCTTATGAGGATCCTGAGAAGCAGACGAATAACACGAACTTTGCGCTGCTTGTTTCCAAACATCTGACGGAACCGTTCAAGGATTCCAACGGTTATGGTGAATCGATCGCCAGACTCTCTAATATGTTAGGTGGCGGAGTCATCGTTCAGCGTTTCGGCGATCTGATCAGAGGTAAACGTTCGACCGAACATCGTATCAGACACTCCTACATGGTTCCGACTTTGAAGGCTACTCCGGGAGATCTCGGTCTGGTCATGCCTAAACGTATTCTCGATGACATCATCGAAATGATCTATGCTTTGGATAAGATCGCTCCGGGCACAGCCAATGACGAGACACTTCTTTACGGTGTTGAAGTCAAGTTCTACAATATGGAACTTGAACTCGATGAGAATCTTGAAACTCTACATAAGAATCTGTTTGTCATAGGTGACTGTTCGGGCGTTACACATTCACTCTCACACGCTTCGGCAAGCGGCGTCTATGTAGCACGTTATATATGCGAAAAGGAAGGTAAATAAACATGGAAAACAAATACAGTTTCGATGAGATCGTTTCTCATCTTAAGAGTTCGGGCTTTGTCTATCAGGGCTCGGAAATATACGGAGGTCTCTCCAACTCCTGGGATTTCGGTATCTTAGGCTCATGGTTAAAAAAGAATATCAAGGATCTCTGGTGGCAGGAATTCATTGAAAGATCACCTTACAATGTCGGTATCGATTCCGCGATTCTGATGAATACCAGGACCTGGGAAGCTTCGGGACACCTTAAGGGTTTCTCCGATTCCATGGTCGACTGCAAGGAATGTAAAGGCCGTTTCCGTGCCGATAATATGATCGAAGAAGCGACCGGTCTTTCGGCTGAAGGCAAGACTCCGGAAGAAATGGATAAGATGATCGAAGACAATCATATCGTCTGTCCGGTCTGCGGCAAGCACAACTTCACCAATGCCCGTCCGTTTAACCTGATGTTCAAAACATATATCGGAACACTGGAAGATGCGAAATCAGTAGTCTACTTAAGACCGGAAACCGCCCAGGGTATCTTCGTTAACTTCAACAACGTCGCCCGTACTTCCAGAAAGAAGATCCCGTTCGGTATCGGACAGATCGGAAAGTCATTCCGTAACGAGATCACGCCGGGTAACTTCATCTTCAGAATCAGAGAATTCGAACAGATGGAACTGGAATTCTTCTGCAAGCCTGATACCGATCTTGAATGGTACAGATACTGGGTTGATTACTGCTACAACTTCGTAAAGAAGCTCGGTATCAATGAAGATAAACTGCGTATCAGAGAACACAGCAAGGAAGAACTGAGTTTCTATTCCAAGGGAACCAGCGATATCGAATATGCCTTCCCGTTTACTGACTGGGGTGAGGTCTGGGGTATTGCGGACCGTACGGATTATGACTTGAAGAAACACGCGGAATATTCAGGCAAGGAATTGAGCTATCTTGATCCTGAGACCAATGAAAAGTATGTGCCGTTCTGTGTTGAGCCGTCCGTCGGTGTCGAAAGACTGTTCCTGATGATCTGTTGCGATGCCTATGACAAAGAGATGGTAGGGGAAAACGACGAAAGAATCGTTATGCACCTGCATCCGGCAGTCGCACCGGTCAAGGCGTGTATCTGTCCGCTTTCCAAGAAACTCTCCGAGCCGGCAACTGCTTTATTCAATGATCTGAGCAAGGAATTCCATTGCGAATATGATGAAACCGGATCTATCGGCAAGCGTTACAGAAGAAACGATGCGATCGGTACACCTTTCTGCATCACTTATGACTTCGATACGGAAAACGATGGCTGCGTTACCGTCAGAGACCGTGATACCATGGAACAGCAGCGTATTAAGATCGAAGAACTCAAAGACTACATCAAAACAAAACTTGCGTTTTAATGAGACTTACTGAAGAAGTAATTAATGATATACGAAACAGTGCCGATATCGTCGATGTGATCGGTCACTACATCCCATTGATCAAAAAGGGCAAGGGCTACAGCGCTCTTTGTCCTTTTCATGATGACCATGATCCGTCATTATCGATCTCTCAGGATAAACAGATCTATAAGTGTTTCGTCTGCGGTAACGGCGGAAATGTCTTCACGTTCGTTTCAAATTATAAGAAGATATCCTTTCCGGAAGCGGTAGGTGAAGTTGCGGCTTTAATCGGCAAACCGATCCAGATCGATACGGCACCGAAGAAAGTTTCCAAATATCAGCGCTATTATGATCTCTTAAGTGCCATGATCGCCTACAGCACCTATCTTTTAAGTGCGTCCAAAGCCGGTGAAGAAGCGATGAATTATCTGATCAACAGAGGCTTGGAAAAAGATGTGATCGAATTCTTCAATATCGGTCTGAATCCGGATGGAAACAGGATCTATGAATATCTGAAGAATCACGGTTTTACGGATGAGGATATGCTCAAAGCCGGTGTCTGCAGGATGCTGGATAACGGTATGGCCGATGTCTTCTATAACCGTATCATTTTCCCGATCCATGATAAAGAAGGCAATCCGATCGCCTTTACGGCCAGAGATTACCGCGGTGTTTCCGATTCCAAATACATCAACTCTGCCGACAACATCATCTATACCAAGGGTGATCATCTATATAACTATCACCGGGCTAAGGAAGCTGCCAGAAAAGCCGGATATATCATCATCTGTGAAGGCGTCATGGACGTTATTGCCTATTACAGAGCCGGCAAACAGAATGTCGTAGCTACTTTAGGTACGGCCTGTACCCGTAATCAGATCGAACTGATCAAATCGCTGAATAAGAAAGTCGTCTTATCCTATGACGGTGATAACGCCGGACAGGCAGCCAACCTCAAGATCGGTGAACTGCTGATGGATGCAGGTGAAGAAGTCTATGTTATCGATAACAACACTAAACTCGATCCGGATGAGATCATCAATCAGTACGGCAAGAATGCTTTGCGGGATCTTGAAGCCAAACAGATTTCCTATATTGATTTTGTGATGGGTTACTATCGGAAGATCTATAATCTGGATAATTACGAAGACCGTAAAAAGATGACGATCAGAGTATCGGCCCTGATCGAAAAGCTGCCTGATCAGTATGATCGGGACAATTACTTCAATGAGCTCTATGAACTGACAAAAATACGTAAAAGAGCCTCACAGGAAGCTAATAAAATAGGTTATAATAAAAAGACAGCCGATGTCAGTTTTTCGATCGACGGACTGACAAAAGCCGAATATCTGATCATCGCCCAGATCGCGATGTCCAAGAAGGCGCTGGATATCTATCAGCGCAAACTGGGATATCTTCTGGATCCTAATGATCAAAAGCTGGCGATGCTGATAATCGATGATTATCGCAAACATGAAAAGTGTTCACTCTCGCGGATCTATGATGAGACGGATGATGAAAATGTGAAGAATCTCATTACGAATCTTGCGTTAATTGAAACATTACCTGCCGAATACGACGAAAACAGTCTTGATGGCGCAATCGGGAAAATCAAAATGGAGATCAAACGCCGCAAGATGGCGGATCTCAAAGAAAAAATCGATTCGATTTCCACCGTTGATCCGAATAAGGCTGACGAGTATCTGCGGGAATATGAAAAACTTATTAAGGAATTAGGAGGCAACAATGGCTAAACAGACAAAGAAGAACGAAACCAAGAAAGCCGTTAAAGCGGAAAAGACTAAGAAGACTGTCAGTAAAACAAAGGCAGCTCCTAAAGCTGAGGCAAAAAAAGAAGTAAAAAAGGCCGTTAAAAAGGTTGAAAAGAAAGTAACTGCTAAAGCAGTAAAGTCTGCTGCCAAAAAGACAGCCAAACCTGTAAAGAAAGCTGAAGTAAAGAAAACAGCAAAAAAAGAAGTAAAAAAGGCCGTAAAGAAGGCTGAAAAGAAAGCTGCGGTTAAAAAAGAAGTAAAAAAAGCCGTAAAGAAAGAAATTCCCGCTAAGAAAAAAGAAGTTAAGAAAGCGGTAAAAGAAACGAAAAAGAAAGCGGAAAAACCTGTAAAGAAAGAAATAAGGAAGGTTAAGGAAGCCAAGGAAAAGAAAACCGTTGTAAAAGCGGAAAAAGCAGAAAAGAAAACCACAAAGAAAGAAGCCAAGAGCGAACTTCGTAATGAAGCCATTAAGGAAGTAATCGGTTCTGATGGCAAGGCAATCAAAGCTGTCAAGAAGATGAAGAAGTCGACTCTGGGTTTAAAGAAGAAATACAACGATATCGAAGATCTGAAAAACGATCTGGTTGAACTGAATAAACAGGGTGTTGATATCGTCCAGTCCGATGTCGTAAATGCACTTGATCGTTTTGAAATGAGCGACGATGATATCGACCAGTTCTATGACTGGATCTCCAGTGTCAATATCGATCTGATCGATGAATCGGAAGACGAAGAAGAACTGGAAGATGATGATTATCTTTCGAGCGAAGAATCCGATGATGAAGAAGACGAGGATTCCGAAAAGAATATCGTCATCAACTATGAACAGGCTTCGACTTATACAAAGGTCAATGATCCGGTCAAGATGTATCTTAAAGAGATCGGCCGTGTACCTCTTTTGAAAGCGGATGAGGAAGTAGTCATAGCCAAGCGAATCGAAAAGGGGTTAAAACATCCTAAGGATGCGAAACTGGTTCAGGATGGAATCGATGCTAAGAACGAACTGATCAGTGCCAACCTGCGTCTGGTTGTCGCTATAGCCAAAAAGTATACAGGCAGAGGTATGCTGTTCCTGGATCTGATTCAGGAAGGCAATATGGGTCTGATCAAGGCTGTTGATAAATTTGATTACACCAAGGGTTTCAAGTTCTCGACTTATGCGACCTGGTGGATCAGACAGGCCATCACCAGAGCCATTGCCGACCAAGCCAGAACGATCCGTATTCCGGTCCATATGGTTGAAACCATCAACAAGATGACCAGAATCCAGAGACAGCTGGTTCAGGAACTGGGCAGAGATCCTTCGGCTGAAGAGATCGCCACCAGAATGGGCTCCGGTATGACTGCTGAAAAGGTCAGAGAGATCCAGAAGATCGCTCTGGATCCTGTTTCACTGGAAACTCCGATCGGTGAAGAAGATGATTCGCATCTCGGCGACTTCATTGAAGATAAGGATGCATTGTCACCTGACCAGTATGCGAATAATGAACTGCTTAAAGATGAGATCGATCTGATCCTTTCGACTCTGACTGATAGAGAAGAAAAGGTCATCAGATTAAGATTCGGGCTGGAAGACGGCAGAACCAGAACGCTTGAAGAAGTAGGCAAGGAATTCGATGTCACCAGAGAAAGAATCAGACAGATCGAGGCCAAAGCCTTGCGTAAACTCAAGAATCCGACCAAGAGTAAGAGATTAAAGGAATTCCTGGAAGACAAGAAATAATGATTTCCAGCAGACTCCTTCAGATAGCGATGTTAGTGGAAAGAAATAAGGTAGTTTTTGACGTTGGTTCAGACCACGCCTTGCTGCCTTGTTTTTTGGTGCAGAACAATATTGCCAGAAAGGTCTATGCCGGAGAAATAGCGGAAGGGCCTTTAAACCACGTTAAAGAGACAGTAAAGAAGAATAATCTGGAAGGTAAGGTGATTCCGGTTTTTTCCGATGGTCTGGCTAAAGCGGCTGATGATGTCGATATCGTGATCATTGCCGGAATGGGCTACCATACCATAAAACATATTCTTGATTCCTGCGAAGTCGAAAGATATCAGTATTTTCTGATCCAGTCCAATACCGATGTGGACATGGTCAGAAGATATATTTCCGATCACTGTTACACGATTGAAGATGAAAGAGTTGTCTATGATGATTTCTATTATCAGATCATCAGATTCTCTGCCGATTACCATGAACCGTACAGTGAAATGGAAATAAAATACGGCCCGGTTTTACTGAAAAGAAGAGATGAAGTATTCATCGCTTTTCTGGCTGATTCCCTTAAAAGATTGAAAGAAATCAATGAAAGGGCTAACAAAAAAGAATATGATGAAAAAATCTTGGAAATAGAAAGATTATTGTATAATTAGTAGGTCGAGGAAAATAATATTATGGCAAACAAATTTAAGAATTACCGTAATGAAGCATTTCACAACAAAGATAAATTTATCGAATATTTTGATTATTTCGCTCATATCCATTACGGAAAAGATCTTTCTCAAACCAGCCTGATCGAGAAGTATGTCGTACTCTGTCAGATGGTCAGAACCTATATGCTGGAAGACTGGCGTGAGACCAAGTATGCAGTTCGAGGCGAGAATAAAAAACAGATTTATTACTTTTCCCTGGAATTCTTATTAGGTAGAATGTTAAGAAACAATCTGATGTCTTTAGGTATCTATGATGTCGTTAAAAAAGGTCTTGATGATCTGAACATCGATATCAACGACATTGAGGATGTTGAAACGGATGCGGGATTAGGCAACGGAGGTCTGGGCAGACTGGCAGCCTGTTTCCTGGATTCACTCGCTACTTTAAGGTATCCGGGTTCCGGTAATACGATCAGATATAAGAACGGTCTGTTCAAACAGTTTATTATCGATAATGAACAGGTCGAAGTTCCTGACCAGTGGTTAAGAATCGAGAATCCATGGGAAGTCAGAAGAGCAGACAAGACCGTCGATGTCAGATTCTATGGCCATGTCGATATCACCAGAAACGCCAAAGGTGAACTGGAATTCCACCGTAAGGATACCGAACATGTTCTAGCTGTACCTTATGATATGCCGATCATCGGCTCAAATAACATGGTAGCCAACACTTTAAGAATGTGGAACGCCGAACCGTCGGATGACCTTCCTGAAGGAAGAGACTACCGTAAGTATCTGGCGGATGTCGAAGACATCTGTCTGAATCTTTATCCTGATGATTCTACCGAAGAAGGTAAGTATTTACGTATCAAACAGGAATACTTCTTTGTTGCCGCCGGTCTACAGTCTATCATCAATGACCATATGAAGGTTTATGGCAGACTTGATAACTTTGCGGACAAGGTCGTTATTCAGCTCAACGATACTCATCCGGCTCTGGCTATTCCGGAACTGATGAGAATCTTCATGGACCAGTATGAGATTCCTTGGAAGCAAGCGTGGGATATCGTTACCCATACTTTCGCTTATACCAACCATACAGTTTTACAGGAAGCACTGGAAAAGTGGCCTGTTGACTACATCAAGAAGCTTTTACCGCGTATCTATCTGATCATCGAAGAGATCGATAACCAGTTCAAGAGAGAACTGATCGCGATGGATAAGAAGCATAACTTTATTGATTCGGTATGTATCATTCATGAAGGCAATATCCGTATGGCTTATCTGTCGATCGTCGGTTCCTTCTCCGTAAATGGTGTGGCCAAGATCCACTCCAATATCATCAAGAATGATACCTTCACAGATTTCTATGAGATCTATCCGGAGAAGTTCAACAATAAGACCAACGGTATTACTCCGAGAAGATGGTTATTATATGCCAACCCTGAACTCAGCAAGCTGATCGAAAGATATATCGGAAATGATTTCCGTAAGGATTTCCGCAAGATCGAGAAGCTGATGAAATATGTGGATGATGAAAATCTTCAGCTGGATTTCTTGAAAGTCAAAGCTGAAAAGAAGAGACAGCTGGCTGCCTGGGTCAAGAAGAACTACGACATTGAGATCGATCCTGATTCGATCTTCGATTCGATCGCAAAGCGTCTACATGCCTACAAGAGACAGCTGCTTGATATCATGTATGTCATCTCGCTGTACTTCAAGATCAAAGATGATCCGGAATTCACGATGCCAAAGACGACGTTTATCTTCGGTGCCAAAGCCGCAAGTTCCTACCGCTTTGCGAAGAAGGTCATTAAGCTTATCAACTGTGTAGCACAAAAGATCAACGAAGATCCGGATGTCTCCAAGTTCATCAAAGTCGTCTTCATTCCTAACTATCGCGTTACGGTTGCTGAAAAACTGATGCCGGCATCGGATATCTCTGAACAGATCTCAACTGCCGGTAAGGAAGCTTCCGGAACCGGAAACATGAAGTTCATGATGAATGGTGCCATTACCTTAGGTACACTTGACGGTGCCAATGTGGAAATTAAAGAACTGGTCGGTGATGATAACTGCGTAATCTTCGGTAAGACCGAAGAAGATCTCCATGAAATGCGCAAGTACGGCTATGATGCATACTCATATTATGAGAAGAACGAAACGATCAAGCGTATCGTCGATTCCTTCAGGGATAACACCTGGTCTGATATCAAAGATGACTTCAAGGATATCGCCGATGAATTCCTGCTCAGAAATGATGAATACTTCTTACTGGCTGACTTTGACGCATATTGCAAAGCTCATGAAAAAGTCTACAGTCTGTACGAAGACAAGAAGGACTGGGCAAGAAGATGTCTTATCAACATCGCCAAATCTGCTTATTTCTCATCTGACAGAACGATTGAAGAGTATGTCGATGAGATCTGGCATATCGAAAAAATTTAAGACGAAGCTTACACTTCGTCTTTTCTTTCGGGCAAAACAAAAGCGCCTTTACAGGCGCGTTGTTGTTTTCTATCCTAATGAGGCAACAGCTTTTGCGAGACGGGCTTTCTGTCTGGCAACATAGTTTTTATGTTTTAAATGGCTGGTTGCGGCTTTATCAAGAAGAGAATTAGCTTCGTTGAATTTCTGGATAGCAGCTTCTTTGTCATTGGCAGCTACAGCAGCATTGACCTTTTTGATCGCTGTCTTTAACTGAGACTTTTCGGAGTTGTTCTTGAGATTCTTTTTAGCATTTGTCAGAGCTCTCTTCTTCTGAGACTTAATATTTGCCATGTGTCCTCCTTACTTAATTACGCTTACTTATTATAAGCAAATCACCTGAAAAAAGCAATAAATACTGTATAATATTAATGTTATGGAAAAATACCCGCAGCGGATCGTTTTTATGGGTACACCGGCATTTGCCGCAAATATTCTAAAAGGCCTCTATGAAGGAGGTTTTAATATCGTAGGTGTTGTTTCTCAACCGGATAAAGCCGTAGGCCGTAAACACGAATTAACGCCTTCGGAAGTCAAAAAAACGGCCATGGAACTGAATATTCCGGTATGCACACCTGTAAAGATCAGAAGCGATTATGAAGAGGTATTGAAATTCGATCCGGATCTGATCATCACTTCTGCGTATGGCCAGATCGTACCGAAAGAAGTTCTAGATTATCCGAAGTATAAATGTATCAATACTCATGGATCATTATTGCCTAAATACAGGGGCGGTTCACCGATTCAGACTGCTCTGATCAATGGTGAAACCAAGACAGGCATGACCATCATGTATATGAATGAAAAGATGGATGAAGGGGATATCCTGTATCAGAAAGAACTTCCTATCGATATCCATGATACAAATACGATCCTTTTTGAAAAACTTTCGGATATGGCTTTGGATATGCTGATCGAATTTTTACCACAGTTATTTGAAGGAAACATCAATCCTATAGCTCAGGATCATTCTGAAGCTACTTATGCGCCGATCTTACAGAAAGAGATCGAACACATCAGTTTCAATGATGATGTTTTAAATGTCTATAACCATATCAGAGGACTTCTGGATAATCCGGGAGCTTATTTTATGTACAATAACCGCAAATTCAAGATCGAAAAGGTCTTTTTTGAGGAATGTGATAATACTAAGGCCGGTATCTTCAAAGGATTAGAGAAAGATTATTTACGTATTGACTGTTTAAACGGTTTTATCAGGGTTTATCAGATCAGACCGGAAGGCAAGAATTCGATGGATGCCAAGGCCTTCTATAACGGTAACGGCAGAAATATGGCAGGTGAAAGACTTGGATAAGAACAGGATAAGAAACTTTTCGATTATAGCCCATATCGATCATGGCAAGTCTACTTTGGCTGATCGGATCCTGGAGCTGACAGATACCGTTTCTAAAAGAGAGATGCAGGATCAGATCCTGGATTCTCTGGATCTTGAAAGGGAAAGAGGTATTACGATCAAACTGAACGTCGTTCAGCTTAAATACCATGCGAAAGACGGACAGGATTATATTTTTCATCTGATTGATACCCCGGGTCATGTCGACTTCAGCTACGAAGTATCCAGATCTCTGGCAGCATGTGACGGAGCGATTCTGGTTGTTGATGCTTCGCAGGGTATAGAAGCTCAGACCTTAGCCAATACCTATCTGGCTTTAGATAATGATCTGGAGATCATGCCGGTAATAAACAAGATAGATTTGCCTAGTGCGGATATCGAAAGAACTAAAAAAGAAATTGAAGATATCATCGGTTTAGACTGCACCAATGCACCATGCATTTCCGCAAAAACCGGTTTGAATGTCGAAGATGTACTGGAAGGCATCGTCAAGTATCTTCCGGCTCCGAAAGGAGATATAAACGAACCTTTAAAGGCTCTGGTATTTGATTCATATTATGATTCATATCGCGGCGTCGTAGTTTTCATCTGCGTTAAAGACGGTGAAGTTAAAGTCGGCGATCATATCAAATTCATGCAGGCAGATACCGATTATGAAGTAACGGAAGTCGGCGTCAAGACGCCTGGTGAAGTTAAGAAGGGATCCTTGTCGGCCGGCGAAGTCGGCTATCTGTGTGCTTCGATCAAATCGATTCAGGATATCCATATCGGTGATACGATCACGCATACTCACAAACCTTGTGCTGAAGCTTTGCCGGGTTACCGCAAAATGAACCCGATGGTCTATTGCGGTATGTATCCGACCGACAACAATAAATACAACGACTTAAGAGATGCCTTAGAGAAACTGCAGCTCAATGATTCAAGCCTCACTTTTGAAGCGGAATCTTCCAAAGCCTTAGGTTTCGGTTTCCGTCTGGGATTCTTAGGATTGCTCCATATGGAAGTTGTTCAGGAAAGACTGGAAAGAGAATACAATCTGAATCTGATTGCGACGGCACCTTCGGTCATCTATAAAGTAACTCTAACGGATGGTACGGTTAAATATATCGATAACCCGAGTATGATGCCTGATTCCAATATCATCGAATATATCGAGGAACCTTATGTCAAGGCTTCGATCATGGTACCGAATGAATATATCGGACCGATCATGCAGCTGTCACAGGATAAGCGCGGTGTCTATAAAGATATGGTCTATATCGATAATAACCGTAATCAGCTCATCTATGAGATGCCTTTGAGCGAGATCATTTTCGAATACTTTGATAGATTGAAATCGGTATCCAGAGGATACGCATCATTGGACTATGAACTGATCGGTTACCGCAAATCAAACCTGGTGAAGATGGATATCCTGATCAATGGCGAGATCATCGATGCGTTAAGCATTATTGTTCATCGTGATTTCGCATATAACCGCGGACAGGCGATAACCGTCAAATTAAAAGAGATCCTGCCTAAACAGCAGTTTGAAATACCTATTCAGGCCGCTATCGGTAATAAGGTTTTAGCCAGAACCAATATCAAATCCTTACGTAAAGACGTTTTGGCGAAGTGTTACGGCGGTGATATCTCCCGTAAGAAGAAGCTTCTGGAGAAGCAGAAAGAAGGCAAGAAGCGTATGAAAGCGGTCGGTAGTGTAGAAATACCGCAGGAAGCTTTCATGGCTGTACTGGCTCTGGATGACGACAAGAATTAAACATCTTTATGTTCATGTGCCTTTCTGCAAGTCGATCTGTTATTACTGCGATTTCTGTCATCGGATCTACGAAGAAAGCTTATGTGATAAATGGCTGGATCGTTTGAAAAAGGAAATAAACGATACCTGTAAAGATAATTATGAAACGATCTATATCGGTGGGGGTACGCCCACCTCTTTAAAATGTGAACAGCTGGAAAGACTTCTCAAGCTGATCTATCCGTTTACCGATGAAGTAAAAGAATATACGATCGAAGTCAATCCCGAATCACTGGATGAAGAGAATGTTTTATTATTCAAACAGTACGGAATAAATCGTATCTCGATGGGTGTTCAGAGTTCTGATGATAAATTACTCAGATCACTAAACCGTCATCATGATTTTGAAACGGTAATAGAGAAAATTGAATTATTAAGAAAACATAATCTGGATAATATCAGTATCGATCTGATGTATTCTTTACCAGATCAGACAATCGAGATCCTGAATAAGACATTGGATGATGTTTTGGCTTTAAATGTACCGCATATTTCTTTATACTCTCTGACCATAGAAGAGAATACGGTCTTCGGTAAGAAGGGGATCAGTAATCTCGATGAAGACACCGAAGCGGATATGTATGAATTGATCTGCAGAAGATTAAAAGAAGCAGGATATATACATTACGAAATATCCAATTTCTGTAAAGAGGGTTTTGAATCGAAACATAATCTTTCTTACTGGAATTATGAGGATTTCTTAGGTGTATCTTTAGGTGCTGCCGGTAAGATCGGCAATAACCGCTATACAAATACCCGTTCATTTGATAAGTATTTTAATGAAAAAGATATCAGAGATGAGGATCTCAATCTGAACAATGATGAGATGGAATTCGAAAATATCATGATGTCTTTAAGAAAAGAAGATGGATTAAATATTGAAGAATTCAATCATAAATACAACTGTGACCTGTTAAATAAGTATAAAAAGGGTATTTCCAACGAAAATATTGTTATAAAAGACGGAAAAACGATCTGTACCAACAGGGAAATCCTTAACAGAATTCTTCTGGATTTCATGTTATGAAAATAATGAAAATTGGAAATTAACAGTGATAGTTTTTTCACATTTTTATCACATAAAGCGTTTACATTTTTCTACCGAGGTTTTAAAATTATAGATAGTGAAAAAGTAATCTGTAAAGGGTACTTATGTTTTAAACAACTGATCCAAAAAATCATTATTAGGTATGTCTGAATAGGTTATTTTTTTAACGAAAGGGGACTTAAAATGAAGAAACTTTTAAAAAGCAGTCTCATTCTCAGCTTAGTCGCTTTATTACTCTGCACCGCAGGCTGCGGTAAGAAGGAAGAAGGCGGCAACGAGGGTGGTGCTGCATCTTATGACATCACTGTCTGGGTATCAGAATCCGACGGTGTAACTGATCTGACCAAGGAACAGATCGAAAGATTCAATGCGGCGAATGAAGATATTCAGATCAACGCTACGATCGAAGGTATCTCTGAATCCGAAGCTGCAACACAGATGATCACTGATGTTGAATCAGGACCGGATCTCTACTGCTTCGCACAGGACCAGCTGGCTCGTTTAGTTCAGGCTGGTGCTCTGGCTGTTCTGGGTGAAGGCGCTTCTGCTACTGTCAAAGGCGCTAACGATGCCGGTGCAGTCAACGCTGCAACTGTTGATGGCAAGTTATACTGCTATCCATTAACTTCCGATAACGGTTATTTCATGTACTATGACAAGTCTGTCATCACTGAAGATATGGTTGATGATCTCGCAACATTAGTAAAAGCTTGCGAAGACAACAACAAGTTCTTCTCAATGGAATACAAGACTTCTGCCTGGTACAATGCTGCGTTCTTCTTCGCTACAGGTTGTGTATCTGACTGGAAGACAGATTCTGAAGGTAAATTTACTTCTGTAAATGATACATTCAATTCTGCTAACGGTCTCACAGCTATGAAGGGTATGGAAATTCTGGCTAAGTCAAAGGCTGCCAACAGCTCTTCTGACGGTTCAGACTTCTCTAAGGGTTCAGCTGTTGTCGTAACCGGTACTTGGGCATTATCAACAATCAAAGATATCCTTGGTGACAACATGGGTGTTGCTGATCTGCCAAGCTTCACTGTTGACGGACAGACATATCACTTAGGTTCATTCTCAGGCAACAAGCTGATGGGTGTAAAACCTCAGACTGATCCTGAAAAGGCTTCTGCTTTACAGAGACTTGCTCTGTATCTGACTGGCGAAGAGTGCCAGCTTGAAAGATTCAACAAGTTCGGTTGGGGTCCATCCAATGTCAACGCTCAGGCTACTGACGCTGTATCATCAGATCCTACTCTGGTTGCTTTAGCTGCTCAGAATGCTTATGCTACTCCGCAGGGCCAGATCCATGGTTCTTGGTGGGATATCGCTAAGGTTTTAGGTACTGTTGCTGAAACAGCTACTTCTGATGCTGATCTGCAGGCCGGTCTTGATAACTACAAGGCTGCTATCGACGCTCTGTTCTCTCTGAACGGTTACGTATTCGTAGGCGCTTGGAATGACTGGAACAATGCTGATACTGAAAAAGCTGTCATGACTCAGGATGGCGAAAACATCACTATTACATTAGATGTTCCGCAGTCTGATTACATGGGCGGCAGAATCGTTGCTGCAGGTGACTGGGGCACTGATATGGGCTGCCAGCAGGTTGTTGAAGGTGCTGACCTGATCGTTGCTTACGATGCTGCTAGCAATGGCGACAACAATATCATTTTCCTTGAGCCGGGTAACTACACTGTAAGTGCTAACTTATCAAGCAAGGAAATCAAGATCGTTAAGAACTAGTTTTTAAGGCGATTTTACTACAGGGCAGGCTGATACTATCTTCAGCCTGCCTTTATTTAATTAGAGGGGATTAAGGTCTATGGAAAAGACAAATAATTCAAAGAATATCAGCTTATTCGATGATATCGGCGATCTTGATCTTTTACAGCTCACTAAATTCCAGACTATTCTTTATAAGATTATCCACTTCTTCAAAGGGATTCCGAACGGGGTTGCCAGCCTGTTCAAATATATTTTCAGTCTTATAAAGAATTTCTTTGTCTGGATCAAAAATGATCTGACCGATATCGTACAGACTTTTGTGAATGGCGATTACAAGACGAAACTGTCCTTCATTATTATGGGCTTCGGTTCCATTGCCAGAGGACAGATTTTAAGAGGATTGCTGTTCCTGGTCTTTGAAATTGTTTTCATCGTCTACATGTATGTTGCGGGTTTCCATTGGCTGGGCAAGCTTCCGACTTTAGGTACGGAACTTCCAGGAACAGCCTATGATCCGCGTCTGGATACTTATGTAAGAGTAGACGGCGACGACTCTTTCAAATGTCTGCTTTACGGAGTTCTGACTATTTTATTCATTCTGGCTTTCATTTATACATGGCGTCTGAATGTCAAACAGAATAAGATTTCCGAAGAGATTCTCAAATCAGGAAAGAAGTTAAAGAGTGCCAAGGATGATGTTTCATCATTACTGGATGAACAGTTCCACAAAACACTGCTCGCTCTTCCTTTGACAGGTATCTTCTTCTTTACGGTCTTACCGATCTTATTCATGATACTGGTGGCTTTCACCAACTATGACGGCGCTCATGATGGCTATTCGAATCTGTTTACCTGGGTCGGTATGGATAACTTCAACTCCTTATTCAATCTGAATTTGGGTGCCAACAACCTGTCGGTAGCATTCGGTGAAATCTTGAGCTGGACACTGATCTGGGCTTTCTTTGCGACTTTCACCAATTACTTCTTAGGCATGTTTGTGGCAATCATGATCAATAAGAAGGGTATCAAATTCAAGAAGATCTGGCGTGGCATTCTCGTTTTGACCAGTGCGGTTCCGCAGTTTATTTCCTTACTGTACGTATCGAAGATGTTCTCGGCTAACGGACTTGTCAACGGCATGCTGCTTAATACCGGTATTATTTCGGATCTGTCGCATATCATCAGATTCTGGGAAGATACAACTTTAGCCAGAGTCATGGTCATCGTCATCAATATCTGGATCGGTGTTCCGTATCTGATGCTGATCGTTACAGGTATCTTAATGAATATTCCGGCCGATCTTTATGAATCCGCAAGAATCGACGGTGCCAATGCCGCTCAGCAGTTCTTCAAGATCACTTTACCGTACATGCTGTTTGTTACGGGTCCTTATCTTCTGACCAGTTTTATCGGCAACATCAATAACTTTAACGTTATTTATCTGCTGACAGCCGGCGGACCGGATAACCCGAAACTGCTGACCAGTGCAGGTACAGCCGGTGATACAGACTTACTTGTAACCTGGCTGTTCAAGATAACGACCGGTGCTGAATCCAAATACTATCTGGCTTCCGTTATCGGTATCATGATCTTCGTGGTCGTATCGTTCCTGGCTTTGATCGTCTACAATGCGATCCCTTCAACAAGAAATGAGGAGGACTATTCATAATGACAACCACTCCGAAAAAACACATGGGATTAAAAGCCAAGGAAAGGCTTTCCAATACGATTATCTATATCCTGTTAATAACCATTTCGATCGTCTGGCTGATTCCGTTTATCTTCTTAGTATTCGAGTCATTCAGAGTTGAATCAACTTATCAGGTAGGATATGTCGTTCCGAAACAGTTCGGTCTTGATAACTACATCAATCTGTTTACCAAGACGGATTTTCCGATCTGGTTCAAGAATACGTTCATCATCGGTCTGTTTGCTTCGGTAATTCAGACGATTATCGTCTTATGTATGTCTTACACCTTATCGAGACTACGTTTCAAAGGCCGTAAGCTGCTGATGAATGTCATGCTGGTGCTGGGCTTCTTCCCGGGCTTCCTGTCCATGATCATTCTTTACAAAGTTCTCAGCTGGTTCAATCTTACCAGTGCAAACTCCGTTCCGGGTCTTATCTTAGTATATGTTGCTAGCTCCGGAATGGGTTATTACGTATCCAAAGGCTTCTTTGATACGATCTCCAGATCACTCGATGAAGCGGCCAGAGTCGACGGTGCGACCAGATTCCAGGTCTTCACCAAGATCATCATGCCGCTGTCCAAGCCGATCGTTATCTATACGATCCTGACAGCCTTCATGGCACCTTGGGGTGATTTCATGTTTGCGAAATATATCTCACACGCAACCAGTGCCGGTATGAACGTTGCGGTAGGTCTGCAGTATCTTATTTCAACTCCGCAGAACCTGTCTGCATACTATACGATGTTCTGTGCCGGCGGTGTGTTAGTCGCAATACCGATTACGATACTGTTTATGTGTCTGCAGAGATATTATGTTGAAGGTGTTACAGGTGGAGCTGTGAAAGGATAGGAATTATGGCAAGAGTAAAATTAACTGATGTAAAAAAAGTTTATGATAACAATGTCGTTGCGGTCCACGACTTCAATCTGGACATCGCCGACAAGGAGTTTATAGTATTTGTAGGTCCTTCGGGCTGCGGTAAATCCACAACTTTAAGAATGGTTGCGGGTCTTGAAGAGATCTCCAGCGGTACGGTCGAAATCGACGGTGTCGTTGTGAACGATCTTCAGCCGAAGGACAGAGATATTTCAATGGTCTTCCAGAACTACGCTCTATATCCTCATCTGACTGTATTTGAAAATATTGCATTCCCATTGAGATTACAGAAAGTTCCTCAGGAAGAAGTATTTAAGAAGGTTACCGAAGTATCCGAGATTCTGGGTATTACCGAATATCTGAACAGAAAACCTCGTGCATTGTCCGGCGGTCAGAGACAGCGTGTCGCCATCGGACGTGCTATGGTCAGAAATCCGAAAGTCTTCTTAATGGATGAGCCTCTGTCAAACCTGGATGCGAAACTGCGTAACCAGATGAGAGCCGAAATCATTCTGTTGAGAAAGAGAATCGATACGACTTTCATTTACGTTACCCACGACCAGACTGAAGCTATGACGCTGGGTGATCGTATCGTCATCATGAAAGACGGTTATATCCAGCAGGTCGGTACACCTGATGAAGTATTCGATCAGCCGAAGAACCTGTTTGTCGCAGAATTCATCGGTGCTCCGAAGATGAATACCTTCAGAACCAATCTGATCAAGGAAAACGGTGAATACTATGTCACGCCGTTTGGTTCTAAACTTCTGGTTGATGGCTTGAAGGGTGAAGAACTAAAGAAGAGAAAGATCGAACCGCAGGAAGTAATTCTGGGTGTCAGACCTGAACATATGGTTCTCGGTAAGGATGCCGACAATGATATCGATGCGAAGATCCTCGTTAACGAAATGATGGGTTCCGAACTGCACTTACACGTTGTAACTAACGACAATACCGAACTCATCGTCAGAGTTCCGACCGTCGATCTTTCACATGAAGAAAGGGCTAAGCTCACTTCCGGTAATGAATTCCACATTACTTTCAAGGGTAATGTCATGAATTTCTTCGATGTTGAATCGGAAGAGAATCTGCTTAATTAGAAAAGAAAATAGAATTATCTCAAAGAATAAGGGATCAGCTGATCCCTTATTTTAATAATATCGATGTATAGGCTCCAACGGTCAATTGACCGTTTTCAAATTTCGCTTCATTTAATCCGACATAGTCGATCATTTCCTTAAACATATCGGCTTTGATCGAAATGGTATCTTTGGAGTTATTGTGGAGCAAATAGGTGCTTTCGCCGTTGTAGGTTATCACAAATCCGCCGAGATTATTCTGATTGAGATTAAAGCGTTTATATGCACCTCTGGCGATCTGCGGATATCTGTTTCTGAAAGCTATGACTTTACTGTAGTAATTAAGCAAACTGTATTCACTGTTTAACTGTTCCTTGACGGTACCGTTGACCTGTTTATCGGCTGAGAAAGTCGCTCCTTCAGGATCTTGAACCGTATCGCCATCTCCCCATAACATTGCCAGTCTTCTGTTGGCATCGGTATTGGATCCGCCTCTGGTTCCTTTCATGCCGATCTCTTCACCGTAATAGATAAACGGTGAACCCGGAGAAAGCAGATAGAGGTTGGCTCCGATATAGGCTTGCGAATTAAAGACATTGAGATATCCGGCCGCTCTGTCCATATCGTGGTTGGAGATGAACGGTATGGCCATGGCATCTTTGTTGATGCCTTTGATCGTTTCCTGATACTTTTCGATATAGTTGGTATAGGAATTAAGATTGTTTCCTTTGGCTGCCTGGGCGATGATACCTTCAGCCTGAGCCATAGTAAAGTTGAAACAGTTCATGGCTCTGATATACTCATTGACTTCACTGTCGGAACTCCAGACTTCCGATACCAGATAGACATCTTCCTTTATCTTTCTTAATTCATCCGTATACCATTTCCAGAATGATACGGAAGAGTAAGTGTCATTGAAATAGATGTATTTTGCCGCATCGAAACGGAAACCGTCGATGCCTTTATCCAGATAGAACTTGGCAATATTCAGTGCTTCCTGTCTTACTTCTTCATTGTCGTAGTTTAATTCCGGCATTCCGTCATAGAAGTTGCATTCATAGCTCTGATCGGTTCCCTGGATTGAAGCGTAGGCCTTATTTGGCGGCAGTGACGAGTTGTTTGCGTAGCTGTAGTAGTTGTAATACTTATTGGCTGTATCGCCTCTCTGGTGGGCATTAACGAACTCTTTGAACCATTCGCATTCATTAGAAGTATGATTGAGGACCAGATCCAGTATAACGATGATGTTTCTCTTATGGCATTCCTTGATAAGTTTCTCGAGATCACTCATATTCCCGAACTGCGGATCGATCGTATAGTAATCGATCGCATCGTATTTGTGATAGGAAGGGGAAGCAAAGATCGGAGTAAGCCAGATACCCTGAATACCCAGTGATTTTCCCGAATCGATATTACCGTCATTGAGGTAGTCGAGTCTCTTGGTTATGCCTTTGAGATCGCCGATCCCGTCATTATTGCTGTCGGAAAAAGAACCGACAAAGATCTCGTAGAAGACCCGGTAATTGTCATCGATCGGATCGACGTTCTTTTTCGCAGAACACGAAGTCAGAAAGATTGAAAAGATAAACAGTAGTACTAAAAGTTTTTTCTTCATTTTATTCACCCACCGAATTAAGCAGGGCTTCATCGATCTTGCCCCAGGCACCTGCACCATCGCATTTCACATAGATACCGACACAGAGTTTTGAAGTTCCGTCATATGTGAATTTCTCGATATATCCTTCATCCCAGTTATTATAGGATGTGATCTTCATCGGATCTTTTTCAATTATCTCATCATTGATTTTCACATAGGCATAGATATCGGAATTACCCGCATCGCCGCCCATGATGTTTATAGAGAATTTATAGTTTCCGGCATTAAGATCCTTTACTTCCTGTTCGAGTTCGAATTCGATAGAATTATTTGCCTTTGACCAGAAATGGTAATGATTATCACCACTTAAGGAATCGGTCTTTTTTGTTTCGACATAGAGTTCATCACTGTCGGCGATTTTATTTACTTTCCAGGAAGAAGGAATAAACGTTCCGTTAGGATCTTCTTCGAAAGAATGATTCATAAGGTAATTATATTCAATAAGCGAGAGATAGCACTTTGCTTCAAGAGAGTCAGCCGTGCCGTTTATGACGTATTTGCCGATCCCCTTATTCTTAAGCGTTTCTTCATCAAAATCGTCCCAGATGACCTCTATTTCCTGTCTGCTGCCATCATTCATCAGAGCGTAGACCTTATCCGGAAGAATTATATCTTCATTGATATCTATACTTACATTTGTGTCTTCGATCGCATCGGCTTTTAATGGTATTTCATTACCGGTCTTGCATAATTCAAACAGTTTTAATGATTCCAGAGGATGGCCATCTGAATCAAAGAATGCCTGATTATCGACTGCCGATCCGCCGTAATATTTTCCCGCATCATCAGGATCGTATGATCCCGCATAGCTGCTGGCCCAGCCGGAACCGTATTTTTCCCAGAGTTCCTGATTCTTTTCATATGATTCGCTTCCCACGCTGATCCAGGCACCTTCCCAGTAACAGATACCGATACCGTTATGAATACGGTTATTGACGGTATCGATGATATCGAGTATACAGTTGGTCTGACCTTGTACTGTATACGGGTAGTTTTTGGTAACGGTACTATCATCGGAAATCGTATTCGGTGAGAAGTCACTGTCTTTGGCTGTATAGGCATATGATGTTTCGATTACCATTACTTTTTTATTGTAGGTATCGGCTATATTGTTTAAAACACCTGTGAGATTATCGAGTGATCCGTGCCAGTAAGGGTAATATGATGTGGCAAAGACATCATAATCAAGATCATAGTAATTGAGTTTCTTCGCATAATCCGCATAAGCGCCTTCTTTTTCCGGATTGGCGAAATGGACCGCAACTAAAGCGTCCGGATATACTTCTCTGACGGCTTTTGATCCGGAAGCCATCAGCTGATAGATGATATTCATCCAGACTTTTTCGCCGCACATTGCACCGTTGGTTTCGTTTCCGATCTGTACCATTCCGACTTTGACTTTGGCATCTTTCAGTTTCTTTAAACAGTCTCTGGTATATTCGTATAAGGCGATGCTTTTATCTTCGATCGATAGATCTTTCCAGGCTTTCGGAACCATCTGTTTACCGGGATCGGCCCAGAAATCCGAATAGTGGAAGTCAACAAGAAGTTTCATACCGTACTTGTTTGCACGCTTGCCTATTTCCACAGCTGTATTGATATCACAGTTACCGCCGCCATAGCCGTTTCCATTTTCATCATACGGATCATTCCAGACCCTTACTCTTATATAATTGATCCCGCTTTGAGCTAAAACCGAAAAAAGATCAGCTTCATTTCCTTCGTAATCATAGTAGGTAACACCGCTGTTTTCTAAGGCAATGACGCTGGAAACGTCCATTCCCATTATGAAATCATCATTCAGATTTTCGATCTTTCTGATATAGACTTCAGAAGATGATTCTACTTTTCTGATCTGATTATTCGTGCATGATGAAACAACAAATAAAAACAGTACTAACGTAATTACAGCTGATATTCTTTTCATGAAAAATTACTCCAATAATATTTTAATATTTAAGCTAAAATATTAATAGAACGTTATTTTCGTTCAAGGGGTTAAAAATGAGTATTGAAAGAAGCGCAGGTATACTTTTACCTATTTCATCACTACCTTCGAATTACGGTATCGGAACTCTGGGACAGGAAGCCTATAATTTTGTGGATTTCCTGGTAAAGGCCAATCAGTCCTACTGGCAGATCTTGCCGGTCGGACAGACCAGTTACGGTGATTCGCCTTATCAGTGCTTTTCATCATTTGCGGGCAATCCGTATTTCATTGATCTGGATATGCTTGAGGAAGAAGGTTTACTGGATAAAAACGATCTCAAGAAAATCAAAGTCCGTGATAAGAGATATATCGATTACGGATATCTTTATGAAACACGTTATCCTTTACTGCGTAAGGCTTATCAAAACGGTAAGGATAAATACAATGAGGAATTCAACAGATTCGTATCCGAAAATATCAGCTGGCTGGAAGATTATGCCTTGTTTATGTCGATCAAGAAACACTTTGACATGAAGTCATGGTTGGAATGGCCGGATCAGGAGATCAGAGAAAGAAGATATGAAGCGGTTGAAAGATATAAGGAAATGCTTAAGGATGACATCATATTCTTCGAGTTCATTCAGTATCTTTACTATAAGCAGTACGCAAAATTCAAAGAATACGCCAACAAGAACGGTATCAGAATAATAGGGGACTTGCCTATATACATTGCGATGGATTCCTGTGAGGTCTGGAGCAGTTCCGAACAGTTCCAGCTTGATGAGAATACCAAGGTTCCTAAGGATGTGGCCGGTGTACCGCCTGATTATTTCTCGAAAAACGGACAGTTATGGGGTAATCCTTTATACAACTGGGATTACATGAAAAGGACCGGATATAAATGGTGGATCGATCGAGTAGCCGGAGTATCAAAGTGCTTTGACGTCATCAGGATCGACCATTTCCGCGGTTTCCAGGAATACTGGGCCGTTCCTTATGGCGAAAAGACCGCCATTAAAGGACGCTGGGTCAAAGGTCCGGGCATCGATTTTGTCGGAATTTTGAGAGACTGGTTCTATTATGTGGATTTCATAGCTGAAGATCTGGGCATCATCAACGAAGAAGTCACAAGATTACTGTTGGAATCGGGTTTCCCAGGCATGAGAGTCTTGCAGTTCGGGATGAATCCGGATGGTACGAGTTACCATTGTCCGCATCATCATATCGAGAACTGTGTCTGTTATGTTTCAACCCATGACAATCTGCCTATAGCAGGATGGGTCGCCAAAGCCAAGAAGAAAGATCTTGAATATGCCAAATTGTATTACGGTCTCAATAAAGAAGAGGGCTATAACTTTGGGTTTATCCGCGGCGGTATGTCTTCGGTAGCCAAATTATTCATTACACAGATGCAGGATTATCTGGGCTATGGTGAAGAGGCGACGACCAATAAACCGGGTACTTTAAATAACTGGAGATGGCGTCTGTTGAAGAATGAAGCCGATAATAAACTTGCCAAAAAGATATCGGAAATCACCCACGCTTATACCCGTGACCGTAAAGATACAGGTATTGGCAAATAACGGTTGAAAAACCATAGTAATCATGTTATAGTGAGTAGGCATTGTTACTGAGTCTGGACATCTCCGAATCCTCACCCGGTTACAATCGAAAAAGAAAAAAAAGGAGAAAAGAAATGTTATCAAAAGCTGAAAAGGCACAGATCGTTAAGGACTATGCCAGATTCGAAGGTGACACAGGTTCCGTTGAAGTTCAGGTCGCATTATTAACTGCAACCATCAACAAACTGACTGTGCACATGCAGAGCAACAAAAAGGATTTCCATTCCAACAGAGGTCTTCTGATGATGGTCGGTAAGAGAAAGAGCTTACTTGAATACCTCAAGAGAGAAGACGTCAACAGGTACAGAGAACTCGTTGCTAAGTTAGGTTTAAGAAAATAACATGGATAAGCAGGCTGGTCCTGCTTTTCTTATACCTGAAAAGATGTGCTAAAATATAATAAACAGGGGTTCATTAATTATGGCACAGGTACTTAAAGAAGAATCCAGACAGGCGATAATCAGATCCGCAAAGAAAGAGTTTCTCGAAAAAGGCTATGAGAAGGCTTCAATGCGTTCAATTGCCAAAAAAGCCGGTATGACCGTCGGCAATCTTTACCGCTACTATAAGAGTAAAGAAGATATAATCGTCAATATCGTTTCCGAGACCTTCAATGATATCGAAGGTATTTTACAGAATGTCAGTTTTGAAGCTTTGCCGCAGGAACCGCGGGTCTTTAATATGAAAACCAGTACAGGAGAATTAAAGGATCTGATGGATGAGCTGGCTGTAAGATTTATCGATATCTATACGGAAAGTCCTATGGAATTCAATATTCTGATGAAGAACGAAAGGATGGCCAAAAGGATCATTCACTGGTTTGAACAGGCTTTTGAGAATCTGCTAGCCCAGCGTTATATGACGGTGTTTGACTATGAAAAGAAGGATATCCTAGCTCATGCCTATGCAACCTCAATATTTAGCGGTATGAAAGAGATATTTAAGGAAAAGGATACCGAAAAGGATACGCTTTTAACGATTTTAAAGGCCTATTTCCGCTCTTTTATCCTGATGGTTGATAACTACAGCGCTAACGAATAAATGTTACTGATAAACGGTATAAAACTGCGTCCCGATGAGGACGAATCAAACTTAAAGAAACTGATCGAAAAGAAACTCAGACATCCGATCAGTTCTTTTAGAATAAGAAAGAAATCACTGGATGCGCGTAAAGAACCGTATTATTTCTATTCGGTAATAGTTGAGATCGATAATGAAGAGAAATATTTAAGTAAAGATATCAGTATCTATAAAGAAGAAGACTTAAGTCCTGAATATAAAGAAAGAAATGAGACATGTATAATTGCCGGATACGGACCAAGCGGGATCTTTTCGGCTTACCGACTATGCGAAGCGGGATATAAAGTTATCGTCTTTGAAAAAGGTAAGAGAATAAGTGAAAGAGAAAAAGATGTCGAAAGGTTCTTTAAAGAAGGCATCTTAAATACAGAATCAAATGTACAGTTTGGAGAAGGCGGAGCCGGAACTTTTTCCGATGCGAAACTTACTACCAGAATAAAAGATAGGTATATCGACTATATTCTTGATATTCTGATCAGACACGGTGCCGATCCCAAGATAAGATATGAGAATCATGCGCATATCGGTACGGATAAGATAAGGACCGTTATTTCCGCAATGACCGATTATCTGATAGAAAAAGGTGTGGAATTCCATTTCAGCGAAGAAATAGAAGAAATATTGCTAAATGAAGATAGGACTTTATATGGCGTAAGAACATCTTCAGGAGAATATGAATGCGATCATTTCCTGCTGGGAGTTGGCCACAGCGCCTATAAGACCGTAAAGATGCTGAAAGAGAAGGATGTCTATATCGAAAAGAAAGATATCGCTATCGGATTCCGTGTCGAACATCCTCAGGCACTTATCGATGAAAGACAGACAGGAAAAGTGATCGAGGCCGCCAATGAATATTTCTTGAGATATAAAGGAGAAAAGGGCGTATATTCCTTCTGTATGTGTCCAGGAGGCATGGTCATACCGGCGATGTCGGATATAAATACTATCGTCACCAACGGTATGTCCTATGCGAAAAGAGATTCAGGTATTGCCAATTCAGCTATCCTGATTCAGATCTTTAAGGAAGAGTTTTCTGATGGCTATGAATATCTTCAGAAACTGGAAAGAAGAGCCTACGATTATTCCGGATCATATAAAGCACTGGCTCAGAATATAAAAGATTTCATGAATAACGAAGTCCATGAACTCATTTTCAAATCTACTTATCCTCTGGATACGGTTTTATATGATTTCAATGAATTCTTTAGTATAGATGATTTAAGAATAATCAAAGAAGCTTTAATTGATTTTGATAGAAAGATCCCCGGTTTCATCGATCAGGGAATCATGGTGGGACCGGAAACCAGATCATCCTGTCCGATCAGAATCGTCAGAAACGAAGAATATCAGTCGATCAATACTCCTAAACTCTATCCGATGGGTGAAGGAGCAGGCTATGGGGGAGGAATCATGTCCTGTGCTCTGGATGGCATAAGGATCGCAAATGCGATAATATCGAAATATGAATAAGTATTCAAAAGATGATCTCACATCCTATTCACTGGGCATGTCCTTGACGATCGAAGCTCTCAAACATCAGCCTAAATCTGTTAAAGAAGTGGTTCTAAGTGAAAAAGCCATAAGGAATGAACAGCTTTCCTATCTTTTAAGTCTGTGTAAGGAAAATGATATAAAAATCGTTTATGATGATAAAACGATCGATAAACTGTCTTTGAAAGAGAACTGTTACTGTATCGGAGTATTCAATAAATTCTATTCAGAATTAAGCAGCAACAGACATATCGTATTATACGGTTTCAATGATTTCGGTGATCTGGGCACGGTTTTAAGATCGGCCGTTTCTTTTGATTTCAAAGATATTGTTTTAATTAATTCGGATATCGATTATTTCGATCCGCGCTGCATCAGAGCTTCGATGGGCTCGATTTTCCACTGCAATATCGTCACTTATTCCGATTTAAATGAATATTTAAGTAAATATCGTAAATACAATATCTATCCGTTTGTCTCACAGTCAGAAAAAAACCTGAGCGATGTATCGTTTAAAGATCCGTATGCGATCATCATCTCTCAGGATTATCAGGGTTTGGATGGTTTATTCACTGAAGCCTATATGATCGAACACTCCACTTTAGAAGAGATTTCTTTATCATTAAGATCTTCGATCATCCTGGCTGAAGCATTCGCTCAGAAACGCAGCCTGTAGCGGCATCTCTTACATAATTCGGAACTTATTTTCCGGTTACGGAAATCTTCAATATACTGTTTATATGCATCTGATTCAAGGATATCCTTAAGGGTATTCTTTTTTAGATCGCCGATACAGTTATAGGCTTTAGGATCAAGACAGCAGACAGTTACCTTTGAATGAGAGTTTATGGCGATCATATCGATGGCTCCATGACATGTCCCAACATCATTTATGATCGGGTCATTGATATTCGGCCAGTCAAAAAGCTCTTCGGAATAAAAATAAACATTTTCTTTGAGTTTATATGAATTGTTACGTTTGGTTTCACTTACGTTATATTCTTTTTTTAATTCATTTAAGAACTGTTTTAATCTTTCAGACAGATTATCAGAATCATAGAAACGCAGTTCGATTACTGTCTTTGTATCTTTGCTGATCAGCTTTCTGATGGTTTCGAAATAGGATTCATCGATCTCGATATTATTGATGCTGTGCAAAGATACTGACAGTTTTCTTAAACAGGAATGTTTTAACAGATCGGGATATCTGTCTAAAAGCGTACCGTTTGTGACCAGCTGAAGTTTTAATTCTTTAGCGTCAAGAATATCCAGAATATTGTTAAAATCAGGATGAAGCAATGGTTCACCTAAAATATGAAGATAGATATAATCGCAGAATTCTTTGATCTGCGTAGTATAATTATCGATTTCTTTGAGACTGAGAAAAGTGTTTCCTTTGGGATAGGAACAGAAGGGACAGTTGAGATTGCAGGAATCGCTTATTTCCAGATAGACCCGTTTCATAACTGCTTTTAGAGTATTTAAAAAAGTGTTGAAAAGTCAATTGTAAAATAGTAAAATCTAGACGAATGAGGGAGTAGCTTGCGTATTTAAATACGTGTCAAGCCAACAATCTCGGCTTAAAAAAGCCTGGTTTGTCTTAAAAAGCGAGACTCATGTATGGCGCAGGTCATGCATGGGCGTTATTCATAGCAGCTCATGTACGCCATGAGTTTTCTTTTTAAAGAAAGGTGAAAAATAATGAATAAATATTATCTGGAAGATGTTTCCGCAGTTCTGAAAGAGCTTAATACGACTGAGAACGGCTTAAGCAGCGCGGAAGCAGAGAAAAGACTGAGTGAAAACGGTAAGAATAAACTCAAGGAAACGGAAAAGACTCCTTTGATCAAACGCTTCTTTGAATCAATATCCGATCCGATGATCATTATGCTGCTGGCGGCAGCCGCAATCCAGGCTCTGGTTAATGCCTTACAGATGACCGAAGGCTTCAAACTGTCTGAATTTGCGGATGTTATCGTCATCATGGCTGTTGTTATCATCAATACGATCATGTCCTTGATTCAGGAATCCAAGGCTGAAGGAGCTATGGAAGCTCTGATGCAGATGACAGCTTCAACATCCAAGGTTTTAAGAGATGGGGAAGTCAAAATAGTAAAATCCGAAGATATCGTCTTAGGTGATGTGATCGTCTATGAAGCCGGTGATACGGTTCCGGCAGACTGCCGAATCATGGAATCCTATTCTTTAAAGGCAGAAGAAGCTGCCTTAACAGGTGAATCCGTTCCGGTAAACAAGATTATCGATGTCCTGATGTGCGATGAATCCAAGAACGATATCACGCTCGGTGACCGTAAAAACATGTTATATAACGGTTCTACAGTTGTTTATGGCCGTGGCAAGGCTGTCGTTACCGCCTGCGGTATGGATAGTGAAATGGGCAAGATCGCTGATGCTTTGTCTTTGGCGGAAAAGGAACTGACTCCTTTGCAGAGAAAAATGTCTGAATTATCAGCCTTCTTAACCAAGCTGGTTATCTGGATCTGTGTAATCGTCTTTGTGGTAGGCGTTCTTGAAACTTTACTGGTTCATAAAGATTCCTTCTCTTTGGGATTATTGAGCAATACCATGCTTAATACCTTCATTTCGGCAATTGCCCTGGCGGTTGCAGCTATTCCTGAAGGCTTACCGGCTGTTGTTACGATCATTCTTTCCATCGGTGTTTCGGCAATGGCTAAACGTCAGGCGCTGATCAGAAAACTGACAGCTGTTGAAACATTAGGCTGTACAAATATCATTTGTTCCGATAAGACCGGAACACTGACACAGAATAAGATGACAGTCGTTGATGAATATACTGTCGATAAAGAACTTTTAGCTTCAGCAATGGCCTTGTGTTCCGATGCGGAGATCAAACCGGGAGAGACCAATTCCACAGGCGAACCTACGGAATGTGCTCTGGTCAACTACGCCAACAGTATCGGTTTACCAAAATATGAATTAAAAGAGAAATATCCGCGTCTGGCTGAAGCACCGTTCGATTCCAATCGTAAGATGATGTCGACGATCCATCCGGATAACGGTATCTATATCCAATACACTAAGGGTGCTCTGGATGTAATGCTCGAAAAGTGCAGCAAATATCTGAGCGAAAAAGGTGAAATTCCGATGACTGAGGAACTGAAAGCTCAGATCATTGATAAGAATAAAGAATTTGCTTCCAAAGCCTTACGTGTGCTTTGTGCGGCATATAAGGTTTACGATAAGCTTCCGGAAAGTGTTGAACCGGAAGATCTGGAATATGATCTTTGCTTCATCGGCATCGTCGGTATGATCGACCCATGCCGTCCGGAAGTCTATGATGCGATCAAACAGTGCCGTTCCGCAGGCATCAGACCGGTTATGATCACTGGCGACCATAAGGATACGGCTATTGCGATCGGTAAGGATCTGGGCATCATCTCTAATGATGATGAAGCGATCGAAGGACATGAACTGGATAAGTATTCCGAAGAGGAAATGCTTGATGTAGTTACGAAATATTCCGTTTATGCCAGAGTTCAACCTGAACATAAGACTAAGATCGTCAATGCCTGGAAAGCCAGAGGCATGGTTACGGCCATGACCGGCGATGGTGTCAATGACGCACCTTCAATCAAGGCTGCCGATATCGGTATCGGTATGGGTATTACCGGAACCGATGTTACAAAATCGGTTGCGGATATGGTTCTGGCTGATGACAACTTCGCAACGATCGTCAATGCGGTCGAAGAGGGTAGAAAAATTTACGACAATGTCTGCAAGGTCATTCAGTTCCAGCTTTCCACAAACCTTTGCGAAGTCATAATCATGTTTGTGGCATCATTACTTAACTTTACATTATTGACTCCTGTTCATCTTTTATGGATAAACATGGTAACTGACTCATTACCTGGTCTTGCTCTGGGTATGGAAAAAGCCGAAGGCGATGTCATGACCAGAAAACCGCGTAACTCTTCCGATGGTATATTTGCCAACGGCGCAGGCGTGGATATGATCTGGCAGGGTGTCTATCTGGCAATAATTGAACTGGCTGCTTATTTCATCGGTTTATATCTGGAAAAAGGTACAATTGCAGGCTTCTTCGGCGGTGAAAACTGTATCAATGCGATAGCTATGGCATTCTTGACTGTTAACTTTGCGGAGATCTGCTGTGCCATCAATATGCGTTCACAGACCAAATCGATCTTCTCAGCTTCCATGCTGAAGAATTTCAACTGGTGGCTGCTCGGAGCAGTTATTATAACCGTTGCGATTACCTTATCAGCTATCTATATTCCGGGTCTTTCCAATATCTTCGGTATCGTACCTGGAACATTCGAAACAACGGAACTGCTGATCTGTGTATTACTCTCGCTCTCAACATTCCCGGCCTTCGAACTGGGCAAACTCTTCCACAGAAGAGGAATCAAAGACTAAGCTTAAGACGCCTCAGGCGTCTTTTGTTTTATAATGAATTCAATGAATATTATTCTATATATCCTTATCGGTTATGCCTTAGTTATTATGATCATGTCATATGATTTTAGTTCCGGAGATGCGGATTATCTTATCGTATTGGGCCCCGGACTCAAAGATAACCGAGAGACTTTTACGATGGTAAACAGAATAGACAGAGCCGCATTATATCTCAAGAAAAACAGAGAATGTGTAGCGATCGTATCTGGCGGCATCACCGATAATAATACAGTTTCCGAAGCTTATGTCATGAGAAATCTTCTTATTGAAAGAGGGATCTATACCGACAGGATCATCATGGAAGATAAGGCTCAGGATACTTTTGAGAATATGAAGTATTCAAAAGAACTGATCGAAACCGATAAAAAGATCGTGATCTGCACAAGCGATTACCATATTTTAAGATCTAAAATATTAGCTTTAAAAAACGGATACAGAGTTCACAGTATCTTCTGTCGGACCAGAGGACCGGAACTTATAATTCATCTTCTACTGGAAGAGGTTTTGATTATCAGGGATTTATTCAGAAAATAAGTTAGATCTTCGGATCTAACTTATTTAAATAGAGATTTAATTGTTCTTTGTTGTATAAGGCAAGCAAGAAGTTTTCCTTAGCCTGGGGATATTCATGGTAGATCTTATGCAGCATCTCTTTTATATCCTGTCTTTTAGTGTAACCGTCATTAGGACAGCCTGATTTGATGATCGGTATTTCCAACTGTTTACAGGTTTTGGCGATATCCGATTCAAAAGACATACAGAACGGTCTGATGAATGTTGTATCGGAATGATCCAGATACATCTTCGGATCAAAAGTAGCGACTCTTCCGCCGTAAATCATATTCATGAATAAAGTTTCGATCGCATCATCCGCATGATGGGCGAAAGCCACTTTATTGCAACCCAAGGCTTTGGCGCTTCTGATGACAGCACCTTTTTTAAGCGTTGAACATAATGAACAGTCGATCTTATCTTTATGTAGATTCAGTTCAAGAATATCTTTTATTTTGGAATCTTCCGTGTGGATTTTTATATCATATTTCGAGAACCAATCAAGTAAAGGAGTGATATCATCTTCACCGAAATTAAGATTGATATGAATACCGATTATCTCAAAAGTTTTGTGGTAGGTATTCTCATATAAGAACCTATAAAGATACATCGCATAGAGTAAAAGTGAAGAATCTTTCCCACCGGAAAGACCGATCGCTATACGGTCATTATCTTCGATCAGATTGAACATCCGATCGGCTTTTCTCAGCTGTGCGAGTACTTTTTTCATCGACATATGCATATTATATAACATGTTATAATTCTGTGTATGGGTAATGTACTGTATGTAAACAAGCCTAAGGGAATATCATCATTCGATGTCTGTTTCAGACTGCGTAAAGTCCTAGGAACAAAGAAAATCGGTCATACGGGAACCCTGGATCCCAATGCGACCGGCGTGATGATCATTCTATTCAATAAAGCGACTAAAGCCAATCAGTTTCTGGTTACGGATAAAAAAGAATATATCTGTAAAGTAAAACTGGGAATCAGAACCGATACGCTGGATATAGACGGAAATATAATCGAAGAATCTTCATATACTGTTCCTGAAAAAGAAACAATAAGTGAAACACTGAAATCATTTCTGGGCAAAAGTATCCAGGAAGTCCCTTTGACCAGTGCTGTAAGTGTCGAAGGCAAAAGACTGTATCAGTATCAGAGAGAAGGCAAAGAAGTGGAACTTCCTAAAAGGGAAATCGAAGTATCTGATATTAAACTGTTAGATATATTTGAAGATGGTTTTTCTTTCAGAAGCACTGTTTCTTCGGGAACCTATATCAGAGCATTAGTCAGAGATATTCTTATGAAACTGAACCAGATCGGAACCGTCAGCGAACTTGAAAGAACAGCTGTCGATGAAGTTAGAATCGAAAACTGTGACAATCTTGAAGAGATTGAAAAGGGTAATTATAAACTTCATGAAATAGGAGATCTATTAATTAAAAGATATAAGACAGTTGAATATCCTGAACGTAATGATATCCTTAACGGAAAAAAACTGAAGCTTAATTCAGATGAAAAAACAGTTCTTGTCACAAATAATGACGAAGTTCTGGCTGTCTATGAAAAAGACGGTGATATATACAGAAGCTTAAGAGGCCTATGGTAAAGAAAGTTTATATCAGAAAAAGTGAAATATCCGCATTAAGTAAAAGTGTAGCCTGCATAGGCTATTTTGACGGTATACACAAGGGGCATCAGGAACTGATAAAAAAGACTGTTGAAATCTCCAGAAAGAAGAATCTCATTCCGTCATTAATCTGTTTTTCACCTGATCCAGTCGAAGTAATAAACGCAAAAGAAACGACCCATATCTTTCCTGATGAAGAAAGATACAGACTCGCCGAATATTTCGGTATCGAAAGAATAATCATTATCGAATTCTCTGAGACATTAATGAAACTAAAGGCTAAAGATTTTATTGATCAGTATCTTAATTGGATGAATATAGATACATTGGTATGCGGTTATGATTTTTCTTTCGGATATAAAGGTTCAGGAAAAACTGCAGATCTGAAAAAAGGGGAATTTGAAACAGTTATTATTCCCGAAAAGACATATTTTGGTAAGAAAATCTCTTCATCAAGAATAAAAGAAGAAATATCTGAAGGTAATTTTAACCTTGTCAGAAAGCTTTTGGGCTTTGACTATTATTTAGTTCTTAAAGTACTGAAATCGTCTCAAAACGGCTCAAAATGGCTTATAGAAGCAAAACCAAAGGACAGTAAATGTATTTTACCGAAAGATGGCATTTATAATGATCTATTTGAGATAAGGAATAATCATATATTCTTCATAAACGATAAAGAACTAAAGAAAAACAGTACCTATATTCTTGAAATATGAATAAAGAATTTGCGGAAAGAATAAAAGAGTATTTTCCGGATCAGGATAATGAATTTCTGAAAAAACTGGAAGAACCTTGTACGCAGGGTTTCTTTCTGAATACATCTAAAGGAAAACGAGAAGATATTCTTTCATTAATAGATTTCCCATATACCGAATCATCTTTGACAAAAGACAGTTTTTATCATGAACATGACAATATCGGCAAGACCAAAGCATATGAACTGGGACTGATCTATCCGCAGGAAATAGCTGCATCTTTAACCAGTTCCTTTGTAAACAAAAAGAATATTGAAGTAATAGTTGATCTGTGTGCCGCTCCGGGCGGTAAAACTATTAACATCTTAAACAGAATCGGGAAAGATGTTTTGTGTATAAGCAATGATGTCTCACATAACAGAGCACTCGTCTTATCTCAGAATCTGGAAAGACTCGGTTTGGATAATGTCATCATAACCAATAAGAAGTGTTCTCAGCTTGCGCAGCAGCTTGAAGGTTGTGCCGATATTGTGATACTAGATGCGCCATGTTCGGGTGAAGGAATGATCAGAAAATATCCGGAGATTCTTGATGAATATTCTTCAAACAATATTCTCTCTTTAGCTAAAACCCAGGAAGAACTGCTGGAGAACGCTTATCAGATTCTTAATGAAGAAGGGATACTGATTTATTCCACCTGTACATACGCTTTTGAAGAAGATGAAGATCAGATAACAGATTTCCTAAAAAAGCATTCAGACATGAAACTGCTAGAAATCAGTATGGATTCAGTTTCAAAACTCAAAGGGACTGTTAAGCTTTCTCCGTTAAACAATACAGAAGGGCAGTTCTTCTGTATGTTGCAGAAATATGGAGCCAGAAGTAAACCAAAATTCAAATATCTGAAATCGATAAAAGAAAAACTTGTGGATGATTTTATAAAAGATAATTTTGATTTATCTGAGTATTATCTATACAAAAATAACGATCATTACTATCTTTCGTTAAAACCGTTAATCGATATGGGGAATAATGTATTGAAATATAGCATATATATGGGAGAAATAATCAATAAGAGATTTGAACCAAATCATAATCTGTACAGAGCTAATTCTCTATCGGGTAAATATAAATATACATATGATTTAAATGATGACGAGTATTTGAAATATGTATCCGGAAATGAAATAAAAACGAATACTGAGAATAATTATTATCTAGTAACATATAAGAATTATTCTTTGGGATTCGGCAAATGCAGCAATGGTGTACTGAAAAATAAATATCCTAAAGGATTAAGAAGAATGATATAATTCAAGATGAGGTGAAAGACAGTTATGGAATTCAACAATAATGGAATCGGCACATATAAAATAAGTGAAAAAGCTTTTAAAGATATCGCAGCTATTGCGTGTGAAGGTATAAAAAACATCTATCCGACTAAGAAAGACAGTGAGTTTGTTGACTGTAAAATCAATAAAAATGGAGAACCTTCATTTAAGGTATCAATCAGAATCAAACAAGGTGTCGATATCGTAAAACTCTGCAATAAGATACAGGATGAAATCAAAGAGAATGTCTTGCTGATGACCGGTATCGAATGTAAGAAAATCAATATTGATATTCAGGGATTTGAAGCAAAGAAATAAACATGGGAAACCATGTTTTATTTTAATATAAAAGAAAAGAAGCTCCGGATTGTGACCCGGAGCATTAATGTTATTTAAGAAGCACTCAATTTAATTGAATTATCTTCGTTAAGAGTAATATATACGGTGATAGAAGCATCAGTATTGTTTGTTGAAGCACTAACCGTAAATGATGAAGATTCCTTTATTGCGCTAGCATCGGAGACAGAAATGGTTAATTTCTCTTTGCTTTCTTCTTCGATACTAATTCCAGTTGGTGGAGAATATTTCCATTCTTTGAAAGTACTATTTGCGTCATAGGACACTGTTAAGTAAATCAAAGTATCTGAAGAAGTTGTTGGAGAAATAGTCAGCGAGTGGTTTTCAGGAGTGTAATAAGTGATCGTAAATGAAACGTTACTTGATAAAGTAACCGATGATCCAGGTTTAGGAACACTACCATCTGAACCTTCAATCTTAAACCTATTATCACTATAAGCTAAACTATCGTTTTGTTCTTCTTTTACGTTGACATAACTATAATTAGATGCCCAAGCTTGAACTTCAGATAATGATGCCGTTGCAGAAGGGAATGTTATTGATGCTGTCATCGTCTTAGAATCAGACTTCTTATTTGAAGTAAATGATCCTTT
>JAFZQG010000010.1 GCA_017550145.1 Erysipelotrichaceae bacterium | reverse complement strand
GTCATCTGATGTTTTACTCATATTCTGTACATTTACCTCCTATATCTACAGAATATGAGATATATTACACAAAACGGGATATCCCGATTTAATTTCTACACTTGTTTTGGGAAAACGGGATATCAACTTTTAAATTCACGTGGTTAGGGCAGGACAACCGATTTATATTGTGAAAATTAATTCGATATTGTACAATTAATTGGGAAATTACCCACAAATAAGTTAAGAAATGGAGGTATAGAACATGAAAATTGATGTACTTTCCATTTTTATCGGATTAGTTGTCGGAGCTTTACTGATAATTCTGGCTAACTCCTTAACCGGAAAAAATGCCAAAAAAGAAGCTCAGAAAATCTTAGATGATGCAAATAATCAAGCTAAAAACACTGTTAAACAGGCGGTTTTAGATGGTAAAACTCAGGTTTACGATCTTAAGCTGCAAGCCGAAAAAGAAATCAAAGAAAAAAGAAGTGAAGTAGTCGAGCAGGAAAACAAACTGCAGAGAAGAGAAGATTCACTCAATTTCCGCGATGAGAATTTAACACAAAAAGAGCGCAAATTAGATGAAAAGCTAAGAAAAGCAGACGAAAAGACTGCTCAACTAGATAAAATGGAAGAAGAACTGCAATCACGTATTGACGGACAGATTGCACTTTTGGAACGTGTTTCCAATATGAGTAAAGAGGAAGCACGTAGCGAACTGATGGAAGTCGTTGAAAGCAAGATGGCTGACGAAGTAGCTGCCTATATCCGTGAAAAAGAGGATGAGGCCAAGGAAAAAGCTCAGGAAAGTGCCAGAGAGATCATTGCGACTGCCATTCAGCGTTATTCGCAGGATGAAACACTGGATCGTACCGTTTCCGTCGTTTCACTTCCTTCTGAGGAAATGAAGGGCAGAATCATCGGCCGAGAAGGCAGAAACATCCGTGCGATCGAACAGGCGACCGGCGTTGACCTGATTATCGATGATACTCCTGAGGCTATCACGGTGTCATGTTTCGATCCGATCAGAAGAGAAATCGCCAGATTATCTCTGGAAACCCTGATCAGAGACGGCCGTATTCAGCCGGGCAGAATCGAAGATGTTGTCCAGAAGACAACCAAAGAAATGAATCAGAATATTCAGAAGTACGGCGAAGATGCCTGCTTCAAACTGCAGATCGGTAAGATGGATAAGGAACTTGTCAAACTTATCGGCCGTATGAGATACAGATATTCCTACGGTCAGAATGGCCTTGAACATTCGATCGAAGTAGCTTCCTTCGCCGGTATGATGGCTGCCGAATTAGGCTTGAATCAGAACCTGGCAAAAAGAGCCGGATTACTGCATGATATCGGTAAGGCTGTCGACTTTGAACAGGAAGGTACACATGTTGAACTTGGTGCCAAACTGGCTAAGAAATACGGTGAAAGACCAGAAGTCATCAATGCGATCGAATCGCACCACGGTGATGTTCCGGCAACAAACCTGATTTCTAACCTTGTTGCGGCTGCCGATACATTATCAGCTGCTAGACCTGGTGCAAGATACGAGGGTATCGAAAACTACATCAACAGACTTGAATCCCTGGAAAAGATCGCCAATGACTTTGCAGGTGTTGAAAAAGCCTATGCAATTCAGGCCGGCCGTGAGATAAGAGTCATGGTCGTTCCGGAAAAGGTTGACGATAATAAATGTACGATTATTGCCAGAGAGATCAAGGATCGTATTGAAAACGAACTTACATATCCTGGACAGATCAAAGTAACGGTTATCCGTGAGATGCGTGCTCAGGAAACTGCTAAATAATGAGGATCTTATTTATAGGAGACATAGTAGGAAAAAGCGGAAGAGACATCGTCTCTTCGCTTTTATATTCTTTGAAACAGCAGTATAAAATCGATCTTACTATCGCCAATGGCGAGAATTCAGCTCATGGAAAGGGAATTACAAGAAAGATCTATAAACAGCTCATAAATGAGGGAATTGATTATATTACGATGGGTAATCATACCTATTCCAAGAATGAAGTAGCTGAATATATATCTCAGATGGACAGACTGGTCGTACCATACAATCACATCAAAAGAAACTGTCCTAATTACTATAAGATCATTGAATTCAATAATTTAAGATTCTGCTTGGTTAATATACTGGGAACGGTATTAATGGGAGAGTCTGATATGAGCCCTTATGAGGCTTTTGAGATCGTTAAAAAGGAAACCGAGAAATACGATGTCGATTTCTATTTCGTTGATCTGCATGCGGAAACAACGGCTGAAAAGAGGATCTTTGCGGAATACTTCCATGATTGTGCCAAAGTTGTAGTCGGTACACATACGCATGTTCAGACGGCGGATGAAGATATCATCAAAGGCTGCGCCTTTATAACAGATGTCGGAATGTGCGGAGCCTATGATTCGGTCATCGGCAGAGATGTAAGTGAGACCATAAAAACCAATATTGAAAAACAAAAGACTGTTTATACGATCGCGGAAGGTCCGGCAATATTCTGCGGAGTCGTGATCGAAATAGACGAAGAAAAGAAAATACCTGTTTCAATCGAAAGAATACAGATCAGACCATAATGAAAGGCCGGTTAATTCCGGCCTTTGATCTGTTCGAGAATCTGATCTAAATCAAATTCGTTTTCTTTGAAACTTAATGTGATCGTATCATTCTCATCATAGCGAGGAATGATATGGACATGCGTATGCATGACACTCTGTCCCGCAACCGCATTGGTATTGATCAGAATATTGCAACCATTGGCTTCAAGATTCTTCGTTACCTGTTTGGCAATTTCCTGAACCTTGCCCATTAAATGTTCAAATTCATTTTCAGGCATTTCCAAGAAGTTTTCATAATGATTCTTAGGCATTACCAGAGTATGACCTTTGGTAGTCTGAGAGATATCTAGGATTGCGAGTATTTCATCATCTTCATAGACTTTTTTCGAAGGAATATTTCCTTTGATTATTTCGCAGAAGATGCACATTATTTGAGTACCTCATAAGCTGTAGTCATTAGCTCATAGATATCCTGATCGAAGAATTCTATTTCATGAGTTGCCAGGAAATAGCTCTTTACCGTACTTGAATCAAGGCCTGATGCCAGTAACTGAATCAGATCATCCTTGAAATCATCAGGATTACGGCTTTCAATGTTCAATACATAATATGTCTTGGTTTCAACGCTGTTACCGTCTGTATCGGTAGCTGTTTTAGTGTTGACGATAATGGTAGATAAACCGGTATTGTCGGTGGAATTGAGATATTCCTTAACTTCCAGAACCAGTGAAGTATCATCATCGGTATATACACTGCTGGTAGGAGCACTTTCGGCGTTGTTGTTGACGGCAGCCATATCGAAGGTTGAACCGCTGTTGACATCATCGATACACTTCTGAGCATCTTCTTCACTTGCGAAGATGGCAACCTGCATCTTGACCGGTTTCTTTTCTTCCAGCATGGAATCATAGTTCAGTCTGACATATTCTTTAGCCAGTTCATTCATCAGCAATGTAGAAATATAGGCTTTTCTGTAGGCATCAACCGAACCGTATGAAGCTACGATATATGATTCATAACCTAAGGACTGATAGGTTTCGATCAGCTCATCGGCTTCAGCTTCCAGAGCTTCCAGATCGACACCTTCGATCTTTGTGGCGATCTTATCGAGAATATCGGAAGTAATCGCATCTTCATTACTTACTTTTAATGATTTATACAGATCATTTTTGGTATAAGTTACATCATTCGGACCTTTAAAGATGAGATCATCACCGTCTGACAGGTAAGAATAATGATTTTTATTTGAACAGCCTGCGAGAAGTAAGAGTGCAAATAATACGACAATTATCTTTTTCATCTTTAGTTCTCCTCACTTTCCAGCTGAGAAGCGATCTGGGCTTTGAGATCTTCATCAACGATTTCAAATCCTAATTCTTCGCCTTTGGCCATGATAGCTTTGACAGCCATCGTCGGATAGCTGCTTTCCAGTTCTGACAGATAGTAGTAATCATCAAGGATCTTTTCGGCAGTCGAACCGGCATTTTTAATAATATGGTATCCGTAAGCAGAAACGATAGGTTCAGATATTTCACCTTCAGCTAAAGATAAAGCAGTTGCTGCGAATGTTGCATCATAATTTCCTCTGTTTTCTTCGTTAACCATACCGAGATAGCCACCGTTGGAGCTAGAGCCATCTTCGGAATAGGAATAGGCGATATATTCGAATGAAGCATCTTCAGCTTTTAAAGCATCCTGAATCTGCGTGAGTTTTTCTTTCTGTTCGTCAGTAGGATTTGCTTCATAACCGGTGATATTTCCTTCTTCATCGGTGATGGCTGTGGTATCGCATTTAACCAGGATGTGGTAAATGACACGTCCATTGGTTCCCTGTTTGTCAGCGAGGTATTCATCCTGATGAGCCAGAATGTATTCCTTGACTAAGAGTTCCTGTTTCTGGGAATCGATGTAATACTGTTTCAGATCATCGATGCCGTTTGTATAGCCCATACTCTTGAGGGACTGTTCGACATATTCCTGTGAATAACGGGATAAGATACTTGCAGCTGAGTTGCTGGCGAGTGTCATCATTTCTTCAGTTGTTTCGTAAGCTTGCGCAAAGATCGCTCTTTCATAGGCTACGACCGTCTGAGATAATCCGCTGGTTTCGAATAATGATGCATAGAAATCATCGGCATATACCGGTTCACCATCGACCGTATACGCCACATATTTGCCATCGATCTGTTTGTTGTTCACAACAATATCTCTATTTTTATACGCATCAGCCGCATACATGCCGACAAATGCTAATAAGGCAATCGCTATGACACCTACGAACCAGTATTTTTTAAATAGTTCTTTTTTGTCCATATTAACCTCCAAACGTTATTTATTATAATAAATCGGATATATTTATACAATTTAAAGCCTTAAAATTCAGATAAAATTCAGAAAGATAGAAATCCAGCCATCATAAAACACAGGTGTTATAATCTTTAGTGGTGATTAATATGAATAAACTCGTTATAGAAAATCTTCATGTAAATGTCGGAGAAAAAGAGATATTAAAGGGTATTGACCTTGAGGTCAATGAAGGCGAGATCCATGCGATCATGGGTCCTAACGGCAATGGCAAGTCTACACTCTTGCAGACGATCATGGGCCATCCTGCCTATGAAGTAACGAAAGGTTCGATCTATCTTAATGGTGAAGACCTTCTGAGTATGAGCGTCGATGAAAGAAGCAGGAAAGGTCTGTTTCTGGCTATGCAGTATCCAAAGGAGATCGCCGGTGTCACTAATTCCGATTTCTTGAGAGCAGCTATCAATTCAAGACTGGAAAAGAATATTTCGCTTTTCAAATTTATTAAGGAAATGGAAGGCAACATCTCCAAGCTTAAGATGAAAGAAGATCTTGCACACCGTTTTGTAAATGACGGATTCTCAGGCGGTGAAAAGAAACGTAATGAAATATTGCAGATGATGATGCTTCATCCGGATTTTGCGATGCTCGATGAAATAGACTCAGGATTGGATGTCGATGCGATCAAACTTGTTTCTGATGCAATAATCGAACTGAAAGAAAAATCAAATATGGGCTTAATGATCGTTTCTCATTATGAAAGATTCTTTACGATGATCAAACCGACCCATTCACATGTCATAGTAGATGGAAAAATCGTCGTTGAAGGCGATGATGAACTGGTATATAAGATCGATTCTGACGGTTATGACTGGCTTTACGATGAACTGAAGATCCAGCCGGTTAAGGAAAGCAGACCTTTAGTATATTCACTTGGCACCTGTGCCAGAAATCCAAGAGGTAAGAATGCCTAGTTTCATAATAAACAGTGCGGAAAAGTTTTTTGTTGACCGCTCGATGACAATAATTATCGATACTGCTGAAGCCAATATCGAATATGATCTGAAAGACGGATCTTATGCGATCCTGATTTTCAATGATCATGCGGGCAATGCGGTTTTGAATGATTCGGGCAGAATCGAAAATGCCGATGTTAAGATCAATTATCTCCAGCTGGAACAGTATGATCTGAAACAGAATACAAAGGTAGAAGTCGATAAAAATGCCAGATTAAGTGTCAATACAACATATCTGGGAATCAATAATAAAGACATTATCTTTGATTTGTATAACGAGGGTTCTGATTCGGATATCGATATCACAAACAATATCGTCTGTCTTGATCAGGCAAGCTTCTCGATGGACTGTATCGGTACGATAATCAAAGGTGCCAAACGCAGCAAGTGTCATCAGTCGACACACTGTCTGACGATCGATAATCCCAAGAAGGCAAGAGTACTACCGGTTTTGAATATCGATGAGAACGATGTTGAAGCATCCCACTCACTGGCGGCCGGTACGATCGATGAAGAAGTACTGTTTTATATGAATTCCCGCGGATTGAATAAAAAGGAAGCATTGAATCTGATCTTAAGATCATATCTGATGCCTTCCGATAATTACTATGATGATTTTGCCGAAGGGCAGGCGATACAGGAAAGAGCGATAAAGAAGGTGGATGAGATATGTTCGATGTAGAAAAGATCAGAAATGATTTTCCGATGATCAGAAACAATCCGGATCTGATTTATTTTGATTCGGCCGCAACTTCCTTTAAACCGCAGCCTGTAATCGATGAAGTCATCAGATTCTATGAAACCAGAACCTGCAATATTCACAGAGGTGACTACGATATTTCTTTTGCGGTATCCAAGGAATATGACGATACCAGAGAAACTGTCAGAAGATTCTTGAATGCGCAAAGGAAAGAAGAAATAGTATTCTCGAACGGAGCTACTTCATCTTTAAACATCGTCGCCATCAACTTTGCGAAGAAATTTCTGAAAAAAGGTGATGTTATTCTTACAAGTCTGATCGAACATGCTTCGGATATCCTGCCGTGGTTCGTGGCAGCCAAAGAAGTAGGATGCGAGATCAGATATACTCCGTTGGATGAAAAGGGAATGATCGATCTTATTGGTTATGAAGAGTGCTTTAAAGATAATCGTGTTAAAGTAGTGGCTTTACCTTATGTATCTAATGTTTTAGGCTATATTTATCCTTTAAAGGAACTTACCAGAATTGCGCATAAATACAATGCGATCATTTCTGTTGACGGAGCCCAGGGTGTTCCGCATCTTAAAGTCGATGTGAAAGATCTGGATGTGGATTTCCTTTCATTCTCATCACATAAGATGTTAGGACCTGGCGGTGTCGGTATTCTTTATGGCAAGTATGAACTGCTTGATCAGCTGGATCCGGTATTCTACGGCGGCGGTTCGAATGCCCGTTTTTATAATGATGGAAGCATTATTTTAAAAGAGACTCCGGAGAAGTTTGAGGCCGGTACGCCATGTATTGAGGGCGTACTGGGTTTAAACAGAGCTGTCGAATATCTGGAGAAAGTCGGAATGGACAATGTTGCCTCTTACGGCAAGGAATTGACTGAGTATTTTATCTCCAAACTGGAAAAACTCGATAATGTCGAGATCTATAACAGTGCTTCAGAAGCCGGAATCGTAACTTTTAACCTGAAAGGTATCTTTTCTCAGGATGCTTCGGGATATTTCAATAAGCAAGGTATTGCCGTCAGAAGCGGTAATCACTGCGCAAAACTGTTATTCAATATCATCGGCGTGACTGAAACGATCAGAGCATCGTTTTATATCTACAATACAAAAGAAGAAATCGACAGATTTGTGGACGTGATCAAAGATACGACGATCGAGAAATGCGTGGACAGTATATTATGATGGACAAAGAAATAAAAAGAGAGATCATGCTGGATCACTACAATAATCCGAATAATAAGAAAACTGTAAATGATGAAAGATACAGATCTGTTCATAATGCTTCGGATTCATGTATTGATGATGTTACAGTCTATATGCTGGTCGAAGACGGAAAGGTCATCGATACCAAGTTTGATGGTGTCGGATGTACGATCTGTACAGCTTCAACCGATATCATGTGCGATCTGATTGAAGGCAAGAATCTGGAAGAAGCCAAAGATATAATCAACGAATACTACAAGATGATCGATGAAAAGCCTTTTGATGAAGATAAACTCGATGAAGCCAATGCTTTTGATACACTTTACCAGCAGGCTAACCGTATCAAGTGCGGAACGATCGGTATTCATGCGATAGAGGATCTTATAAATGGATACGACAAACAATAAAGATATCCTGAATTCCCAGGATGATTATAAATACGACTTTAAGGATCAGGATGTTACGATCTTTAATACCGGTAAAGGTCTGTCTGAGGAAGTAATCAGACAGATTTCTGCTGCCAAAGATGAACCGGAATGGATGCTAGAACTAAGGTTAAAAGCTTATCACAAGTTCCTGGAGATGCCTTTGCCTAAATGGGGACCTGATCTAAGCGAGATCGATTTCAATGATTTCACGTACTATAAAAAACCGTCCGAAAAAGTTGAAAAAGACTGGAATGATGTTCCGGAAACGATCAAGAATACTTTTGAAAAACTGAAGATCCCTGAGTCTGAACAGAAGTTTCTGGCCGGCGTTTCCACACAGTATGAATCCGAAGTTGTCTACCACAATATGCTTGAAGAAGTGGAGAGTAAAGGTGTTATCTTCTATGATACCGATACCGCTTTAAAGAAGTGTCCTGATCTTTTTAAAGAATACTTCGGCAAGGTTGTCTCTTATGCGGATAATAAATTTGCCGCATTAAATACAGCAGTCTGGTCAGGCGGATCATTCATTTATGTACCGAAAGGCGTAACACTTGAAAAACCTTTACAGTCATATTTCCGTATCAATTCCGAACAGATGGGCCAGTTTGAAAGAACACTGATCATCTGTGATGAGGATTCCGATCTGCACTACGTAGAAGGATGTACAGCGCCTAAATACTCCAACGATTCCTTACATGCTGCAGTAGTTGAAATATTCGTTAAAAAGAACGCAAAATGCCGTTATTCGACCGTTCAGAACTGGTCATCGAATATTCTGAATCTTGTAACCAAACGTACATTAGTTGAAGAAAACGGTATTATGGAATGGATAGATGGTAATATCGGTTCCCATATCAATATGAAGTATCCGGCCTGTATTTTAGCGGGAGAATATGCCAGAGGTGTCTGTATCTCTATAGCAGTCGGTTCCTTTAAACAGATACAGGATGCCGGAGCAAAAATGATCCATCTTGCTCCGCATACATCATCAACCATTATTTCCAAATCGTTGGCCAGAACCGGCGGTAAGGTAAATTATCGCGGTACGGTATCAATGTCGGAAAAAGCCGTATATTCTAAAGCAAAAGTCGAATGTGACACCCTGATTCTGGATGAAATCTCATCTTCAGATACGATACCGACCAACATCATCTCGAACAATACTTCAACCATCGAACATGAAGCTACTGTTTCCAAGATTTCGGAGGAACAGTTATTCTATCTGATGTCGAGAGGTTTAAGTAAAGAAGACGCGACACAGATGATCATTCTCGGTTTTATCGAACCGTTTACCAGGGAACTGCCGATGGAATATGCGGTAGAACTGAATCAGCTGTTAAAGATCAATATGGAAGGAGCTATAGGTTAGCTCCTTTTGTTATAATGGGGATATGTATCTGCTGCAGGTCTATGTCACTAATGCAAGTCTCAATGTAAACAGACCTTTTACATATCTTTCAGAGCGTCCTGTAGAACGTTTTTGTCGAGTGAAAATCAGATTCCATGCATCAGATAATACCGCAATTGTCGTTTCCTGCGAATATACGGATAAAAGTAAAGAAGAACTTAAAGCTGAAAACGGTTATGAATTACTGATGATTGAAGAAGTAATAGATGAGAGTCCAGTAATATCGGAAGAACTCTTTGATCTGGCATCCTGGCTTTCAAGGACGACGATCTCACCGTTTATCTCCTGTCTCAATTCAATGCTTCCGAAAACTCTGAAAACTGTCAGAGATAATCAGGGTCCGAAGATGGCCAGAAAACTTCATAAAAACGATGGTGATTTTGAGCTGACTAAAAGACAGAGAGAAGTCTATGATGAAATTTATGAAGGAATGGAAGCAGCAGAAGCACGTAAGATCAGTACTTCGATAATCAAAAAACTTATAGATATCAAGGCAATCGAAGAATATGAAGAAGAAGCTGTTTTTGTAAACAGAGAAATAGATCAGACATCATTCAAGAAACTGACAAATGAACAGGAAAAGGCATATGAAGATATCATTTCAACCGATAAAATGGTATCACTTCTTTTCGGTGTAACGGGAAGCGGTAAAACCGAAGTATATCTCCATTTAGCCCGTTATTATCTGGCAAAGGATAAGGATGTACTGATCCTGGTTCCGGAAATATCGTTGACACCGCAGATGATCGAAAGAGTAAAAGAACGTTTTGCAGATGTCGTTTTCTATCATTCGGAACTCAGTGATCAGGAAAGATATGAACAGTATAAACGGGTAAAGAATAAGGAAGTCAGAATCGTCGTCGGAACGAGAAGTTCGATTTTCTTACCTTTTTCTGATCTCGGATTAATTATTATTGATGAGGAACACGATTCATCATATAAACAAGATAATGTACCATGTTACCACGTAAGAAATGTGGCCTTCAGAAGGGCAATGGTTCATCATGCGAAAGTACTTTTAGCCAGCGCAACGCCATCATTGGATTCTTATACAAGAGCTTTAAAAGGCGATTATCAGTTATTGGAGCTTAAAAACCGTATAAATCTGACTTTACCACAGATAGAAATCATCGATCTGAATAATCAGATACGTAATAAAGGCTCTTATATTATAAGTAAGCCTCTCCGTGAAGAAATAAACAAATGTTTATTATTGAAAAAACAGACAATTATCCTGTTAAATCGCAGAGGATATTCTCCGATTATTAAATGCGGTAACTGCGGATCGGTTTTAATGTGCAATGACTGTGATACTCCGCTTAATTACCATAAGGATGAAGGAGTTTTAAAGTGTCATCAGTGCGGAAGAATATATAAACTGCCTGATAAATGTCCTAACTGCAACTCAAGAGATCTGCTTTTCTATGGTTTTGGTACAAAGAAGGTAGAAGAAGAACTGAATAAAATGTTCCCTGAAGCAAAAATCGAAAGAATGGACAGGGATAACGTTAATAAAAAAGGTTCTCATGAAAAGATTCTGAAACGCTTTGAGAATCATGAAATAGATATTCTTATCGGTACGCAGATGATTGCTAAAGGTCTGGATTATCCGGATGTTACATTAGTTGGAATACTAAATGCGGATGCCGGACTAATGCATCAGGACTACAATTCCGCCAAGATGACATTTGATCTGCTGATGCAGGCTTCGGGAAGATCGGGAAGAGCCGAAAATTCCGGAAAAGTCATCATTCAGGCTTTTAATACCGAGCACTATGCAATAAAAGCCGTTCTGAATCAGGATTATACGTATTTCTATAACATCGAAATGAATTACCGTAATAAGACTTCATATCCGCCTTATTCGCATATTATCGAGATCGTTTTATCCGATGTCTATAACGAAAGAATAGAAAAATCAGTCAATTATCTTTATGAAATGATCGAAAAACTTCCATATAAGAAGTATCGTCCTTATGAACTGGGAAGACTGAAAAAACAGATAAGATACAGGATTCTGATCATGGATAAAGATCTTTTATCGATGTTAAAAGATGTGAATAAGATCATTGATTCCTATATCGGTAAGAATAATATGTCGCGTGTTAAAATTGATGTTGATCCTTTATACATGGAGTAAAGATGAATCAGCGGGAAACGGCATTAAATATCTTGTACAAAACGATCAGAAACGAATCATATTCAAACCTTCTGATGCGTAACGAATTGAATAATCTGGAACCGATCCAGAGGGCTTTTGTGACCAATCTGGTAAATGGCGTACTCAGAAAAAATGAGAGTCTGTGTTACCAGTTTGAAGATGAAACGAAGAAAAGTGTTTCATTAAAAACAAAGCTGATTTTATGCATGGCTTTATATGAAAGATTCTATCTGAATGAAAAGGATTATGTCGTTAATAACGAGTATGTTGAATTAGGCAAAAACAAGTTTGAGAAATCCTTTATAAATGCTATCTTGCATAAATGCACGGAATTAAAAGAAAGTGATAAAGAATATATCAGATATAATCAGCCGGAATGGCTCTATAAGCTTTTATACAGTCAGTATGGCGAAGAAAAGATGAAGGAAATCAATGATGTATATCAGAAGATTCCGCAGGTTTATTACCGTCTCAACAAGAATAAATGTTCATACGATGATCTTAAGAATCTGAATATCAGTATAATCAATGAAGATATCTTTACCTGTGATAAAAATCTTTTGACGACATCTTTATATGATGAAGGCTATTTCTATGTTCAGGATTACAACAGTGCTTCATTATATAAACATCTTGATCTGGAAAAGGACAATACTTTGCTTGATGTATGTTCAGCACCGGGATCGAAACTGTTCAATAGTTTGGATATTTTAAAACCGGAAAACTGCTATGCGAATGATCTTCATGAAAACAGAGTTGAACTGATCAGAAAGATGGCAGAAAAACTGGGATTTACGGGCATCAATTATCTGAATTATGATGGCTGCGAAATAAGTAAGCATATAAGTATTAAATTTGACAGGATCATGCTGGATGCGCCATGTTCCGGTCTGGGTGTAATCGGTAGAAAACCTGATCTGAAGTTCCATATAAAACCGGAGAATCTTGATGAATTACAGAACATCCAGTATTCATTACTGGAAGCTATGGATCCGTTGCTTAAAGATGATGGCATATTATTATATTCAACCTGTACTTTAAACAGAAAAGAAAACGAAAAACAGATCCAAAAATTTCTGAAGAATCATGATATGTATCTTTTACTTGAAGAAGATACAATAATAAATGAAATGGGTGACTGTTTCTATTACGCCAAATTAAAGAAGAATTAAAATGAGATCGATATACAGTCTGTCACTAAAAGATCTGGAAAACTATCTGCTTGAAAATGATTTCAAGCCTTTTCATGCTAAGCAGATCTTCAGATGGCTTTATGACAAGAGAATAAGTGATTTCGATCAGATGTCCGATATCTCCAAGAAGATGATCGAAAAGATGAAAGAAGATCTTTCAATTGAAACACTGGAGATCAAAGATAAACAGGTATCGAAAGACGGAACCAAGAAGTTCCTCTTTAAGATGAGTGACGGAGCTCTGGTCGAATCCGTACTGATGATTTTTGAATACGGCTATTCAGCATGTCTGTCTTCGCAGGTTGGCTGTAATATGGGCTGCAGTTTCTGTGCTTCCGGATTATTAAAGAAACAGCGTGATCTGAGTGCCGGTGAAATAGTCTGTCAGGCTTTAATGATCCAAAGAGAACTGGATCTTGACGGTAAAAGATTAGGAAATATCGTGGTTATGGGAACAGGAGAACCGTTTGACAACTACGATAACGTCATGAAAGCCTTAAGCATCATTAATGATCCGTTTGGTTTAGAAATCGGTTCAAGACATATTTCCATTTCGACATGTGGCGTTGTGCCGGGAATCGAAAGATTTGCGAAAGAGAATCTGCAGTATAATCTGGCCATTTCTTTACATGCGCCGAATAATGAATTACGTGATAAACTGATGCCGATAAATAAGGCATATCCTCTGGAAGTATTATTTGAAGCATTAAAAGATTATGCTTCGATCAATAACCGCAGACTGACCTTTGAATATCTTTTATTGAAGGGAATAAATGATTCGCCTAAAGAAGCTGATGAGATCAGAAAGCTGCTTAAGGGTATGAATGCCTATATCAATCTGATTCCTTACAATAAGGTATCGGAAAAGGATTTTGAGACATCCGATGATGAGAATGCCTTGCGTTTTTATGATCTATTAAAGAAGAATAATGTAGCCGTAACTCTGCGTCAGAAAAAAGGTGACGACATTGATGCGGCCTGTGGTCAACTGCGAGCCAATAATATAAAATAGAATAGATGGAATACTACTGTCTGACGGATACCGGTCTGGTAAGAGAAATGAATCAGGATTCCTATATCGCCATTGCCAATAATTATGGTGATTTTTTAGTTTTGGTAGCTGATGGAATCGGGGGCGGTAAAGCAGGCGAAGTAGCAAGCGGGGAAGTTATTAAATATTTTGAACTCGCTTTTAAGGAATCCGGTCCGTTTGATACTGCGGAAGATGCGACCAACTATCTGATGTATCATATCGCTTCTGCCAATAAACATGTTTATGATCTGTCTAATAAATACTCTCAATATGAAGGCATGGGTACAACTCTTACCGGTATTATGATGACATCTAAAGGCATTATCACTATCAATTGCGGTGATTCAAGAGTATACGGGTTTATGGATGATCTGTGTGTGAGGCTGACAAATGATCATACACTGGTAAATCAGATGCTGGAAAAAGGTCAGATTACCTATGAAGAATCAATAAACCATCCTAAGAAACATTATCTGGTGAAAGCAATCGGTATTTTCCCATCATGTTCTCCGGATATCCATAAAGTAAAGGACATGGATTATTATCTGATCTGTTCGGATGGTTTACATGCTTATGTTTCGGATGAAGAAATAACAAAGATCGTTCTAGACAAGGAAAAAAGCGTCCAGGAAAAGACGGAAGATCTTAAAGACCTGGCTCTGTTAAAGGGCGGTTTTGACAATATTACTGTTGTACTGGTAAAGAGGTAGACGATGTCGGACTATATTGGAAACAGATACAGAATCGTTAAATTACTGGGAAAAGGCGGTATGGCTGATGTATACCTCGCTTTTGATACGATTCTGAAAAGGGAAGTAGCCGTTAAAGTTCTGAAATCGGATATGGCCGATGATGATATGGCTTTAGAGAGATTCAAACGCGAAGCCGGTGCGGTCACGCAGCTTTCGCATCCGAATATCGTTGACGTCTATGATGTCGGTGATGACGGTGATAAACACTATATCGTCATGGAATATGTCAAAGGTTATACGCTGAAACAGCTGATCAAGAAGAGGGGACCTATACCTTATAAAGAGGCTGTGTGGATGATGAAACAGCTGGCCGGTGCTCTGATGGAAGCTCATCGTAATAACGTCATACACAGAGATGTCAAATCACAGAACGTTCTGATCAAAGATGACGGAACGATCAAACTCTCCGACTTCGGTATTGCCTTGGCCAGCGGAGCAATGCAGATAACACATAAGGATTCGGTATTGGGTTCAGTTCATTATCTGGCTCCGGAACTCTCTAAAGGTAAACATGCCACAATGCAGTCTGATATCTATTCTTTAGGTATTGTTTTCTACGAGCTGCTGACCGGCGATGTACCATACAAAGCCGAAACACCTGTCCAGGTAGCTTTAATGCATATCAAGGGTACGATCCCTTCAGTCAGAAGTTTTGATCCGGAGATACCTCAATCGGTTGAAAATATCATTATTAAAGCTACTGCCAAGAATCTTAACTATCGATACAAGAATATCGCTCTGATGCTTCAGGATCTGAAAGAGTGTCTCAAGAAGGAACATCGTGATGATCCGAAACTGGTTTTGAGTGATGACAGTCTCATTAAGCCTCAGGAAGATGTTCATATCTCCGATACTGCCAAAACCAAGAAAGGCAAAGGAAATTCGGCTTTCTCTGTTGTTTTCCTGATCAGTGTAACTGTATTATCAGCTCTTATCCTGGCACTGGTATTATTCCTGTCAGGAGTTATCGGTAATAAAGACAAGATGGTCACCGTACCTGATTTAAGAAATCTTACAGTTCAGGAAGCCCGTGATTTACTGGCAGAAAAGAATCTGGAAGTTGATGATTCGCGTATCAGTTGGATCTTATCCGATGATATTGAAAAGGATCATATCATTTCTTCAAATCCGGCTGCCAATGAGGAAGTTGAATCCGGCAGTAAAGTTAAACTTACTGTTTCCAATGGCTTATATTCCGTATTAGGCAATTATGTCGGAAAGAATTATGCTGAAGCCAGAGATGAATTAAAAAGTCTGAACTTCAATGTAAAACTCATACCGGTGGAAAACGATGAAAATCCGGGCATCGTTCTGGAACAGTCATTACCGGCTGGAACAAAGTTCGATGCTTCACAGAATAATGAGATAACAATCAAATATGCTTTGGAAAATAACGAGGTCGTACTGGCTGATCTGATCGGCTGGGATGTCGGTGAAGCGATCAGATATCTTGAAGAAAATGAAGTATCATATACGCTTTCGGCTGAAGACCGTTCTTATTTCACGGATGAAGAATTAAAGGATTCCAATGTGAATACCGTAATCAAAACTACTCCTGAGCTCGGCAAGACTTTTGATAAGACTGCCGATCTCAATGTCATAATCTATTACTATACGGAAAGGGATGAATAATAATGATAGTTTCGCCATCTGTTTATTCAATGCATTTTGATAACTTCAAGGAAGAGATCGAGGCTTTAAATAAGTCGGTCGAATGGATCCATTTCGATGTAATGGACGGTCATTTTGTACCGAACCTGACCTTCGGTCCGGGAATCTTGCAGACGTTCAGAAGAAATACAAACTTATTTCTGGATGTCCATCTGATGGTTTCCGATCCGGATTATTATTCCGATGTTTTTGCGAAAGCCGGAGCTGATTCGATTGTTTTCCATTATGAGGCTTATAACGATATTGATAAATGCGCCAAACTGCTCGATAAGATCCATGGCATGTATCTGAAAGCCGGTATTTCGATCAAACCGGGAACTCCGGTTGAAACGGTTAAACCGTTGCTGGACAAGATCGATATCTTCCTGATGATGTCGGTTGAACCAGGTTTCGGCGGACAGTCATTCATGCCTGAAGCCTTAGGCAGGATCGAAGAGCTTGCTGCTTACCGTAAAGAAAAAGACCTCGATTTTATCATCGAAGTCGACGGCGGAGTTTCCGATAAAAATGCTCACGATCTGATGTCCAGAGGGACTGATGCACTGGTTGCTGGATCGTTTGTCTTCAACGGAGACATCGTAAGCAACGTTGAAAAACTCAGAAGATGTGAATAGAGAAGGGTAGAAATATCCTTCTTTTCATAAAAAAACTTCCTTACGGAAGTTATGCTGCCTTAGCCTGATTTTTTAAAGTTCTGAGTGCGCGGGCAGAAACGCGAACCTTCTTTGGTTTTCCATCAACCATCATAGTAACGGTCTGAAGATTTACATTCCATTTACGGCGTGTAGCACGAAGTGAATGTGAACGGTTGTTACCAGACATCTGTTTTTTACCAGTGATAGCACAAACTCTTGACATACAGCTTGCCCCCTTTCTTGATTTTAACGCTTTATTACTTTAACATAACTGTTTTATAAATGCAAATGGAATTTCATTTTAGCTATTTATACCTAAGGAATTATGCTAAAATTAACTATGTATGGGAAATAATATCAAGCAGATTTATGTTGCTATAGAACTGTCTGAAAATGAGATAAAACTCCTTGTCGGGGAATACTATAACACCAGATTCAATATCATCAGAGCTGAGAGATTTGCGACAAATGCGATCAGCGATTTTAAGATTTCCAATAAAGAAGAACTGTCTGCTGATATCAGAAACGCCATCAATCAGACTTCCGCCAAGATCGGCGCCAAGATCGAACAGGTTATTCTGGTAATTCCTGCCTATAACTTCAAGAGATTCCCTTTGCGCAGTAAAGTAATAGTCGAAAGCGGAATCGTAAAAAGGGAAGATATCGCCAAAGCAATCAGCAATTCTCTTAAAACAAAAGTCGATAAGGATGTCATGATCGTTAATCCGATGGTTGTTAAGTATAAGGTTAACGGTATCAATACCAGAAGACTTCCGGAAAAGGAACTCTGTAATGAAATACTGGTCGATATCGATTTGTTATGCGCCGATATCAATATCTGCTATGACTATGTTTCCGTAGTAGAAAGCAGCGGTGTAAAAGTTCTGGATATCGCCTTAAATACCTATGCGGTAGCTAAAGAAGCCGCACTTTTCGAGGAATCACTTAATCGAAGCATCATTATTGTCGATATCGGCAGATCCTGTACCTATTTATCCTTATTATCTAAAGGAAAGCTCGTTTCAACGGAAATCGTCTTTGACGGATTGAATTCACTGATCAACAGGATCTACAGGACTTTCAATATTCCGTATAACGATATCATCAAACTCGTAAAATATTCCGTAGATTACACATCTGAGAATCCTGATGATGTAATATATGCCTGGACAGACGAGGGTATTACCAGAACGATGACCACAAGGATGCTGAATGAATCCATAGCCAAACCGATCGATGTCTTAAGCGATAAACTCATCACCATGTGCAAGCCGATTATCGAAACAGGTGCTTCAATCATTCTGACCGGTGAAGGCGAACAGATGAAGGCACTGGCTGATGTCATCAAGATCAAAGCCGAGTGCGATGTAAAGACCTATTATCCTGATACGATCGGGGTCAGAGATCCTTCATTTACCGCATTATATGGCACATTCTTCATTTATCGTGATAAAGTATTAATGAATAATCTTAGTGTTAACTGTATCGATCTGCTGAAATATGATTCAATGATCGACCAGAAGGAACTTGATTCTGAGGGTGCAACGATTACCACCAAAATAAAGAACCTGTTCAAACAATATATTGAAAAAGGGGGAAACTAAATGACGATCAAACCTGAATATAACCAAGTAGCACGTATTAAAGTTTTCGGTGTTGGTGGTGCAGGATGCAATGCGGTAAGCCGCATGGTCAATGACGGCGTCAAAGGCGTTGATTTTTACGTCTGTAATACAGATATCCAGTCATTGAATCAGTCAAAATGTCCTAATAAAATCGTTCTGGGCAGAGAATTAACCAAAGGCTTAGGTGCCGGTGGTAACCCGGAAATGGGCCAGAAGGCAGCTCTGGAATCTCAGGAAGAAATCAAAAAGGCTTTAGCCGGTGCAGATATGGTCTTCATTACCTGCGGTATGGGCGGCGGAACCGGTACAGGTGCTGCTCCGATATTTGCCAAGTACGCCAGAGAGATCGGTGCACTTGTTGTAGGTATCGTTACCAAACCTTTCTCCTTTGAAGGCAGAAAGAGAATGGACCAGGCTTTAGTCGGTATCGAAAATATCAGACAGTATGTAGATTCACTTATTATCGTTTCCAATAACCAGCTCTTGAGCGTCATCGGCAAGATTCCGATGCAGGAAGCATTCAAGGAAGCTGATAATGTCTTACGTCAGGGTGTTCAGACCATTACCGATCTGATCGCCGTTCCGGCTTTCATCAACCTGGACTTTGCGGATATCAGAACCGTTATGGCCGGTAAAGGCACAGCCTTGATCGGTATCGGTATGGCTCAGGGTGAAAACAAGGCTAAAGAGGCTTCTGCTAGAGCAATCCGTTCACCTTTACTTGAAGCAAATATCAAGGGTGCAAAATCGGCCATCATCAATATTACCGGTGGTCCGACAATCTCCTTGCAGGATTCTTCAATTGCGGTCGACTTCATCAAGGAAGCTGCCGGCAACGATATCGATATCATCTACGGTGTTGCGATCAACGAATCACTGGGTGAAGCGATCATCGTTACCGTCATTGCGACCGGATTTGATCTTCCTAATACGAAACATACAAGTTCTTCAGTCAATACCGATATACTTTTTGACAGGCAGACAACTGTTCCGATCGAAAGAGAAGAAGAAAAGAACGAATATATCAGTAATATCGAAGAGGTTGAAACCTTGCCTGAAGAAGAAGATGATGTTCCGTCATTCTTCAAATCAAGGATCTAAAGTTCTCTTAATTGAGAACTTTTTTAATGGGTTAATGTAAGTTGTAATTGAAAATGTATTCTGATAAAATACTATCGTTATGTACAAAATAGAAGATGTTCCTTTACCGAGCTGTGACAACACTTCAGGAATGAGGTGTTTTTATGAGTAATTCTGATCTTCTGCTAATAATATCGATTCTCGTTCTGTGTTACAGCTTTTTCAGTGCGTCTGAGACTGCTTTTTCCTCTTTAAACAAGATCAAACTCAAGGCTCTGGCTAATGCCGGAAACAAGAGAGCGGAAAAAGCCTATGCTCTGACAGAAAACTTTTCCAAGCTGCTGACGACTATTCTTATCGGCAATACGATCGTCAATGTCGTATCCGCATCTCTGGCAACCGTCTTATTCACCAATCTATTAGGCGGGCAGGGTGTTACCGTATCTTCGATCGTCATGACTATTGTGATCATGATCATCGGTGAGATCATTCCGAAGAATATCGCCAAGCATATGCCGGAACAGTTCGCGATGTCCTGGGCTCCATTATTAAAGTTACTGGTATGGCTGTTTACACCTCTGACTTTTGTTTTTAATTCTTTCGAAAAGATTTTCAGTTCGATATTCGGTGATACCAGCGACAGCTATTCGACTGATGAGTTCATCACCATGGTCGAAGAAGCCAATGAAGAAGGCGATATTGAAGACCATGAAGCCGATCTGATCACGAATGCTCTGGAATTCAATGATCTGGATGTCGGTGAGATACTTACACCTAGAATCGATGTCATTGCGATCGATGTCGATGAGGATACGATCGAAGAGATCGAACTCAAATACAGAGATTCCGGTTATTCAAGATTGCCGGTCTATGAAGAAAATATCGATAATATCATCGGTGTATTGATCGAAAAAGACTTCTATTACCACCTCTTATACGAGAAATCCACAAATATCAGAGAGATCCTGAAAGACGTTATATTCACTTCGCCACAGGTCAAGATCTCTTCATTACTGAAACAGTTCCAGACTTCCAAATCACACATGGCGGTCGTTGTCGATGAATATGGAGGAACGCAGGGTATCATCACAATGGAAGATATCCTTGAAGAGCTTGTCGGTGAGATCTATGACGAACACGACCATGTTGTCGAATACTATAAGAAACTGGATGACAATACTTATCTGGTCAAAGCTGATGTCGATTACGAAGATATGTTCGAGCATTTCGGTATCGAAATAGATGAGGACTATGAATTCAATACCACTTCAGCCTGGGTCATCGACATGTTAGACAAGATTCCTTCGAAAGGAGATAACTTCGACTTCAAGAATATGCATATCGAAGTAACGGATGCGGATTCCAAGAAAGTCAATGAAGTTAAGATTACTTTCAGGAATGAAGATGAGGAAGACAAGGACAAGTAGAAACTTGTCCTTTTGATTTATAATTTATTTATGCAGCAGTATTTTACGGATAAAAAAATCTGTGTCGGTGATGATCTTGAAATGAATAATGAAGATCTCTATCATCTGATCAAGGTTTTGCGTAAAGATGATAAATATACCTTTAGGATCTGTGATGCTTCACATAAAGTTTTTCATGCCCATCTGATCAATAATTATCAGTGTCATATCGATGAAGAACTTAACGAGAATAATGAACTTGACTGTGATGTTACCTGTATCATGTCTCTAATAAAGAACGACAAATTTGAAATGTGTGTACAGAAACTGGTGGAACTGGGTGTAAAGAGAATCGTAGCTTATCAATCAGTAAGAAGTGTCGTAAAAGTCAAAGATGAAAAGAAACTGGTCAGAATAAATAAGATCATCAAAGAAGCAGCGGAACAGTCACATCGTAATCTGATTCCGGAACTTTATTTATGCACAAACGTTAAAGATCTTTCAAAATATATGAGTGAAAAGAACTATATCTGCTATGAAGCGGAAAAGAATATCACGGACATTGATAAATCATCATCAATTTCCTATATCATCGGACCGGAAGGCGGTTTTGAAGATAACGAATATAAAAAGATCTGTGAACTGGGCTTCGAGTCCGTAAGTCTGGGAAAAAGGATTTTACGAGCTGAAACGGCAGCTTTATATATGAGCAGTATTATCGTAGGTAAATGTCAATGAAAAAATATGCAATGATGATTCTTGGCTGTAAGGTCAATGATTACGAAGCCACTTTCGTCAGAGAAAACATGAATAAATATTTCACGGAAGTTGATTTCAAATCTTCAGCGGATATCTATCTGATTTTTACCTGTTGTGTAACCAATACAGCTGAAGCCAAAACCAGAAAATTCATTCATGATGCCAGAAGAAACAATCCTTCCGCCTATATCTGCGCAATAGGCTGTTTAAGCCAGATTAAAGGCGATACGGACGTCTTTTCGGATGTGGATCTGGTAATAGGTTCCGATGAAAAAGATCGAATTGTTGAGCTTATTTTGAATGGAGTAAAAAAGAATAATGTCCATAAGGAAGTAAACAAGGAATTTGAAGAACTTTTTATCGAATCTTATCCGACCAAATCACGTTCTTTCCTGAAAGTACAGGATGGCTGTAATCAGTTCTGTTCATACTGTATCATTCCTTATGCCAGAGGCAGGGAAAGAAGCGGTAATCATATCAGTTTATTAAAAGAAGCCGAAATCCTTTCTAAAGAAAACAAAGAAATTGTTTTAACGGGTATTCATACCGGAAGATACAATGACGGCGAGTATGATCTGTATATGCTATTAAAGGATATGTCGGAAATCGAAGGACTAGAAACAATCAGATTAAGTTCAATTGAAATAACGGAAATAAATGACAGAATCATCGATCTGATGAAATCAGGAAATAAACTGGCACATCATCTCCACATTCCGGTTCAGTCCTGTGATGATATGATCCTTAAAGCGATGAACCGTCCATATACGATCGAGGAATTCAAAGATAGAGTAGCTTATATAAGGCAACAGATCCCTGATGTCAGTATTTCAACCGATCTGATCGTCGGATTCCCAGGTGAAACCGATGAACTGTTTGAGAATACCATCAATAATCTGAAAGAACTGAAATTCTCTTTTATACATGTATTCCCATACTCCAGGAAAACCAATACCGCAGCCGACAGGATGAATAATCATCTTGATGGCAAAATCAAAAAAGAAAGAGTTAGAAGGGTAATGGATCTGGAGAAAGAGATAACGAAAGAATATCGCAGAACTTTTATCGGTAAAACAGTTAAAGTGCTGATCGAAAGAAATATCGACGGAAATTCCTACGGTTACTGTAAGGAGTATTTCTACGTTAAAATACCGGGAAGCCTGAAGATAGGCGAAGTATTTGATGTTAAGATAGAAAATGTAGATGAAGAGGTAATCGGAAGTGCTGTTAAGTAAACTCTTTAAAGGTGCACCGGATCTGGAAATAGAACAGCTGTCGATCGACAGCCGTCTTTCGATGAAAAACGCGATCTTTTTCTGTCTGGACGGAATCAAATACGATGGACATGATTATATCGAAGAAGCGATCAAAAACGGTGCCAAGGTAATTGTTTATTCCAAGGAACAGGAACAGAAATTCAAAGCTATCTATATCAAAGTAGCTAATGTCAACAACACATTAACCAAGGTTGCGAATAAGTTCTATAATAATCCGAATGAAGGCATGGATAAGTATGTTGTTTTAGGTAACTACGGAAGATGTTCGGTGGCCAGCTTCATCAATTATTATCTGAACTCTAAAACCTCATGCGGGTATATTGGCATTCTTGGTATCAGATACAACGGTCTGGAACTCAATTCTTCCTTTGCGACTTTAAATATTCTTGATAACCTTAAACTGCTGGATACGATGAAGAAAAACGGTGTTAAGGCCTGCACTTTTGAAGCTAGCGCTTCAGCCTTGAACCTGCAGAAACTGGACAGTATCACTCCGGATTGTGTCATTTATACCTGCACAAACCGCAACTCCAGTGAATTCCAGTCCAGTGATTATTATGCCTATATCCGCAGATATCTTTATACACTGGAGAATGATTCTAAAGTTATTCTGAATATTGATGATGAATCATACGATGAACTGGAAGAGTGTTTTGAAGGCTGTGTAAGTTACGGTACTTCGACAATCGCGGATTATCAGATCAGAGATATCATGATCTCCAAAGACGGAATCAACTATAAGCTTGTTCATGAAGAAAAAACATATCCGATCAGATCTTCGATTCAAGGCAGATGCAATGTCTATAATCTGACAGCTGCGATCGTGGCTTTGCATCAGAAAGGTTATGAATTGGAAGATATCATCAGCTATATGGAAAACGTTCCGTGTGTTGACGGTGTAATGGAAAGAGTCGATAAGGAATATAACGTCATTATTGACTGTGCCTATGATATCAATTCGATCGAAGAAGTATGCAAATATGCCGGCTTCGTCAGACAGAAGAATAAGGCAATAGGCGTCATCAGTATCAACTATTCCGATGGTGATAAGCGCTTAGAAAGAATCATGAATCTGTGTAATGAATATCTGGATGTCATTATTCTGACGGAGAACGAATCACTGGAATCAGAAGTAATGGAGATTCTGGAAAGATGTGATAAATATATCAATGGCAGCAGAGTGATCTGTATCCCGATCAGATCCCAGGCTATTGAAAATGCGATCGAGATCATGAATGAGAATGATACCCTGATCATTATCGGAAAAGGTAATGAAAGATTCATGTCGATGGGTCTGGGCAGAGAATTCTACTATGGCGATAAGCATTACGTAAACAAATTCATGGAAAAGCGCAGAAACGAAGAAAAAGAAGTAGTTCAATAATTATCAGATTTATCTTTTATTTTGAAAAAGATTTGGTTATAATAAAACATGTCTGAAAAAAGAGGAGGTGAAATTATGGCAAAGGTTGTTGTTAAAGAAAACGAACAGTTAGATGATGCTTTACGTCGTTTTAAGAGACAAGTATCTCGTAATGGCACTCTTCTCGAAGCAAGAAAAAGAGAGTATTACGTTAAGCCTGGTATCAAAAAGAGACTTAAACGTGAAAACGCCAGAAAATTAAGAAGATCCAAATAAGACAAGCCAACATTATGTTGGTTTTCTTTTTGTAGGATATAATCAAGTTATGTCAAAGATAAATGTTATCGGTGCTGCCTGTGTGGATCTTCTGATTGAAAATGTCGATAAGGAAAAGTTCTTTTCCGGTTCTTATAAAACGGGCAGAATGAGCACATATTTAGGCGGTGATGCCTTAAATGAAACACTGGTATTAAAGAAACTGAATAATGATGTGAAACTGATTACCGTATTAGGCAATGATTTTTACGGTGAATACATTATCAATAAACTGAAAGAAAATGGAATAGAGTATAACGAAAATATCTATAAGAAAGATATTGATACATATATATCTCTGGTATTCATTGATAATGACGGTGAAAGATCTTTTGTCGGAAGTGAAAACGGATCAGTAAGAATGCTGGACATTGATGATATAAAGATCGATGATGACTGTGAGATAGTTTCTTATGCTTCTTTATTTATATCTAAACTTATGAATGAAGAGAAACTGGAAGTATTATTCAGAAGCATAAAAGAAAGAGATATAAAACTGTTTGTAGACTGTTCAACGCCAAAGAATAATGAAAAAGCCAGAGATCTGAAGTATCTGAAACATATCGATTATTTCTTCTGTAATGAAAAAGAAGCCAAGATCTTATGTGATTATGATGATATTTTGCATTGCGAAAAGATTTTGAAAGAATGCGGAATAAAGAATGTGATTATCAAATGTTCTTCTAAAGGATGTTTATTTAACGGGAAAATGTATAAACCGGAAAAAGATATAGTATGTATCGATTCTACAGGCGCAGGAGATAGCTTTGTGGCAGGTTTTATTGATTCCATGAATAAAAATACGAATATCGAAGAAGCACTTAAAAACGCCAATAAATGCGGTTTAAATGCGTGTTTGTATACTGGCGCCACTGAATGGCTGAATCATTTATAGAATTAAATATACATATACCTTAAAATAGAGATATGGAATACAGATTTACAGGATTAAATCAGGAAAATATTAAAAACATCGTCGGAGTTAACGACAGTAATATCGAATTGTTGGAAGAACTCTATGACTGCGGAATTGTTTACCGCGATAACTATTTCAAACTGTTAAGTGATGATGAAGAGCTTTTTGAAAAGTTCAGCCGTCATCTTGATTATATAGTTTCTAAATGTCAGGCCGATTTAATAGACTACGACTTTATTAAACAGTCGTTCATTAATATTAATGATACTCAGCAGCAGAGTTTTCAGAGTGAAATAATTGGTTATTCAAATAACGGAAAACCTTTTAAATGTAAAACAGTCAATCAGTATAACTTTGTCAAAGCTGTTAAAAATAATGATTTAGTATTCTGTATCGGTCCGGCCGGAACCGGTAAGACATTTTTAGCTGTCTTACTGGCTGTCTCTTATCTTAAAAAAGGTTTAGTCAATAAAATCATAATTACCCGTCCGGCAGTTGAAGCAGGGGAATCTCTTGGTTTTTTACCTGGTGATTTAAAAGAAAAGATCGATCCTTATCTGATGCCTATCTATGATGCTTTAGATATGATCCTTGGTTCCGAACAGAAGGATAAGATGCTGGAAAAGGGCATTGTGGAAGTAATGCCTTTGGCTTATATGCGAGGCAGAACTCTCAATGAAGCCTTCATTATTCTGGATGAAGCGCAGAACACTACGGATAAACAGATGCTGATGTTCTTAACAAGACTGGGATTCAACTCCAAAATGATCGTTAACGGCGATATTACACAGATCGACCTCAATATCCGTAAGAATAACAGCGGTCTTGTCATTGCCGTTTCCAAGCTTAAAGATATCAAGAATATCGGCTTTACGGAATTCACCAATCTAGATGTCGTAAGAAATCCGCTGGTACAGACTATAATTGAAAAATTCACGATCGATTAGGTAAAAACCTGATCGATTTTTAATAATCCATCTTATTGAAAAAAAGCTGTTTATAGAGTATTTTTTATATATGAATAAATTATTTATCGCTTCAAATAACGCCCACAAAATAGAGGAAATAAGAGATATTCTCTTACGTAATAATATTGAACTGGAATTAGTATGCCCTAAGGATTTTAACTGTTCTGAAGAACCTGTTGAAGATGGTGAAACATTTGAAGAAAACGCCTATATAAAAGCCCGTTTCTACCATGATTTATACAATCTGCCGACGATTGCGGATGATTCGGGGATCTGCATCGATTATTTGGGAGGACGTCCGGGAATCCATTCTGCCCGTTTCCTGCCTGAAATGAGCTATCCTGAAAAATGTGCCTATATCGTCGATATTATGAAAGACATCAAAAACAGAGGAGCACAGTTTGTGGATTGCATGTGCTTTATTGACAAGGATTCCAATGTTTACTACTACAAGGGTGTAAATGAAGGTGAAATAGCGGAAAAAGTTGCCGGAACAAAAGGTTTCGGATATGATCCGATCTTTCTGATTCCTGAATATAATCAGACTGAAGCTGAACTTGGTGAAGAATATAAAAACGAGTATTCTCATCGGGCAAAAGCTTTGAAGAAGTGGATTATCGATGCCAAAGACAAATTATAAAAAAATCATAAATATTGTTATATCTTTATCTTATGTACTGTTTTCGTTTCTGCTGGCAGTACATTTTTGGTCATTTAACGAATCTTTCTATGAGTCCGAACATAACCGTCTGAAACTCTATGGCAAAAGTATTGCCGAACATATCGGTATCTCAAATGAAGATCTTAAGGAACTGACTTCTTTTACCCTGAATTATCTTAATGATCCGGATGCTTCACTGGATATTCAGATGGTCGTAAACGGAGAACTCAGAGAAATATTCACCGATGATGAGAAACTGCATATGGTGGATGTCAGAAAACTAAATCTTACCGCTAATTATTTATTGATTATTTCCGGTATAGTCTTTTCGGTTCTGATGATCTATCTGATCTATAAAAAAGATCTTAATGATCTGTATTATACATACAGAAAAGTTTTGTTTTATGCCGGAATAGTTATCGGAATACTGGGATTATGGATCGTTATTGATTTTGATTCCTTCTGGACAATGTTCCATCATATCTTCTTTTCCGGAAATGATTTATGGCTACTGGATTTAAGAAAAGATATTCTGATCATGATCGTTCCGCCGGAATTCTTCTTCCATCTGGTAACAATTATTGTGGTTTCTTTTATAGCGTTACTGGTAGTATTCTATATGATCTTAAAATCTCTTAACGGAAGGAAGGTAAGGAATGATTAATATCGTTCTCTATGAACCGGAAATTCCTCAGAATACAGGCAATATAATGCGTACCTGCAGCGTTTTTGAAATGAAACTTCATCTAATCGAGCCTCTGGGTTTTTCGCTTGATGAAAAACATCTTAAAAGATGCGGAATGGATTATATCGAGGAACTTGATTACACAGTATATAAAAACTGGAATGAGTTCATTAAGGACAAAGAAGGGCAGTTTGTCTATTTCACAAGATATGCCTTAAAGTCATTTACGGAATGTGTATTTGAAAAAGATAAAGATATTTATCTGGTTTTCGGTAAGGAATCGACCGGAATCGATAAAAAGATTCTTAAAAACAATCTTGATAAATGTTACAGAGTTCCGATGAGAAAAGATGCCAGAAGTCTCAATTTATCCAATTGTGTAGCCATTGGTGCTTATGAATGTATGAGACAGATCGGTTTTGGCGATCTGAGTGACAGAGAGTTTATAAAGGGAGAGGATTTTCTGCTTAGATGCTGAAAATATGTCTATGTTCGGATAATCATGGAGATATCGACTCCATAAATAAAATTTTATCTGATAATCCGGCCTGTGATTATTATTTTCATTGCGGAGATTCTCTGATGCCTCCTGAGGAGATAGCACCGTTTATTTCGGTCGAAGGCAACAATGACTGGCGATTTGATTATCCGAGTCAGAGAATCGTTGAAGTCGGCGGACATCGTATATTGATTTTCCATGGAACACGTTATGTATATTCGATGAAAGCAATGATCGAGAAAGCAAGATTAGAGGAAGTTGATGTGGTCTTCTTCGGGCATTCACATACTTTCTATGATAAGACGCATTCGAATATTAGATTTATAAATCCGGGAAGTACATTGTATAACCGAGATTTAAGTAAACCGTCATATGCCAGAGTATATTTCCTGGATGATGGGAATATAAGAGTAGAAAGAATCGACTTATAAAATAAGAGGACTTGTGTAAGTCCTCTTATAATATTCTTGATAAAAACTGTCTTGTTCTTTCGTTTTTCGGATTATTGAATATCTGTTCGGGTTTTCCTTCTTCAACGATCAGACCATCATCCATAAAGATAACTTTATCCGCAACATCTTTCGCAAAACCCATTTCGTGCGTTACTACGATCATGGTCATGTCTTCATTGGCCAGATCTTTTATGACACTTAAGACTTCTCCTACCATTTCCGGATCAAGGGCTGATGTCGGTTCGTCAAAAAGAAGGATTTCGGGATTCATACACAGCGCTCTGGCAATGGCCACACGCTGTTTCTGACCACCGGATAAGGTAGAAGGGTAGGCATAAACGAAATCACCCATACCGACCTTTTTAAGCTGTTCCATGGCTGTTTCTTCGGCACTCTTACGGTCTTTTTTAAGAACTTTAACCTGCGCTAAGATACAGTTTTCGATAACGTTCATATTTGCGAAGAGATTGAACTGCTGGAAGACCATACCGACCTGCTTCCGGTAGGCATTGATATCTTTGATTTTGTTGATATCCTGTCCTAAGACAACGATCTGTCCTTCATCGATATCTTCAAGCAGATTGATGCATCTAAGCATCGTTGACTTACCTGAACCACTAGGGCCGATCAGACAGACGACTTCGCCTTTTTCGACCGTGAAGGAAATATCACTGAGAACACCGAGTTTGTCGAAACTCTTTCGGACATTATTGACTTCAATTATCGGCATAATCGGCTCCTTTCTGAGCAATCGTCATACTGTGAGCATTTGTATCGGACTGCGGTAAGGAAGTTCTGGTATGATTCAGTTTCTTTTCGATTGCATTTAGTATGATACTTGAGATTGTCGTCAAAGACAGATAAATCATGGCTGTAACAAAATATGTCTCGGTAAATCTGTATGTCGTACCGGCAATCGAATTCGACTGAAACATCAGTTCGGTAATCGAAATGATCATTAAGACGGAACTATCCTTGATATTGACGATCAACTCGTTACCGATGGCCGGGAAGGCATTTTTAATGGCTTGCGGTAAAACGATATTCATCATCGTCTGCATCGAAGACATGCCAAGCGATCTTGCCGCTTCATTCTGTCCCGGATCAACGGCCTGAATACCTGATCTGACGATCTCGGCCATATATGCACCGGTATTGATGGAGATGACAAAGATAGCTGCCACCATCTTGTTCCAATGAACGATATTGGTATAGACAAGATAATAAATGAAGACGGCCTGGACCATCATCGGTGTGCCTCTGAATACTTCGATGTATACCTTAAGGATCGCATCTATAATGGCTTTTAATGTTTTATTAAGTCCTGATGCGGTCTTATCGAGTTTTATGGCTCTGATACCGCCCACAAATAAACCGATAATAAGACCGATCAGTGTTCCGGATAAGGCTACTATTAAAGTAGTCCTGATACCTAAAAGGAAACTCGGATAATATTTTAAGATAATCTCAAAACACTTCTGAAAAGACATTTTATTCCTCTACGGCTGGCTGTCTGTTTACGGCTGCTTCCATGATCTGCAGTCTTTCTGCATCGGAAATGGTATTTAAAGCATTCTGGATCGCATCAAGAAGTTCAGTGTTCTCTTTTGCGACAGCGATGGAAACGGAAGTATCAACAACAAATCCTTTTCCTTCAGCAAATCTGACGATCGCTAAATCAGGGTTAGCGGCAATAACACCGTTGGCAACAGGCATTTCAGCTGTGATCGCATCAGCTTCACCGGAAGTGAGCGATAAGATCATACGCGGATAAGTAGCTAACGGAGTCATATGATTGACACCTTCGATCTGATCGATGATTTCATCATAAGTGGTATTGGCCTGACCTAAGACGTTGTATCCGGCAAGCTGCTGAATATCATCGATATTAACCAGTTCGGAATCGGCTCTGACGATTACGACCATGTCTGACTCATAGTAAGGAGTAGTGAAGTTTACGGCTTCAGCTCTTTCCGGTGTTTCTGTCATACCGGCAATAATGCAGTCGATCGCACCGGCATTGAGGGAAGGAATAAGTGAATCCCAGTCAGTCTTGACGATTTCAACTTTACGGCCGATCTTTTCGGCGATCATAGAAGCGATTACGACATCATATCCGTCAGCATAGTCTACAGAAGAGATCTGAACGGAAGTATCGTTGGCTTCAACCTGAGTCCAGTTGAACGGAGCATAGTCGCATTCCATACCGACTCTTAATACATCATCATTTCCGCTGTCGGTATTTGAGGAATTGCCACCGCAACCGACCAGCATCACAAGCATCAACACGATTAATAATTTTTTCATAACATTTCTTGTATGATAAATCCGTACCTTGTCTGTACATGATTTACCACTTTTCCTTTCCAGCCTTTGTGTTGGATAGAATGTAGATGAAACCTTGATGTGTTCTTATAAATCGTTGCGGTCCATCTGCTTAATGGAGAGTGAAT
>JAFZQG010000001.1 GCA_017550145.1 Erysipelotrichaceae bacterium | reverse complement strand
CCGTGCCGGCTTAGTTGATCCCTTGGATTACTACATGACTAGACACAATCTTAAACTGAATTTGATTTAACTGAACCGCCCACTGCCGAACGGCACGGTGTGGTGGTGTGAGAGGGGCTAGAAATTAGCCTCTACTCGATTGAAAGATTACTGTAAAAAAAACAGCTCCCGCATTTTGTGGGAGCTGAGATTTCTTATTTGAACAGTTTTGCTTTCTGAAGTCTGACGACAAGCACCGGTATCAGCAGCAGCTGAATGATGATGCCCGGAACCGCCTTGATGAAAGCAGCGGAAAGCCACATCTGTAAAGAATAGTTTCCTGCCTTGAAGATCAGCGCATTCAATACGCCATAGACAAATCTTCCGCATAACATGCTTAAGATCAGTACAGCATATGCTTTGGCATATTCATTTTCGATCTTGAGTACTTTGTTTAATAAGCCGGTCATTAAACCATAGACTGTCAGTTCACAAAGCATCTGTCCAAGCATCGGTGCTGGAGGCATGCCGAAGATGAAATGAGACAGTAACGGTGTCAGGAAACCGCAGATCGCTCCATAGAAAGGACCGACGATATAGCCGGCTACGAGTACAGGGATATGCATCGGAAGAAAGATGCTTCCGGCATTAGGAATCATGTGGAATGCCTGAGGAAGGACGACGCCGATAGCGATAAATAATGCAGTTAATACGATTTGTTTGGTTTTGTTCATGTTTTTTCTCCATAAATAAAGGTATCTCCTTCTCTTGCCGAGAAAGCGATACCTTCATGATATCGATCGTTATTTTTTGAAAACTTAGGCTTCAGCCTGATGTCATAACTTCAGTTATAACATTTAAATTATATCACGGATCAGATCTAGAGCTTCGTTTATCAGTTCCGAAGTACTCTTGTCCTTGACTCCCGAGATATTGACATCACACTTGTTGAAAGGGATCAGTACCTTCTTGCCACCAGAAGAACCGACTGCCTCCGCCATTTTTGTCGTGACCTCTCCTAGCAGAGAATCAGGGATAGCGATTCCGACAGGGCCGACAATGACATCAGCCTGACGACAGGCAACGATCAGGGCATTTTCTCCGGTTGCAGCTTCATCTGCTCCGCCTTTCAGCATGTTTCCGGTCGCAATGGAATTGGTTCCGATCGCTCTGATAGTCACATTTTCAATATTGTCTTTGATATCTTTGACCAGCTGTTTTCCGATATTGCCGCCTTGGCCATCGATCACTACGATTAGTTTCTTTTTCATTTCAATACCCTATATAGTGTTAAGTATAATATCACCGAAACGATTACGCAAACCAGATAATTTTGACCATATTTTATGCATCATATAAAATACCTATTATGAGCGAAGCGAAAGAAAGCACGATCGGTAAGGATTTTACTCTGCCGCAGCTGTTCAGATTTGTTGCTCCACCGGTCTTCACCAGACTGATGGTTTCTTTACTGCAGACACTGGATGACAGTCTTTTTGTTTCGCGTTATGTAGGGCAGAATGCGCTGGCAGCATTCTCGATCGCAATGCCTTGGTTCATGCTGATAGATGCCTTCGGAATGATGGCCTCTGCAGTATCAGTTGTCTGTTCGATCAAGATGGGCGAAAAGGAAATCGAAGAAGCCAAGAGCGATTTTACGACGATGATCCTGCTGACTCTTTGTATCGGCACATGTTTCTCATTGACCATGCATTTCTTTATGAAACCGATCCTTTTGATGCTTGGGGCAACCGAATTGCTGATGCCTTATGCAGTGGAATACATGAGTGTTTCCAAATTCTATACACCTTTGATTCTGGCCAGTTATATCTTCGGTTCATTCTATGTGATTGCGGGTAAACCGAAGTGTTCGATGTATGCTTCAGCCATCAATACTGCCTGTCAGTTTTTCTTTGACTGGCTGTTTATCGCCAAACTGAAAATCGGTATTGTCGGTGCAGCATACGCTAATCTGATCGGTAATATAGCCATAACTGTTTTTGCCGTAATCTTCTACAGCAATAAGAAACATGAGATCCATTTCGTAAAGCCTCAATCAGAAATCTGGCCTTTAGTTAAGAGCGTATTTAAATACGGCAGAATGCAGGCACTGACTTCACTGGCTGTTTCCTTAAGCAGTTATATCAACAACCATGTTCATCTTGGCATCGGCGGAGAAGAAGTGGTTGCGGCTTATACGATCGTTTCCGGAGTCTTCTTCATGTTTATGAATTCGTTCTTCGGGCTGATCGGTTCGACTTCGCCTTTAGCCAGCTACGCTCTGGGTGAAAAGAATCCAAAGAAACTTATAAGAGTTATAAAACAGACACTCGTTTTACTGACGTGTTTAGGCACACTTATTGTCTGTCTGATCATCGGCGGCCGCAGTCTGATCCTGAAACTGTATCTGACCGAAACCAGCTCACAGACGGTGAAAGCTCTGACGGATAGAGGATTAAAGATCTATCCGCTGTCCATGATCTTCTTCGGTTACAATGTCTATATACAGGATCTGCTTAATGTTCTGGGCGAACATAAAGTCAGCATGTTTCTTTCGGTAATGGAAAATATCATTATTCAGAATATTATGGTCATTCTCTTACCGCGTTTATTCGGTATCGAAGCGATCTGGTTTGTGTTTATCGTTACGGAAGCTATCACTTTCCTGTTTACTTTATATTTTGTTTACCATTACCGTGATGTATACGGATACGGAAAAGATGGGATCGCAACATTCACCGACAGGTAGAAAGGATAATTAATATGGAAATAAAATCACTGTATATCTGTGTTGAAGATATGGACAGAGCTATCGTTTTTTATGAAAAGTTTTTCGAAAGACCCGTATCTGAAAGAAATGAACTGTACAGTGTCTTTGAACTCAACGGTTTCCGTTTCGGACTCTTTGCATATAAATTAGCCAACGAGACGCACATCTATGGCAGCAACTGTTTGCCAAGCATCAGTGTTGAAAACTATGATGAACTGATCAAGAAACTGAAGGATAAAGAGATATGTTTCCCTTTGACGCAGATAAAAGATAACTGGGTCGCCGAATTTATCGATTCGGAAGGGAACCACATTGAGATCACAGCACCAATAAAATAGAAAAAAGCACCCGTTCAGATGAAGGGTGCTTATTTTTCAGATGGCAGGGGAGGTAGGGGTTGAACCCACACCAACGGTTTTGGAGACCGGTATACTACCGCTATACTACTCCCCTGTGTGCTTATATATTTTATCTTAAAGCCATTATTTTCGCAAGGTATATAATTGAAGTATGGGGAACTATGTTTTAAGCAAGGTCAAGCCTGAACATTATAATTCCATCGCTGCCTACCGTCAGGAAATAATGGATTCTGACGGAGAGTTTGACGGCTGTCAGCAGCTGGAACTTTATGATGATATTGAAAAGTGGGATCTCAACTGTAAGCTTTTCGAAGACCCTGCAACCGTTCCTCCCGGATACTCTTTGGGTTATCAGTATCTTTATCTTGATGATGATGAAGTGATCGGCATGATCAACTTAAGACCTTTAGCTGAAACACATCCTTATCTGAGCCGTTACGGAGGACATATCGGTTACAGCGTGAAACCATCAAGAAGAAAACAGGGTGTGGCTTCACAGATGCTTAAGGACATGCTGAAGATATGCAAAGATGAATATCAACTGAATAAAGTCCTGATTACCTGCATGAAAGACAACGAGGCTTCAAGAAGAGTTATAATAAACAACGGCGGTGTATATGAGAACGAGATCATGTATCCGCCGGAAGAGAAGATTTTGGAGAGGTATTGGATAAGCATATGAAAATAGGTGAATTTTCCGATTCGTTTTTACCGATCGTTGACGGTGTGGGAAGAGTTGTATACAACTACTGTGATACGATCGCCAGAAAAGGTTATGAAGTTACGGCTGTGGTCCCTTTAGACAAGTTCGGATACCGCGGTCGCTTCCCGTTTGAAATAATCGATTACTATTCGCATTCGCTGCCTCTGATGAAACAGTATGATGCGGGTTTACCTTCAATAGACTTACACTATAATGCGCGTCTGAAGATGACGGATTTTGATATCGTTCATGTTCATACGCCTTTTATTGCGGGTAATGAAGGTATCAAATATGCCAAGGAAAGAAACATTCCTTTAGTAGGAACCTTCCATTCTAAGTACTATGATGATTTCCTGCAGATAACCGGTTCCAGACATATTGCGGGTCTGGGTACGGATATCATCGTCAAGTTCTATGATCAGTGTGATGAAGTCTGGGCTGTTTCGGAAAGTTCGGCTAAGACTTTAAATGATTACGGATATAAGGGTAAAGTTGAAGTCATGCCTAACGGTATGATGATCACGGAACCTGATCCGGAATGGAAACAGCTGGCTAAGGAACATTTCAATATCGATGATGATCCGTGCTTGCTGTATGTAGGCCAGATGAACTGGAAGAAGAATATCTTAAGAATTCTGGAAGCGGCAGCAATGCTTAAAAAGGATGGTATAAAGTTCAATCTGATCATGGCCGGTAAAGGTCCGCATGAAGAAGAAATTAAAGATAAGATCAAGGAACTGGGATTAGAGGAAGATGCTTATCTGGTCGGCCATGTCTTAAAGGAAGATTTACTGACCGGATTATATATGCTGGCGGATCTGTTTGTCTTCCCATCCATTTATGACAACGGTCCGATGGTCGTCAGAGAAGCGGCCAATGCCGGAACACCATCCGTCGTAACTGCCGGTTCAAGCGCTGCCGAAGGCATTGATGACGGGGTAAACGGCTTCTGCTGCGGCGACAGCAGCGAAGGCGTCTATGAAACAGTCAAGAAAGCATTGTCCGATCTGGAGGCGACAGCACGGATCGGCTTACAGGCCAAGGAAACGATTCCGGTAGCCTGGGATGAAATAATCGATATGGTCATTGACCGTTACCAGTATCTGATAGACAGACGTAAGGGGCTCCTGTAGGAGCCTTTTTGTGTGTTATAATTCAGGTAGAAATATTGACACATAATCAGGAGGAAAAATATATGTCAACTGCCCATAATTCAGCAAAACCTGGCGATATTGCCAAGACCGTACTGATGCCCGGAGATCCGCTCAGGGCTAAATTTATCGCTGATACATTTCTGAAAGATGCGGTATTATTCAACAAGGTTAGAAACATGTTCGGTTATACCGGTACATATAACGGAAGACCTGTTTCGGTAATGGGTTCCGGAATGGGTATTCCATCAATCAGCCTTTATGCGCATGAACTGTATTCGATCTATGGTGTTGAAAACATCGTCAGAATCGGTTCGACCGGCACATATAAGGAGGATATCAATGTTTATGATACGATCCTGGTAACAGGTTCATATTCCGATTCATCATTTGCGAAATGCATGTGCGGAGATGAAAGCTCCTATATGTATCCGGATCCTGAACTCAATGAAAAACTGCGCAGAGCTGCTGCCAAACTGAACATTCCGCTCCGTGAGGGCGTTATCTGGTCAAGCGATGTCTTCTACTATGATGACAAGATGCTGGCATCATCACTTGAGACTGCTCAGAACAAGAACCTGATCGCTGCGGAAATGGAATCATTCGGTCTGTTTGCGGTTGCGAAGAACTTAGGCAAGAAGGCCGCCTGCCTGCTGACGGTTTCCGACAACATCATTACTCATGTGGAAACCACCCATGAAGAAAGACAGCTGAAGCTGATCGACATGATGAAGATCGCTTTGGAAGCTACAGGAGAATAGACAATCATGAAAGTACTGAACTTCGGTTCACTTAACTATGACCATGTCTATGAAATGGATCATTTTGTTGAGCCAAAAGAGACGCAGTCATCACTTTCCTATATCCGTAATTTCGGTGGTAAAGGTTTAAACCAGTCCATCGCTTTAGCTAAAGCCGGTATGGAAGTCTACCATGCGGGTAAGGTCGGAAGTGACGGACAGGATTTTATCGATTATCTGAATAAATACGGTGTCAATACAGCTTATCTTACCAAGGATGATAATGAGGCAACCGGCCATGCGATCATCGAAGTATGCAAGGGCCAGAACTGTATCATCTTACATGGCGGTGCCAATCAGTCGATCGATGAGAAACAGATCGATGAAGTACTGGCGCATTTTGACAAGGATGATGTCCTACTGATCCAGAACGAGATTTCTTCACTGGCTTATCTGATTGAAAAAGCTCATGAAAAGGGTATGACAGTTGTCTTCAATACCGCACCGATGAATGAAAAAGTCTTTACTTATCCACTGGATATGATCGATATCTTCGTCGTAAATGAAATCGAAGGTGCCGGATTAGCCGGACTCAAGACTTCCGATATCAATGAGATTATCGAAGGATTAAGGAATAAATATCCTGACCGCAAGATCGTCTTAACCGTCGGTGATCAGGGATCATACTACATTGAAGGTGACACGCTTGTCCATCAGGATATCTACAAAGTCGAAGCCATTGATACGACGGCAGCCGGCGATACCTTTACCGGTTTCTTCCTGGCTTCCTATCTGAAAGATAAAGATGTCAAGAAAGCACTCGATCTGGCAGCCCGCGCTTCCAGTATCACCGTCCAGGGCAAGGGTGCGGCACAGTCCATTCCGGATATTTCACAGCTATGAAATATGTAGATATGCACTGTGATACCATTACGGTTCTCTATAAGAATCACGGTTCACTGAAAGAAAACAGTCTGCATATCGATCTGAATAAGATGAAAAATGGCGAATGTTTCTTACAGAACTTCGCCGTTTTTACAGATATCGCCAAAGAGGATTCCGCTTATACAGACAGCTGTATCGATTACTATTACGCACAGCTTGAAGAAAACAGGGATCTGATCAGACCGGTATACAGTTATGAAGATATCGAAAAGAATGAGAAAGAAGGTCATATCAACGCTTTACTGACCCTGGAAGAAGGAAGCGTTATTGATAACGATCTCAAGTATTTTTATGACCGCGGAGTCAGGATGATAACCCTGACCTGGAATTATCCCAACGGGATAGGATATCCGAACTTTGTCTACAGTGAAGATACCTACGTGGATATCTTAAGGCATATCAATGATAAAGACGGATTAACCGAATTTGGCATTGAGTATATAAAAAGGATGGAAGAACTCGGCATCATCATCGACGTCTCTCATCTTTCGGATAAGGGTTTCTATGATGTGCTGAAATATTCTTCCAAACCTTTTGTTGCTTCTCATTCCAATGCGCGCAGTATCTGTTCTGTTGCCCGTAACCTGACAGATGAAATGATCATCGAACTGTCCAAGCGGGGCGGCGTCATGGGTCTTAATTACTGTTCCGCCTTCATTGAGGAAGATGACCATGTCTATACTTCGATCGAAGGTATGGTTAGACATATCCGCCATATCGCCAAGGTCGGCGGAATCGACTGCATAGGCCTGGGTTCCGATTTTGACGGGATCGGCTCGACTTTAGAGATCAAAGACGCTTCAGGCATGCAGAAACTGTATTATGAACTTAAGAAGTATTTTACGGAAGATGAGATCGAGAAGATCTTCTTCCGCAATGTATTAAGAGTATATAAGGATAATCTATAATTCCTGTTCAAGTCTGTACATGGCTTCAAGGGCCGTCAGGATCTCTCTTTTTTCTCCAATGGCGGTCCGATCTTCACCACCTTGGTAGGAACCGATGGAATCTTCGGTGTTCGCACCCCAGAGAACGACGTTATTTAAGATCGAAGCAGTATGGACTTTTCTTAATCTTCCGACTGTATAGAGGGCAGCTGTTTCAAAGTCCGTAGCAAGGACACCTTTCTTGGACCACTTCAGTGAATCCTGCGCATCTTCATCATAATAGAAGGATTCATGAGAAAGGATGATTCCGGTATGGTGTTCAAAACCCAAATCTTCCGCAGCCTTGATGCAGTGGTTGATCAGACGGCAGTCAGGGACAGCCGGATAGATCGGATCGATATAGTTCTTGGATGTGCCTTCATCTCTGACTGCACCTTCGCAGATCACCAGATCTCCCAGATTAATACCTTCCTGTAAAGCACCGGCTGAGCCGACACGCATCATCGTGTGGACGCCGATGTTTTTTAATTCTTCGATCGCAATGGCGACGGAAGAGCCGCCCATACCGGTCGAAATACCGATGACTCTCATGCCTTTATAGGTGCCGACGATCGAACGGTATTCACGGTTGAATGTCAGTTCTTGAACATTTTCCAGACATGAAGCGATCACATCGACTCTTTTAGGATCACCAGGCATTAAGGCGCATGGTGCATTTACACTTTCATCAAGCTGAATATGTGGCTGTTTCATTCGCTGATTTCCTCCAGACATTTCTGCAGTTTATCCAGTAATTCTTTCTTATCTTCTTCTTTCATGAATGAGTATTTGACCGAGTTCATGTTCATAAGGATCAGATCTTCGTATTCAAAGCCCATTTCATTGAGACAGTGGTCGTATTCATCATCCAGTGTAACTCTGGACATCGTCATATTGTCGGTATTGATGGTTACCGGAACACCGATGCTGTAGAGGTTCCATGCCGGATGCATAGCATATGATTCTCTGGTACAGCAGTGAACGTTGGAAGTCGGGCAGATCTCCAATGCGATGTTGTGATCAGCCGCATAACGGGATAGTTCCGGATTCTCATAGATATGATGGCCATGACCGATTCTGACAGCACCCATATCGATCGCATCTTTGACGGTGTGCCAGTCCTGGGAATCGCCCGCATGGCAGATGGCTGGCGTACCAAGATCCGCTGCGGTCTTGAATAACGGAGCGAAATTGCTTAGCGGGACAAAGCCTTCCGCACCGGCCAGGTCGATACAGACCACACCCTTATCAAGATATTCATGGGTGATCTTTGCCGTTTCCATATTCGCATCCCAGTTGAGATCTTCGGTTCCGACGCACATCATACAGCAGATGATGCCAATCTTTATTTCCGGATTGTTTTCTAGGCCGATCCTTCTTCCTTCGAGAACCGCTTCAATGGCTTCACGCTGACTTAAACCTTTCTCGGTATGAAGCTGCGGAGCGAAACGGATTTCCGCATAAGCCAGACCGAGTTTGGCCAGATCTTCGATCAGCTCGCTGGTTACTCTGATCAGCGATTCACGGTCCTGCATGACCTGCAAAGGGGCCGCAAACATCTTCAAGTATTCATTGACGCTGCCTGATCTTGAACATTTTTCCATCCAGGCTTCATAGCCTTCCAGGGTATCGGCAGGCATTTCCACACCCTGTTTCTGAACGAGTTCCCAGATCGTTGAAGGCCTGAAAGAACCGTCCAGATGAAGATGCAGATCCACTTTAGGGAATGTGTATTTCATATTATTTTTTACCATCCTTACATCTCAATTATAACGGAAAAAGGTATGTTAGAATAAGAGTGGTTGAATAAAAGAAAGGGATAATTTATGAGTGAAATAAAGAAAAGACCCATCATTCTTGACGGTGATCCCGGCCATGATGATGCGATCGGCTGGGTCTTAGCGGCAACGATTCCGGAATTTGAAATCAAAGCCATTACGACCGTTGCGGGCAATCAGACGCTGGAGAAAGTTACGTATAATGCGCGCAGGATTGCGGCCTTACTGCATCTGGATATTGAGGTAGCCAAGGGAAGAAATAAACCTTTGTGCGGCGATCTGATCATTGCTCCGAATTTTCATGGTGAGACAGGTCTTGACGGACCGGCTTTACCGGAACCTGATCATGAATTAAGTAAACTTTCGGCTATCGAAAAGATGGCGGAAGTCTTAAGGGAATCCGAAGAAAAAGTCACGATCATCACGACCGGTGCCCAGACCAATGTGGCAGCTTTACTTTTAGCTCATCCCGAATTAAAAGAGAAGATCGCTCTGATCTCCACGATGGGCGGCGGTTTAAGAAACGGTAACTGGACTTCCGGTGCGGAGTTCAATATTCTGGTCGACCCGGAAGCTGCCTATACCGTTTATCATTCCGGTGTTCCGCTTCAGATGTGCGGTCTGGATGTTACGGAAAAAGCCCTGGTATATCCTGAAGACTGGGAGAGGATCAGAGCTTTACATAATCCGATCGCGGAAGTTGTAGCCGGATGGTTCGATTTCTTCTTCATTCATGTGAAATCCTTAGGCTGGGCTGGCGCAACGACACATGATCCGTGTGCGGTCATGTCACTGATCCATCCGGAGATCTTTGATATCAGAGACTACTATGTTGATATTGAATTAAGTGGTAATTACTGTCGTGGCGCAACAGTTGCCGACTACAATAATAGAACAGGCAACGCTCCAAACTGCCGATGTGTTATGGATCTTGATAGAGAAAAATTTGTTGATTATCTCGTTGAAGCGTGTGCGAAATTTGAAGGATGGGAGGTTTAAGATGAAAAAGATACCTGTTTGGATCGATACCGATACCGGTGTTGATGATGCGGTAGCTCTGGTTACAGCTACACATCTGGAAGAACTCAATATCGTCGGTGTATCTGCCGTTTCCGGCAATACCTCTTTGGAAAATGCCTTCCGCAATGCACGTGATGTGCTGGCCCTGGTCGGCAGAAAAGACATCAAGGTCTATCCGGGAAGCGACAGACCTCTGGTCGTACCGTTAAGGACAGCCGCTCATGTCCACGGTCAGAACGGCTTAGGCGGAGCAGAGATTCCTTTATCCGATGCTCCACTTGAAACAATGAAAGCCTGGGATGCTTTATATGAAGCAGCCAAAGAATATAAAGGTGAACTGGTTGTCTGTCCTATAGGACCTCTGACCAATATTGCGATCACGATCGCCAAGCATCCTGACATCGTTGACTACATCAAAGAGATCAATATGATGGGCGGTGCTGCCGATGGCGGCAATATCACACCTTGTGCGGAATTCAATGTCTATGTCGATCCGCATGCGGCAGAAAACGTCTTTAAATCCGGTATCCCGGTAAATATGTTCGGACTGGATGTTACACTGAAAGCCTATCTTGACGACGATGATATCGCCGAGATCTCTTCGTATGGCAATCCTGTTTCCGATCTGTTCAGAGATTCCAATCATCTGATCTACGAAGTGAGAGAAAGATTACATTTCTCCGGTCTGGCGGAACATGACAGCTGTCCGATAGTATATACAGCTCATCCGGACTGGTTTGAAGGCCATAAATGTGGTATTTTTTTAGAGACGCAGGGCACGATTACCCTGGGCAAGACGGTGACCGATTTATGGACGGATTTCAAGTATAAAGACCGTCACTGTCAGGTCTTCCTGGATCTTCAAAGAGACAAGTTCATGAATCTGATCAAGGAAGCATACAGGTCACATTAGAAAAGGGGATTTATGAAAACAGTTTGGGAAAAGTATGATGAAAAACAGTTAAAGAAAGTCATGGATCTTTCACAAGATTACAAGCAGTATCTGAACAGATCCAAGACCGAAAGAGAAGCGGTAAAAGAAGCGATAAAGTTAGCTGAAAAAGCCGGTTTCTCCGAGTTTAAAAAGAATAAGACCGTTAAGGCCGGTGATAAGCTATATTTCAATAACCGCGGTAAATCGCTGGTTCTCTTCGTTATCGGCAAGAAGCCTTTAGAAGAAGGATTGAATATTCTGGGTGCCCATATCGATTCACCGCGCATTGATGTGAAACTCAATCCGTTATATGAAGACAACGGACTGGTATTGATGGATACACATTACTACGGCGGTATCAAGAAATATCAGTGGACAGCCAGACCTCTGGCGATCCATGGAGTAGTCGTCAAGAAAGACGGCAAGAAGATCGATATCTGCATCGGCGAAAAGGAAGATGAACCGATCGTTGAAATTTCCGATCTGCTTATTCACTTGGCTAAGGATCAGATGGCCAAGACCGGAGCCAATGTTGTGGAGGGTGAAGACCTCAATGCGTTAGTAGGTTCTATTCCGGCCAAATCCAAGAAAGAGGAAAAGGAAGCCGTCAAGAAGAATATTCTGAATATCTTAAAGAAGGAATACGGCTTTGAGGAAGATGACTTTATTTCCGCTGAACTGGAATTAGTTCCGGCAGGCAAGGCCAGAGATCTGGGTTTAGACCGCAGTATGATCATGGGTTATGGCCATGATGATCGGATCTGTGCCTATACTTCTTTAAGAGCGATCCTGGAAACGGAAAAACCGGAAAGAACTTCCGCCTGCATTCTGACCGATAAGGAAGAAGTAGGTTCCATCGGTTCGACCGGTGCTCAGTCGGCTTTCTTCGCCAATGCCATAGCGGAACTGCTGAACAAGGAAGGATCATACAATGACCTTAAGTTAAGACATGCTTTAGAGAACTCAAGAATGCTGTCATCAGACGTTTCGGCTGCTTTCGATCCGAACTATCCTCAGGTCAATGATGCCAAGAATGCCGCTTATTTCGGCAAGGGTATTTCTTTCAATAAATATACCGGCTCAAGAGGCAAGGGCGGTTCCAATGATGCTCCGGCTGAATACATCGCCAAGATCAGAAACATCCTGGACAAGAATGATGTAAGCTACCAGTTTACCGAACTGGGCAGAGTCGATCAGGGCGGCGGCGGAACGATCGCCTACATTCTGGCCAACCAGAACATGGATGTAATCGATGCGGGCATTGCCGTTCAGAATATGCATGCCCCATATGAAACAGCCTCCAAAGGCGATATCTATGAAGCATATCGTGCCTATAAAGTATTCCTTAAGGAAATGAAATAGAAAATGTTTGTCTCTTATGATGAATCGATACTGACTTATGCGGCTTCGATCAGGAGATATTTCGGTCTGTCTTCCTGCTATCCCAGTGACGGAAAACTGAGTGCGATCTTGGAGAAAAACAAACCGGAAAAAGTCTTTCTCTTGCTGATCGATGCGATGGGTTACAATCATCTGAAAAAGAAGCTTCCCGAAGATGCGTTTCTGAGAAAGAATCTTTTAGCTGTGACTTCAACGGTCTTTCCGCCGACGACTACAGCTGCGACCACTTCTGTCCGTAACGGCAGAGCCCCCAATGAGAACGGTTGGCTTGGCTGGTCCCAGTATCTGAAGGAAATCGATGACATCATCATTCCTTTTCGTTCCTGCGGTTTCTATAACGATATCGAATATGAGAATAATATCTTTATGAAATATATACCGATAAGTTCGACGGAAAGTGAATTAAGAAAGAACGGTATCAAAGCCGGTATACTTTTCCCGTCTTTCATGGAAGATGGCTGTGAAGATTTTGATGAAATGTGTGGACGTCTGATCGATTATTCATTCTCTGATGAATATCAGTATCTGTATGCCTATTGGGATAAATACGATACATATATGCATGAACACGGTCCTTCTTCAAAGATCTGTGATTCCTATCTCGAACATATCAATTATGAGATCGAGAATATGGCAAAGAGTCTTAATGAAGACACCTTACTGGTCATTACGGCCGATCACGGTCAGGTTGATATCAGACGTTTCTACAATCTTTATAATTCACCATATGAAAAGTATCTGGTAAGAAGACCGTGGCTCGAACAGCGGGCAATGGTTTTCCAGATCCGTAAAGGCATGGAAAGAGAATTTGAGAAACAGTTCAAGGAAGAATTCGAAAATGACTTCATCCTTTTATCAAAGGCCCAGGTCATCGCTTCCGGACTTTTCGGCAGTCATAAGGCTCATCCGCGTTTTGAGGAATTCATCGGTGACTATCTGGCCATCGGTAAGAGCGATATGATCCTGATGTATCGGGAGCGAGACAACAATTACTATAAAGGTCAGCACGGCGGTTTGAGCGATGATGAACTCGAAGTTCCGATCATCGTCTATCAGAACCGCAAATGAAGTGTTATGATAGTTTCTGTATATGAAAAAGATTACCTGTAAAAACTGCGGTGCCCAGTTCTCGGATGAACTCAGTAAATGTCCTTACTGCGGGACGATGAACCGAAAAGGCGCCTACAAGGAATTCCGCTTAAAGATATCCGGTTTCGTTGATTCGATGATAGGTCTCAAGGAAGAGACCCATAAATCATTAAGCCGGATGATTTTTACGTCGTTTTTCCGTTCGCTCATTATCATCACTGTCATTATCGGGCTGGCTTATGTATTATCACTGAGCGCCAAAGTAAACTACTACAACGATAAGGAATACGATCAGAAAGCCTATGAGGAGATCATCTGGGCAGATGAAAATATGGACAAACTCGATGAGGCATATGCGAAGGGCGATTTCGATACCATCGAAAAACTCTATCACGAGAACTATCAGGCTGTTTCGCATTGGGCTCATTATTCTTCCTATGTCTTTAAAAAACAGTATCTGGAGATCATGGATTATAAAGAGATCAATGAATACCGTATGGAAGATATCCTCTATTTCCTGTATTATCCCGGTTACTATGCCCGTTATGACGGCATGAGTAAGGAAGAAAAAGAAATCTATGAAAACGACCGTCTTGCGGTCCTGGAATTCATGGAAGAAAAAGGATATACGGAAGACGAGTTAAAAACGATCTATCACAGCTGTAAAGATAACTACGGTTATCTGTCATATGAGAAACTCAGAAAGCATCTGAAGGAGGAGAAGAATGGTTAACTGTAAGAACTGCGGTGCACCTTTAACTCTCGAAGATGCGTACTGTCCGCATTGCGGAACACCTAATCCCGAGGCTCAGGAACACATCAGAAAACTGAATAAACTGGATAAGGATTACCGCAAGACCAAGGAAGAAGTAGTAAACGAAGTAAAGAAGAGTAAGAAGGGTTACAATTATCTGATCGTGCTGGTGATGCTGATGCTGGCAAACCTGATCCTGATCCCTTTTCACAGTGCTTCCTATGAGATCGCCGAGAAGATCGTGGCTTCCAAGATGTCCAAGACCGATGTGGAAACCATTATGAATGATCTGGTGAAAAACGGCGATTATTTCGAATTAAGTATCTTCATGGATAAGTTTGATTTTAACTACCATGATTATTATGATTACGCTCAGCTTTCGTATCTGGCCTCTGAATACAGCAGGATGATCGGCAGTATCAGTGATTATTTCTATGCGGAGGAACTGTACAGTGATCCTTTAGTCAGAGCCTGTCAGTATATGCAGGAGTTCAAGAGTGAATACGAATACCGCCTCAAGAGAGATACTTCACCTGAAATGCTTAAGGAAATGGAGAAACTCAACAGTGAATATGAGAACGCACTGAAGGTTTTCTTTAAACTGAATGATGATGATATTGCGGAAATAAACGACATGAGTAACAGTGAACTGGTCATGAGAGTTATGGAAAGGATGAGAAGCTATGAAGAAAACTGATAGTAACAGATGGCTTCTGGCCCGCATCCTGATCGTCTTATTCATGTTTATCCTCTTTATCAATGCGTATATGCTGTTTACGGAGATTAGAAAAGATACTTTATACAACTCCCGCAGTTACGGTCTAAGTACACTGAATGATGATTTTGATCAGGGACGTTATTTTGAAGTCTATCTCAAGACCGCCAGGAATAAATATGCGGATGATGAATTAAGTGTCGATGTTTCCCAGTATGCAGCTTTCGGCAGATATTACTATGCCTACATCAAAGCTGAAACGGTCGAAGACAATGCGGTTTATCTGAAACAGATGGAAGAGGCCAAGGCAGAGATCAGCTGGAAAAAGATCCTGAATGTGATCAGGATCCTAGAAAACGATATGGAGACAAGAAAAGCGCAATAAGCGCTTTTTACTTTTTGATATAGGCTACCGCACAGGCGTAAGGTCCGATATGAGCTCCGACAGTTGCGCCGACCGGAATGATCCGATCTTCCGTAACTTCAACGCCTTTTTCTTTCAGTTTTTCCGCAAGCTTATAGGCATTGGTTTTGTCGTAGGTATACATGACATAGAACGGATATTCCTCATCAGGAACTTCTTCATCGAGTCTGTCGACAATATATTTGATGGCCTTATTCAGACCGATGTGTTTGGAGACGATCTCGGCTTTGCCTTGCGATTCATATGCACAGTGCATGATCGGTTTGATATGACCTAACTGGGCGATATAGAAAGCGGTATTGGATAGGCGGCCGTTCTTATAGAGATATTCAAGAGTATCCATGGCCGTATAGATTACGGTCTTCTTTTTCAGTTCTTCGATCTTGTCGTTGATCTCTTTGCCGTTGCAGCCTTCATCTCTCATCTTGACAGCCTTTTCAACTAAGAGTCTCTGACCGCCCGTACAGGTAAGTGAATCGATGACATAGATCCCGTCATAATCGACCATATTCTTGACGGACATTGCGGTCTGATAGTCTCCGGATAAGCCGGTGGAAAGCGGAATATAGACGACCTCGTCTTTATTTTCCTTGGCTTTTTCAAAGAGTTCTTCAAAAAGTGCCGGAGCAGGCTGTGAGGTCTTAGGGAAATTCTCATCGGTTTTCAGTCGTTCAAAGAACTGCTCCTTGGAGATCGAGATATTCTCCAGATATGAATCCGTACCGAAGTTTACTGCCATCGGCAGATAATAGACATTCATTTCTTCAAGTTCATGCATTTCAAAATCGGCAGCCGAATCTGTAGCGATTATAACCATAGAAAATTCCTCCTATATAACCATTTTAAACCATTTGGAATTTACTTACATAAAATGATACAATCTATCATTGTGAGAGGTATATGCATATGAATGAGACTATAATCAAAACGATTGCGGACGAACTGAAGATCAGTGTCAAACAGGTCAATACCGTACTGGAGATGCTGCAGAGCGGTGATACCGTACCGTTTATCGCCCGTTACCGTAAAGAAGCGACCGGAGCTCTTGATGAAGAGAAGATCCTCTTTATTGAGAAACAGTACAGATACGAACTGAATCTGGCCGAAAGAAAAGAGAGTGTTATTTCTTTAATCGAAACTCAGGGTAAGCTTACCGAAGAGTTGAGAAAGCAGATCATGGACTGTACGAAGTTATCGCAGGTCGAGGATCTGTATAAACCATACAAACAGAAAAAGAAGACCAGAGCCGGTATTGCGATCAAGAATGGTCTGGAACCTTTGAGTATTTATCTTTTATCTTTGCCGGAAAACGGTGATCTCAACAGCGAAGCTGAAAAGTATCTGAATGAGAATGTTGCGACAGTTGAAGATGCGATTCAGGGTGCAAAGGATATCATTGCGGAGAATGTTTCCGATAATGCGAAATTAAGATGGAAGTTCAAGGATCTGATCGTTAAGGCCGGAGCCATCAATACGGTCATCAAGAAAGATGCAATCGATGAGAAGAAGGTCTACGAAATGTACTATGAGTACAGTGAGAAGATCTCCAATATCGCAGATCACAGAATCATGGCGATCGACAGAGCCGAAAAGGAAAAGGTTATTTCCGTATCCATGTCCTATGATCTTGATCATATCAAGGATCTGGCTCATGAATTCTATATCAAGGATAAGAAATCCAATCTGGAAGAATATGTCGTTACAGCGATCGATGACGGTATCGACAGATTATTGATGCCTTCGATCGAAAACGAAATAAGAAGTGATCTTTCCGAAAGAGCACATAATACTTCGATCGAAGTATTCTCACTCAATCTGGAGAAACTCTTATCTCAGGCACCTTTAAAGGGCAGAGTTGTTCTGGGATTTGACCCTGGTTACTACAACGGCTGCAAGCTGGCTGTACTCGATGCGACCGGAAAGATGCTGACGGTCGATAAGATCTTCCCGTTCCGTAAAGAAGGAGAGATCGATAAGAGCAAGGCTAAGCTGCTCAGTTTAGTTAAGAAATATGACGTCAAGATCATTGCGATCGGTAACGGTACGGCTTCCAGAGAATCCGAGAAACTGGTTGCGGAAATGATCAAGGAAAACAGTCTTGATGTATCCTATGCGATCGTATCCGAAGCCGGAGCTTCCGTCTGGTCAGCTCAGGAAGAAGCCCGTAAGGAATTCCCTGATCTGGCAGTCGAAGAAAGATCGGCTGTTTCGATCGGCAGAAGACTGTTAGACCCGTTAGCCGAACTGATCAAGATCGATCCGAAGTCTATCGGTGTCGGACAGTATCAGCATGACCTTCCGGAAAAGGCCTTGAATGAAAGACTCGACGAAGCGATCATGAAAGTCGTCAACAGAGTCGGTGCGGATGTTAATACCGCTTCAGCCGAACTGCTGGAACATATTTCCGGATTGAATAAAGGAATTGCAGCGGAGATCGTCAACTACCGCAATGAGAATGGCAAGTTCACCGACAGAAAGCAGCTGCTGAAAGTCAAGAAACTGGGCGAGAAAGCCTTTGAACAGTGTGCCGGTTTCTTAAGGATCATCGATGGTGATGAACCGCTTGATGCGACAAATATCCACCCTGAATCTTATGAATTGGCAAGACAGATCATGAAGGTTTCAAACATCACCAAACTTGGTGATCCGAATATCACCTTCAATGATGAAGAGATCAGAAAATTATCTGATGACGAATATACACTCAACGACATCAAAGACTGTATTAAAGCACCTTTGAGAGATTACCGTGATCAGTTTGACGGAGCTATTCTCAAGTCGAATGTTCTGGAACTTAAAGATCTCAAGAAGGGTGATGAATTATCAGGTACGGTCAGAAATGTTGTCGACTTCGGAGCCTTTGTGGATATCGGCTTGCATGATGACGGATTAGTTCATATTTCAAGAATGTCCATGAAGAGGATCAGCCATCCTAGTGAAGTGGTTTCCGTGGCGGATATCGTCAAGGTCTATGTCTATGAGGTCGATGAGACAAAACAGCGTGTTCAGCTTTCATTATTACCTTTGGAGGAACTGGCTAAACGCGATGCGGAGAAGAAAGAATTCCGTTCCCGCAAGAAAGCGAAAAACAGACCTTACCATAAGGAAGAGAAGGAAGTAAGCGAAGAAGAGGCCATGCAGAGGCTTTTAGAGAGATTCGGTCCGAAACACTGATTGAAATATATCTTTCTTTTGTATAAAATTAGTTTAAATACTTTGAAGTGGAGTAGTAATCAGATATAAACATCATAGAGAGATCTGAAGGATGGAAACAGATCATGCGGAGTCTGAGGAATTCACCACAGAGCAGAACTCTGAATCACAGTAGGAGGATCCGGTATCTCCCGTTATCGAGAAAGGCCGTAATTGCGGTCTACGAGATTACTGTCATAAGGCAGTAATGAATTAAGGTGGTAACACGATCAAGTCGTCCTTAGGGATGACTTTTTTGTTTAGGAGGGCAAAGATTATGAATGAAGAGAACAAAATGAAAAAACAGTATGGATTACCGACAGCATTAGCCATGGTCATCGGTATCGTCATCGGTTCCGGTATTTTCTTTAAGGCTGTCAAGGTCCTGAAACTGACCGGTGGCAGCATGAAAGATTCCCTGCTGGTCATCGGTATCGTCGGACTGATCTGTATCGTCTGTTCCTTACAGTTTGCGCATATGGGCAAGGAATATGTCAACTGCAATGGTCTTGTTGACTACGCTGAAGCGACACTTGGTCCTAAGTACGGCTATATCATGGGCTGGTTCCTTTCGACTTTCTATTATCCGATCATCGGTGCTACTTTAAGTTATATCGGTGCCAGTTATGTATCGATGCTGATAGGGGTGGAAATGTATGGTCAGCATACTACCGGTCTGGCGGTCTTCTTCATGATCACAATCATTGCGGTAAATATGCTTTCACCTAAGATCGGCGGCAAGCTGCAGATCTCGACCACAATCATCAAACTCATTCCGCTGGTACTGATGTCAGTCGTCGGCTTAGCCATCGGTTTAATAAACGGAAACAGCGTTGCGGCTCTTAATCATATCACCGATACAGCAGTTGATGGAGGTATCTTTGCGGGTATCTGTGCATTTGCTTTCTCTTATGAAGGCTGGATCTCTGCGACGACCATTAACTCCGAACTGAAGAATCCGAAGCGGGATCTTCCTCTGGCTTTAACGATCGGCAGTATCTTCTGTACGGTGCTTTATATGGCTTATGTCTTCTCGATGACTGCAACTCTCAGTATTGATGAGATCCTGGCTGCCGGCGATCTGCTTCCGGTCATTGCGTTTGGCAATGTCTTCGGCAACTTCGTTTCCAGCATTATTCTGGTCTTCATCATCATTTCCTGTCTGGGTACAGCCAACGGCATGATCCTGTGCGGTATGAGATCTTTCTATTCTCTGGCTTTAAGAGGTATGGGTCCAAAACCGGAAGTGCTCTGTGAAGTAGACAAAACGACCGGTATGCCTTTAAAGAGCTGTGTCATTTCAATGGCCCTGATGGGCTTCTGGCTCTATCAGACATCAACGCTGTTCTTCCAGGGACCGCTGGTATTCAACGGAACCGGAAACCCTGAATGGTTCTTTGCCTGGGAAGCTGACGAGATCTGTATCATTACTTTATATGCATTATATGTTCCGATGTTTATCAAGATCATCCTGAGTGGCAAAAACTATGGATTTGTCTACAGATATCTTTTACCGCTTCTCTCCACAGCTGCTTCATTATTCATGTGCTACTGCTGCTACATCAGCTACAGAATCCAGGTATTGTATTACCTTATCTTCTTTGCGATCGTGATGGGTATCGGTATCTACTTCATGGAACCGAAGAAAAAATAAATATTCAGGGCCTGAGTGATCAGGCCTTTATTTTGGATAAAAAAGAAAAAGTCCTTCAGCGGACTTATCAATGGTGCCTTCACCGTGAATTGAACACGGGATTCATCCTTACCATGGATGCGTATTACCACTATACTATGAAGGCCTGTAAATCAATTTTACTATATTTTTTATTTTATTAAAGATATTTCGTTTATTTTTTCATAAAAAATGATATCCCTTAGGATATCATTACAGATACTTCTTCAATCTGTGATAAAGTTCACCGACAGGCAGTCCGACGATCGTATAGAAATCACCTTCGATCGATCTGATGAATTTGGCTCCATCCCCCTGGATCGCATATGAACCGGCTTTATCCATGGGTTCGTTGGTTTTGACATATTCATTGATCTCTTCTTCACTTAATGGATAGAAGGTGACATTGGCAACACTCGAGAATGTTTCGACCTGATCATTACAGATGATCGTTACTCCGGTAACGACCTCATGAGTATTATCGGATAGTTCTCTGAGCATTTCTTTAGCCTGCTCTACAGATTTCGGTTTTCCCAGAACATCATTGCCGATCTTGACGATCGTATCGGATCCGATGACTAAGGCATCCTTGTTTTCCTGATAGACGGCATCGGCTTTCCGGAACGAGAGTTTTTCGATCTCTTTGACCAGATCGTTATCATAATCGATCTGTTCATCGATATCGGAAACGATGATTTCAAACGGCAGTTTCAGCATCTCCATCAGTTCTCTCCGGCGCGGAGATTTGCTGGCGAGGATGATCCTAGTCATTGAAATACCTCTGATAGATGTAGTTTAAGCCTTTGGTGACAAAGTCAGGATCGTATTCATTGAATACGCCGACGTATGGAGCTACTTTCTTGCCTAAGCCGCCGCAGCCGATGATGTAGAGATCTTCACCGATCTCTCTGCTGATACCGGCGATCAGCGATTTCAGCATGCCGATATAACCCTGGTAGATTCCGACATTCATCGCATCGATCGTATTGTCAGCCAGATAAGTATCCAGATGTTTCAGTTCGAATTCCGGAAGCAGAGCGGCATTCTTCCACAAGGTCTCGGCGATCTTGGAGAAGCCCGGAGCGATGATACAGTGTTTGAATTCACCGTTCTTGGTTACATGGCAGATGACTGTAGCTGTACCCATGGATACGATCAGCATTTCTCTGTGATAAAGATTGTAGGCATAAGCGCACATTACGATCAGATCATCGCCTGTATCCTGTGGGTTAGGCATCGCAAGCTTGATACCGTAATTCATCTGCGGAATGATATCGATAATATTACGTTCACCGACGATACTTGCGAGTGCATCAAAAATGTTGTCATAAACGCGTGGAACAACACATGACAGTATGGCCCTGTCGATTGCATCTTCTCTGAGATTGGCTTTGTAGATGAATGAGAGGATCAGACTGCGGTAGTTGTCATAAACGCCGTCAGCACATAAAAAAGCGATCTGCTTATCGCCATCAAACAGACCTAATTTAGTGCTGGTATTTCCTAAGTCTACTGTTAAAAGCATACCTTATTATTATATAGGTTTGTAATTGCTTTTTCTAGTTAATTATTATAAGATAAAATGGCACTCCGGGATTGGCGGAACTGGTAGACGCGCTAGACTTAGAATCTAGTGGGCGACCGTGGGGGTTCGAGTCCCTTATCCCGGACCAAACTAACTAAATGTCATGGAAACATGACTTTTTTTTGTATATTTTTTCTGATTCGTTTTTGTAATATATAGTACTTAAATAGTATTATTAAAACATGAAGTATGCGGAAAAAAAGTGGCGTGTCTATCTGAAACCGTACCTGCTCGGGGCAATGGCGATCTTCGCTTTTGTGCTGGCGATAAAGCTTTTTGATATGCCGGAAAGCAGTATCGCAACCATGTTCAATACCGGAGTTGACGTTACAGGCCTGTTTGTCTGTACCGCTCTTTGTTATGGCTGTATCGATCAGAATAATATCGATTTTGAAGAATCGACTTACTGGCTCACGGCTCTGATCTTCCAGATCGGTCTGAGTTTTTTCAACAACGAACTGCTCTGGCGGATGGCCAATATCCCATCTTACCGTTATTACTATCTTTTTCTCAATGAACTGACGAAGATCTACGACTTTGGTCTGGTCATGCTTTTCTATAACTATGTCCGCCGCATGCTGGAGTTTAAGGGCAAACTGGCCAGATGGCTTGACCGCTATGTATTCATTCTGATCGTGCCTTTTGTCATCCTTGTGCTGGCTAACAGTTTTGTACCGATCAATTTCTATGTTGATGAACAGGGTGTATTTCATACTCTGCCGCTTTATCAGCTCGTCGATATCTATCTGCTGATCGTTGCTCCGCTTACGCTTATCCTGCTTTTTAAGTGTGATGCTTTGCTCAAACAGAAAGCTGTTGCCTTTGCTTTTATACTTATTCCGATAATCCATTATTTCTTCACAAAAGGAGCACATGGCTATGCCACCCAATATGGCTCGACTCTTTTTGCGGTCACCTTGATCTATGGTGTTTTATTCTCCGACCACAGTAAGAAACTGGCTACGACAATATCAGAACTGAGTACCGCCCAAAAGATTCAGGAATCGATGCTTCCAAGAATTTTCCCGCCTTTTCCTGAGTGCGAAGAATTCGAACTGTATGCTTCAATGGATCCGGCCAGAGAAGTCGGCGGAGACTTCTATGACTTTTTCATGATCGATGATGATCATCTGTGTCTTGTAATGGCCGATGTTTCGGGCAAGGGCATACCGGGAGCCATGTTTATGATGATTTCCAAGATCATACTGCACGGCTGCACGATCCAGAGAGATAACCCTTCAGCAATTCTTGAGGCTGCCAATAAGGCGATCTGTGAAAACAATAAGGAAGAGATGTTCGTCACAGTGTGGCTCGGTATTTTAGAGATATCGACCGGTTTAATCTGTGCAGCCAATGCCGGACATGAATATCCGGTTATGATGAAAAACGGTGGAGAATACGAGTTGATCAAAGATAAGCACGGTCTGGTTGTCGGAGCCTATGATGATTCGAAGTATAAGGAATATGAAATCAAGATGGATAAGGGAGACAAACTCTTTGTCTATACCGATGGTGTTCCTGAAGCAATGAACAGATTCAAGAAACAGTATGGAACCGATAATCTGGTCAAAGCTCTAAACGAAGTAAAAGAAGCCGGTCCGGAAGAGACCCTTCAGCATGTCAGAAAATCAATCGACAGTTTCGTTAAGGAAGCAGAACAGTTCGATGATATAACGATGTTATGCATAAAGTATAACGGTAAATAATCCTGAAAGAGTTAATAAGGAGGAAGAATAAAGATGTTTGATTCGATATTTGAAAAAGGACTCGGGTATTTTATTTCTCTTTCAATTGCGACCTGTACTATATGCATGATATTCAGCAGATTAATCGTAAGAAATATTAAGCGTATTAATGAGATAAAGGGCAACGATACGGGAGGGGTTCAGTTTACCTGTGATACCGTCAGAACCCTGATCTGGGGAATCGGAGCATTTATTATAATCGGACAGATCAAGCCATTGAAACCTTTAGGCGATACGCTTATGGGAGCCAGTGGTATCCTGGCTGTCAGTATAAGCTTGGCTGCCCAGACAACTCTCGGTAATTACATTTCCGGTTTCTTTCTGACGATCCACAAACCGTTTAAAGTCGGAGATGTGGTTTTATCTTACAGAAAAGGGAATTAACGGAACAGTTAAGGAGATCACATTCCGTCATACCTGCATCGAAACAAGAACTGGTACATTGATTACGGTTCCCAATACGGTTATGAATGATGTGGTGATCGAAGACTTGTCGAGTTTCGGATATACCTGGCCGCTGGAATTCAAGGTCAGCAATGATGTTGATTTCAATAAACTGAAAGAAATAATCAATAAGGTCATATCCGAAAATGACCTGGCTACAAATAAAAATGTTGAAATCAGTATCGATGCTTTCGACGGAAAGAGTTACAGCATCTCTTTTCCGCTTTCCGCAAAAACGATGGAAGATTATTCCGATCTTAAGAATCTGATCATTTCCGAACTGAATAAAGAATTCAAAAAGAATAAGATTACGTTGATCTGACATTATAATTCCGGTTTTTAATTCATTTAATAATACCTGTTTCCTTAATGGATACAGGTTTTTAAATACTGAATTTATTTTTCCGAAATTAAAAATGCTAATATGAGGGTATATAACCGTGGAGGCAAAAATGAAATACAACAAGACCTTAATAACAGTCATCAAAACAGCATTATGTATCCTTATGATTATCACTCTCTCTTCATGCAAGAGTAATGAATCATCTGAAGCCTTACCTGAATCCGTTCCTGATACAGTTCCTGTTTCGAATAACGAAGCTAAAAACAATATCGGTAAAAAGGTTTATTTTGCAGCTCCTTTATTCTGTGAGATGGAAAAGGATTTTAACCTGAAGATTACGCACTTACTGGAAGAATATGGTTACGAAGTGTTTTTACCGCAACGTGACGGTTTTCTGGCTGTAGAACTGGAAGGGTTAACTGAAGAAGAACTTGCCAGAACGATCTTCGAAAAAGATTATGAAAATGTTCAGAACGCGGATATCATCTTTATGATCGTAGACGGAAGAGTTCCTGATGAAGGAGCCTGTGTTGAACTTGGAATTGCCTATGCCAGTGGTAAGAGATGTTATGGTTTGAAATCGGATGCCAGAGTCATTGAAACCAATCTGGAGATCAATCCGATGATCAGCGGATGTTTCATAAAGATGTTCGTCAATTATAACGGTGAACAGCTCATTGAAGAATTGAAACAGTATCTTTCAGAAAATGAATTGTAAATATATATGACAAAAACAAGAAATGAAGAATTAAGAGAAATATGGAAAAAGGAAGAGGACATTGCCCATATCGAAGGCTGGGACTTTTCGCATATCCATGACCGTTACGATGAAGAAGAGGATCTTCCCTGGAATTATGATGAAATAGTACGTTCATATCTGAAAGCGGAAGACAGACTTCTGGATTATGATACGGGTGGTGGTGAATATCTTCTTTCGCTCAATCATCCGTATGAAAATACCTGTGCCACCGAAGGCTATCCGCCAAATGTGGAACTGTGCAAGAAAAGATTGATTCCTTTAGGTATCGATTTAAGAGAATGCAATGATGCTTCGAATATTCCGTTTGAAGATGAATCATTTGATATGATGATCAACCGTCACGGTGACTTTGTACCGAAAGAAATATACAGAGTCTTAAAGAAAAACGGTATCTTTGTAACGGAACAGGTCGGAAACAAGAACGACCGTGATCTGGTAAAGATGGTCTTGCCTGATACAGAGGAACCTTTCCCTGATCTGTATCTGGATAAACAGAAACAGTTATTTCTGGAAGCAGGCTTTAAGATCATCAGGGCTGAAGAAGCTTTCAGACCGATCGTCTTCTACGATATCGGCGCATTTGTCTGGTTTGCACGGATCATTGAATGGGAATTCCATGGTTTCTCAGTAGATAAATGTTTTGACAGACTATTGGATCTGCAGAAAACGATTGAAAAGGAAGGAAAAATCAGCGGAACGATTCACCGCTATCTGGTTGTAGCTCAGAAGATTTAATCAGGAATTAACCTGAATGATAGAATTTGTATATAGGAGATATGTAGATTATGAAGAAGATTATAGCGATTATGTTTATTGTGCTTATGTTAAGTGCCTGTTCCGGATCGAAGAAAGAAGATGAAAAACCGGTAGGTAAAAATCTGACCTTTGCGGTTCACTTTGATGGAGGGGAGGAATTCGAATTTACTCTTGATCCCGAAGAAGCCGTATCATACGAAGAAATCCGTAATAATGTCATAGAAGACAGTATTAGCAGTGCAAACTGGAGAAGCTATTTCGATATCAAGGAAGTCTACAGGGAACACTATGAATATGATGAAAAAGGCAATAAAACCGAAACCTACTGTGCCGGTAATATCATTATGACTGTTCTTGATGACAAATACATTTACGTAGACAACTGGTCAAGAAACGGACTTGAATGGGAAGTGTTCGTTGACGGTACACAGTCGATGACTGTTAACAATAACGGCAAAGTCGAAGGTCCGATTGTTAAACAGGTATATGATATCGAAGAATATTCCGGTGCTGATGCGATGCTCATCTTTACGGACTTTTATGATTCCTGGGATGAAATCACTCAGCAGCAGTATGAAGGAACATTAAACAGTTACGAAATGATTTCCTGCAAAGGCGATCTGAAACTGCTCAAATCAGATATCGTCAAGTATAAGAAACTGAAAGATAATATCTATTACTTTGCAGCTTATGAATCGGATGAAAACTTCCTGGTGATCTTTGTTGAAAGCGACAATGATGATATCCAGAGAGAAGACGAATACAATGTGACGATTTATGCGACAGATTCCTATGGCGAAGTAGACCGCGATTTGAGTTCGATCAATCTGCCGCCATGGCAGGCATACATCAGGCTGATGAAACAGGTCAATGAATGATCAAAGAGCACGAGAATATCGTGCTTTAATTTTGTCTTGACAGGCTAATAATTATTAGCTAAAATATGGCTAATGAATATTAGCCAAGATAAATTAATATTCATTGATACTTATAAATGGGAGGGTTATAAAGATGAAGAATAAGATCTTTCCGATATCGATGGCTGTTTTATGGGGCACTGTATTCTACAACAGCTGTCATGATCTGACATTAGGTGTATGCATGGGCATATGTATGGGAATTGCGTTTGGACTTTTTAATTAATCAAGGAGGATTCTGATAATGAAGAAAAATAGTTCTAAGTGGTTTACTTTGGCAGCAGTGTTAAGTTTTACTGCAGCAGTATTCCAGATTGTAAACAATCATTGGCTTATTTCAGCATTGTTTTTTGTTTCAGCAACATGTTTTCTGGCTGCTTCAAAGAAATACAGCAAAGCCGAATAGATAAGGTCGTGACACCTCATTGTTCTCTAACTATTCTGTTAGAATGATAATGGTAATATGAGACGGAATATAGCGCAGCATGTTAGCGCGCTTGAATAATAATCCATGGGCTCTGATACTGAGCCCAACATTTTTATTAAGCAGGTAATTATAATGAACGAGAAAATCATAATCAGAGAAGAAAGAATATCAGCGAAGGAGTATATAGAATTCCTTAAAAGAAGCGATCTGGGCAAACAGTATCCCAAAGAAAGATTTACTGAAAGAATCAATAAACTGGTTAATAATGTATCAATCAGTTTAATTGCCAGAAACGAAAATGAAACGATAGTTGGCGTGCTGTTCGGATTTACCGATTATGCCTACTGGTTATATATTACCGATCTGGGTGTAGACAGAGATTATGAAGGACAGGGGATCGGCAGTGAACTAATGAAAAAAGCTCATAATTTAGCAGGCGGCGAAAAAGATATCGCTGTCTATCTGATAGCCAATGATAAAGCAGTAAAGTTTTATGAGAAACTCGGTATGAAGAAAGCTGATGATGTGATGGAATACAATCATGTCGAATGGACAAAGTTTACCGTAGAATAGAATAAACAAAGGATAAAACAATATGAACAGACCAATTACTACGTTATTCATGCTGATGTCAATAGACGGCAAGATCTCTACCGGTTCAAACGATAATCTGGATGTCGATAAGGATTTCCCGAAGATCGAAGGGCTTAAGGAAGGACTTCATCAGTACTATGAGATCGAACAGACTACCGATCTGTGGTCCTTTAATACCGGCAGAGTTCAGAAGAAGATGGGTGTCAATGAAAAACAGCTTCCCGATAAGACCATTGTTTCATTTGTATTACTTGATAACAGTCATCTGAATGAAAACGGAATAAGATACTTCTGTGCCTTATCAAAACGGTTTGTGCTGATTACTTCAAATAAGGATCATCCGGCTTTTAATGTTAAGGAAGATAATCTCAATATCATCTATCAGGAAGAGTTTTCTTTAAGCAAGGCTCTGGAAGAATTAAAAGAGAAATACGGATGTGAGAGATTAACGGTTCAGTCAGGCGGAACACTGAATTCTTTATTCTTAAGAGAGAAACTTTTTGACTATGTCGATATCGTTGTGGCACCGGTACTGATCGGCGGTAAGAACACTTCAACACTGATCGATGGCGAATCCTTAACAAAAGAAGAAGAACTGAATAAGCTTGGTGTTCTGGAACTGATTGATTGTACAAAACTGGAGAACTCATATCTGAGACTCAGATACAGATTCGTACATTGAGCAGATGATAATGATAAAATGAAGACGGATATAGTTATCCGGAGTAGTAATAATGGGTAAAAAACAATTTGATTATGATGCAGCTGATTCTTTTATGTATTCAGCCATCAAAGAAGCATACAAAGGAATCAGAAACCGTCATGGCGGTCCTTTCGGCGCTGTAATCGTCAAAGACGGTGAGATCATCGGCAAGGGCCATAACAGAGTTCTGAGAAATAATGATCCGACCTGTCATGGGGAAATCTCGGCTATCCGCGATGCCTGTAAGAAACTTAAGACGTTTGATCTGTCGGGTTGCGTGATGTATACGACCGGCGAACCTTGCCAGATGTGTCTGTTTGCGTGTCTCTGGGCGAATATTGAAAAAGTATATTACGGCTGTACGATCGAGGATAACGGTCTGATCGGTTTCCGTGATGATAAGTTCGATAAACTCTCGGGTGGAAGAGAACAGTTCAAGGATTATCTTGAATGTGTCGACAGGCAAGCCTGCCTGAAACTGTTTGAAGATTATAAGAATAAAGAACATACGATCTACTGATATTGTCATAGTGGCTAACATTTATATACAATAAAAATATAAACGTGAGGTACAATCTATGGATCAGTGTCCTAATTGCGAAAAATATATTCCTTCGGGATTAAAAGAATGTCCGGAGTGTGGTTATAAGTTTTCGGCAATGCATATCTTCCTAGACAGATACGGAGGCATGATTCCGGAACTGTTTAGTTTTGTCTATGAGAAGACCGGCGGGGATAAGCATAAGTTTTTAAGCAACACTCTGGCGGCGATTGTGACCCTGGGTTTTGTGATCATTACTATTCTTGCTTTCCTTATTCCGCTGGCGGCGATCAGCTTGCTTATTACCGGTGATCTGGGTAAGGTTTCGATGATTGAAAGAGTATCTTATATCGTCGCCGAACTGGTAATGTTCGGCAGAGTTTATCCGCTGCTTTCCGCTTTCCTGCAGGAAAGAAGAAACGAAAAGGATAAAGAGAATTCCAAAAAATAAGAATCTGAATAAGAGAAATGACGGTTGAAAGCGAATACACGGCCGTCATTTTTATTATCACAGGAAAAAAAGCACTAAAAGATGAGATAATAAAGACGGATCAGGAAGATGTGATCTGTTACACGTGTGTACAGGAATAATCCTGTCAAAATAAACACTTTTAATCTTTTTATTGAATTGTGAAGGGAGCAAAAAATGTCCGAAAAGAAAGTTGAAACTGAAAAGAAGACAAAGAGCAAAACAGTAAAAACCGAGAAAGTAGAAAGCAGCGAAAAGGCTGCAGTAAAGAAAACCGTCAAGAAGGCTAAGGCCAAAGCTGAAGCAGTCGAATTAAAAGTTACGGAAGCAGTTGCGGCAGCCGAAGATAAGGTTGAAGAAGCGGTTGCAGCTGCCGAAGAAAAAACTGCCGAAAAAGTCAAAGAAGTAAAAAAGAAAGCCGAAGCAGTAAAGACGGAGAAGAAGAGAATCGTCAAGGCTGTAAAGAAAACTGCCAAGAAAGAAGAGATTCAGGCTGAGATCGTTGAGAATCTCGGACCGCGCAGAAGTGTAGCCTTCATCGGTTCGGAGTGCTATCCGTTCGTGAAGACCGGTGGTCTGGCTGATGTCATGTATGCCTTACCGAAAGAACTGGTAAAGCAGAACTGTGATGTCAAGGTCATCCTGCCGCGTTATAAGTGTATACCTTGGGAGTACCAGGAGAAGATGGTCTACCGCGGAGAATTCTATATGGATCTGTTTGCGGATGGCCGTCAGTTCTATGTCGGTATCATGGAATACATCAGTGATGGTGTTGTCTATGATTTTATCGATAACGAGGAATTCTTCTCTGAAGGAAATCCTTATACCAATATGGTCGATGATATTCCTAAGTTCTGTTTCTTCTCTAAGGCTGCCTTATCTGCCTTACTGTATCTGGACTGGATCCCTGATGTGATCCATTGCCATGACTGGCAGGCGGCTTTAGTACCGGTATATCTGCCGATCAAGTTCGGCAATACCGCCTTAGCCAACTCCAAGACCATCATGACTGTTCACAACCTGCGTTTCCAGGGCATCTATGATATGAAGTCGATCAAATACTGGTCAGGTTTACCTGATTATGTCTTCAATAAGGATGCGCTCAAACAAGGTTACAATGATGCGAATCTTTTGAAGGGCGGTCTGGCTTATGCCCATATGATTACGACTGTCAGCGGAACATACGCTGGTGAGATCCAGTCGGAATTCTACGGTGAAGGTCTTGATGCCCATCTGCGTTACCATTCCGGAAAGCTCAGAGGTATCGTCAATGGTATCGATTGCGAAGTCTGGAATCCTGAAACCGATGAGCGTCTGTTTGAAAAATACAGCGTCAAGGATGCGATCGCCAAGAAGAAAGCCAATAAGAAGGCTTTACAGGAAGAACTCGGTCTTAATGTTGATGAAGACAAGTTCGTGATCGGTCTGATTTCCCGTCTGACCAATCAGAAGGGTCTCGATCTGATCAATATGATCGTTACGGATATGATCGACGGCAATACTCAACTGGTCGTTCTGGGTACAGGTGATCCTTACTACGAGGATAACTTCAGATACTATGAGGATGCCTACAGAGGTGAGGTCTGCTCGAACATCATGTACGATGAAAACAGAGCCCACAGGATCTATGCGGGTGCCGATGCCTTACTGGTTCCGTCATTATTCGAACCGTGTGGGCTGACCCAGCTGATCGCTATGCGTTACGGTACGGTACCGATCGTCAGAGAAACCGGTGGTCTTAAGGATACAGTTGAACCATACAACCTCTTTGAAGATCAGGGTAACGGCTTTACCTTTGATGACTACAATGCTGGATTACTGCTGGATGCGGTAAACAGAGCCAAGACACTCTACTTCGAATACCGTGACAGTTTTGATCAGATGGTCATCCGTGATATGCAGAAAGATGTATCCTGGGAGCAGTCAGCTGCGCAATACCGTGAACTGTATCTGCAGTTAAAACCAGAATAGAAGATAAGCGGAAGCGGATACGAAGGTATCCGCTTTCTTTAAAGGAGACCAGCTATGAATTGTCAAGCCATTAACGATAAATGGTCTGGCTAATACTAAAACTCGGTTTCATTCATTGATTTTTGAAAAGATGCAGAATGAAATGATTCTCATCTGAATTGTCTAAATATAAGAATTGTT
>JAFZQG010000009.1 GCA_017550145.1 Erysipelotrichaceae bacterium | reverse complement strand
TACGTAGAGCCACAGTTTCGCTATCCCTTCTTCTCCCCGCTTCCTCACGGAAGTCAGGCTTGGAAGTCGCTATCGGATTCACCGGTAACAGGTGCTCCTTGGGACTTTCACCCCAGATGTATGACATGCCCGTCATACTATAAAAACGCGGATAACACAAAGTGAAACCGCGTTTTTTTCAAATCATTAAGTAAGAAGGATTTTAAGCGTCTCTTCCTTCTTCGTAGGCTACTTTAACTGTATTGGCAGCAACACAAAGCAGAACAGAGAGAACCAGTTCAACCATCAGAGAAATAACATTAGAAGTATTGAAACCTTCTTTAGCATAAGTCATTAATGAGTTGGCAACAGAATAAACGGCCGAAACAATAGCCAGGATAAATGTTGTTTTTGCGTACTTGCCGTTCTTGTTAGCCAGGACTGCAAGAATGCCTGTAACAACGTCAACCAGACCAAGCACAATAAGAGTAATACCGCTGAAGAGCAGTGTACCGGAGCTGGTCTGTACGCTGCTAGTGATTTCCGGATCATTCTTTAAGCCATACAGAATCAAGGCACCAAGGCCGACAACAATGAGGCCACCGATAACTGTCAGTATACCGACAATCTTCATAACCTTCTGAGCTGTAGATAATTTCATATAATTTTTCCCCTTTACAATATGACATTATTATAATCCCTTATCAGTGATTAAACAAAAAGATTAACCATGCTAACAAACAATGCCGCTTCAAGTGATAAAATAATAAACATAATTCAAGGAGGATTTCAGAATGATAATCCACACTTACGGAAACCCCAAAGATCCTGTTATCCTGATGCTTCATCCGATGCTCTTGCCGGGCAAACAGCTGGCTGAACATATGGGTAGAAAGATACCAGGTGATTATTTCCTGATTGCACCGGATCAGGCCGGTCATGGTGATGATCCTGACATGTGCTTTTCACCGGAAGAAGACGCAAAAGAGCTCTCTAGTTTCCTTAACGAAAAAGGAATAAAGGAAATCGAACTTCTTTATGCGGCGTCAATGGGCAGTATTACGGCCATGGAATTCCTTAAGATGAATAGCATCAATATAAAGCACATTCATCTTGATGGTACGCCTTTAGCAAAACTGACCGGTATTCAGACTGTACTTTCACCGCTTCTTTATAAGATGGCTCTCAAGAAGACAAAGAAAGATCCTTCATATCTCACTAAAACTCTTGAACCGATTTACGGCAACGAATTAGGAAATACGATGTCCAGACAGATGAGTATGTTAAACAAGAAATGCTTATCACAGATCATGGAGAAGTGTAATGCCGGTTGTGCTGTGGATCTGGAAGAAGAAAACTGCCAGAATCTGGTTTTCGAATGGGGCGAAAAGGAATTTGATATAGCCAAAGGAAAACCGCTGGCAGAAAAGATGTATCCCTGGGCAAAGATCATTGTCCGTGAAGGCCTGGATCATTGTGAATTTCTGGGCAAACAGCCTGAAGCTTATGCGCAAGAAATCGCCAAAGAACTTGCGGATTGATGATTATTATTTAAATAGAATAGAATATTACTATAAGAAATAAAGCTATGAAACTATTATTTAGAAAAATACTGATTATCCTGATGCTTCTGGTTGTATTTACAGGATGCACAGGTAAGGAAAAAGAAGAACCTGTTGAAGATACTGTTTTCCAATACGTTCATGATCCTAGAGAAAATCCTGAAGCGATGAAGGATATCATCGAGAATGAAAATGCCGTATACGGTTTTTCTCCCGATCCCGAATCAACCCGTTTAGGATCATTTGCAGAATATGACTGGACCGATCCTGAATTTGTGGCCGAAGCAAGAACTGAACGCATCGCCTATCATGACTCAATGGAATCGATGGTCGATATCCTCTACAAGATGAGAGATGAAGGTGCCAGTACCGAAGAAATGGCCAGAGCAGTATCAACGGAAAGAAACAGAATCCGTCTGGCTTCATGTGAAAGCGAAGAAGATCTGGCCAAAGTCAAAGAAAGCAATCTTCAGACCTATGGCCAAGAAGAAGGCCCGACCCCTGATCAGCTGTTTGAAAAATACGGATCATGGGCCATGGTCATCCAAAAAGCCTTCTCCCCTAACCTCGGCATGGATGCCTGCTGCGGTCTCTATGATACTTACTATCAGCTGTATATCGAACTTGGTTATGTCGATTCTGCTGTAACAAACTAATCATTAAAATCGAATTATCTTGTGATAATTCGATTTTTATTTACTTAAGTTTATTCAATACCTTTTTTATATCATCAGGTGTCATCGTTCCGTAAGTATTCTTTACGGAATTATTATTGGTATACCTCGGCATGATTCTTTCGATCTCTTCATCGGACAATCTGAAATTGAGATCAGGCAGAAGCGAATCGATCACTTCCATCATTTCTTTTCTGTCTATCTGTATTGAGTTAAAGAATTCATCGGTATATTCTCTGTTATTCTCATATTCATATTCCAGAAGATCATCGGTGAAGATACAGCATGCGATGCCATGTGGCAGATGATACTCTTCGGTAAAGTAATAACCTAAGGTATGACAGAAGACCGTACCGGTAATATTGATTGCCAGACCGCCGATGATCGAAGCGTTATAGACCGTTTCAAGACTTTCATCATTCAAGTCTATGTTTTCTGCCATAAGTTTCAGTTTCGGATATAAAAGACGTACTCCTTCTCTGGAATAGGCTCTCGATATCTCGTTGGCATTATTGTTGAAATACGATTCAAGCAAATGAGCCAAAGCATCGATAGCCGTCGATACTCTGACTGTTATTGGCATTGACTTTGTATAATTCGGATCACCGAACGCATATCTGGCATACAGATCATCGTTATGAATGGATTTCTTGATGCCGTCTTTATTCGTCATGACCGAAACATAGGTAACTTCTGATCCTGTTCCGGCGGTCGTGCCGATCAGGATCAGCGGTACAGGTTTTTTATCCCAGTTCTGTTTATATATCCCTTCTTCATCAAGCTTCGGATTATTCGCAACAACTGCAGCGGTCTTGGATGCGTCCAGTGCCGATCCTCCGCCGATTCCGACAATAAAATCAGCTTTGAATTCATTTGCCAGCCTGCCTGCTTCAATACATGAGACAACACTCGGATTCTGTTTTATTCCATCAAATATCGAATATTTAATACCAAATTCTTCAAGTATGGTGATCAGATCATCCACTGCTCCGGAAAGTTTTCCCGAACTTCCCGAAGTGATGATGAAACAGCGTTTACCCATTCCTTTAATGATTTCTTTGTTTTTCTGCAGGATATTGAATCCGGTCAGAACCCTTGTCGGCATATAGTTTTTCATAGATGTCATTTCCTTTATAATTAAATTATAAAACCATAATGAGGAGAAAAAGATGATAATTACTGATGACAAACGGGTAGTGAAAGCCAGAGAAGAAATGCGTGGCGGTACAGGTACTGTCTATATCAAGGATGTCTGCACTAAAGAAGACTTATATGAAAAAGGACGCTTATATGCCACCATGTGCCTGAAACAGAACTGCAGTGTCGGCTATCACACTCATGAGAACGAAAAAGAGATCTTTGTGATCACTAAGGGTCAGGCTATCTATAATGATGACGGCAATGAATATCCGGTCAAGGAAGGCGATGTCATGATCTGTGAAGACGGACATGGCCATGGCATTAAAAATGTCGAAGCCGAGAACTGTGAACTGATGGCTCTGATCATTCTAAAATAGATTTAATAACTCAATCAACAAAAAAGTAAGTGAATCACTTACTTTTTTATCAGAAAGCGATACCCGGACAAAGGATGAAGATATCGATCAGTAAGAGCGCAACCGCACAGATCCAGATACCGGTAAGTTTTTCTGATGGCAAAGAAAAATAATAAATACTGTCTTTAAGCGGTTTTACCATATGCGATACAAACATATAGCCCCAGAAGAAAACAATAAAGCCGAAGATATTCATAACTCCTCCGATGATCAGGGCATTCAGCCAGCCCATCGGTGAAAGCAGGTTTATAAGCGTAAAAACAACCGCATTCATCAGGTAAGGATACAGATATAATGCCGATGTCACTTCTCTTCTTTCAGTTTTATCATTGTTGTCTCTGATGAAGTGGAACGCTTCCTTATATGCAACATAGAAAGTCAGAAGATAACCTAATGTTCCGACTATCAATATGGTTATTCTTAAAACGGTGCTGCCGTTAAAGCGATCCAGGACCTTGGACCAGTCTCCCATTCCGTTATTCGGACTGTAGGAAATGCTGTCTCTCAAGAAATAACCGAAGCCCATGCATAAATGTAAAAGCGTAAGCTGCAGCAAAAGAACTCTCCATGTATCAGTGAAACGGAATTTCTTTAACAGTACCAGCAGTACAGTTCCGACCAGAATATTGAATAAGGCCGCACTGCCTTCCATCATGATCTTCCAGAATACCGATTCCGTATTCACATACGCCGTGCCTTCAGTCAGAGCAGCACCGAAGCTCAGATTTACCGGCGAATATCCGGCCGCCATCTGGGTAAGCAGATGAGTCAGCTCGTGAGGAGGTGCAGTCAGATTGACGGCAATGATAAACAGCGCCATACAGTTAATGATCGTTATAAATCTTTTATTCTTCATTGTCTTCTTCCTTTTCATTAAGAAGTCTGTTCAGTCCGTTTACTTCGGCTTTATAGCGGGCATTCATGATCAGCCAGATGATCATATAGATCAAAGCCGATATCAGACAGCAGATCAGTATTTCAGCTAAATCCGGTCTCAACCATTCCATATACAGTCCGATCAGAACAAAAGCTATTTCTATCGTCAGGCAGTGAACGACAGCAGTCTTCAGCAGACCCCAGTCATCGATCTCATAAAAACTGACTCCGGCCATGGATATCGCTCCGTAGATTCCGGAAAAGATTGTCTGCATCAGCAAAGCTCCGGCTTGCGATCCGAACCTGTCTACCATTGACTGCCCCATGATCATTTCATCATGCGATATGTATGAAAGAATAAGCGCAATAACATCACCGATGACCATACCGATCAGTAAACCCAATATCGCTCTTTTTATCGTTCTATTCAGCATCTTTAACGTCCTTCCTCATGAGCCGTTTCTTAATTTCGGATATGAATCTTCTTGAAGCCCATGTTTCCATACCGTTTTTCATCGTGATCTTCAAAGAACCGGAAACCGAAAAATCAAATCTCTTTACCATATGAAGATTGATGATCTCATAACGTGAGATCCTGATGAAATCAGGAGAATCTAGTTCACTCTCTACATCTCTTAATGATGAACGCAGTTCATATTCTCCTTCTTCCGCCACTACTTTCAGTTTTCTGCGATCGGAAGAAATGCTCACGATTTTATCGAGTGGCAGAATCACTGTTCCGCCTCTGTCATCATAAACAATCAGGGCATCATTAAAAGGTCTATCCAGACGTCTCATCAGTGCCAATATTTCTTCGTTTTTTTCAGAAGCGCTGATTATGATCCCGATATCTTCTCTTTCTTCCTTTTTGAATTCGATATTGATCTTTTTCATATAAGTAATACTTATTTTAGGTGATAAAACGGAAAGAAAAACACCTTTTCGTCATCATTCTAGTTTATGAAGATTATCTGAAGCAATATCAGCTGTCCAAGCGGTATGTTTTGATTATTCAGCGGTTTACTTTATTACCGCTTGTGCGTGTTTTAATACCATTCATCATAATATTATTCAGCAATATTTTCCTTACTGTTAAAATAAGATATAAGTTATTTCAGACAATCATTTTTATGGAGGCTTTATGAAAAACAGACACTTATCAGAGCATATAAAGAAACAGCTTATTCTGCTTTGTGCCCTGTTTGTCCTGATCATGAGCGTATCTTTCAGGGCAAATCTGGCAGCCGATGAGATCGAAGAATGGGAAGAATCGGGAACTATCCAGTTACAGAAAGTAACCTATGATACCAGAACCAGAAAGATGACTGTGGAAATCAAAGAGACTTCCGGAAAACTGGCATATGAATATGAACTGTATATGCTGGTGGAAGGAGAACTCGCAGATTACATGGGTCAGTTCATGCATCTGGGTAAACTGTTAAGCATCTTAGGTATCATGACCGTCGATGTGAATGATAAGATCAGGATCATCGAAAAAGGAAACGGTGAAATAGATATCACCGATCAGGAGATCTATTTCGGAAGCAATGACGAAGTAACGTCCGGAACCAGAGTCTATATCGGTGTGGAATCGCTCGACAGTAACTACACTCCTTCCAAGAGTAATCTCATCGAAATGAATATCGTTGACGGGCTCAATGAAGAAGGTGCGATGTTTACCCAGAACGGTAACAGCAATACCTCAAATAGTAATACCGGAACCGGTTCTAATAATCTCACCGATCCAAGCGGAAACAAGGGTGGCGGTTCAGGCATACTGATCGGCGGAATTCTGGGTTTAATCCTGTTAGGCGGCGGAGCATTCGTCTTGCTTAAAGGCAAAGGCAAACCTGTAAAGAAAGCCAAAGAAAAAATAAAGGAAGAAGCCGAAAAAGAAAAGGATGATTTCTCTCCTTCTCTTGAAGATAAGACCGTTGTCGTCTGCACCAAGAGCGAGGAACTGCTTAAAACTTTGAAAGACAGACATTATCTCTCTGTCACACAATGCGAGGAAGATGAAATCGATGAAGCCGTTGAAGAAAACGAACCTGATATCCTCATTACCGATCTTAATACCGAGGAACAGCTTGATGAACTCTTAACCAAGAAAGATGATAATCTCGCTGATGTGGCTTTAGGTCTTCACGTCAATGACGAACTCTTGCCTTCGATCAGAAGCAGACTGGAAAACCTCCTGGAAGATAAAGTCATTACCGGATTTGTGCCGTTCTCAGCCGGTGCATATGATACCTTAGTAAAACTTATATTGCCGATCCTCAAACCGAATCTGAAATCTGATGAATCATTAGATAATATCGCTCAGGTCGCTGATCTCCTGGGCATTCCTGGTGTCTCAACCATCATCAATCTCTATGTGTCAGGACGTGACATCAAAGCCAATCTTGAAGAAGGCGAACTCGGTGTCAGCCAGAGTGCTGCCATTATCGGTGACATCGCCTCCATTATGGGACTTGATACGGTAGCTTCTGTAGCGGGTCTGGTGGATGATGTCGATTCGATCAAATCAGCGTTCGATGAAGAAGCAGGCGCCAATGAAAACAAGAACGCCGTTCTCGGTGCCAAAGACATCGTCGATGTGGTTAAAGATCTGACAGATAAAGGATAAAAAAACAAAACTTCCGAAAGGAAGTTTTGTTGTGCTTATCTGTTTGTTTTCTTCTTTTTACAGACCTGCAACATAGTAGTTCAGGTTGAGTTTCTTGACATCGGTGATCGTGCTGTTGCCCTGCAGATCTGCATACCAGGTAATTACGTATAAAGCAGGATTATCTTCCATGCCGACTGTTTTGCCTACAACTAAGCCTGTGTAGTTCATACCGGCTACAAGCTGTGTAGCAAGCAGCTGGATCGGATTGTATAAAACGCCATCTACTTCCGCAACAGCCTTATCGAAGCTTGACTGAGCCTCATTACTGCCGAATGAGCCAGGCTTGCCGCTGTCATTTACTTTCCAGGCACCTACCATTGGTCCACTCTCACCTTCTTCAACCGCGATGTTCAGAACATCCAGTTTATTAATGCCTTTAAGTTCGGCATTGCCATCAAGATCTTCATTAACGGCGACAATGTAGTAACTGCTTTCCGGATTGGCGGTTACGGTCGTACCGTAAGCCAGGAAAGCGTAGTTTGTTCCGGCTACAAGCTGAGTTGCCAGAACACATACCGGTTCATAAGAGACACCTACGATTCCTTCCATTCCTTTATCAAATACGGTTTTTTCATCATCTGTCAGCTGAATTCTTCCGATCTCCGCTGTCTGCCAGCCGCCGGCAATGGCCGGAGTATCAATAACGGTTGAGCAGTAAACAACACGGAAGATATCGCCATCAGCCAGTTTTACATCTTTGATCTTGTCTCCTACCAGTTCATCATTTTTATAGATTTCCCAGTAACCGTCATCATCATTTCCTATGCCGTTGACACTTGACAGGAAGCCGTTGTCATCGACTTCATAGGAGAAATCACCTGTCTTGGCAAAATCATCCATCAGATCCTTCAGAGTTCCTTCCGGCATCTGGGCATGCATACCGCCGGCACTGTCTTTGTAGTTGTAGCCGATTTCGACTTCAATACTCTTTTTCTGACAGCCGCTGACTGCCAAAGTCATCATGATTGCTAAAGCTAATACCAGTAATTTTTTCATTAAGATACCTTCTTTCTTCACTTAAATATTTTAGCAGATATTTCATATCCGTATATCTTATACGAATAAAAGGCCATTCAGGTAAATAAAAACCATTCCTCTATTGAGAAATGGCTGATTGTTTATTTTACGAAATAAGCTGTAGCGATCGCTCCCGGTCCGGCATAGGTTCCGACTGTTGCTCCTACATAGGACAATGGGATTTCCGGCAGATTATCATAGAGATCACGATTCTCTTCAATGAAACCGTCAATATTGGAACTGTCTGTTCCGGAATAAGCTACCGAATACGGCATACTCATATCGATACCGCCTTCTGCCAGAATGTAGTCACGCATGGCCTTATAGCCCTTTTTCATACCCTTGACTCTGCCTAAGATATTTACGACACCGTCGGTTATAGTCAGATAAGGCTTAATAGATAATACTTCGCCGACAAAAGCTGCAGTCGCAGAGATACGTCCGCCCTTCTTGAGATTATCGAGTGTCGCAAAGACGGCAATGATCCTTACCTTTTTCTGTGCCTCTACAAGCAGGTCATAGATCTCATCGGCGCTCTTTCCTTCCTTGGACAGTCTGGCAGCATATTCAACGAGGATTCTTAAACTGATACAGAACTGCTGGCCATCAAGGACCTTGACCTTGCCATCAAATTCCTTGGCTGCCAGAGTCGCGCTCTGGAAACAGCCGGAAACGCCTGAAGATATGGAAATATAGACCGCATCAGAACCATCAGCTGTTTCTTCATTGAACACTTCGCTATAGCGGTATGGTGAGATCTGGGAAGTCTTTGGCAATTCTTCTTCATTTTCGAGTCTTTCATAGAACTCATGATTGCTCATATCCACACCATCAAGATATTCGCCGTCACTGAAACGGAAGACCAGCGGAATGACTCTGACGCCGATCTGTGCTGCATATTCCTGCGAAATGTCGCTTCCCGAATCGGTTATAATTTTTACACTCATTTTTCAAACTCTCCTGAAATAATTAATTTATTACTAAGAACAATACCGAATCAATGATCATCAGCATCATCGCGATGACGATCGTCGGTCTTGAATAAAAGACGATATTGGTAACCCTGTTGGAACGTAGTTTCTGGATCCTGATTCTTTCATAACGGCCGGATAAAATCAGATATACAGCAATTACGACGATGGCAACCAGACCGTAAGCCATATACTTGGTTATGGATGCCGGAATGACACATAAGGCATAGATCAGTCCATTAAACAGCATATGGATAAAAATAGTAGGTCTGATGCTTCTGTATCTTAAGGAAGTCTTTCCCAGTTCAATGCCCATAATGAAGGCCGGTATCATTTCGACAAAGCTCAGATGTGCCAAAGCAAAGATAACAGCTGATGCATAGAGACCGAAGTTCTTACCGTACTTGGATAACACTTTTAATAAGACACCTCTGAAGGCATATTCTTCAACGATCGGTGTCGCAACAATAAGCATCAGTACATATAGTGCATTCTCCAGGTTGGCTTCATCATAGCTGAAACCGATACTGGAAATCAGTTTGCCTTCCATGCCCAGATAGGCAAAGAGAATATTGGAGACATATGTTAAGGCGATACAGATCGTAAAGAAGACGATCGTCTGTACAAACAGTTCGGTAAATGAGAAATTAAAGTTTCTGTTTATCTTCTTTAAAGGAACCTTGAAGGCTTTGCGCATAATAAAAAAAGGAATCAGTGTTCCAAATATAATAATAATAAAATACAAGCCATAGTAAAAAATCTTATCATCGAGGATCGATGAATTCGTCGCAACCATGTAGTAATGCAAGAAAAACGGTATAATCAGCACAAAAAGTGCATACATTATAAGCAATAAACCCACCGTATTAAAATTTCGCTTTGCATATTTCTTGCTTACCCGGTGTTCTTTTCTGCTCATATAACAAAATTATATCTTTTTGACATTCATTAGTAAAATTCAGATTAAGTTCACATTAGGGTCCTATAGTTATATGCGAGGTGAGGAAAAATGAAAGCAAACATTAAAAACATTATTATTATCTTTCTGGTTGCCTTACTGGGTTCCGGTCTCGGAACATTCGGTGTAATGTCACTTTACAGTAAGACTAATAAAGTAACGACCGACAACGTAGTAATCAATGAAGTCGAATATACCAGTCTGGAAAAATCCGACCTGACCAAAGCGATCGAAAAAGCCTATGACACCGTCGTAATCGTCAAATGTGAAATACAGTCAAGTTCATCAGGCTATTTCTTCTACAGCAGCGGAACTTCGTCTTCCACCGGTTCGGGAGTTATCTTCTCTTCGGACGGCTATATCGTAACCAATGCCCATGTCATCAACGGACTGGTCAGCGAAGATACCTTACAGATCACGCTTTATAATGGCGATGTCTACGGTGCCAAACTGATCGGCTATGATACCAGGACCGATCTGGCAGTATTAAAGATCGATGCTGAAAACCTGCCATACGCATCATTTGCGGATTCTTCGCAGCTGATGCTGGGTCAGGATGTTATCGTTATCGGTAACCCGTTAGGCTTAGGTATCTCCTGCTCTAACGGTATAGTCTCAGCCTTAGAAAAAGAGATCTATATCAATGATGTCTATATGACGGTCATTCAGACAAATGCCGCCATCAACAACGGTAACTCCGGTGGCGGACTGTTCGATGCCAATGGCAATCTGGTAGGTATCGTCAATGCCAAGAAATCATCTTCATCAATGGCTTCAGCAACTATTGAAGGTATGGGTTATGCGATCCCTTCCAGCACCGTTACCAGAATCGTCTATGACATTCTGGAAAACGGCTATGTCAAAGACCGTGCATCGTTAGGCGTCGTAGTAGCCAAGAACTCTTCCTACTATACGACCGATGGTGTGATCATTACCCGTGTCATTGCCGGCGGATCAGCTGAAAGCGTCGGTATTCAGGCCAACGATATCATTACGGCTATCAATGATGTCAAGATCAGTTCCTATGCCGATCTGTCCAAAGTTCTTGATTCCAAACTGATCGGTGATGTCGTAACAGTCGATATATTACGAGATGGTGAAACGATCAAATTTGAAGTAGAACTTCAGGCCATGATCAAAGAATAATAAACAAAAAACATAAAAAAACAAAAGGTGAACTGAGTTCACCTTTTGTAATGTTTTGACTAGTCTTCGTCTTCGTCTTTTCTTTCAGCAGCTGTAGCAGCTACGACCTTGTCAGTGACGTTCTGAGGAGCCGGTTCATATCTGTCGAAGTCGATTACATATGTACCTCTACCTTTGGTCATTGAACGAAGTTCGGTCGCATACTTCAGCATTTCTGCCATCGGAACTTCGGCGTCGATCTTGGCTTCACCGTCTTCAGCCGTGCCTGTATCCATGATCATGCCACGTCTCTTGTTGAAGTCACCGATGATATCACCGGTATATTCTTCCGGACAGATAACGGTAACCTTGCCGATCGGTTCCAGAAGGATCGGGTTAGCCTTAGGAATACCGGCCTTGAATGCCAGTCTTGCGGCAGCTTCGAAGGAGTTAGGTTTTGAGTCAACTGGGTGGTATGATCCATCATACAGTGTAGCCTTGACGTTAACGACCTTGCATCCGGCTAAAGGACCCTTAGCCATACAGCCTCTTAAGCCTGCTTCAACTGATGGGAAGTAGTTCTTTGGTACGGCACCACCGAATACTTCTTCAGCGAAGACCATTTCTTCAGAATCAGGGTTCGGTTCGAATCTTACCCAGACGTCACCATACTGGCCGGCACCACCGTTCTGCTTCTTATATTTACCCTGAACTTCAGATTTGCCTCTGATAGTCTCACGGTACTGTACTTTCGGCTCTTTAAGAGCGATTTCAACTTTGTATCTTGATTTGAGCTTGCTAACGACAACATCGATCTGCTGATCACCGACAGCATATAATACCTGTTCACCGGTTTCGGCATTTCTGACGAAGTTGAGTGATTTATCTTCGATCAAAACTTTCTTTAACGCATCAGACATCTTATCTTCATCGTCCTTGGTCTTTGGTGAAACAGCCATACCCAGCATCGGTCTAGGATATTCGATATCCTTGAAGACAACTTTCTTGTCCTTGGTGCAGAGTGTATCGTTTGATTCGGTTACAGCCAGTTTGGTCAAAGCACCTAAGTCACCGCAAGAGAGCTTGTTGACCGGAAGCTGCTGCTTACCGCAGATAACGAAGAGACCACCGGCCTTTTCAGCCTGATCCTTCTTGGAGTTGTAAAGCGGAGTAGTCGGAGTCAGACAGCCTGACATAACCTTTACATAAGAGATCTTGCCGACGAAAGCATCAACGACAGTCTTGAAGACCAGTGCGGAGAATGCTTCGGAATCATCAGTCTTGAGTTCAAGACCGTTGGCATCCTTGACTGTGCCAAGATCGGCATAGATCGGACAGTTGGCCTTTAAGAAGTCGAGAAGCTGTTCGATACCCTGGCTGTTGACAGCGCTGCCGCCGAATACCGGTTTGACATCGCCTGACTTGAGCGCAAGCTTCAGACCTTTAGCAGTTTCTTCCGGAGTGAAAGCTTCACCCTCGAAGAATTTTTCCATCAGTTCATCATCAGCGGAAGCGATAGCTTCAGCGATCTGATCATAATGCGGATTGCTGCTGTCATCCAGAACCTTGTTGGAACCGGTCATCTTCTTGCCATCCATTACCGGAACTTCAAAAGGAACGACTGATGAACCGAATTTTGCACGAAGTTCATCGACCGTCTTTTCGAAATTGGCATTTTCATCATCGAGTTTATTGATGAAGAAGACGATTGGAATATCATTCTTCTTGCAGAGTTTAACAGCGTTTTCCGTACCTGATTCGATACCGTCTTTTGCGGAAACCAGGATTACAGCCAAATCGGCAGCTGCAGCACCGGAAACCTTTTCACCTTCATAATCCAGATATCCCGGAGTATCGATGAAATTGATCTTGGTGTTCTTCCACTCAACCGGACCGAGTGCTGTAAAGACTGACAGACCTCTTTTTGATTCTTCCGGATCATAGTCCATGGCGGAAGTGCCATCGGTCGTCTTTCCCATACGATCGATTGCCTTGGTCAAGAAGAGTGATGCTTCTACCAAAGCTGATTTGCCGGCACCTGAATGGCCGAGCAGTACGACATTTCTAATGTCTTTTGATAAGTATTCTTTCATTTCTTTATCCCCTCATCTATTTAAGTAAATTGATTAGCTCTTCGTTATCTTTGTTACGGACATATTCCAGAGCCGTGCGGCCGGCATTGTCCTTAACATTTTTATCGGCGCCTCTGTTCAATAAGAAGATCGCCAGATCATTATACCCGCCATAGCTGGCACGCATCAGACAGGTACAGCCTTCGTTATCACGCTTATTCGGATCAGCACCTTTCGACAGCAGATAATGTATAACATCAACCTTGAAAGCCGTAACTGATTCCATCAGCGCCGTGCGGCCTTTGTTGTCCTTCGCATCAATATCAGCTCCAGCTTCGACCAGTGTTTCGACCACACCTGTTTCACCCTGGAAAGCGGCACGCATCAGTGAAGTACGTCCGTCATTGTCATGCGCATTGACTTCACTTCCCGCATCCAGCAGCATTTTTGAAATGTATTTGTATCCGTGCTTGGCTGCTCCCATCAAAGCCGTATCATTGTTCTTGTCACGTGCTCTGACATCAGCACCGGATTCAATAAGTTTTTTTACGATTGCTTCGTAGCCCCTCTTTGATGCCCTCATCAGCGCGGTACGTCCGTCACCGTTCTTGCAGTTGGGATCCGCACCCTCTTCCAGCAGTCTGTTAACTTCGCTGAGATTTCCGCTACTGGCGGCATGAAGAAGAGCGTCATTCAGTGTTTGATCCATTCTGATAACCTCCCTCAGACAAATAAAAAGTGAACGCACTTACGTCCACTTCAAAAAGTTTAATTAATACATAACACAAGTAAGGAGTCATTAACCCCTAAGACAGCATAATTCTCTCTTTCTACTGATGTTTTCATATTATTAAACATTCCTATCTAGATATCATTTTACCCTCTTATAATACCTCTTGCAAGTCTTAAAACCATGAAAAACTTTTCATAATTTGAGCTTATTTGCAGCCGTTTTATAGTCAGGCATATTCTTCCTAACAACCTCATAAAAACGCTTGGAATGATTGGGAATTATGAAGTGCGTCATCTCATGAACCATGATATATTCCAGGCATTCATAAGGATAATGGATCAGGTATGAAGAGATGTTTATCCGGTTCTTGCTCGGGTAGCAGACACCCCATTTTGAAGTCATGATCTTACACTTTAATTCAGGAATCTGCATATATCCGTAATCCCTTAAAAAATACAGATATTTACCCAGATATTCCTCAGCCTTCAGCAGAAGATACTTATCCAGATACTTATATAAGTATTTGATACTATCTTCGCTTTCATCCTTATAAGTCAGATAAATCGTATTATCCCTGATACTGACATTCTTTTTACCGATAATTCTCTCCAGTTTATACGGAACATTGTACAGATAAAAAGTATCCCCGCCGCTATACTTGTTCGAAGTATGTTTCTTGTATATCGCATAACAGTAGGCATTGTAGATCCAGTCTCTCTTGCTTTCGATGAAACGATAAACTTCATAGTCCGGAGTATAACGCGGAGCAGAAGCTTTGATAGTTTTTCCATCGAGACGCAGATAAAGATTCTTGATCCTTTTATGAGTTATTTCTACTTCAAATCTGATACCTTTGATCTCAAGCATAACTCAATTCTATCATTGAAAACAAAAATATTCTTATGATAGAATAATAAAGCACATGGCGGACGTGGTGAAGTTGGTTAACACACCAGATTGTGGCTCTGGCATTTCGTGGGTTCGAGCCCCATCGTTCGCCCCAATTGTGAGCAAAAGCCTGTTAGAGATAACAGGTTTTTTACTGGTTTAAGTCTTGAGAAATAGATCATCTTTATTCTGTTAGATAACCTATTTCTTTAAATTCATAATAACCAGAATATGATTGC
>JAFZQG010000041.1 GCA_017550145.1 Erysipelotrichaceae bacterium | reverse complement strand
GTCATAGCCATCGATCCGGAGAATCTGATTTTCAAACTGATCAAGAAATACGGCGGATCAGTCATTAACTACGGAACCAGAAACAATATCATCAATATATTTGATCTGAGGCCTCTTTCTTCTGATGAAGATGATACAGATCCGAATTATGATCGTAAAAAAGCCGAAGAGGAAATGTGGGATACACATAATGCGATCAACTTCGTAATCGGTCAGGTGAACCAGGTATTCTCCTTTCTGTTTAAGGAATATACGGATGAAGAAGCCGGTATTATGGGTGATCTGATTTTGAATGCCTATAAAAAGAAAGGCATCGATCCCGAAACAACGCCTTCTTTCAAACGAATCGGATCAGAACAAATGCCGATCTTCAGGGATGTTCGTGATGAGCTTTCAAAGATTTATGAAAATGAGCAGAGCGAATTCAGGAAAAGATATCTGGATAAGCTTCAGATCAAACTGAACAGAGTATGCGGTGAGTGGGGTGTATATCTGGATGGCCAGACTACTCTTAATTTCGATTACCATGATGAACGAAAGGTTGTTGCATTTGGAACAAAACAGCTGCAGAACGTATCTAATGAGCTGAAGACAGCGCTTAATCACATCATGTATCAGTATGCCTGGTCATTATGTATCGATAATGAACAGTATTCATCTTTTGTTATTGATGAAGCCCATGTAAATATACTTCAGGGTGAAATTGCCAACCTTACGGCGCAGTTTGCCAGAAGAGCAAGAAAATACAATACCTGTGTCTGTCTGGCAACTCAGGAGCCAAGAGACTTTGCGGATCCGGCAATACTTACTCACGGAAAAGCCATTTTCAACAATTGTGCCTACAAGATGGTTCTTCACCTCGACAAGGACCCGGCATATGACGTTTCCAAACTGATTAATATAAATGAGAACGAATTGAATCTCATTATGAACTTTGAAAGGACTGAAGGTCTTTTCATCTGCGGTGAAAGAAGAATTCCGATCAGGGTTCTGGCAACAGATAAGGAACTTAAGGAATTGACTTAACCGATTTCAGAGTTTCAAGTGGATTGTTTAACTAAAAACATCCACTTTTTAAAAGATTAATGTCCGGTTGCAAATTGCAACCGAAAAGAAAGGAATAGTATGAACAAAAAAGAAATGCTTGCAGTAATGGGCAAGGTTTTTGCCGAATACTCAAAAAACTATGATCCTCAGACAAGTATTGCTGATGAAGAGACTCTTCATGATGCCGATCTGACATATAATTATCTGTTTCAACTTGTAAATAACGATATATCCAAATCTGAAAAGGAAGAAATAAAGAGCAGTAACCGTTATTTTGAGATCTATCAAATAAAGAATGATCTTCCGGATCGAAGAGATATATCCTTTATCTCGATAGGTGAACTTGAACAAATTGGAAAGGAAGTTGACAGAAACAATTATGATGAAGTCTATACCGGTGAATATCACGGTGAACGGCTTGATGAAATATATGAGATCTTCAACGTCAGACATCCGGCTGATTTTAAAGGCCACTCTCTGTCCGTTTCTGATGTTGTAGTCATTCACGATAAAGATGAAGCAAAAGCATATTATGTAGACTCGTTTGGTTTTGCGGAAGTTCCGGGATTTCTGAAAGATAAAAATGTCAGTCTTACCAAAGAAACAAACAGCAATGTCGGCAAGACCCTGGCTGAATACGGCGCAAACTACATCGATAAAGATGTTTGGGAGACTGAAGTGGATATGTGCGTCGTCTTTGTTTTGGATCTTGAAGAGCCAATAAAGGATACCTATGACCGTTTTCTTAATTTCCTTGCTGAAAACATCGTTATAAAAGAAGAAAACATCGATTCATTTACCTGTGATTTTTCCGGATTCTTTGAAAACCATAAAGATAAACTCAGATCACTGTACAAAGCTGCAGGATGGAGATTAGAACCCGAATTCGACGATGACGAGATCCATTATGATTTTGTAAGTTCAGTTATTCCTTCGATGATTTCGGGCAATGCAGATGAGAATTCATACAAGCTATTTATGGAGACGTTTGAAAAGGATGAATCAAAATCTTTGAATAAAGAGAAACTCACTTTAAAAGCCTTTCTTTCAGGCCATGAAATAAATCAGGATTATATGATCATCAGCAGTCTGCCGACAAAGGTTAATGGCATTGACTCTGTTATCGGGTACGATCCGTATGCTCCTAATCCCTATGTTGTATGGTCAAGATATAAAGTGAAAAACGATGATGCTTTCCGTTACTCGTCAGGCACATATCTAAACAGCATTTATGAGGCAGCAAAAAAACAGGCTGAAATGGCTGAATCGAAGCATCTGAAAAACGATATGTTTGATCTTGTCTATATGACTTTGAATCTGAATCATCAACTGGATGATTCTTTATCAAAGTCCGTATATAAATCCTTCAATATGCCTGAACTTGTTATGGACTGTGTTGACAGATGGCGTGACTGGGATAAGACACTTGATGATGACATAAGAGATTTCAATACGCTCGACAGTATGAACGAATATATCGAAGACAATATCTATGATCTTTCAGATGCAATAGATGATGGCTTAGGCAGCGGTAAATGTGACGAAGGAAAAAGTTTGTAATCCGGTTGCAATTTGCAACCGAGATTTCTGAAAGGAGTATATGAATAATGTTTAACCAAATGAGCGAGGAAGACGCAAAGGCGATCTGTGACAAGTTTTTCAATGTTCATCAATGGGAGAAACTTCTGATCATAAATCATTCTCTGCACGGCTATAATCCTCTGATTATTCTGAACAAGGAAACCGTTCCGAATACGGTTCACCTCTATGACAATTATTTAGGTATTGTCAAGGATATCAGGCCGGTTATCGAAAATGATCTTCAGATCAATAAAGGCTACAGCGAATCATTCTATCTTTCGTATGAAGATATAGACAACCTTCAGTTTCAGAAATACGTAAACAGAGAGAAGGATGTTGAAAAGATCATCGATATTTCAAAACATAACATACACGTCTAGACCAGGCTTTATATATTCTGGTTGCAATTTGCAACCGGTTTTCAGGAAAGGAGGAGTAATAAATGATTATTTTTCTGATTTTATCCTGTCTGCTGATCCCAGTTCTTTATCTGTTTCTGGGTCTACAGGTCATTGCTCTAGGCGATTTTGTAAAGAGCGGTCTTGATATGAGCCAGCTAAAGATTGTAACCGATCTGAACAGATACCTTGAATACAAAGAGTTCTTGTATCTGATCATATTTCTGATTGTTATGACCATTTCCGTCATGTTCTGGAATTTGGTGTTTTCTCCAAAGGCAAAAGAGAAATATAAGGTCAAACATATTACCTTAAGGGAAAAAAGGGAACATCAGCATATAGCCAGACCTTATGAAGCCAAAAAGGGAACCACCAGGATCGAATTCACCAGATCCGGTAAATCAAAAGGGAACAGATCGATCAGAGGACTGTGTGATGTCGTTTTCAACGGATTCAAAGTCACGTGGAACAAAATGATCGTTTTCTTTAAACTGAGTGATGTTCATAAGCTGAATGCTCTAAAGAACTGGCATATTGAAGGAAACGAATCAGGAAGAAGAGCAGGCATACCGATCTATACACGCAGAGG
>JAFZQG010000040.1 GCA_017550145.1 Erysipelotrichaceae bacterium | reverse complement strand
CTTAGTACGAGAGGACCAGGATGGACGGACCTAGGGTGCACAAGTTGTTTCGCCAGAAGCATAGCTGGGTAGCTAAGTCCGGATCGGATAAACGCTGAAGGCATCTAAGCGTGAAACCGACTCCAAGATGAGATTTCCCATTCACTTGATGAAGTAAGACCCCTCGAAGACTACGAGGTTGATAGGTCAGAGATGTAAGCATAGTGATATGTTAAGTTGACTGATACTAATAGGTCGAGGATTTTATCATAAGAATATTGTAAGAAAACGTACTTATCCCATAACGTTGATGTGTTATTTAGTTTTGAGGGAGCAAATCCCTCTTGATCCGGTGACAATGGAGAAGTGGTCACACCTGGTCCCATCTCGAACCCAGAAGTTAAGCACTTCATCGGCGAGCATAGCTAGTCGTATGGCTAGTGAATCGAGCACGTTGCCGGTTAAAACCTCTACAATGTAGAGGTTTTTTTATGAAATATGCGTTATACTGAAATGGTTATGATTACTGCAAGTGAAAAAGAAACGATCGAATTAGGTGAAAAGTTCGGTAAACTGCTGGAAAAAGGCACGACTGTTGCGTTAAACGGAGATCTTGCTTCGGGCAAGACCACTTTTACCAAGGGTATCGGCAAAGCTTTAAATGTCACCAAAGTGATCAATTCACCGACTTTTACGATCTTAAAGATCTATAACGGTGATCTGCCTTTATATCATATCGATGCCTATCGTCTTGAAAACAATGATTACGATCTGGGTTTGAATGAATATGAAGAAGAAGGCATTACCGTAATAGAATGGCCGCAGTACTATAAGAATTATCTGCCTAAAGAATTTATTGAAGTTAACTTCAGACATATCAATGACAATGAAAGAGAAATAAACTTTATTTCTCATGGAGATAAATATAAAAAATTAGTTGAGGAGATATCGCAAGAATGATCACATTATGTATCGATACGGCATACAGATATCTGACCTGTGTGTTACTCAATGACAACGAAATCGTTTCATCTTATTCCAAGGAATGTTTCAAGAAACAGTCGGAAGAAGTTTTTTCGGCGCTTGAAGAGATATTCAATGAATCCGGTATAGAAAGGACCCAGATTGATTCGATCTGTATCTCTGAAGGACCGGGTTCCTATACCGGTGTGAGGATTGCCATGACGATCGCCAAAGTCATGGGCGAGATTCTGCCATGCAACGTGTATAAGATTTCCACTTTAAGACTCTATGCGGCCAACAGGCCTAACTGTATGGTCATCATGGATGCCAGAGCCAACAGAGTCTATTGCGGAATCTATGATATGGAAGATATCATCATGGATGACTGTGCCTTAGAGATAAGTGAAGTTGAAACCAAGGACTATCAGGTAATCGGCGATGGTGCTTTGGTAGGCAAGGAAAACAACTATGGTGATCTGGCTAAAGCGTTTGTCGCAACCAGACACCTGTGGACAAAGGTCGATGAGATATCTTATCTGACGCCTAAATACCTGAAAGAAAGCGAGAGTTACTACAGATGATTGAATTAATGAAAGTCGAAGATCTTGATCAGGTTGTGGCGATCGAAAACAGTTCTTTCTCCCGTCCTTGGAGCCGCAAGTATTTCATCAACGAAATAAACAATAATGATGTCAGTGAGATCTATGTCGATATCGAAGACGGTGAAGTTATATCGTATGGTGATCTCTGGTATATGTTTGAGAACTGCGATCTGACCAAAATCGCAGTCAAGAAGGAATACCGTCATAAGGGTTATGGCGAAAGGATGATGAAATTCCTGATGAGCACGGCCAAGAGAAAAGGCTGTGAGTTCATGCATCTGGAAGTCAACACCTTCAATAAAGATGCCTTGTCTCTGTATGAAAAAAGCGGTTTTGAAATCATGCGGACCAGAAGAGGCTATTACGAAAACGGTGATGATGCCTATGATATGGTCGTCGGACTGATCGGTTCTAGAGAATTAAAGAAGATCCTGGCGATCGAATCAAGCTGTGATGAAACAGCCTGCGCTATTGTCGACGAAGAACTCAATGTCTACAGTTCAGTCGTCACTTCGCAGATCGATGTCCATGCGCGTTTCGGCGGTGTCATTCCGGAAGTAGCTTCGAGAATGCATGTGGAACAGATCTCCACGATCGTCAAATCCGCACTTGATCAGGCTAAACTGTCAATGGATGATATTACGGCTGTTGCCTATACGATCGGACCGGGTCTGATCGGATCGCTTCATGTCGGAGCGATCGCGGCCAAATCCCTGGCTTTCTTCTATCAGAAACCGCTGATCGGTGTTCACCATCTTAAAGGACATATCTTCATCAATGAACTGATCAAACCGTTGCGTTATCCGATGATGGCATTGGTTGTCAGCGGTGGCCATACGGAACTTGTCTATATCGAAGATGATCAGACTTTCAAGATCATCGGTACGACACTCGATGATGCGATCGGCGAGGCTTATGACAAAGTTGCCAGAGTCATGAATGAAGCATATCCTGGCGGTCCGGTAATCGATCGGCTGGCCAAGGAAGGCAAGGAACACTATCAGTTGCCGATGCCGAAAGTCGATGGACTTGATTTCTCATTCTCCGGATTGAAGAATTCGGTCTTACAGCTGGTCAAGAAGGAAACGGAAGCCGGCAATACGATCAATAAGAATGATCTGGCTTATGCCTTCCAGGAAGTAGCACTGAAGATGCTGGTAAACAAGACCAAGAAAGCACTTGAAGAATATCAGTGTAAGAGTCTGGTTCTGGCGGGCGGTGTGGCAGCCAATTCAAGATTAAGAGAAATGATGAGTGAGAATTTCACCGACATCGATCTGATCTTACCGCCGTTAAAATACTGTACGGATAATGCTCTGATGATTGCCTGTGCGGCTGTCCATTATCTGCGGCATGAGAAATTCGTGGATTATGATGCTTCAAGTATGCCTTCGATGTCGATCGAAGATTAGTGAAGAAAACAGATTAATTCACAACTGTAAAATAAATATATTATAATTTTATTGCTATGGCGGAAATATCAAAAGCTACTCTCAAAAGATATCCGGTCTATCTGAAGGCTTTGCGCAGGCTCTCCAAAGAAGGGGTGAAACGCATCATGTCTTCACAGCTGGGCGAATATGTGGATATCAAACCGACGACGATCAGACGGGATTTTTCCCTGATCGGACAGCTTGGTAAACAGGGTTACGGTTACGATGTCGATGAACTGATCGGGATATTTGCGAAGCAGCTTGGTGAAGAATTCGATGAAAAGATGATCCTGATCGGGGTCGGAAGGCTTGGGACAGCGATCCTCAATTACAACAACTGGAATCATGTCGCCGGTGAGATTGTCTGTGCTTTTGATCTGAAACCGGAAATCCGCAACAGCGAACCGAAAGTAAATGTTCCGGTCTATCATATCGATGAACTGGAAGAGGAATTCCCGAAAGGCTGTGAAGTTGCCATACTTTGCATACCGGAAGGAGCACAGCAGATCGTAAACAGACTTCATGATCTGGGAGTCAAAGGAATCGTTAATTTTACCAGAGAACACTTCGTTTTACCGGAAGGTATGATCAAGAGCGATGTTGATGTCGTATCGACGATTCAGGAACTGGTATTTGAGGTTAACTCAATGAATAAATAGGGGGTTTTATATGGATTTATATTTTGCACGCGAACTGTATGAAATGGCTGTAAACGGCACGGATATGGAACTCGATCAGCTCGAGTACGTATCGGTAGAAGGCTGGGTCAGAACCAACCGTGATAACGGTCAGGTCGGCTTTATCGAACTGAATGATGGAACCTATTTCCGCAATATTCAGATCGTCTACGGACCGGAACTGGAGAATCACGAAGAGGTCGTAAAACTGCTGACAGGTTCTTCCATATATGTAATAGGCAAGTTTATTTCCACCCCGGAAAACAAACAGCCTTTTGAGATCAGAGCCACTTCAGTAGAGATCGAAGGCAGTTCTGATGAATCGTATCCTCTGCAGAAGAAGAGACATACTTTTGAATTCCTCAGAGAGATCCCTCATCTGAGACCGCGTACCAACACCTTCATGGCCGTTTTCAGAGTCAGATCGGCTCTGGCCATGGCTATCCATGAATTCTTCCAGGGTCAGGGCTTTGTCTATGTCCATACCCCGATCATCACCGGCTGTGATGCGGAAGGTGCCGGCGGCATGTTTACCGTGACGACCAGAGATGACGGCAAGTATGACGAAGACTTTTTCGGCAAACATGCCTCTTTGTCACTGTCTGGGCAGATCCATGTCGAAGCTTTTGCGATGGCTTTCAGAGATGTCTATACTTTCGGTCCGACTTTCCGTTCCGAGAATTCCAATACGAAGACTCATGCATCTGAATTCTGGATGATCGAACCGGAGATCGCTTTTGCGGATCTCGAAGACGACATGCAGCTGATCGAAGATATGGTCAAGTACTGTATCGAGTATGTCAGAAAAGAGTGTCCGGAAGAAATGAAGTTCTTCAATTCCATGATCGACAAGACACTGCTGGAAAGACTCGATCATGTCTATAATTCAAACTTCAGAAGGATGCCTTATACCGAAGCGATCGATATCCTGCTCAAGGCTCCGGTCAAATTTGAAAACGAGGTATCCTGGGGCATGGATCTCAATACCGAACACGAAAGATATCTCTGTGAACAGGTCGTCAACGGACCGGTATTTCTGACAGACTATCCGAAGGATATCAAAGCCTTCTATATGCGCCTGAATGATGACGGCAAGACGGTCGCAGCCTGCGACCTGCTGGTCCCGCATGTCGGCGAACTGGTCGGCGGCTCACAGCGAGAAGAAAGAATCGATGTTCTGGAACAGCGTATGAAGGAACTGGGCATGGATATGGACGGATACCAGTGGTATCTGGATACCAGAAGATACGGCGGCTGCAAGCATGCCGGATTCGGTCTCGGTTTTGAGAGAATGGTAATGTATCTTACCGGTATGGAGAATATCCGTGACGTACTTCCATATCCGCGTACACCGAAGAATCTTATTTATTAAAAATGTTAGTACAGATTTCCAATGGCACCGTTTATTTCGGTGCCAATGATGTTTTTGAAAATATCGACTTCACAGCCAACGAAAACGAAAGGATCGCGCTGGTAGGCCGTAACGGGAGTGGCAAAACCACTCTTTTAAAAGTGCTTACCGGTGAATGCGAACTCTCTTCCGGACAACTGATCAAATCACCGAAGACCACGATCTCCTATCTGCAGCAGAATGCGCTGGCCTTAAGTGAACAGACGATCAGAGAAGTTTTCGATGATGTTTTCAAAAATCTCAAGGATATCGAAAAACAGCTGGAAGAATTATCGACCAGGATGGAAACCGAACATGATGAGAAACTGATCAACAGATATTCACAGCTGGAAGAGGAATATAAATATCAGGGCGGCTATACCTACCATGGAGAAATGCTAAGTGTCTTAAACGGCTTCGGATTCAAAGAAGATGATCTTGACCGTAAGGTATCATCTTTCTCCGGAGGAGAAAAAACCAAGATCGCTTTTGCGACACTGCTTCTGGCCAAACCTGATTTATTGTTATTGGATGAGCCGACTAACCATCTTGATCTTTCGACGATAGAATGGCTGGAAAACTATCTTGCCAAATACAAGAAGGCCATGATCATTGTTTCCCATGACCGTACCTTTATAGATCGGACCGTTAATGTGGTCTATGAGCTGGAATACGGTTCGATCAAAAGATATGCTGGCAACTATTCGAGTTTTGTTGAACAGAAGAAGAACGATCTGATCAAACAGGAAGCGGCTTATAAAAGACAGCAGAAAGATATCAAACGTCTGGAAGAACTGATCGAAAAGTTCAGATATAAAAAGAATAAGGCGGCTTTTGCGCAATCCAAGATCAAATATCTCGAGCGGATGGAAAAGATCGAAGATCCGAAAAAGGCCGATACAAAGGCCTTTAAAGCCAAATTCGTCTGCGGTGTCAGAGGCGGCAAGAATGTTCTAAGCTTAGATCACTATCAGATCGGTTACGACCATCCTTTAGCCGAGATAACACTGGAGGTCAAAAGAGGTGACAGGATCTGTGTTATGGGCAATAACGGCACAGGCAAATCCACGCTGCTAAAATCGATCATCGGTGAAGTAAAACAACTGGGCGGTTATATGATGCTGGGACATCAGATCGAAATCGGTTATTTTGATCAGAATCTGGCAAATTTCCATAGTGGAAATACCGTATTAGAAGAATTATGGAATGAATACCCCGATCTGGATATGTATAAGATCAGGTCGGTATTGGGAGCCTTCCTTTTTACTGCTGATGAAGTATTCAAGGAAGTTAATGTCTTATCTGGTGGCGAAAAAGTAAGACTATCGCTTGCTAAGCTGATGCTGAAGAAGGCAAATTTCCTGATTCTGGATGAGCCGACCAACCATCTGGATATCGTTTCCAAGGAAGCATTGGAAAATGCTTTGAATGAATATGACGGTACAATTCTTTTTGTTTCCCATGACCGTTATTTCATTAAGAAGATCGCCACTTCGTGTCTGGTGATCGATAATGATAAGGTCACTTATTATCCGGACGGATATAAGGATTATATCGACACAAAAGTTGTGGAAGAGGTCAAGAAAGAAAAAGTTGTTAAAGAAGAAAAACCTCTGAAGGAACTTAAACAGAAACCGAAATACAATATCCGTAAACTTGAAAACGAGATCTCTTTGATGGAAGATATTCTGGAAGACAAAAGAGCCATGCGCTATGAACCGGAATATTATCAGGATATGAATAAGATGAGAGAACTCGATGAAGAGATCGATGATATACACAATCAGATTCATGCCCTGGAAGAAAAATGGGAAGAGGCCATGAAATACGAAGAAGAAAAACAGCAGGAGAAGGAGGATAAATATGCTTGATAAATATCTGAAATCAAGAATTCCCGATGCCAAGAAACTGGTCAAGGATCTTAGGCGTCAGTATGACTATGTTTCCGTTCTGGGAACAGTCGTCAACACCAAGAAAATCAATATCTCTACTCACATCAATTCGATGGATGAAGTAGACAATGAATGCGGTTTTGTCATTAAGGTATATAAGGATGGACGCTATTCCGAGTATTCGTGCAACGACATCAGGGGTTTAAAAGCCGCTGAAGTCACTAAAGCCATCAGACTTGATAAACCTTTTACCAAGGAATTCAATGTCAGAATGCTGGAAGAACAGGAACATACCGAGGATTTCATCAGAGAAGACAAAGCAAAACTGTCTGATAAGAAGATCATCGAAGAACTGACTAAGGTCAAAGATGATATGCACAAGAATGATGAAAGAGTCATCAATGTCCATACCGTCTACGTAAAAAGACAGACTTCCAAGATCTTTGTGTCCGAGAAGAAATGTCTGAGCCAGAAATATGACTGGATCAATGTAGTTTTAGCTGTCGTTGTCAGAGATAAAGACAAGATCAAGACCAACTACAAATCTCAGGGTGAAGCCGATTCATTGGAAGCACTGAATAAATTCAAAGCCGAAAGCAAAGAGGTGTTGGATATCGCCATAAAGATGCTGGATGCCAAACCTATTAAGCCTGGCAAGTATACGATCATTACCGATCCGTCTATTTCCGGACTGATCGCTCATGAAGCTTTCGGCCACGGCGTAGAGATGGATATGTTTGTCAAAAACAGAGCCAAGGCCATCAATTATGTCGGTAAGAGAGTCGCATCGGATCTTGTTAATATGTATGACGGTGCTGTCAGCTGTTTAAGTGCCGCTTCATATTTCTTTGACGATGACGGTATCGAAGCAGGCAATACCCAGATCATTAAGAATGGAATCCTGCAGACCGGTATTTCCGATTATCTCAGTGCCATGGAGCTTGGTACTGTTCCAACCGGCAACGGACGCCGTCAGGACTATCAGCGTAAAGTCTATACCCGTATGACAAATACCTGGTTTGGAGCCGGTAAAGACAAATATGAAGATATGATCAGATCCGTTAAACACGGCTATCTCTTATGTCAGACCAATAACGGTATGGAAGATCCGAAGAACTGGCAGATCCAATGTACAGCTACCTACGGATTAGAAATAAAGAACGGTGAGTTTACCGGCAAGATGGTTTCACCGGTCGTTATTTCCGGTTATGTCATCGATCTGCTTAATTCGATCTCGATGGTATCTGATATAGTGAAGATCGAAGGATCGGGAATGTGCGGAAAAGGCCATAAGGAATGGGTCTATGTATCCGATGGCGGACCATATCTGAAAGCGGAGGCGAAGTTGGGATAATGAAAAAGAATGAAATTCTGGCTTGTCTGAAAGCCAATAAAAAGATTTCCGGTTATGAGGTAAGTATCGTAAACAAAGATTCCCGTGAACTGTTCTATGTGCTTGATCATCTTGAGATCAACAGAGCGGTCAAGATAGAGAATACGGCAATTACCGTTTATGTATCCGATAAGAAGACGACGGGTTCATCGACGATCACGCTGACAGCTGCCGATGATAAAGATTCTTTAAATAAGAAATTAAACAGTGCCATCAGTAAAGCCAAGACAGCAAAAAATGAGTACTATCCTCTGGCACCTAAAACCGAAAATATCAAAGAGAAGATCGAAATAAAGAAAGATCTCAACGAGATAGCTTCGAATGTAGCCAAAGCGGTATTCAAGGCTGATACCTATAAGAACGGCTGGATCAATTCGACCGAGATCTTTGTATCAAGATTCAATGAAGAGTTCATTAACTCCAACGGAATCGATCATGTATCTGAACACTTTAAAGTCGAAGTCGAATGTATTCCGACCTGGTCAAATAAAAAAGAGGAATTCGAGTTATACAAATTCCATGAATCAAACAAGGCCGATTACAATCAGATCACCAAAGAGATCGATGAGATCCTGAAAATGGCGAAAGACCGTTCACAAGCTGTGACACTTAAGGATGTTAAGTTGCCTAAGGATCTTAAGGTTCTGGTCAAAGGCGAAATGGTTGAAGATATCGTTTATAACCTGGCAGAAAATCTTTCATATAAGAATACTTATATTAAACAGAATCATTATCAGATTAATGACAAAGTTTCCGATAATCCGTTTGATCTGACGATGAAAGCTGTTGTCTCAGGCTGCAGTGCTTCACGCCGCTACGATTCAAACGGTGTCTTATTAAAACCGGTCAAACTTATCAAAGGCGGAGTTGCGAAAAACACCTATGGTGATATCCGTTTCGGTTACTATCTGAAGGAAAAGAAGATCAGCGGTAACCTGCCTGTCTGTGAGCTTAAAGCAGATGGCGTTGATATCGGCAAAGAGAAACATCTGCTCGTCGAAGCTTTCTCGTCTCCGCAGATGGAAGAGGATTCCGGATACTGGGGCGGTGAGATCAGACTGGCTAAATACTTTGATGGTAAGAAGTATATTCCTTTAACCGGTCTATCGATTTCCGGCAACATCTATGAAGATATAAAAAAGGTCGAATTCTCCAAGGAAACGACCGCTTCGAAATACTATAAAGGTCCTAAATATATGATCTTTAAGGGGATCGAAATATCCTAAACAGCGAAACTGATCCAAATCGGATCAGTTTTCTTTTTCTATTCTGTTTTTCTGATATAAGATCATTGCCGAAGAAGCGATTGAAGCAGCTAAGGCTATAAAGAAACAGATCAGATATGAACCGCTGTGATCGAATATAAATCCGATAGATGTAATGATAAAGGAACGGGATATGTTTTCACACAAGGAAAGAACGCTGTAAGCTTCGCCGTATTTCTCATCACCGAAGAAGATTCTGACGGTTAATGGTATGGCAACTTTATTGACGGCATAACAGGCCCCGTATAATACTCCAGCTATTAAGAGGACCGGATAGTTATGCGGTAATGTAACGATCAGCAGCAAACCGATGAAGCTGATCGACATGAATGTCACAAAAGAGAAAAAGACACCTTTACGGTCAATTGAGATACCGATAAGGAACTTAAACAGAACATTGCCGACCATAGAAGCCGATAAGAGAGCAGCTCCGTTTCCGGCACTCTGTTTCAGACTTTCCACATAACTTGGCAGATAGGATGTCAGAGTCGTAACACAGATGATAAGGAAGGATGTCGTTATCAGAAGCAGAAAGGCTTTAGAGGCAAATGAAAGATCATAATATCCTTCGTATGAATCTTTGGCAACAACATCTTTCTGATCATAACCATAGGCTTTCATTCTGATATCTTCCGGTTTTAATGGAATGAATATTGACGGTAAGGCCAGAACGATCATCAGCAGAATACAGATCAGATAGGCATTTCTGAAGCCATAGTTTACTAACATCTTTGAAACAACCGGGGAAAAGAGTGATCCCATGATACCGGAGAAGCTCATGATGAGGCCGGATATCGTACCTCTTCGTGCCATAAACCATTTGCCTGTCAGCATCGTGATGATGACATTACTTGTACAGGCAAGGCCGATTCCTCTTATAATGCCCATACAGTTAACTAATAAAAGGCTTTGTGAATTGCCGATAATGATTCCCGATATTCCTAACATGAGGATTCCGGATATCATAACGGTCCGATAGGAGATCTTTTTCAGAGCTTTGACGATCAAAGGTGAAGAAAAACCGGTTGCCAGTCCGGCGATCGAAACATGCAAGGTCGCATTGGCTTTACCGGTATTGAGAATGTCTGAAAGCGGCTGATAAAAAAGGCCGTAGGTATTGGGAATACCGATGGTGGCACATGCCAGCAGGCATAATGATATAACGATGGAAATATAGATAATCTTATTCTTCACTTCTTTAATCTTAACACTCTTTGGGAAAACCAAAGTATATATCCATAAAGGTGGGGAATGTTAAAATATAAAAGGTAAAAAAAGAATGCTGAAGAGAAAACTGCTGATCATTAATATCGCCATCATCACGCTGACGCTTGCGATCATCGCTTTTTCTTCGATCATGGAGTTAAGATACCTGCTTTATCGGGAAAATACGCTTACCTACAACAACCTCATTCTGCAGGATGTCAATGAATTACAGGATATATTTGATTCCTGTGAAGATAAACTGCTGACGATCTGTTCCAACAGGGAGCTGCAGAATCTGCTGGAAGTCGAAGAATATGATTACTACAGAATCGAAGAAACTGCGGAATCACTGAAACTGATCGTTGCAGCTGATGAGGTACAGGTCCTGCCGGTTTTTGAAGACGATGTCTATTATCCCAATGCTTCGCAAAACGGTTATTCCTGCTATGAGGAGGGACTGTTTGATTATAATATCTCAAATACCTATACCTGGAAATGCCGGCCGGACAATAAGGACTGCATCAGAGTCATCAGACCGATGTTTTCATTAAACGATCTTTCCAAAGTAATCGCCATTGTCTCAGTCGATTATTCTTTCCCGCGGATCGTCGATATGGTCTATTCCTTCGGAACAGCTGACAATATGAAGGGCAAGATGTATTTCCTTGATGAAAACAACGAGTTTATTCTGCCTTATCATTATTCGGGAACCTTGGAATTAAAGGAGGGAAACGAGTTTATTTCCTTTGATAACCCTTTACCGGAAAAGGCTACCTATACACTTGTTCATACTTTCAAAAACAATAACTGGAAACTGGTTGCGGTTGTCGAGGGTTCATCATTATATGTCGACTCATCCAACCGTATAACCGTTATTCTTTTATCAACTCTGGCTCTGGAATTAATAGGTATAATACTGACGGCCTATTTCATAAACAGACTGACCAAGCCGATCGTCAATCTTTCCGATCGTATCAATGATGCGGCTCAAAGCGAGACTTATGCGCATATCGAAGCACCGGAGAATGTGACTAAAGAGGTCAAGAATCTTTATGACAGCTACAATAATCTGGCTGATGAAGTAAACAATTCGATCCGTAATATCCAGGAATTCTCCAAGAAGGAAGTGGAGAACCAGTTCATGCTGCTGCAGGCGCAGATCAATCCGCACTTCCTATACAATACGCTTTCCAGCGTTTCCTGGATGGCTGCCAATCATCAGGATGATGATATTCAGAAGATCGTCATCGATCTGGTCAATCTGTTCCGTATTTCTTTAAACAGCGGTAAACCGATGATCCCGTTAGAGAAAGAATTTGAGCATGTCCGCTCATACCTCGAGATCATGAAATACCGTTATCCAGACAGCTATGATGTGGAATATGATATGGCGGAGAATACCAGAGATCTGATCGTAATCAAACAGATATTACAGCCATTAGCCGAGAACGCTTTGAATCATGGCTTCTTGGAAGAAAATATCCATGGACTGATTTCGATAAAATCTTTTATTGAGGGTGACTATCTGGTTTTATCCTTAAGCAATACCGGATCCAAGGTGGATCTTGAGATAGTTGAGAAGCTTCTGAACAATGATGAGGAATTGTCCAAGAAACACTATGGCATCAGAAATGTCAATGAACGTCTGAAGATGTACTATGGCGAAAACAGTGGATTATCATACAGGATCGAAGATGAAAAAACAGTCGTGGAAATCAGACTGCCGTTAGAAAAGACGAGGGAGGATATAAATGAATAAAAAAGTAGTGATTGCGGATGATGAGAAACTCTCTCTGAACGGTATTGCGGCAATCGTTGATGAACTGGATGGCTTTGAAGTCTGCGGTCTGGCCAATAATGGTCTCCAGGCTTTTGATCTGATCAAGGAGAATAAACCCGATATCATGATCACGGATATCAGAATGCCGCAGAAAGACGGCATCTGGCTGATCGAACAGATCGATGAACAGGATCTGGATATTCCGGTCATTGTCATTTCGGCATATGATGATCAGAAATATCTCAAGACAGCCATCAGAAGCAAGAACGTCTACGACTATCTGTTCAAACCGTTTCTGAAGAACGATCTGGAGGATACTTTAAACAGTATCGTCAATTATCATCAGCGTTCCCGTTCAAATCAAGATGAAGACAGTATTGTCGCCAATCTTAGTAAAGCGATATCTTCCAATGATTATTCACTGGTTGAAAAACAGCTGGATGAGTATTTTGAGAATGACGATGAAAACATCGTTGATCTGAAAAACAGAGTCTACGGCTGGATCATGTATATCCACTATGATGTATTCCCGATGAACCGTTCGATCCCTCTGTATACGCGTAATGCGATGAAAGAGGTCTATGACTGTGCGGACAAGGATCAGCTAAAGGAAGTCTTCAGCAGGTATCTGAAGGACTGTTGCGAAAGATATGTGGGAGATCATGAGATCACGCAGATCGTAAGTGAATGTTTAAGAATCATTCATAAAGAGATGTCCAACAGCGATCTGAACGTCAACTATTGTGCCTATAAGCTGAATGTGACACCTAACTATCTGTCCAACCGTTTCTCCCGAGATATGCAGCAGAGCTTTTCACTCTATCTAAATAATCTGCGGATGGAGAAGGCGAAGGAACTTTTAGGCAATATCGAACTTAAGATCTATGAGATCGCTGATATGATCGGTTTCTCCGATGTGGCATATTTCAACAGGGTCTTTAAGGATAAGTATTCTCTGACACCGATGCAATACAGACAAAAGATGGTCAGCGAAGAAGAAAACTGAGTAAAATGGCACATATTTCTGTAAAACTGACGGAAATATGTGTTTTTTTATGCTTAATTTGTGAAATAACTAACATTATTACAAGGAAAGTGTAGGAAATTCTAATCAAAGACGATAGCGCTTTCATTTAGAATTAGGTTGAAGAAATGAGGGCTAGATAATGAGCAAGATTAAAAATACTCCGCATATAACCGATGACAGCGTCGTAAATGTCAGAAGAGCTGCCATTGAACAGAGAGGCAGATGGGCTGCGGCTTTCTATCAGGAAGCCAAGGAAGAGGGCATTGATCTTGAACCGATCATGAGAAAAGCGATCCGTAAGATCGGTGTGAAATCCGGCGAAAAGGAAAAGAAGAGTTTCGAAGGCAAGGATCTCAATGCGGAAACTTATGCGAAGTACTTTACCGGTAAGGCTTTATCTGAGACGTTCGAAAAGAAACTGGTCAGCTCCAATGAAGATGAAGCAGTCGTAACACTCAACTACTGTGCTTTATTAAAAGCCTGGCAGGAAATGGGCTTAAGCGATGAAGAGTGTGCAATGATGTGCTCCATCGCCATGGAAGGTGACCGCGGTATTGCGGAAGGTGTCGGTCTTGATTTTGAACTTGAAGGTTCACTGGCTGACGGGTGCGAATACTGCACATTAAGATATAAGACCAAAAAATAGTCCGTTAACAGTAAATGAATACTGTTGAAATAAGAAAAGGAGACAATATGAAAAAACTTTTTAGCTTATTACTGATTTTGATGATGGTTTTCACTATTGCCGGCTGTTCAGGTAACGGTGGCAACGGTGGCGGCGAAGAAACTGTCGAAACCGCAGCTGATGAAAACGGTGATTACCACATCGCTGTAAGCCTTCCATTCACAGGCACTAATGCTTCCTACGCTGAGTACATCCAGATGGGTCTGGAAATCGGCTTAAAGAAGCTGGAAAACGAAGGCTGGATCAATGGTGATGGTACAGGCAAGATCATTCTTGACTACTATGATGACAAGAACGATGCTACCGAAGGTGCAACAATCGCTGAAAAGATCGTTGCCAGCACTGACCCTTACTATCTCTTGGAAATCGGTTCATTCGCATCTGGTGTTTCTTATCCATGCGCTACCATCTACAGAGATGCTGAAGTTGTACAGTATGCTCTGACCTGCTCTAAGTCAGACTTCTTACCGACCAGCGGTGATTGGGGCTTCTCTCTTTCAGTTACTCAGGATACAGCTGCTGCCAGAGTTGCTGCATACGACATTGAATACCTCGGCTACAAGAACATCGCTCTGATTTATTCAAGTGACTCTTGGGGTCTTGAAACCTGCAAGTACTACACTGAGACTGCTGAAAAACTCGGTGTTACTCTCTTAGCTAGTGAGAAATATGAAGATGGTCAGCAGGACTTCGCTTCCATTCTGACCAAGATCAAGGAAACTAACCCTGAACTGGTTATGTGCTTCTGTGCTGAAAACGATATCGTCTTAATCAGACAGCAGGCTGAAACAATCGGTCTGGATTGCCAGTGGCAGGTTTCTTCTAAGTCTCGTACTTCCAACGTTTTACAGAACTTAGGCGACTTAGGTGAAGGCTTATACGGTGTATACGCAAGAACCAAGGACTTAACTGACCCTGTATACATTGAATACGAAAATCTGTACAAGGAAATGTACGCTGCTAAGTTCGCTGAGGACAACAATACTACTCAGAAGTATGCTGACCAGGGTTACAACTGCATGCTGACAGTTATCTGGGCTATGCAGAACGGTGGTTTAACTCGTCAGTCATTCAGAGATCAGTTAGCTACCTTAAAGGACTTCCCGGGTGTTCAGGGTGCTATTACATTCGCAACCGGACGTCGTGTCCTCCAGACTCAGTATCTCTCACAGATCGTCAGAAACGATGCTGGTGAACTCAAGTGGGTTAACTACGAAGATATTCTCGATACATTCGATGTCGACGCAGTTGCCGGCCTGAAATAATCATTTAATTATTATTTGTTCAAACAGACTTCATTTCAGACTCTGAAGTGAAGTCTGTTTTGAAAGGAGAACCATATGTTATTACAAATTCTGGTAAACGGTATTTCCTTAGGATCTATCTATGCATTGACGGCGATCGGCTACTCTCTGATCTACTCGATCCTGCAGCTGATCAACATGTCCAATGCGGCAGTTTTCTTAACCAGTGCAGTTATTTTCTATGCATTATATACGTCATTAACAGGATCTTCTGTCTTGCTGACTTTTATTCTGACCCTTATGGCAGCCGGTGCGATCGGTTATGTCATCGAAGTCATCGCCATCAGGCCGATCAGAGAAAAAGGTGACAGTAACACCTATGCTCTGATTTCTTCAATCGGTGTCAAGACGATCCTGGAACAAATTTGCCAAGGAACATTCGGCAGTGAGATCAAACAGTTCCCGACGCTGCTGGATGGTAAATATATCGATCTGTTCGGTGCCCGTACGAGTGCCATCCAGATCATCATCATCTGTACGACTTTACTGATTCTGTTTTTCATGAACTGGTTCACCCAGAAGAACCGTGTCGGTAGAGGCTTGAGAGCTCTTTCTCAGAACCTTAAAGCCTGCCACCTGATGGGTATGCCGGTCAATACACTGATCGGTGTATCATTTGCCGTCGGTTCAATGCTGGCAGCCGTCAGTGGCGTTGCGTACTGCATGTATCTGAAATCAATATCAATTTCCGTCGGTTCGGCTATCGGTAACAAGGCTTTCGCTGCCACCGTCTTAGGCGGTATCGGTGAACTTAAAGGTGCAGTCGTCGGCGGCTATATCCTGGCTATTGCTGAGAACCTCGTTTCCGGTTACTGGTCAATGTCAGCTTCCAACTTCATCAGTTTCGGTATCCTGATCCTCGTGCTGATCATCAAGCCGACTGGTATTTTCGGAAAGAAAGAACAGAAGAAGGTGTAGAACAATGAAAAAATATCTTAACAGTAAAAACATCCTCTTCGTGCTTATCATAGCCGGAATGGCAGTTGCGCCGTTTATTACGGATGCCTATCAGCTCAGAGTTCTGATCAGCTGTGAACTGAATATGATTTTTGCGATGAGCCTTAACCTTTTGATGGGAATCGGCGGAACCGTTTCTTTCGGTCATGTCGCATTCTATGAGATCGGTGCTTATACGACCGCCAGCCTGTGGTACCACTTCGGCTGGGATTATTCGACAAACTTCATTTTTGTTATTCTGATTACCGGATTAGCCGGACTCTTACTTGCGTTGCCGATGTCCAGAATCACCGGACGTTATGTCACGATCATCACACTGTCATTTGCGGAAATCGTCAGCCTGATCATCAAGAACTGGGATCCTGTCACTTTGGGACAGATGGGTATTGTCGGTATTCCGAGCATTACCTTATTCGGTATGCGTTTCAAGAATAAGATCCAGTTCTTCTATTTCGCACTGATCTTTGTAATTGTCACTTATATTCTGATGTACTGGCTGGTCAACTCCAAACTGGGACGTAACCTGCAGGCTATGCGTGATGACTCCATCGCTGCCGAAGCTATGGGCATCAAGCTTTTCCCTAACAAGGTCATCGTCTTCACGATCTCGGCTATTTTTGCGGGTATCGCCGGAAGCTTATATGCTCACCTGATGACTTATGTTGAACCGGCAACTTTCAATGCCAACCTGAGTTTCAACTGTATCAGTATCGTCGTTGTCGGCGGTCTGGGCAATTTCACCGGAACGCTGATCGGAGCTTTATTCCTGACGATCTTGCCTGAATATCTGCGTAAATTCGAATTCCTGTTCAAGTATCGTATGATCGCTTATGGTATGGTGCTTGTTATTGTAATGTGGCTGAACCACTCAATTCCGGGCTTGAAGCTCAAACAGAGCATTACCGGATTCTTCAGAAAACTGCTGCATAAAGAAACAGCAGTTGAGGAGGTGTAATTATGTCATTACTGGAAGTTAAAGATCTGACGATCCGTTTCGGCGGTCTGGTAGCTGTCGATGATCTCAGTTTCACCATGGAAGAAGGGCAGGTTACATCTCTGATCGGTCCTAACGGTGCCGGCAAGACGACCGTCATCAACCTCTTGACCGGTTTCTATACGCCAAATGAAGGAAAAGTCATTCTGGATGGCGAAGATATAACCGGCAATTCAACCGACAGTGTCGTTGAAAAAGGTTTGAGCAGAACATTCCAGAATATCAGACTGTTCTCCAATATGACCGTTGAAGAAAATATCCTGATCGGTATGCAGCATCGTATCAATTACGGAGCATTCCTTTCAATGTTCCCAAATCCGAAAAAGAATTCCGAAGAAAGAAGAGCTCTTGAAGAGACCACGAAGATCCTTGAAAGAGTTGATCTGAGCGAATACAGATACGACCGTTCGACAAGCCTCCCATATGGTAAACAGCGTAAACTGGAGATCGGCAGAGCCCTGGTAGCTAAACCTAAAATCCTCTTGCTGGATGAACCGGCTGCCGGTATGAACCCGGTCGAAAAAAAAGAACTCAGTATCTTCATCAAATCGCTGCTTAACGATGTAAGAGGTATCTTACTGATCGAACATGATATGAAACTGGTCATGGATATCTCGGATAAGATCGTTGTTTTGAACCACGGTGCCAAGATCTGCGAAGGCAAACCGGAAGAAGTACAGAGAAATCCGGAAGTCATCGAAGCTTATCTGGGCAGGAAAGGAGTACATCAGAATGTTGAAGGTTAATAATCTGCATACATATTACGGTAACATCAAGGCGTTACGCGGTGTCTCTTTCCATGTTGAAAAAGGAGAAATCCTCTCGTTTATCGGTGCCAACGGTGCCGGTAAGAGTACTTTAATGAATACCTTAAGCGGTACTTTGAAACCGAAGTTCGGTGAGATCATCTTCGAAGGCGAAGACATCACCAAGCTTTCTCCGCGTGCCAGAGTCCAGAAGGGTATCATCCTGTGTCCGGAAGGAAGACAGATCTTCCCGAAGTTCACGGTCGAAGAAAACCTTTTGATGGGTGCTTATACCGTATTTGATAAGGAACTAAATAAACGCAATTATGATAAAGTCTTTGAACTCTTCCCACAGATCAAGGACCGACAGAAACAGCTTGCCGGAACATTATCCGGTGGTGAACAGCAGATGCTGGCGATCGGACGTGCCTTAATGTCCAATCCGAAGATCCTGATGCTGGATGAACCGTCACTGGGCTTAAGCCCGATCCTGGTTGAACAGATCTTCAACCTGATCAACGAAATCAATAAACAGGGTACGACCATCCTTCTGGTTGAACAGAATGCGATGGCAGCTCTGGAAATTTCCAACCGAGCCTATGCTTTGGAAACCGGCGAAATCATAATTGAAGGAACCGGTGAGGAACTCTTACACAACGATGTGATCAGAAAGAGTTACCTTGGAGGTTAAACAATGAACAGCAGACAGCGTTTTAAGGCCATGATCGCTCATGAGCCTTTTGACAGGATCGGGGTCAGCGGCTGGGTTCATATGCCGATGGTCGACCACAATGTCAAGGATATGACCAGAGCGACTATCTATGTTACCGAATACTGCGGCTGGGATTTCATCAAAATAATGTCCACCGGACATTATCCTCCTGAGGCCTGGGGCGGAGATATCACTCTGTCCAAGGATCTCACCAAGTGGTATGGCGTGATCAACAGATATCCTGTAAGGGATCTGGAGACTTTGAATAATCTTGAAGTATTAGGTAAGGACAATCCTGTTTTCATCAGGGAAACGGCTATAGCCAAAAACTTGGTCGAACACTACAGGGACGAAAAACCGGTTATTTCAACGATCTTTACACCGATGACGACTTTACAGGAACTGATGAGCAGAGGGACCAACGACAAGACTCTGCCGTTAATGAAGGAACATAAAGCCGAAGTTCATGAGGCTTTACGTAAAATAGTTGAAAGCACCAAGAATTATCTGGATATGCTGATGGATGAAGCGCATATCGATGGTATTTTCTTTGCGAATCAGTATGCATCGAGAAATGTCATAACCGATGAACTGTATGATGAATTCTGTACACCGTACGACAAAGAGATACTCTCATATATCAAAGACAAGACCTGGTTCAATGTCTTGCATGTCCATGGCGAGAATAATCTGATGTTCGATAAATGTCTGGACTATGATGTGCAGGCTTTCAGCTGGGAGAACTGTGTACCGGGCTTGGAATCCGATACGATCTCTTCCGTAGCTGAAGTACGTGCCATGACCGATAAGATCCTGATCACCGGTTTAGCCAGACACTATGACTACTATAACGAAAACAATAACCGTGATGAACTCAAGGAGTTCTTCCGCAAGAGACTTTTGACTGTCATCAATGAGAGCCAGGATAAGCGTGTCGTCTTTGCGCCGGGCTGTGCCTTGCCGATGGATGTGGACCGCTACGTCTTCACCTTAATGAACGAAGTTGTCATGGAGGAGGGAATAATCAATGCTGAACTCTGAAGTGATGAACACCTATAAGGAAATACTGGAGACCGAACTTGTTGAAGCGACAGGCTGTACGGAGCCGATCGCTTTGGCTTTGGCTGGTGCCAAGGCCAGAGAAGTGCTCGGAGAAATGCCTGATGTTGTTGATGTCTACTGTTCTGGTAACATCATCAAGAATGTCAAAGGCGTAGTTGTGCCTAATTCCGGCGGTGTCAAAGGAATCGATACGGCAGTTTTATTAGGCATGGTAGGCGGCGATCCAAATGCCAACCTGCAGGTCATCAGCAAAGTAAATGATGAAGACCGTGAACTGCTGAAGAAAGAAAAAGAAAGAGTTCTGTTTGTCTGTCATCTGGCCCAGAATGTTCCGACGCTCTATATCAGGATCGAAGCATCCAAAGCTGAAAACAATGTACTGGTAGAGATACAGCAGACTCATTCCAATTTCACGAGGATCATCAGAAACGGTGAAGTTATCTTGGAGAAGAAGTGCAATGATGATGAATATCCGGGTCCGGATAAATCATTGATGAATGTCAGAGATATCTATGATTATGCGCTTAACGTTGATTTAAAAGATGTCGAAGCAGTAATCGAAAGACAGATCAGAGATAATACTGCCATTTCAGTTGAAGGTTTAAAAAATGCCTGGGGCGAACAGGTCGGCAGAAACATGAAGGAATATACCAATTCATCCGATATCCGCTTAAGAGCCAGAGCTGCAGCGGCAGCCGGTTCCGATGCCAGAATGAACGGCTGTCCGATGGCGGTCGTGATCAATTCCGGAAGTGGCAATCAGGGTATGACTGTTTCCTTACCGGTAATCGAATATGCCAAAGAACTGGGCAGTTCCAGAGAGGAACTGATCAGAGCCCTGGTATTGGCAAATCTGGTTGCTTTACACCAGAAACGTTATATCGGTTATCTGAGTGCCTATTGCGGAGCTGCCAGTGCAGCGGCCGGTGCAGGATGCGGTGTGGCATATCTTATGGGCATGTCATATGAACAGATCTGCATGGTTATAACCAATACGATCGCCACTATCGGCGGGATGGTCTGCGATGGTGCCAAGTCCAGCTGTGCCGGAAAGATCTCTTTAGCTGTCGAAGCTGCTTTATTAAGCGTTCAGATGGCCAAGAATGAAAATGTCTTCCGTTATGGAGAAGGCATGGTAAAGAACGACATCGAAAAAACCATTAAGGCTTATGGCAGAATGGCTGCTGAAGGTATGAAGAGTACCGATGTGGAAATACTGAATATCATGCTGGAGGATTAAATGACAAGCAAAAAAGAAAGAATCTACGCAGCAGTAAGAGGTGATAAGACCGATAAGCTTCCATATGCGATCTGGACTCATCTTCCGGGTATTGATATGGATCCGGTAAGACTGGCAGAAGAAACATACAACTTTTATAAGACTTACGATACCGATCTGATCAAGACGATGAATAACGGTATGTATGCGATCGAGGATTTCGGCTGCGAGGTCGATTATTCGCAGATCAAGACCGGTGGTGTAGCCAAACTGATCAGCACTCCGATTTCTACTCCGGATGACTGGGATCTGATCAAACCTTTGAAACTCGAAGAATGCAAAGCCATTCAGCGAGAACTGTATTCTCTGAAACTTTTACTGGAAAAGGTCAAAGATGAAGATGTACCGGTATTGTTTACAGTATTCTCACCGTTTACGACAGCTAATAAACTGTCCAATAACCGCTTATTAGAGGATATTCGCAATACGGATACCAAGAAGATCCATAATGCCTTGCAGATCATTGCCGATCTGACAGCTGAATTAGTTAGAACGGCAATATCTATGGGTGCGGATGGCGTCTTCTTCGCTTCACAGATGAGCAGCTATGATGTGACGGATGAAAAAACATTTAAAGAATTCGGTGAATACTATGACCGTCAGGTCCTGGAAGCCAGTGAAGGTTTCTGTGATACGATCCACTGCCACGGAACAAACATCATGTTTGATATCCTGAAAGACTATCCGGTTGATATCTTCAACTGGCATGCCTGGGAATCTCTGCCGACACTGGAAGAGGCTAAGCAGACTGGTAAGTGTATCATGGGCGGCCTGGACAGAAGAGATATAACGGATCGCAATTATGACAAGATCCGCTTCCAGATCAGCGAATGTCTCAAGACTTTTGGAGGCATAAAACATATCCTGGCACCGGGTTGTGTAATCAGGTATCCGCTCGATCCTGAAACATTAAGATACATTAAAGAAACCGCAGATGAACTCCAAGCTGTCTAAAAAGACAGCTTTTAAAATGTGAAAATGTGTGTTTTATTTCATGAAAATGTTTTCAAAATGTGAAATGAAAGGGCATAAATTGTGAAATTAATGTGAATCTTTTATTGAAACGCTTTATATACTCGTGTAAAATTGTAATGTGTCATTTTATACACATATATAAGAAAGGAAGAAAAATGAAAAAATTATTAGCATTATTGATGGCTTTATTAGTGCTGGTTGGTTGTACTAATGGCGGTAATGGTGGTAACAATGAAACTAGCGAGTATAAAGATACTTTCAACTATGTTTATACTGCTGACTTATCAACATTCGACTACATCTACAACAACAGATCCACTAATGGCGACATCTACAACAATGGCGTAGAAGGTCTGTTAACTCAGGACAAATACGGCAACCTGGCTCCAGGTATGGCTGAATCTTGGGATCAGAACGAAGACGCTACTGAATGGACTTTCCACCTTCGCAAGGGTGCTCAGTGGGTAACCAACAATGGTGAAGTCTATGATGAAGTTAAGGCTGAAGACTTCGTAACCGGTTTAAGACATGCGGCCGAATTCCAGTCATTAACATTATGGTTAGTCGGTGACGTAATCGAAGGCTTAAACGATTACATTGCCGGTACAATTACCTGGGATCAGGTAGGTATCTCTACACCTGATGACTACACTGTAGTCTACAAGATGACAGGTCCTACTCCTTACTTCCCATCTATGACCACTTATTCAATCTTATTCCCGGTCAACGCTGAATTCTTAGAGTCTAAGGGTGATGGTTGTAAGTTAGGTGCTCCAAATGCTGAGGCTTGTACTTTCGGTGCTCTTGCTGCTGATGGTATTCTCTACAACTCTGCATACGTAATTTCCAACTACACTTCTAAATCCGTAATCGAATTCACAAAGAACGACAATTACTGGGATGCTGAAAATGTATTCATCAAGAACGTTAAGTTAACTTATACAGCTGAAAACGACGACCCTGACTATCTGTACAAGATGTTCAAGAACGGTGAAGTTGATGCTACTGGTGTCAGAGTTGCTAACCCTGAAATCAAGGCTGATGCTGAAGCTAACTACGGCGAAAATATGTTCATTTCCGATACAGGTACTACCTGCTACTGGGCTGCTCTGAACGTTAACAGAAGACAGTACAGCTCATTCTCAGATCCTTCAAAGGCTGTTTCAGTCAAGACTGAAGAACAGAAGGCTGATACCAGAACTGCTTTACTGAACCTCAACTTCCGTAAGGCTGTCATGTCTGCATTCTCTTCTCATGCTTATGAAGCAGTTACATTAGGTGAAGAACTGGCTGATGGACCGATCAGAAACACAATCGTTGCTCCTACTTTCTGTAAGATCAATGGCGCTAACTACATCGACGTATTAACTGAAAAGTTACACACTTATGAAGGTTACGAAGATGTTAACTTAGCTGATGGTCAGGATGCTTGGTACAATCCTGAAAAGGCTGCTGCTTACTTAGCTGCTGCTAAAGAAGAATTAGGCGATACAGTTACTTGGCCGATTCACCTCGACACATTAGCTGTTGAAACTTCCGAGACTTGGGTTAACAGAAACCTGGCTGAAAAAGCTGCCATCGAAGAAGCATTAGGTGCTGAAAATGTCGTTATCGATATCAACCTGGTTGATGTTGATACATACTACGACTGCTGGTACTATGCAGATGAAGGTTATCAGACAAACTGTGACTTACTGTTCTACGGCGGATGGGGCCCTGACTACGAAGACCCTAGAACCTATCTGAACATCTTCTTACCGGATAACGGTGATATGCTCCAGAACTTAGGTATCGATAAGATCGCTATTTCTGATGAAGAAAACGAAAGAATCAAGGAATTAGTCGGCTTAAGCGAATTTGATGCTATGTGTAAAGAAGCTGATGCTATCGTTGACAACAATGACGAGCGTTTCACTAAGTACGCAGAAGCAGAAGCTTACTTCCTGACTAAGGCTCTTGTAAGACCAGTCAGCACTTCAGGTGCAGGCGTCAACATTTCCAAGATCGTTCCTTACACCGCATGTCATGGTAACTACGGTTGGGCTTCTTACAACAACGTTCCTATCTTCAAGGGTATGAAGGTTTACAACGAGAAGATCCAGACTACTGCAGAACATGAAGCTGCTAAGGCTGCTTGGATGAAGGGTGAATAATTCTTCACAAAGTATATAAAAAAACCAATAGGAGAGTAGTCCTATCTACTCTCCTTATTTTTTCGAAAGGAGGTAGAAAATGGAAAGAGGATATTATTGGAAACGAATAGTAAGATCCGTCATTTCTATATTGCTTGTAATTTCAATCGTTTTTGTATTGGTATACTCACTTGTGCCACGAGAAAGAATCTTCAACAGTGACGATACTTTGGTTAAACTGGGTGGTAAACCAGATGAAAAGCTGCAGTATCAGATGCGCACTTGGCAGAGGTTAGGATATATTGATTACGAGAATATGTCTTCTTACTGTTCTACTTTATATGAAGCAGGAACTGATGAGATTGCTGCCTGCAATCTGAGTGGGGCAAAAGAAGAAAAGGACTTCGTTGAAAAATACGAATCTTTAGGCTATGACATAACATACCTCCCGCTTTCCAAATCGCCGATCGCTTCTAAAGACAGACCGATCGCTAAGAGAATCGTTGAATGGTTTATTCAGCTCATTCATATTGACTCACCAAACTATGTTGATGAGGAAATGTTCCCGGATGTCGAGAGGAAAATCTATTTCGGAAAGACTCCGACCGGTGGTTTAGCTATCAAATGTTCGGGATGCGAATATAAATATCTCGCCTATACCGATACATCATTCCCGTTCATTCATCAGAACTGGATATCTCTGTATTTAGGTCAGTCTTATCCGACTTTTGATTCATTACAGGTTCTGAACGTCATTTCCGACTCACAGGGTCAGGAAAAGAGAGTTGATACCGTTTTTGAGGATGGTCATGTCGAGACAAGTTCTTATAAAATGACAGCCTGCAAATGGAAGAATTCTCTGGATAAACTGGATAAGAATAAATTCCAGGATAATTACGCAAACTGTACAACGATCAAGAAAGATCCTTCCATGATGGGTATTTCCTTTATCATGGGTATCATTGCTTTGGTTCTGGCATATGGTATAGGTCTTCCGGTTGGCTTGCTGATGGCCAGATCAAAGAGCGGACTGGCTGATAAACTTGGTATGCTTTATATCATCTTTATCATTTCCGTTCCATCATTGGCTTATATCTATTTCTTTAAATACTTAGGCTCAACATTCTTCCATCTGCCGACCGCATTCCCGACATATGGCGTCAGCGATATCCGTTCATGGGTATTGCCGTGTGTTTCACTGGCACTTCCTTCCATCGCTTCTTTGATGCTTTGGACAAGAAGGTATATGGTCGACCAGATGAATTCCGACTATGTTAAATTTGCAAAAGCCAAAGGCCTGAATCAGTCGGAGATCTATAAGAAGCACATCTTCCGTAATGCCATCATTCCAATCGCCCAGGGTATTCCGTCTTCACTGGCGGGCTGTATCACCGGTGCGATCATCACGGAATCTGTATATTCTGTCGGTGGTATGGGTAAGATGCTTCCGGATGCGATCAACTCGTATAACAATGCCATGATCATTGCTCTGGCATTCCTGTATACAACGATTTCGATTATCGGTGTCTTCCTCGGTGATATCATCATCACCTGGATCGACCCACGTATTTCATTGGCTAATAAGGAGGAGGGCAGATAAAGATGAGCGAAAAGAACGATCTATTTACTTTTGCGGAATTCGATGAAACCAAATCTGAACACATTGCCGCTCCCCGTTATTCATACTGGAAATCCGTCTGGCGTACTTTCGTCAGCAACAAGTTCATCGTAGCTGTATGCATAATGATGCTGGTCGTCGTTGCTTTTGCGATGATTCAGCCGCTTTTCTCACACTACGATCCGATGTATGCGCCAAACATCAACGATCCTAGTTCCAAGTTCCAGAGTCCTTCTTCCGAACATATCTTCGGTACGGATAATATCGGCCGCGACCTGTTTGATGCAGTTTGGGCCGGTGCTAAGAACTCACTGATCATTGGTTTTGGTTGTACGATCATCAATATGGTCCTCGGTATCATTGTCGGTGCGATCTGGGGCTTCTCCAAGAAAGTCGACGTCTGGATGATCGAAGTATATAACGTCGTCTCCAACGTACCGTTCCTGCTGCTGGCGATGATCCTCTCATATGTTCTGGGTTCAGGATTCAAATCTCTGATCTTCATCATGTGTGTTACCAACTGGATCTATGTCGCATATTTCATCAGAACGCAGGTCATGATCATCCGTGACCGTGAGTATAACCTTGCCAGCAAGTGCTTAGGTACTCCGACCTGGACGATCATTACGAAGAATATCCTGCCGTATCTGATTTCCGTTATTATGACCTATGTCTCAAGAGAGATCCCGGTAAATATCTCATATGAGGTTTTCCTTTCATATCTCGGCTTAGGTTTAGGCCAGCAGAATGCTTCTTTAGGACGTATGATCTCATCTTATACATCATATATGAATGCCTATCCGCATCTGTTCTGGATTCCGGTATCATTACTGGCTGTTATAAGTATTTCCCTGTATCTTGTCGGTCAGGCATTAGCTGATGCATCTGATCCAAGAACACACAGATAGGAGGTAAAGTTATGGAAGAAAAGAAAATAATTTTATCTGCTAAAGATATTGAAGTTAAATTCCGTGTCAGAGATAACTATCTCAATGCCATCAGAGGCGTTTCACTGGATCTTTATGATGGTGAAACTTTCGCTATCGTCGGCGAATCAGGTTCAGGTAAATCAGTCTTCACCAAGACCTTTACCGGCATGCTGGAATCAAACGGTAAAGTCACCAACGGTTCCGTCATGTATGATGGCAAGGATCTGACAAAATTAGAGAGTGACAAGGACTGGGAAGGCATCAGAGGTGCCAAGATCGCGACGATCTTCCAGGACCCGATGACTTCACTTAACCCGATCAGAACGATCGGTTCCCAGATTACCGAAGTAATCATCAAACACCAGAAAGTTTCGGCTGAAGAAGCCAAGAAACAGGCTGTCGATATTATGGACCGTGTCGGTATCATTGATGCGGCTAAGCGTTTCGATGAATATCCATTCCAGTATTCCGGTGGTATGAGACAGAGAATCGTTATCGCGATCGCTTTATCCTGCCGTCCGGAAATCTTGATCTGTGATGAACCTACGACTGCTCTGGATGTTACGATCCAGGCCCAGATCATCGACCTGATCAAAGACCTGCAGAAAGAACTCAAGTTCACGACTGTTTACATTACTCACGACCTTGGTGTTGTTGCCAATGTTGCAGATAGAGTAGGCGTCATGTACGGCGGTCAGATCATTGAGATCGGTACTGTTGAAGAGATCTTCTACGAACCGGCTCATCCATATACCTGGGCATTGCTGTCTTCCTTACCGCAGTTAGGTGTCAAGGGACAGGAACTCAACTATATTACCGGTACGCCACCTTCACTCTACAATGTCATTAAGGGTGATGCGTTCGCACCAAGAAACAAATATGCCTTGAAGATCGATTTCGAAGAGGAACCGCCTTTCTTCAAGATCAGTGATACTCATTATGCCAAGACCTGGCTGCTGGATCCGCGTGCTCCGAAGGTCGAAAAACCTGAGGCTATCAGGAATCTGCATGAAAAGATCTCAGCCATGACCAGTAAGGGAGGTGCATACTATGTCGAACAATAAAGAAGTTCTGCTTTCCGTAAGAGGCGTAGATGTATCTTTCGATAAGGGCGGCAAAAAGCCTTTCAGAGCGGTTAAAAATGCGAATTTCGATATCTACCGCGGAGAGACTTTCGCCCTGGTTGGTGAATCAGGTTCCGGCAAGACCACGATCGGCCGTGCCATCATGAGAATCAATGAACTTTCAAAAGGAGAGATTTACTTTAAAGGAAAGAAGATTTCCGGCAAGATCTCCAAAGAAGATGATAAGGAAGTCATCAGATCCATTCAGATGATCTTCCAGGATCCGGCTGCTTCGCTTAACGAAAGAGCCAATATCGAATACTGTGTATCCGAAGGTTTATACAACTTCCATCTTTATAAAGACGAGGAAGACCGTATTGCCAAGGTTGACAGAGCGCTTGAAGATGTCGGTCTGCTTCCTGAACATAAGTCCCGTTATCCTCATGAATTCTCCGGTGGACAAAGACAGCGTGTCGGTATCGCCAGAGCCATGATCATGGAACCGGAACTGATCGTTGCGGATGAACCGATTTCCGCACTGGATGTTTCCATCCGTGCCCAGGTTCTTAACCTCATGAACAAGCTGAAAGATGAAAAGGGCTTAACCTATCTGTTTATTGCCCATGATCTTTCGGTTGTCAGATTCATATCAGATAGAATCGCGGTTATCCATTTAGGAAGAATCGTTGAGATTGCGGAAACCGAAGAACTGTTCAAACATCCTCTGCATCCGTATACTATTTCACTGTTAAGTGCTGTACCGATGCCTGACCCACAGATCGAAAAACCTAAAAAACACGTCGTATACGACGAGTCTAAGAGAGATCACTCAGGTGAAAAGCCTATTCTGCAGCCGATCAGAGAAAACCATCTGGTTTTCGCCAATGACCGTGAAATGAAAGAGTACGAAGCTAAACTCCAGGAAATGGAAAGAGCTGAAGCTTTAAACAAATAAAGCGGAAAGATAGGATAAAAGAAAAAGAATTATCGCACAAAGCAAAGGATAGTTGAAACTGTCCTTTCTTTTTATTTTCTGATCTTTCATATAGACATCAAAATCCTTTTTCTCTTTATTTAAAGAACGGCTCGCGATATAACCCGTAATATCAAAATCACCATGCAGATAAAGGGCATAAGCGATACCGATCAAGGCCATGATCATCGCAATAATAAAGCAGGCATCGGAAAAAGCCAAAAGCGAGTTTTTACTGCTGACAGCCTTCAGAATTGGATATAAAAGATCAACGATCAGGTTGGTGATAAAGATCCGGAAATTGAAGTTTTTAATGTTCATACGTTAATTATAGAACATATGAAAATGTTTTACATTTACGGAAACGTGGTTTATGATAGGTAGTATTGGTAAAGGAGGGCTCAAGATATGAGTAGACTTATTTATCTGTTTATCAGCATTATCACCAAGCTTCATGCGAAGTTTTTATCCATAAACGACAACCACGGTTTAGACCTTACAGACAAGCAGCTGCACTTTCTGATCATCGGTATGTTCGGATTTGCGATGCTGGTAGTTATTCAGCCGATCTTCAGATGGCTGGCTAAACATCATGCGGAACTGCTGATCACGTTCCTCTATGTCTTTACGATCGTTGTCGTCGTCAGTTTTGCGATCGAGATCGGTCAGGCATATACCGGAACAGGCGATATGGATTTCTATGATATTGCATCAGGATTACTGGGATTCTTTGTGTTCTTTGGTATCTATCTGATCGGTTATATCATCTGGAATGCGTTAAAATCCAAAACCACAGCATAAATATTATTTGTAGATAATGCTTATAACAGGACTGCCTCTATGAGGCAGTTTTTATATGACATTATTGCAATAATGACTATAATAGTAGAAAAGGTGAAAAAGATGAGAGTTGTACTGATACCCGGAGACGGAATAGGAAAAGAGATCGCAGATAGCGTTAAAAAAGTTGCGGAAGTTTTGAAGTGTGATATTGAATGGATGGAATACGAAGCCGGAGCCGAATACTTTGAGAAAAGCGGTAAGCTTATGCAGGATGGTCTGCTCGATAAGATCGAAGAAGTAAAAGTCGCATTAAAAGGACCGACTGCCACGCCGATCGGAAAAGGCTTCAGAAGTATTAACGTCTATCTCAGACAGCGTTTCAATACCTATGCCAATATCAGACCTGTTTCCAATATGAAAGGTTTAAAAGGCAGATACAAAAATGTCGATCTGATCGTGATCAGAGAAAACAGTGAAGATCTCTATAAAGGTGTCGAATATATGTACGACGAGAATACAGCTCATGGGGTCAAAATAATCAGCCGTGATGCCAGCGACAGGATTATCCGCTATGCCTTTGAGTATGCCTGTAAAAATAATCGTAAGAAAGTTACCTGTGTTCATAAAGCCAACATCATGAAAATGACCGATGGTCTTTTCCTGGATGAATTCAATAAGATCAAAGAAGAATATCCTGATATCGAAAGCAATGATGTGATCATTGATGCTTTATGTATGAAACTGGTAACTGATCCGACGGTTTTTGATGTATTGGTTGCGCCGAATCTTTATGGCGATATCATTTCCGATCTTTGTGCCGGCTTAGTAGGCGGTTTGGGCTTTGCGCCTAGTGCCAATATCGGTGATGAAGTCAGGATCTATGAAGCCGTACATGGTTCTGCACCGGATATAGCCGGTCAGAATAAAGCCAATCCGACAGCCATACTGCTGGCTTTTGCGATGTTACTGAACGATAACGGTATGGAAGATAAAGCCGATATACTTAAGAAAACAATTAACGATATTATAGCTGAAGGAAAGTACGCAACTGCCGATATGGGCGGCTCTTCTTCAACTGATGAATATACCAGAGTTCTGATGGAAAGGATATCCAATGAAACTGTTTGATACTCCCGTAGTAATCAGAGACGGAAAACCATGTTTCTGTGAAATATCAGATAAAGAGTCCGGTTATCGTAAGACCATGGCTTTTAAGATCATGGATTCCCACGACAATCATAAAAGTGATGAGATCATGCATATAACTTTTGATTCGCTCACTTCTCATGACATAACCTACGTCAGTATCATTCAGACAGCCAGAGCCAGCGGTATCGAAGAATTCAGAATGCCATATGTTCTGACAAACTGTCATAACTCTTTATGTGCGGTAGGAGGAACGATAAACGAAGATGATCACCGTTTTGCGTTATCTGCTGCCCATAAATACGGCGGTATCTATGTACCGGCCAATTATGCGGTAATTCACAGTTATAACCGTGAGATGATGACAGGTTGCGGCAGAATGATCCTCGGTTCGGATTCCCATACCCGTTACGGCGCTTTGGGAACGATGGGCATCGGCGAAGGCGGTGGCGAACTGGCTAAGCAGCTCGTCGGCAAGACTTATGACGTGAAGTATCCGGAAGTTGTTCTGGTCTATCTTCATGGTGAAGTTAAAAATGGTGTTGGACCTCATGACGTAGCTCTGGAACTGGTCAGAAATGTCTATGAATCAGGTTTTGTGAAAAACCGTGTTCTTGAATTTGCGGGTCCGGGTATAAACAATCTTTCACAGGATTTCCGTAACGGAATCGATGTCATGACAACAGAAACTACCTGTTTCAGCAGTATCTGGGAAACAGATGAAAAAACTGAGGAGTATTACAGGATCCATAAACGGGAAAACGATTATAAGAAACTGAATATCGAAGAAGGCGCATACTATGACCGTTATATCGATATCGATTTAAGCGAGATCGAATGTATGATCGCTTTACCTATGCATCCAAGCTATGCCGTAAGCATCAATGAATTAAAGAAAGATTCTTACCGTTATCTGAAAGAAGCACAGGATAGAGCTAATTCACAGCTGAAAGGTTCTGAGAAAATGGATCTTCTATCCAAGATCGATAAGGGCGGCAATATCCATGTCGATCAGGCGATTATTGCGGGATGCTCAGGCGGCATCTATGAAAACATCTGCGCTGCTGCACAGATATTAAAAGGCAGAAATATCGGAAACGGATCATTCAGATTATCTGTATATCCGGATTCTTTACCTGTAAGTCTGGAACTGATAAAGAAGGGTGTTGTGAATGATCTATTGGAAAGCGGTGCAGTTTACCGTGAAGCATTCTGCGGTCCGTGTTTTGGAGCAGGTGATGTTCCGGCGAATAACGAACTTTCGATCCGTCATACGACCAGAAACTTCCCGAACCGTGAAGGTTCCAAACCGAACGAGGGACAGCTGGCCATGGTGGCCCTTATGGATGCCAGATCGATTGCCGCAACAGCTGCCAATGGCGGTATCTTAACGGCTGCCAGTGATCTTGATATCGAATTAAAGACTGATACGGCTTCTTTCAATTCAACGATTTATGAAAACCGGGTATATAACGGTTACGGTAAAGCCGAAAAGGACTACGAATTAAGATTCGGGCCGAATATTAAAGACTGGCCATCTATCAGAAGACTTAGTGATGACGTTCTGATCAAGGTAGTAACGCATATTGACGATCCTGTCACAACTACCGATGAGCTTATTCCTTCGGGTGAAACATCAAGTTACAGATCCAATCCTTTGCGGCTGGCCGAATATACGCTTTCCCGTCGTGATCCTGATTATGTAAGGAAAGCCAGGGAAGTATATAAGCTTAATGAAAATGAACCCGAATTCATTAATGCTCTAAAGAATAAGAAAATGATAAGTGATAACTATACGATCGGATCGGCTGTCTATGCGAATAAACCGGGTGACGGGTCTGCCAGAGAACAGGCGGCATCCTGCCAGAGAGTATTAGGCGCAGTAGCGAATTTTGCGAAAGAATATGCCACTAAACGTTACCGTTCTAACTGCATCAACTGGGGCATTCTGCCGTTTGTTGTGAAAGACAGTGAAGATTATAAAGAAGGAAACTGGATCCTGATAAGAAATATCAGAGACGCGATCATAAATGACAGCAAAGTAGAAGCTTATCTGCTTGAAGAGGATGATTTTAAACCTCTGGATATGGAGCTTGGTTATCTCAGTTTGGAAGAAAAGGCCATTCTGTTGAGCGGCTGTCTGATCAATTACTACAAAGATGAGAAAGGGGATAGGTAATGATTTATCCTGATGTGCAGAAATTAAGCGAAGAGGAACTCTCGCTTTTATGCAGCGAATACAGAAAGAATAACTATATCGATGCTGAACTGTCAGAAAAATACGGTGTTAAAAGAGGCTTAAGAAATCCCGACGGCACAGGTGTTCTGGCCGGTTTAACCAGTATCTGTGATGTCATTGGTTATGAAAAAAACGGCGATGAGATCATTCCTATGGATGGCAAACTGATCTACCGCGGGATCGATCTGCAGGATCTGGTAAATGAAGCGGTCAATAATGACAAATTCATGTTTGAAGAGACAGCCTGGCTTTTACTGTTCGGCAAGATGCCGACAGAGGAACAGATCGATAAATTCTGCCGTATGCTGGAAGAACACAGAGAACTGCCTGACGGTTTTGCGGAAACGATGATCATGAATGCACCATCGCCTAATATCATGAATAAGATGGCCCGTTCCGTACTGGCTATGTATTCCTATGATGATAAGGCTGAAGATACATCTCTGGAGAACGTCATGATTCAGTCGATCAACCTGATCGCACAGATGCCGACGATGATGATCTATGCCTATCAGTCACTCAGGCATACTTTTATGCATCAGTCACTGTATTTCCATTATCCCCGTCAGGGTTTAAGAACAGCAGAACATATTCTGGACATCTACCGTCCGGATCAGAATTATACTCATGAAGAAGCTAAACTGCTGGATCTGTGTCTGATGGTTCATGCGGATCATGGCGGAGGTAATAACTCGACCTTTACCGATAGAGTAATTTCTTCGACAGGTACAGATACCTATTCAGCCATTTCCGGTGCTATAGGAGCACTTAAAGGGCCGAAACACGGCGGCGCGAATCTGAAGGTCATGGAACAGCTTGATGAAATACTGGCTAACGTAAAGGATATTCATGATGATGAAGAAGTGAAAGCTTATCTTAAGAAGATTCTCAATAGAGAAGCAGGGGATGGCAGTGGACTGATTTATGGTATCGGACATGCAGTCTATACAAAGTCCGATCCGCGAGCTCAGATCTTGAAGAAATACTGTAAAGACCTGGCTTATCAGAAAGGCTTCGACAGAGAATATGATATGTTATGTCAGATCGAAAAACTGGCTCCGGAAGTTTTTGCGGAAAACAAATCTAGTGAAAAGAAAGTCTGCGCCAATGTGGATCTGATTTCCGGTCTTGTCTACAGGATCTTAGGTATAGATGAGCATCTGTTTACACCGATCTTTGCGATCAGCCGTGTAAGCGGCTGGTGTGCACACCGGATGGAAGAAATGGAATTCTCCAAGCGGATTATCAGACCGGCATACAAATATATCGATATGGTCAAATGAAAACGGGATTGAATGAATCCCGTTTTTCTATAGTATGATTACGCCTCTTTCCTTGCAGTATTCAAGCGTTTCATCATCCCAGATCGAAGATTGAACTTCACCGATATGGGCTTTATTCATTAATAGCATACACAGTCTGCTTTCACCGATTCCGCCGCCGATCGTATAAGGTAGTTCCTTGTTTAGGATCATCTGGTGGTACGGATATTTTTCTTTGTATTCTTCGTTCTTGATTTTAAGCTGTTCCTTTAAGGAGTTTTCATCGACTCTGATACCCATGGATGATACTTCAAAGGCACAGTCAAGAAGTTCGTTGTAGTAGAGCAAGTCACCGTTTAAATTCCAGTCATCATAGTCTGCCGCTCTATCATCGTGCGGTTGACCATCAGATAACACATGTCCGATTCCAGTAATAAAGACTGCACCGTATTCCTTGCATAAGAGTCTTTCTCTTTCTTTGGCATCCTTGCCCGGATACATCTTGATCAGTTCTTCGGAAGAGAAGAAATGCAATTTTTCAGGCAATTTTGTAGTGATGGAAGGGTGCTTGATTTTTAATTCTTCAAGAGTTTCCAGAATACATTCATGGATCCTGGTAACGGTATCGTACAAGTAATCAAGATTGCGCTGATCTTTACTGATCACTTTTTCCCAGTCCCACTGGTCAACATAGATGGAATGAAGATTATCGAGTTTTTCATCCTTTCTGATGGCATTCATATCGGTGTAAAGACCATTGCCTTCATAGAAAGAATAGTTATAGAGAGCCATTCTTTTCCATTTGGCCAATGAATGAACGATGACACATTCCTTGTTTATGTTAGGTGCTACAAAGTTTACGGCTTCAGCTTTTCCGTCCAGATCATCATTGAGTCCGGTACTTTTTTCGACAAACAAAGGAGCACTGACTCTTTTCAGATGCAGGGCTTTAATTAGCTTATCTTCAAAGGTTGATTTAATGAATCTGATCGATGACTGGGTGTCATACAGATCAAGCGAGGACTTATATCCTTCAGGCAGTTTTATACTCATGGGTCTATTCTATCACAAATGAAATGAAAATATTTACATAATTTTATGAAAATTTAACATTTTATGAAATTTTTACACGAAAATGTGTTGACATGATTTTCTCATGTGTTAAACTATTACCATATAAACAGAAAGGAGACCCATTATGAAACGATATTGTTACAGCGAAATGTGCTCCTTTTTGTTAGACAGACTGGTCGTTATTATCGATATTCTGGTACTACGCGGTTTACGTGGCATTATTATTATGCAAGCGTGCTGATATTTCGATAATTGAAGGCCATTGTGTTTGGATGAATGATGAGCTTGATGTTATCGATGGGCTCATCTTTTATTTTGTTAGAAACAGCTCAGACTGTATCTATAAAAAAACTACTTACTGAAAGGAAGGAATGTTTATGAAAAAATTATTAGTTGTATTGCTGAGCGTACTCTGTGTTCTGACTCTTGCAGGATGCGGCAGTAAAGGCGGCAACGAGGGTGGCGGTGAAACCGGTGACGGTACCGTTACAGTAAAACTTGGCGGTTCCGGTCCGTTGAGCGGTGATGCCAAAGTTTATGGTGAGGCAGTAAGAAATGCGGCTCAGATCGCTGTAGATGAAATCAATGCTTCAGATTCCAAGATCAAATTCGAATTCAGAATGGAAGATGATGAAGCTGATGGTGAAAAAGCTGTTTCTGCTTATTCAACACTGTTTGACTGGGGTATGCAGGTTTCAATGTTTACTGTTACTTCAGGCTCAGGTGCTGCAGTAGCTTCTTACTATGATGAAGACAAGATCTTTGCGATCACACCTTCAGGCTCTTCTACAGCTCTTGTTTACACTGATGCGAAGAACTATCCTGGTAACTTCCAGATGTGCTTCACAGATCCTAACCAGGGTGTAGCTTCTGCTGACTACATGGCTACCAACTTTGCTGACAAGGTTGTTGCCGTTATCTACAAGTCAGACGACGTATATTCTGCAGGCGTCTTTGAGAAATTCAAAGCTGAAGCAGCTGCCAAGGGTGTAAACGTTGTTTACGAAGGCGCATTCACAGATGATTCTTCAACAGACTTCTCTACTCAGCTGACTGCTGCTAAAGATGCAGGCGCTGATCTGGTTTTCTTACCGATTTACTATCAGCCAGCTTCAACAATCTTAAAGCAGGCTAACGATATGGGTTATGCTCCAGTATTCTTCGGTGTCGATGGTATGGATGGTATCCTGACTCTTGAAGGTTTCGATACTTCATTAGCAGAGGGTGTCTATCTGCTTACACCGTTCGCTGCTGATGCTACTGATGAAGCTACTGTTCATTTCGTTAAAGCATACCAGGATAAATACGGTGAGACTCCTAACCAGTTCGCAGCTGATGCTTACGACGTAGTATACGCTATCAAGCAGGCTTTAGAGAATATCGGTTATAAAGAGGGTTATGCAACAAACGGTTTATGCGAAGCTCTGACTGCCGAATTCACTTCTATGTCATTTGACGGTGTCACAGGTCTTAATATGACTTGGGCTGAAAATGGTGAAGTTTCCAAGGCTCCGAAGGCTGTTGTTATTACCAACGGTGTCTATGTTTCTGCAAACTAAGAAATTCCGATAATTGAAGGTTGCTGATTTTTCAGCAACCTTCATCTATAATATTTATGTTGACAGGTACTATATGACTTTTCTGACTTATCTTATTTCAGGTCTGGCATTAGGCAGTGTCTATGCGATCATCGCTTTAGGATATACGATGGTTTACGGCATTGCCAAGATGCTTAATTTCGCACACGGAGATATCATCATGGCCGGAGGCTATGTTGCTTTTTATGCGTTCTCGCGTTTCGGATTGCCTGGCGGATTATGCATTATTCTCTCAATTCTGTTCTCGACGATCCTGGGCGTTGTCATCGAAAGACTGGCATACAAACCTTTAAGACAGGCGAGTTCACTGTCTGTTTTAATTACAGCCATCGGTGTCAGCTATTTCTTGGAGAACGCCGCCCAGCTGATGTTCGGTTCCGATACCAAGATCTTCCCGACGATTCTTACAGACGGGTCATTAAAGTTATTTGACGGTCAGTTAACTATTTCTTACTTAACTATTATTACGATCGTAACCTGTATCGTAATCATGGCCGGTTTAACTTCATTCATTAATAAAACAAAGATCGGTAAAGCGATGCGGGCATGTGCTGAAGATAAAGGTGCTGCTCAGCTGATGGGAATCAACATCAATACGACTATTTCCATCACTTTTGCGATAGGTTCGGGATTGGCTGCAATTGCAGCGATTTTGCTTTGTTCGACCTATCCGTCACTTTCCCCGACCTTAGGTTCCATGCCTGGTATCAAAGCCTTTACCGCTGCCGTTTTCGGCGGTATCGGTTCGATTCCTGGAGCTTTATTAGGCGGCTTGCTGTTGGGTATCATTGAGAACCTGACCAAGGCATATATCTCTACCCAGCTTTCCGATGCGATCGTCTTTACCGTTCTGATCGTTGTTTTATTGATCAAACCGACCGGTTTGCTCGGCAAGAAAGAGAATGTGAAGGTGTAGTATGAAAAACATTTTCAATAATCTTTTCTCAAAGAAAAACCGCAGTCGTACCATCAGCTTCCTGATGGTGATCGTTGCCTATATTCTTATCGAAGTAATCATGAATACCGTTGGCATGAGCAGACTTTTCAAGTCTCTGTTGGTTCCGGTATGCTGCTATATCATTTTAGGTCTGTCTCTTAACCTGGTTGTCGGTATTTCCGGCGAACTATCGCTTGGCCATGCCGGTTTTATGGCTATCGGTGCTTTTACCGCGGTCTGCGTATCAGGTTTCTGTGCCCAGAGTATTCCGAATGATATCTTAAGACTGGCTCTGTCTGTCTTATGCGGAAGTATCGTATCAGGCATTTTCGGATTCATCATTTCCGTTCCGGTTTTGAAACTTTCCGGAGACTACCTGGCTATTGTTACTTTGGCTTTCGGTCAGATCATCAAGTCTTTGATCAATAATGTTTATCTGGGCTTTGATTCAAGAGGTATGCAGTTCTCCTTTGTTACAAATGAGTTAAAACTTGAAGGCGGCAAGATGCTGCTGTCAGGACCGATGGGTGCTACGGATACTGCCAAGATCTCCAATTTCACCAGCGGTTTTGTGCTCATTCTGTTTACGCTGTATGTTATTTATTCATTGATTAATTCTAAATATGGCCGTGCCATTATGGCAGCCAGAGATAACCGTATCGCTGCCGAATCGATCGGCGTCGATATCTCCAAAACAAAAACTTTGGCATTTGTCATTTCGTCTGTTTTAGCCGGAATGGCCGGTGCTTTATATGCGCTTAACTATTCGACTTTACAACCGGCAAAATTCGATTTCAATACCTCGATTCTGATCCTGGTTTATGTCGTATTCGGCGGTTTAGGCAATATCAACGGTACGATCATTGCAACCACTGTTCTTTATATCCTGCCTGAACTGTTAAGATCATTACAGGACTACAGAATGCTGATGTATGCAATAGTATTAATCGTGGTTATGCAGATCACCAACAGTGCTACATTGAAGCAGACATTAGAGAAAACCACCAAACGTTTCTTTAAGAAAGGAGAGGCACAATGAGCAATCCTGTTCTTGAAGTAAAAAATCTGGGTATCGATTTCGGCGGTCTGACGGCTGTCAACAATCTCAATCTGGAAGTAAACGAACACGAAATAGTAGGTCTGATCGGTCCTAACGGTGCCGGCAAGACAACGGTTTTCAATATGCTTACGAAGGTCTATAATCCTTCAAGAGGCGTTATTTATCTTGATGGTAACGATATTGCCAAGATGAATACAGTCGAAGTAAATAAGGCCGGTGTAGCCCGTACTTTCCAGAACATCAGATTATTCGGTAATCTGAGCGTTATCGATAATGTTAAGACAGGTATGAATAATCTTTATGAGTATTCGATTTTAGATATGATTCTTCATACTTCTAAGCGTAAGAAAAACGAACAGCTGATTGAAGAAAAAGCTGAAGAGCTGCTTAAGATCTTCAATCTTTATGATTCAAAAGATATTCCGGCAAGCTCTTTACCTTATGGTGCACAAAGACGCCTTGAGATAGCCAGAGCCTTAGCTACTAATCCTAAGGTTCTCTTGCTGGATGAACCGGCTGCCGGTATGAACCCGCAGGAAACCGAAGAACTGATGAAGACGATCAGATTCGTCAGAGACAAATTCGGTATCTGCATCCTGCTGATCGAACATGACATGTCTTTGGTCATGAATATCTGCGAAAGAATCTACGTTTTGAACTACGGTACTTTATTGGCGAAAGGAAGCCCTGATGAGATCAAGAAGGATGAAAAAGTCATCAAGGCTTATCTGGGTGATTGATTATGCTGAAAGTAAATGATCTGGTTGTCCGTTACGGTGTGATCGAGGCCATCAAAGGCATCAGTTTTGAAGTTGATGACGGTGAGATCGTAACTCTGATCGGTGCCAACGGCGCCGGCAAGACAACGACTATGCATACGATATCCGGTTTGCTTAAGGCGTATTCCGGTTCCATTATTCTGGATGACAAGGATATCACCAAGGTTCCTCCGCACAAGATCGTGGAAATGGGTGTTGCCCAGTGTCCGGAAAGAAGAAGAGTCTTTGCTTCACAGTCCGTTGAAGATAATCTATTATTAGGAGCCTATACAAGAAAAGACAATGACGGTATCAAGAAAGATCTTGATAATGTCTACGAACTATTCCCTAGATTGCTAGAAAGAAAGGAACAGCTCGCCGGAACACTCTCCGGTGGTGAGCAGCAGATGCTGGCGATGGGCAGAGCCCTGATGGCCAAACCGAAAATCATGCTGCTGGATGAACCTAGTATGGGCCTTTCACCATTACTTGTCAGAGAAATATTCGATATAATTAAAGATATAAACAGTCAGGGTGTGACAATACTGCTGGTCGAACAGAATGCAAAGATGGCATTAGGTATTGCCAACCGTGCTTACGTAATCGAAACAGGTAAAATTGTGATGTCGGGAAGCGGTCAAGAACTTCTCAACAGCGAAGATATCAAAAAGGCTTACCTAGGAGGTTAGAAATGTACGTAAAAGATCATATGGTTCCCAGTCCGATAACGATTGGGCCGAATCAATCCGTTTCTGAAGCAATCGACATCATGTCGGAAAACAAATTGCACAGACTTCCTGTGGTGGATGAAGAAGGCAAACTGATCGGTCTGATTACGGAAAGTCTCATTGCCTTCAATACACCTAATAATTCTTCATCATTATCCGTATTCGAGCTGAACTATCTGCTCAATAAACTGACGATCAAAGACATCATGATCAATGAAGTCGTAACGATCGATCAGGAAGCACTTCTGGAAGAAGCAGCAACGATCTTGCGCAAAAACAATATCGGCTGTCTGCCGGTCGTCGAAGAAGACGGAAAGCTGATCGGTATCATCACTCATAACGATATCTTCTCGGCTTTCATCGAACTGTTTGGCTACAACCAGAATGCGACCAGATATGTTATCAACATCTCCGAAGACAAACCTGGTATTCTCGAGGATGTGGCCAGGATCTTCAAGGAAAGCGGAATCTCGATCTCCAATCTGGCGGTCTATAGGACCAGCAGAGGTATCGAAATCGTCGTCATCGTTCACGGTTATGACAACATTAAAGATACACTTACGTCAGCCGGATATAACGTCACAAGCGTCATCAGACTTCACGAACAGTATTAAGCAGGAATCATTCCTGCTTTTTATGTATAATAGACAGGTATGAACAAGCTTATTTTCTGTGACATCGACGGTACGATCCTTGACGGATCGCGCAAAATGAATGAAATATCTGCCAAAACGCGATATGCGATAGAACAGCTTACGAAAGAAGACTATGTTTTTATTGCCTCCGGTCGCTGTAAAGGATTACTGGATGATCAGATAAGAAGCCTTAATCCTACCGGTTATATTCTCTGTAACGGAGCTTATGCGGAAATAAATGACAAGAGTATCTATGCAGAGTATTTCTCAAAAGAAGAACTGGAAACGATCAGAAGGATAGTACGTAAATATGATGGTTTCTATATATTTGAAACACTGGATAAAATGTATGTGAATTCTCTGACTTCCGAATCATTCAAAGCCTTTATGAAAGGCTGGGGTAAAGCGCTGGATGGTTTTGTGGAAGGGGAAGATCCGAGCCAGAAATATCTGATTTCGATGGTCGGTTTTGCCAACCATGATATCCTGCCACAGGCTGAAGCCGAATTGAGAAGCTGCGTCGATCTGGCTTCCCATAAACAGTACAGTTCCTATGATGTGAATATCAGAGGAATCAATAAGGGCGTAGGCGTGAAAAAGGTCATGGAATATCTGCATATTCCTTTGGAAGATACCTATTGTTTTGCGGATGGCATCAATGATCTGGAGATGTTGCAGAGTGTGGGACATCCGGTAATTGTCGATAACTGTGTAGATGAACTGAGACGTTACGGCTTTGAAGAAACCGATGATGTTCTGGATGAGGGATTCTACAATTATCTGACCGCAAATAAGTTGATTAAACCTCTTTGACTTTGTTAGAATAATGTAGTGATAAAAGGAGAATTGATATGGGACTTGGTGATAAATTAAAAGAATTCATTGCGCCGGAAGAAGATGATGAAGAACAGCTCGAACTGACTGAAGAAGAAGCTGAAGCCGTATCTCCATACGAAAGAGGCACTCTCCAGGGATCTTCAAATATTACGGCAAATACGAATATTGTTTTATTTGAACCAAGGAATTTTGATGAAGCCGAGGAGATCGGACATCATATCAAGAGTAAGAGAGCGTGCTGTGTGAACCTGCACAGAATGCCTTCCGAATATCGCCAGCGAATCATTGACTTCCTCTCCGGTGTGGTATACGGAGTTGACGGTTCAATCAAAAAAATCGGTGAGAACGTTATCCTGTGTTCACCGAAAAACCTTCAGGTTGGCGGAGATATCAATCTGAATTCAGACGAAGATTAAGCTAGGATTAAGACATGTCTGTATAATGAGCGTTCAAGAGAGTCGGCGGATGGTGAGAGCCGATACACAGTTGTACAGGAATCACTTAGGAGCTCCGGCAACAAAATTGCCGGCGTTACTCGCGTTAAGAGTTTGAGAAACAAATTAAGGTGGTACCTCGCTGTAAAGCGACCTTTGGTAGCACCTTTTTAATTAAAAAGGAGACTATATGGATTACAAAGACACATTGCACATGCTGGATACCGAGTTTGAAATGCGCGGTAATCTTCCTAAAAAGGAGCCTGATATCCTTAAAAGATGGGAAGATGATGATCATTATCACAAGATTTTAAAGAAGAACGAAGGCAATACTCCGTTTGTTCTGCATGACGGTCCGCCTTATGCCAACGGCAACCTCCATGCCGGAACAGCGATGAACCGTATCATCAAGGATATCATCGTCAGATCAAAGGCTATGGCTGGTTACTATACGCCGTTTTTCCCGGGCTGGGATACTCATGGATTACCGATTGAAAATGCGATCCAGAAGCTCGGTGTAAACCGTAAGGAAGTATCAGCCAGAGAATTCAGAGAAAAATGTGAAGAATATGCTCACCAGCAGATCGCTCAGCAGATGGCAACTGAAAAACGTCTGGGTGAAGTAGCTGATTATGATAATCCATATATCACGTTAAATAAAGAATTCGAAGGAAGACAGATCCGTTCTTTTGCGAAGATGGCTCTTGATGGTATGATCTTCCAGGGTCTCAAACCTATTTACTGGTCACCTTATCAGGAGACAGCGATTGCCGATTCCGAGATCGTCTATTTCGACCGTAAAGACCCGACGATCTTTGTTACTTTTGATGTTAAGGACGGCAAGGGTATTCTGGATAATGATGTGAAGTTTGTCATCTGGACCACAACTCCTTGGACCTTACCGGCCAACGTGGCGATCACTCTGCATCCGGATCTTACTTATGCACTTGTTCAAACGGAAAAGGGCAAGATGATCATGTTGGAGAATCTGGTCGAATCACTGATGACTAAATTTGAATTAGGCGAACATTCAGTTCTCAAGACCTTCAAAGGCAGAGAACTTGAAGGTATCGTCTGCAAGCAGGTCTTATATCCTGAAGAAAGAGAATCCGTTATCTGTCTGGCAGAATACGTTACTGATGAAGATGGTACCGGATGTGTCCATACCGCCGGCGGTCACGGTCTCGATGACTTCTATACGACCCAGCGTTACGGATTGCCGACTGTATGTCCTGTTGATGAGAAGGGCTGTATGACGGCTGAAGCCGGCGACTGGCTTGAAGGTCAGTTTGTCTTTGATGCGAACAAGACGATTACCGTACGTCTTGAAGAAACCGGACATCTTCTGAAACTGGAATGGGTTACCCACTCATATCCGCATGATGACAGATTGAAGAAACCGGTCATCTTCAGAGCTACTACCCAGTGGTTCGCTTCCATTGAAAAGATCAAACCACAGCTCTTGGAAGCTATTAGAGGCGTTAAATGGATCAACTCCTTTGGTGAACTTCGTCTCACCAACATGGTCAAAGACCGTAAAGACTGGTGTATTTCCCGTCAGCGTCTGTGGGGCGTACCGATTCCTATCATCTACAATGAAGACAAGACACCGATCATCGATGCGGAGGTCTTTGAACATATCGCCAAACTGTTCGATGAGCACGGATCAAATATCTGGTTTGAATCCGAACCTAAGGATCTCTTACCTGAAGGTTATACCAATCCTGCTTCACCTAACGGTAACTTTACGAAGGAAACCGATATCATGGATGTCTGGTTCGATTCCGGTTCTTCCTGGAACGAATTGATCGCCAGAGGCTATTCTTATCCGTGTGATCTGTATTTTGAAGGTTCCGACCAGTATCGTGGCTGGTTCAACTCTTCTTTGATCGTCTCGGTTGCGAATAACGGTGTGGCACCATATAAATCAGTACTGTCTCACGGTTATGTATGTGACTCCAAAGGTGAGGCTATGCATAAATCCGTCGGTAATGTTGTCAATCCACTCGATATCATCAGCCAGTACGGTGCCGATATCTTAAGATTGTGGGCTGCTTCGGAAGACTTCAAAGCCGATATGAGAATCGGAGATTCCAACCTGAAACAGGTTTCCGATCAGTACCGTAAGATCAGAAATACCTTCAGATTCATGTTAGGAAATCTGAACAAGAAGGATTTCACTGTCGATATGAAAGTTCCTTACGAAGAACTCGAACCGGTCGATAAGTATATGCTTATAGCATTGAATGATATGGCTCAAAAGGTCAAAGATGCCTATGAGAACTATGACTATGTCATGGCTACATCACTCATGACCAATTTTATGACCAACGAGCTGTCAAGTTACTACTGTGACTTTGCGAAGGATATCCTCTATTGCGACAGACTGGATTCACCGCGCAGAAGAAAGATCCAGACCGTTCTTTATACCGCTGTAGATTATTTCGTCAAACTGTGGGCTCCGGTTCTGGCTTATACCACTGATGAAGTATGGCAATTCTTCGGTTCAGATGAAGCAACAAACGTTCATTACACCAGATTCCCGGATGTTCAGAAATTTGCGGATGAGGATGCGATCAGAAACAACTTCGCCAGACTCCATGAAATCAGAGCTGATATCTTCAAAGCCAGAGAAGAAGCTATCAATGCCAAGATCATCGAAAAGCCGATGCAGGCTCATGCGTTACTGCACGTCTCAGCTGAAGATCAGAAACTGCTTAGAGATGCTTTTGGTGACAAGATCAATCAGTGGCTGATCATCGCTAAAGTATCATTTACCGATGAGACCTTGACCAAATATGACAATATCGAAGTTAAGATCGAAATGGCTAAAGGACATGTCTGCCCGCGCTGCTGGAACATCGTTGAAGAAGAAAACGAAGACGGTCTGTGCGACAGATGTTTCGAAGCTCTCAAATAAGAATCAAACGGGATCAATTCCCGTTTTTCTAATGCGCGAAATAGTATAATGTTCTTATGATCAGAATCACTTTAAAAAAAAATGAAGGCAGAACCATCAGTGCAGGCGGACTGTGGATTTTTGACAATGAAATAGATAAGATCGACGGAACATATGAAAACGGCGATATTGTCGAAGTTGTTTCATTCAAGGATGATTTCATCGGTTATGGTTATATCAATGACAATTCCAAGATCAGAATCAGAATCCTGACCCGTAACCGCAATGATAAGATCGATAGAGACTTCTTTATGAAAAGATTCTCTGATGCCTGGAATTATCGAAAGAGCGTTGTCGATACTGACTGCTGCAGGATCGTGTTTTCCGATTCCGACCGTTTACCGGGCCTGATCGTTGATAAGTTCAATGACATTCTGGTTTTTGAAGTCGATACCTTAGGTATGAATGTCAGGAAAGAGATGCTGGCGGAATGCCTGAAGGAAGTATTAGAGAACGACGGTGTAAAGATCAGAGGAATCTACGAAAGAAGCGATGCCAGAGTCAGAACGCTGGAAGGTTTAGAAAGAGTAAAAGGATTTTTGAGTGAACCGTTTGAAACGCTGATCGAAGTGGAAGAAAACGGCGTCAAACTTAAAGTCAATATTGCGGAAGGGCAGAAGACCGGTTATTTCCTTGATCAGAAATACAATCATCTGGCTATACGCAAGTTATGCGAAGGCAAGAAAGTACTGGACTGCTGTACTCATACGGGCGGCTTTGCGTTAAGTGCCGCTCTGGTTGCGGAAAAGGTAACAGGTATCGATGCTTCGGAACTGGCTATTGAACAGGCCAGAGAAAACAGCGAACTGAATGGTTTTACGAATACGGAATTCATCGTTGCGGATGTCTTTGATTATCTGATCGAAGAGGAAAGAAAAAAAGCGAAATATGACGTCATAATTCTCGATCCTCCGGCTTTCACCAAATCAAAGAATTCCGTCAAAAATGCTTCCAAGGGTTATAAAGAGATAAACTACAGAGCGATGAAATTACTGAATCCTGGTGGTTTCTTAGTTACATGTTCATGCAGTGAATATATGCCAAGGGATCTGTTTATGAAGATTATCCTCTCGGCTGCCAACGATTCGCACAAACGCTTAAGACTCGTGGAAAGCAGGGCTCAGGCTCCCGATCATCCGATCATTATGGGAAGCAATGTTTCCGATTATCTCAAGTGTATAATCGTTCAGGTAAACAACAGATAAAAAATAAAGCGGACAATTGTCCGTTTTATTCTGCAAGTCTTACTTCTTTAATGCCTTCGACTTCATCAAGGATCAGTGCCTCGACACCTTCCTTGAGCGTATAGTCCAGAGCCATACATCCGACACAGGCACCATGTACGCTGACATAGACAATGTCATCTTCCAGTCTTACGAACTGGACATCACCGCCGTCGTTCTGAATATATGGTCTGACTTTTTCGATCGTCTTTTCAATAAGTCTGATTTTTTCTTCTCTATCCATAAAAATATTCTCCATAAAAAATATAACACCAGAACACTTTAAAATCCAAGAAAAATGATTATGGGCTGCGTGTTATAATAGTTGAGGTATGAGCTCAATCAATGACTACAAAGTCGGTATGACGGTATATGGCAGAGTAACGGGAATCAAACCTTACGGAGCTTTTGTGAGATTTGATGATGACGTTACAGGTCTGATTCACATATCGGAAATCTCAAACGGCTTTGTCAGAAATATCGATAATTTTGTGCAGATCGATGAATATGTCATGGTCAAAGTCATCGACATCGATCGCGAACATAAACAGTTAAGATTATCTTTTAAAGCTCTCTCCCAGAATACCCGCCGTTATACCAAACGGGTCAAATTCCTGGGCATGCCGCCTCATGAGAAGGGTTTCGGTACCATCAAGGATAAGATGCCGGAATGGATCAAGGAAGTAAACGAAGGCCTCTGATAGTAATATCCGGGGTTTTTTAATATCATATAATTATCAGAAGTATTTTTAGAGGTTCACTATGAATGAAAAAGTATTCATAAGCTATTCGCATCAGGATAATATCTGCGCTCACGGTATTGCCCGCTATCTCAGACGCCACGGTTGTGATGTCTGGATCGATTCGGAGAAGCTGACTTTAGGCAGCGGCTGGTCAAATGATATCGAAGAAGCGCTGGCTCAGGCCGATGTGGTGGTTGGCGTTCTTTCGGCCAGCTCATTAAGAAGAAAAGAAGTTTTAAAGGAAATCAATTATTCGCTGGAAAAGATGAAAAATGAAGGATTATCCAAATTCCGTCTGTTTTTCGTGGTAATCGGTCATATTCATCAGTCCTGGTTCAAAGATAACGAAAGTGCCAAAGGTATTATCGATTATCTTTCGCAATATCAGTATATTGAATTAAGTGCTTATGGCGAAGTAACGATCGATGCGATGAAAAAACTCCTTTCGGCGATCAAACATGAAGGTATCGATGAAGGAAATATCGTGATCTCCGATGAAGAAGATGATGCTTTCATCAACTCCAACAGTGTTCCGGAAAAAGCTTTTGACAATCTTGGAAACAATGTCTACTACAAGGTCTTCCCGGCTGATCTTTCGCCGTCCTGTGTATATCCTTTTGCGTTAGATAATCAATGGATCCCGGAAATCATGTATGATCCGGAGAATGAACTCTATAAGGAATTTGAAGATTACGGTTTCTGTTCGGATAAGATCAATAATTATCTCTATGACTACCGCAAACGCAATTTCTATCTGTCGTTCTTTCACTGCAAGCAGGTGATCATCAAACGTAATTCGATCATCTATAATCAGCTGTTCAGAAACATGTTAGTAAACGAGGGGGAAGAGAAGGAAGCCTTCCGCAGACTGCTGGCTAACGGCTCGATCGTCGTATTCCTTTATGGCAGCAGTGAATTCACTCCGTTTATTCATAAACAGTCCAGAAACGAAGAAGAAAATGAAATCATCGAAAAATGGAATGAACTGTGTGCCGAAACTTCACTTTACTGCATCAGAGAAAACTGGACAAAACAGTTTGATCAGCACAGCGTCGAATTCCTGCGTTTCTGTTCGAATCTGGCTATGGACAGAGAGAACAATGAACTTCTGGCCAAGAATATGCATCTTAATGAAAACCAGATCGACGAATTCCTTATTACCTTAAAGAATATCTCGATGCAGGCTTTCTGCCAGACCCATATGAACGGTACCGAATCTCATGGCAAGGTCGATACATACAGCCGTACGCTGTTCTATCGCAACTATATCACCAGAAGGGAAGATGAGAACGGCAAGGATCCGGTCATCAACTGTCTGTTTGACGCGAATAAACCGTTCCACCATCAGTTAAAACGTCTGATCGATATCTACTACAATTCAATCTTTACAAACTGCTTCCAGTGCAAAGCGCTCTTACCGGATGATGCCAGACCGGAGAATTTCTATCTGAATTATCTCTATCTGAACCAGGGTGAGAAGGAAGTCAGTATCGAAGAACTCCAGTATGCATTCTCCGAATTCTTTGAGAACTGCGAGATCCTCGATGAAATCGAAAAACTCGGTGCTGATCTGTATCTCAAGAACTGGGATTTGGACAGGATCGTCAATCTGCGTAAGAAAGAGGAATGGTTTGAATATGTGGAACTGCTGGAAATGATCAATAACCGTTCCAATTCCTGGAAAGTCGATTTCAATGAATTAGAATTATTACTGCAGCGTTTCGATAAGTGTTTCAATCCGACTGAACCACTGAATAAGAACGATATTGCCTACACTTTCCGGGTCTGCATCGGCAGCAAGGTTCTTGATATCGTTAAAACTCTTAAAGTCGGCAAGATCAAAGAATACGGCGGCTCCTTCAGCAGTACCAAGATGACCCCGTTAAAGGTCCAGTTCTCGATCGGCGATCTGACCAATGAAAACCGTGAAAAACTGATATCCTTACCGGTCATGCTGTTTGACGGAAGGATCGATACCAGCGATGGTGTTTCTTACTTCAACAAGCTTAAGGAATTCATCATCAAGCAGTACGGATTCATCATGATCAATGAAGAATAAGACATAGTTCAAAGTTGAACTATGTCTATTTTTTTTGTTCAAAATGTTAGTGAATAATGCTTTTTTCTTGGAATATATCATGTTAAAATATAATTTACTGTAAGCGCTTAAACAGTACAAGAAGAGGTACTTATGACGCAAGAGGAATACAACCTGAAATACTACGAATACTTCCAGGAACTGATCATAGCAATGACTGATCTCAAGGATCTTGATCTGCCGGCGGTCAATCAGGCACTGACCAAACTGTGCAAGCTTTTCAGAATATCCAAAGGTGTAACCAGATTCTATGATTCTTTACAGCATGAAGAGTTAGGGAAGTGCGAAGAGATCGTCTGTTACGATTCAGGCGAGGATTGTAGAGAAGTAGAGAAGATCAGAGTTGTTACTCCGGCAATGACGGTTGCCTGCTGCAGTATTTATATGACCGATGACGCTGAACCGTTAAATGAAGATGAACATTTTAAAGTTGACCTGGTCATGAAAACGATCTTAAGTTTCATGAGCCGCAGCCGACTGACGAGAATTCTTGAACGTTTCACTTTCTATGATGATTTTGGTTATAAGAACTTCCGTTACTATATGCGGACTCTCGAACAGTTTAAGAGCCAGGGCAAACTGTATAACAGAGCTGCAATTCAGTTTAATCTCAAACACTTTTCAACCATAAACCAGCAGCTGGGCAGGGCGGCAGGAGATATCGCTATGCGCAACTATATCGATGCACTTACTAAAGCGTGTGGTGAAGATGGAACCGTATGCCGGATGGGCGGAGATAATTTTGTCATGCTGACAGAAAAAAATAATTTATCCGATGTTATACCGATCCTGGATGGCTATGAAGTTAAGTACGATATGAACACAGGGGCAAAGGTCAGAGTATCTGCCAATGCCGGTGTTTATGTGGTTCCGGAAGATTATAACGAAGTTGCGCCGGAAGTTATGAACAAGACCTATATCGCTTTAGGTGCTGCGAGAAATGATGGAAATTCATCCATTGTCATGTATAACGATACGATGGCTGCCGATAAGGAAAGACTGGCTCATATCCAGCAGTTATTGCCTGATGCGATGAAGAATGAGGAATTCCTGGTTTATTATCAGCCGAAGATCGATATCCAGAACGGTAATCTGATTGGTGCTGAAGCTTTATGCCGCTGGAAACATGACGGTATGATCATTCAGCCTAATGATTTCATTCCGCTTATGGAAACGACGAATGATATCTGCAAGCTGGACTTCTATATGCTGGATCATGTCTGCCGTGATATCCGCCGCTGGCTGGATGAAGGAAAGAACGTCGTCAGAGTATCTGTTAACTTATCACGTAAACACATGATCGATGAAGAACTGCTCGATCATATCATTGAGATCGTTGACCGCAACAATGTTCCGCATCAGTATGTGGAAATAGAACTGACCGAAACCACGACCGACGTCGAATTCAGAGATCTGAAGCGTGTCGTCAGCGGTTTACAGATGGCCGGTATTTATACTTCTGTCGATGATTTCGGTATCGGCTATTCATCGCTCAATCTGATCAAGGAAGTACCGTGGAATGTCATGAAAGTTGACCGCAGCTTCCTACCGGTTGAGGAAGATGACGAAAAGAGTACCAGAAGCATCATGTTCAAGTATGTTGTAGCCATGGCCAAGGAACTTGGTCTTGAATGTATTGCGGAAGGTGTTGAAACTGATTCGCAGGTTCATGTCCTCAAAGAGAATAACTGCGATCTGGCTCAGGGTTTCTATTTCGATAAACCTTTGCCGGTCGATGACTTTGAAGACCGTCTGAAAAGACATCATTACGATGTATCCTAGGAGAAGCATTTGCTTCTCTTTTTGTTATCATGGAAATGATGAAAGAACTGATGTGGATCTATGGTGTTATAAACCAGGAGATAATCGACAATATCAATGAAATATGCCGCGAATGTAATAAAGATCTTTTTCTTTCGGAAAGATATCTGAACTTTCCTTTACATGTTTCTTTCAAAAGAAGTTTTTATACAGACTGTTTTTCAGATATTAAGGAAGAAGTGATCCGGTATATGAAGAATCATAGTTCAGTAAACTGTGGTCCGTATTATCTTGAACGTTATAAGGACCTTTTATGGCTAAGATTTACTGATGAAGAGAAACTGAATGATATTCATAATGAACTTGATGAATTATTACTGAACGAATACGGTATTCCGCTTGATGAATATGATCATAACTATGCTCCGCATGTTACGTTATTCCGTAATCCCGATGAGGATAAACTGGATATGATGTATGAAAGGATAAAAGACAGGATCATTTATAAACCGATCATGATCGATAAGATCATCATCGGATCAAGAACTCATGAAAACGAAACGATAAACATCGATAGCGTATAATTTACTTAGAAAACAATATAACTGTATAGAAAGGCTAAGCTATGAAAAGAATCGATACCGAAATAATTTCAAAAAGAAATACCGTAATTCCTTTAACGATCATTGAAGCGGATTCCTATCCCGCAAAACTTCTGATCTGTGCCCATGGTTTTAAAGCCAACAGGACCGAAGACGGACGTTTTGTGACAGTAGCTGAAACACTGGCTCAGAATGGCATTATGTCAGTCATGATGGGTTTTCCGGGCTGCGATGAATCCAAAGATGATTTCATCAACTATACTCTGGAAAACTGTCTTGATGATATCGACAGTGCCTATGAATGTGTTAAAGAGAATTATGAACTGGATTTAAGCAATGTCGGTATGATCGGTTACAGTATGGGCGGTAAACTTACATCTCTGTATATACAGAAACATCCGGAAATAAAATGTATCGGATTATGGGCGGCTGCTGCCTATGATGGTTTCAATGGCGAAGAGGATTTCTTAGGTGTTCCTTTGGTTCAGATTAAGAAAGAATGTGAAGAAAAAGGTTATTGTGATTTCTATAACGGTTTTGACGATACATATATCAAATTAAGTAAAAGACTTATCGATCAGATGGAAAATCTTTCTCCGGTTAAAGGACTGAAGGAATATACAGGTGCTGCACTGGTCGTTCATGGCGATGAGGATATTACCGTTCCATATAAGGTTGCGCAGGAAACATATGAGAATCTGGCTAGTGCCAAAGAAAGAAAACTGGTTACGGTCAAGGGAGCCGATCATGGTTTCGGAGCCTGGAATGAACGTCCGGATCTTTCCAAGCAGCTGACGGATGCGACGATCGCTTTCTTCAAGGAATTCCTTTCATGAAACTTACATACGAAGGTAAAGAAGAATATCTGCGTAAAGTCTATGCTTCCTGGCTAGGCAAGGTTATCGGTGTACGTCTTGGTTCTCCGGTAGAAAACTGGACACATGACAAGATCATGGAGAAATATCCCGATGATGAAGGATATCTGGTCGATTATGATGTCTACGCTGCCGATGATGATACCAACGGTCCGTTATTTTTTATCAGAGCACTTCTTGAAGATGGAGACATAACGGCTGAAAAGATCGGTGATGCTTTCTTGAATTATCTGTGCGAGTATCACGGTTTTTTCTGGTGGGGAGGTGTCGGTGTTTCGACTGAACATACTGCCTATGAGAATCTGAAAAAGGGTATTAAAGCACCTTTATCGGGAAGTATCGAAACTAACGGCTTAACCATGGCCGAACAGATCGGCGGTCAGATCTTCTCCGACTGCTGGGCTTATGTGGCAGGTTATGATCCTTTACTGGCAAAGAAGCTGTCTACAATGGCTTCCAGCGTTACCCATGACGGTAACGGTATCGAAGGCGGTATTTTTGTGGCGGTCGCTATTACTTTGGCGATGCAGAGAAATGATATTCATGAAGTACTGGAAGAAACCCTGGAATATCTGGATCACGATAAGGAATACTATAAGGTCGCCAAAGATATTATTGCTTTCTATCAGAATGACAAGAGTGACTGGACTAGATGTCTTCATTACATTCAGGAAAACTACGGCTATGATAAGTATCCGGGTGTCTGTCATATCATTCCGAATATGGCTTTAATGATCATGGCGATGTGCTATGGCGATAATGATTTTGATAAGACTCTGATCATCTTGAACCGCAGTGGCTGGGATACCGACTGCAACTGCGGCAATGTCGGAAGTATCATAGGTGCTTTACTTGATCTGGACGGAATCGATGAGAAATGGATACATCCGATCAATGATATCGTTAATTCATCCAGTGCTATCGGCTGTCTGAATATTGACACCGTTTCAGATTCGGCCGCAATGTTTACTAAATTAGCTTATAAACTGCAGGGCATGGAGATAGAAGACATCCCGATGTTTACTTTGCCTTATGCAACAAAAGGCATTCGCTGCAACAATGGTTCGATCGAAGTAAAAGACAGTAAACTTTATGTCGACAGTAAAGATATTTATACTTTCGCATATTACATCACATCCGATCTCTATGATGCCCGTTATGATCCGGAGTTTTCACCGATCGTTGAAGCAGGGGATAGCGTCATAGTGAACATCGAAAGTGACGGATTGAATAAATATGAATCATATATCCTGGATTGTGAAGGGAATGAATATACCAAAGAACACGAAATAAACAATTCCGGATCGCTTAATATTGAAGTTCCAAGCGGAATAAATCTGACCGTAAACAGAATAGGAATAAGAACAGATAATTCATACAGAATTACCGATATTAAAATTGAAAGAAAACCAGATCTTTCATTTGATTTCCGAGATTATCCGCTCGAACACTACGGGCCGCGTTACGGCGGAGATTCCATGAATAATATCCGCGGTTTCGTCAAACATTCCGGAGAATGGGATATCGATGAAGGACTTATAGGGAAAAGTAATGATCATGCACTGATCTCTTCGGGCTGTTACGGTAATATCTATAGACGCATCGAATGGGACTTCACCGTTGAAAAAGGCGAAGAATGTTATGTTGTATTCAATATGAGAGGTTACCTATATTATTCTGCTTTGGGAATCAGGGGCAATGAACTGGTTCTGATCGAAAAGAATAAACAGGAAAAGGTAATCCACAGTGAAACAATCGAATGGGAAAAGAATCACAGATACCATTTATCGATAGAGAGAAAAGAAAACTGTTTGGAAGTATACTTTGACGATAAGAAATATGAATTTCCGTTAACAGAATTAAGAGATCTGTTTGGTGTATATCTGGGTAAAAACTGTATCTCTAAGACATATGAAATGAAACTGAATTAAGGAGAAAAACGATGGAAGAATTCATGGGCACACCGCACAATACGGCAAAAAAAGGCGAGATCGCCAGAACCGTCATCATGCCCGGTGATCCGTTAAGAGCCAAGTATATTGCTGATAATTTCTTGGAAGATGTGAAGGAATTCAATCACGTCAGGAATATGTTAGGTTATACGGGAACTTATATAGGTGTCAGGCTTTCGATCATGGGTCATGGCATGGGTATACCTTCAATGGCTATCTATTCCTATGAACTGTATGATTTCTATGATGTCGAGAATATTATCAGGATCGGTTCCTGCGGAGGCCTTCTTCCGGAAATGAAAATGTTCGATATCATCCTGACGGAAGCCTCATACAGCGAATCTTCTTTTGCGAGAGTGGGTTTCGGATATGAAGAAGATCTGATGTATCCGGACGAAGAACTTACAAGGCTGTTGGAAGAAACAGCTAAAGAAAAAGGCAAGAATATCTATAAGGGAATCGTGCGCTGCGGCGACTGTTTCTACAGAGACAGATCGTTACAGAAGACCCCGCCTTACAAACTGATCGGCGGAGAAATGGAAAGTTTCGGACTGTTTGCGAATGCTAGATATCTGCATAAGAAGGCTGCATGTCTTCTGACTGTCTCCGATCTGGTCAATCAGGCAGCAACGACTGAAGAAAGACAGACGGCTTTTGATGAAATGATCGAAATAGCTCTGGATACGGCTGTAAAAATCGAAAACAGCTAGAGACGGCAATGTTATAATTATTGAGGTTTAAGGGGAATTATATGAAGAAGAAAATTTATCTGTCCGGTCCCGACCGTTTACTGAAGAATGCGAAAGAGGTTTTTGAACAGAAGAGAGCTCTTTGCGAGAAGTACGGTTTCGAATTACTGGAATATCCGGAAGAAGTCTATAAGATAAAGGACACTTTTGAAAACAGCAGAGCTGTTGCGGAAAAACGTATGGAACTGATGAAAGAATGCGATATCGTAATAGCCGATACCAGAGATTTCAGAAGTTATCTGGAACCATACAGCGAAGTAGCTCTGGAAATGGGTATGGCATATGCTTTGGAAAAGAAGATCTATTCCTATATGCCGGATACCAGAGTGTGCTGCGAAAGATACAGCGGAGAAACGCATTATAATGAAGCCATGGCTCAGATGGTTGATGAAAACGATGTCGGTTTTGAACCGGGTCCACTCAATCTGATGCTGGAATTCTCATCAACGATCGTAAAAGGCGATTTCGAAGATGCCATAAAGAAAGCGGCTGAAGATCTGCAGAAAGGAGACCTGAACTGATGTTTATCGATAGAGAAGGAAAAGTCAGAAAACCGGTTATCTATCTAGCCGATTTTGAAATGTTTCTGCCGACCTGTGAAGAGACAGTTAAATACTGGAAAGAAGTCTGCGATAAATACGGTTTCATCGGCATGTTTCCTGGAGATGGCGATCCTGTTGAACCGGGCGATAATTTCTGGCAGCGCGTCTTCAACAGTGACTACGGTCACATGTTAAAATGCGATGTCTGTTTTGCTCAGCTTGATGACTGGAGAGGTCATGAACCTGACAGCGGAACCTTATGGGAACTGGGCTGGTATGTAGCTTTGGGTTATCCTTCATATGGTTTCTATGGCGGTCCTAAAACCTTACTGGAACGCAAGATCGAAAGAACCGAAGAAGACGGTGTCTTTTATGATTCAGAGGGTTATGCGATCGAAGATAAGGAATACGGTTTCGATAATATGCTTACGCTTGTTAAGGTTGCTGACAGTTTCGAGAATGCCTGCAAACTTGCAAGAGCTGATTTCGATAAGCAGCTGATCGAAGCGGGATACGAACCATATAAAGTTAAAGAATAAAAAACATACTTAAGAAGAATGAAAAACATAAAGAATATCAATAACAACGTTGCTCAGTGTATTGACTCCATGGGCAGAGAAGTTATCGTTTTCGGAAAAGGTGTAGGTTTTTATAAAGAGGGAGAAGAAATCCCTTTAGATAAGATCAACCGTACTTTTTATAATATAAAAGATACCGATTACGGCATAATCAGAGAGATTCCGACGGTTGTGATCAATACAGCCATTTATCTTATTGATTATGCTTCCGATAAGCTTTCTCTGGTTTTTCCTTCTTCTTCGGCAATTGCCTTGGCAGACCATTTACAGTTTGCCATTAAAAGAAAAGACAAGAACATCTATCTTCCTCAGCCGTTGATTCAGGATATTGTTCAGCTTTATCCCGATGAGATGAATGTGGCATTGGATTCTCTGGAAATTATCCGGAAGATGACCGGAACCAGACTTCCGCGTCAGGAGGCCGGTACGATTGCGCTTCATTTTATCAATGACAGTATCAAAGAGGAAAAAGAAGACGTCAACACCGTCGTATATATAGAAGAAATAACGGAAATAATCGAAAAGCAGTTTAATGTAAAGATTCAAAGAGACAGTTTCAACTACAGTCGTTTTGTATCTCATATTGATTATCTGATCAGAAGGATCATGAATTCTGAGCAGATCGAAAGTCAGAACATGAAGATCTATGAAGAAATAAAAACGAAATATGTTGAATCGGTCGAATGTGCAGAAAAGATAAAGGAGTATCTTAACAGAAAATTCAATGTTCTGATCAATGATGAAGAACTGTTATACCTGTCGATCCATATTAACCGCCTGATTATGCGGATTGATGATTGACAGTCACTCTGCTTTTTATTACTATTTAGTTAGAAGTTAAGGTTTGTTACTCGAAACTCTTCGAGGCTTATCCTTGAAAACATTACGAATAAATGTTTTTGGGATGGTCAGAAGAGTTTTTTTGTTTAAGATCATCAATAAAAGGAAATTCACGCAAATGCCATTGCGTAAATTTATACAATTAAAAAAAGAAAGGGGATATTATGGCAAAAACTGATAAAGATTATGAGCAGATTGCTTCCGGCATAGTTGAATATGTTGGCGGTAAAGATAATATTGCTCATGCTGCACACTGTCTTACCAGATTAAGGATCACTCCTAAAGACACCAGTCTGGTAAAGCTTGATGAAATCAAGAAACTCGGTGTTATTGGCGCACAGATGATCGGTGATCAGGTTCAGGTCATCATCGGAAATGACGTCAGTGAGATTTATGATGCTTTCGTAAAAGTATCCGGTGTTGAAAAAGTAGCACAGATTAACGAGAACCTTGATGGCGATCTGGTAAAACCGAAGAAGACTATTAAGGACATACTTGGTTCGATTCTTCCTAATATCGTTGCATGTGTGTTCCCGATCCTTCCGGCTCTGATCGCTTGCGGTATGCTCCAGGCTTTCATCATGATCCTGGTCAACCTGAAGATCCTTGCTGCCGATTCTCCGACAGTCGCAACATTCAGCTGGATCTATAATGTTGCGTTCTATTTCCTGCCTGTTCTGGTAGGTGCTGCTGCCGCCAAGAAATTCGGCGCCAAGATGGCCATGGGTATTCTCATGGGCTGCATCCTGCTTTATCCGGAATTTGTTGAATTGGTTGCTGCAGGTCAAGGTACGACTATTCCTAATCCGGGCGGACCTCCAACTGTAATTCCTGGTACAGGTAATGCCGGCTTCCTGTTCGGCTTCCCGATCTATCCGGCTGATTATTCTAATACGATCCTTCCGATAATCATGTGCGTATTCGTCATGAGCTATATCGAGAAGTTCCTGAATAAATACCTGCCGAAGAGCGTAAGAGTTGTCTTTACACCTTTGATCGAAATGTTGATCATGGTTCCTGTAGGCTTACTGATTTTAGCTCCGATCGGCGCTAAACTCTCAGGTTTATTAGGCAAACTTCTGACAGTAGCATTCATGACTTTAGGTCCTGTCGCTCCGGTTCTGCTAACAGCCTTTATGCCGTTTATCGTATTAACCGGTATGCATTTCAACCTGATGGCTGTTGCTATGGCTATGTCAGGAAGAGCGCAGAAGAACATTGTAACCCATCCTGCATACTTCCTTTCCAATACCGCTCAGGGTGCTGCATGTCTTGCTGTAGCTGTTAAGACAAAGAATCCTGAAAGAAGAGCATTGGCGCTGTCAAGTGCTTTCTCAGCTATCGTTCCGGGAATTACCGAACCTGCTATGTACGGTATTACTCTGAAGTATAAGACACCAATGATCGCCGCTATGATCGGTTCCGGTATTGCCGCTTTCATCGGAGGTTTACTGAATATCGGTACTTATGCCGGTGGTCCTCCAAACATCTTTACTTTGCCGCTGTTCATCAATCCGCAGACAGGTGATATGACCGATCTGAAGTACGCTGTTATCTGTATTCTGATCAGTATGACTCTCACATTCATCGGAACTTTCTTCCTGTATAAAGAAGAAAAAGCTGATGCGATTGATGCCGGAGAAGAATAAATATGTCCAGATTCCCTGATAATTTTTTATGGGGAGGAGCTACATCTGCCGCTCAGTGTGAAGGCGGCAGATGTCTCGATGGAAAAGGCTTATCTCATCTGGATTACGTATACTATCGCGGCCCTAAAGGCTTCTGTAACTTTGTGCTCAAGGAAGACTACGAATATGCCAAAGAGCATGAAACTGAACTGAATTTTCCTAACCGGAGAGGTATCGATTTCTACCATCGATACAAAGAAGACATTGCGCTTCTGGCCGAGATGGGTTTCAAGTCTTTCAGGATGTCGATTTCCTGGACCAGATTATTCCCGACAGGAAAAGAAGAAAAGCCTTGCCCTGAAGGTGTGGAATTCTATCACAACGTTTTTAAGGAGCTCCATAAATACAACATCGAGCCTCTGGTGACGATGGTTCACTATGAAATGCCTATCGGTTTCATTGATGAGTTTGACGGCTGGCTTTCAGATAAGATCATCCCATACTGCTTCAAATACATGAAGTTTTTGATCGACGAATATAAGGATGAGGTTAAGTACTGGCTGACTTTCAACGAGATCAATATGGTCTGTGCCGTACCTTATCTGGGCGGCGGTATCATTCTTGACCGTTATGAACCTATGCCTGTTCCTAGTTCTCCAAAGGGCTTCAAGCTGACTGAAGAAGCAAACAGAAAATGGGATCAGAAATCCCATCAGGCTCTGCACCATCAGTTTATTGCCAGTGCCATGATCGTCAAATATGCACATGAAACGGCACCGCAGTGTCTGATCGGCAACATGTTTAATCTTCACCATCTGTATCCGGAAACACCATCTCCGGAAAATGCCTTCCGTGCTCATCAGGAGACAGAATTCAATATGTTCTTCTCTGATGTCATGGCCAAAGGCTATTATCCGAAATGGATCCTGTCTTATTACAGGAAAAACGGTATCGATATCAAGTGGTATGACAATTATGAGGAGATACTGGCAAACGGTAAAGTAGATTTCATTTCTTTAAGCTACTATCTCTCATCGATCGTTACTGCCGATCCTGAAAGACAGGAAAAGATCGGCCAGTTTATCCGCCGGCTTAAAAATCCTTATCTTAAGGACAGCGAATTCGGCTGGCAGATCGATCCGATCGCTCTTCGCATATCGTTAAATGAACTTAGAGACAGATTCAATCTTCCTATTTACATTGTTGAGAATGGTCTCGGAGCTTTTGAAGAACTGGGCGAAGACAAAACGGTTCATGACACTTATCGCATCAGTTATCTGCGCAGTCATATCGAAGCAATAGCCGATGCCATCGAAGACGGTGTCGATATTATCGGATATACGCCTTGGGGCTGTATCGATCTGGTATCATGTTCACTGGTTTCGATGTCAAAGCGCTACGGTTTCATTTATGTTGATGCGGATGATGAAGGAAATGGTACCTATGACCGTTACCGCAAGGATTCGTTCTACTGGTATAAGAAGGTAATTGCTTCAAACGGCGAAGATCTTTCTGATTAAAAAAACTTATGAGTCGCTGACTCATAAGTTTTTCTTTTATTGCTTATTTCTTTTCTTCCTCGGCTTCTTCTTCGTACATCTTGTAGAGCTGTTTGAAGTAGGTATCATCATACTTATCCCAGAGCGGTTCGACCTTGGAAGCATCATTCAGGAAGTAGAAGACATCTCTGCCCAGTTCGAATCTTCCTTTGTTGGTATGCATATCCATGGCATAGTCAGGGATCTCCGGAACTTCTCCTTTGGCATTTTCTTTCATGATGATGTTCTTGACGTGATCGGTAGATCTTTCTTTCTGGCAGCCGCATAAATACCTGATCGCATAAAGGAAGAAGATCGGTCTGTCTCCGTCACCGTATGGGAATTCTTTCCTTAAATCGTTTAATGTTTTAACAATAACTAAGGCATTAGGATCACCGAAACCGATATCTTCAACAGATATAACCAGTAATCTGTTCCACAGTTTTTCCTCATGGAAAGTAGAAGTAGCATAGAGCTCATAAGCAAAGCGCATAGCCAGATCGGCCTGACCTCTTCTGATACATTTCTGGACTGCCGAGATCAGTAAATCGGCGCTGATACCGTGTTTGGACGTTGTATATGCCCAAGGATCGTAGTATTCTGACATTATTTTTCTCCTTTTTTAATGTGTTACGCCTTCATCTTAGGGCACGAATAATAGCTTGTCAAGGAAATGAAAGGGGCTTGAAATATCGGGAAAAACACTGTTTTTGAGGTTTTTCTAGGAAGCGTCAGTTTTTTCTATGAAATAATACAAAACTTCGTTGAAACTGACTGATAGAGGTGATAAAATATCTGTATTATTGAAGAACAGATTTTGTTCAAAATATATAAAGCAGTTTATCCAATTTGGTTAAAAATACCTCAGGTATTTTAACAATAAAAAAAGAAGGAGAGAAAGAATGAAGAAATTATTAACTGTATTACTTGCAGCCTTAATGGTATTCGCATTAGTCGGTTGCGGTAAGAAAGAAGAGACACCTGAACCTACTGAAGATGATGGTGTAACTAAGGTTGCAGTACTCATCCCGCACAGAGGCGACCAGTCTTATTTCGACACAATCGCAGGTGCTGCTGATGAAATGAATGCTGCTGACAACAACATTACTGTTGACGTCTTCGAATGTGACCCTTCAGGCGAAAAAGCTGAAGCAAACTGGATGAACTGGTTTGATAACGTTTGCGAAGACCACGCTTATGATCTCGTTGTCTGTGGTAATGGTGACTATGAAGACTTCTTATACAAGGCATGCGCTAAGTATCCTGATCAGCTGTTCTTCAACTATGACTATGACTTTGTTCCTGAAACAGGTATTCCAGCTAACTGCTACAGCACTAAGTGCAACACTGCTGAATTAGGTTACCTGGTTGGTTCTTTATCAGCTGCTATCACCAAGACTGGTACTGTTGGTGTTGTTGTTGGTATGGATGCTCAGGCTATGAACCAGTTCATTTCTGGTTACTGCCAGGTTTTAACTGCTAACGATGTTAAGTATGTTATTTCTTATCCTGGTTCATTCTCAGATACTGCTTTAGGTAAAGAAGTTACTGATGATATGATCTCTAAGGGTGCTGATGTTATCTGGCAGGTTGCCGGTGGCTTAGGTAACGGTGTTATCGATGCTTGCTCTGCTCATGATGATGTATGGTGCATCGGTGTTGACCAGGACCAGTACTTACAGTTCAAGGACACTAACCCTGACTGGGCTAACACAATCCTGACTTCTGCTTTAAAGAATACTGGTGTTCCTCTTAAGGCATTCATCGAAATGGTTGCTAACGGCAATTACGCTGACAAGCTCGGCAAGGCTGAGATGTGGGGTATTGCTCTTAACGGTGTAGGTCTTGCTGAAAATGATTTCTACATGGCTAACACTGACGAAGCAACAAGAGCTAAACTTGCTGAAGTTCTGAACTCTGTTGTAAGCGGCCAGGTAACTGTTATCGACTGTCTGACTGACTGGAATGCAGATGAATACGCTGCTAACTGGCCAGCTCTCAGAGACGCTAACCGTGTTGAGTAATTATTGATTGAATTTTGTTTGATGAAGTCATGCGCTGCTTTTTGGCGCATGACTTTTTCTAAATTTTGGAGGATCTTATGAGTGAGACGATATTGAAACTTGATAATGTTACAAAAGTCTATCCTAACGGAACTGTAGCTAACCGTGACATTAACATGGAATTCGAAAAGGGAGAGATTCACTCGATCGTCGGAGAGAACGGTGCCGGTAAATCGACACTGATGAAAGTAATCTTCGGTATCGAGCGACCTTCAAGCGGTTCCGTGACTTACAAAGGAGAAGAAACGAACTTCTCCAGTTCCATGGACGCGATCAAAGCAGGTATCGGTATGGTGCACCAGCATTTTATGCTGATTCCGTCTTTTTCGATCGTTGACAATATCATTCTGGGTGATGAACCTACGAGCGGTATTTTTATTGATAAGAAGGAAGCTGCCAGAAGGTGTCAGGAATTATCTGACAAATATAATTTTGAACTCGATGTAAATGCCAAGGTTTCAACTCTTTCGGTTGCGAAAAGACAGAAGGTTGAAATACTTAAGACTTTGTATCGTAATGCTGAACTGATCATCCTTGATGAACCTACTTCAGTTCTGACACCGCAGGAAACAGATAAACTGTTTGATCAGCTCCGTTCCTTTAAGGAACAGGGACACACGATCCTGTTCATTTCCCATAAACTTGAAGAGGTTAAGAAGATCTCGGACAAGATCTCTGTAATCAGAAACGGCGTTTCCAAAGGCACTTATCTTAATGAAGACCTTTCGATGCAGCAATTGACCAATCTGATCATAGGCAGAGACCTTGATTCCGATATGAATGCCTACAAGACCCATGAAGATTTCCATAACGAAAAGGCTCTGGTAATCAAGGACCTTTATATGGAAAGAAATGGTAAACCTGTTCTGGATCACATGTCATTTGCGGTCAAGAACGGTGAAATCCTTGGTATCGCCGGTGTTGAAGGCAATGGCCAGCAGGAACTTGTCAGATGTATTACAGGTCTGGAAGAAACAGCCTATACAGGTGATATTGAAATCTGCGGTAACAGAGTAAACGAGCTCAATATCAAGGGACGCAGAGATCTGGGCATGGCTTATATTCCGGAAGACAGAATGGGCGATGGTATCGCCGGTTCACTGCCGATTTCCGATAACCTGATCTCTACTTACTACGATAGAGATGATATCAACAATAAGGTATTCATGAATTCCAAGGCGATCAAAGAAACTGCAGAGAATCTTGTCAAGACTTTCGCGGTCAAGACCAAGACGATCGATGCTGCCGTAAACAGTCTTTCCGGCGGTAATATTCAGAAGGTCGTCGTCGCCAGAGAATATAATACGAATTCGAAATTCATGATTGCCGAACAGCCAACTCATGGTATCGATATCGGTTCTGAAGAGTTCGTTCACCACAAACTGATTGAAATGCGCAATGCCGGAGCCGGTATTCTGCTGGTATCCGCAAACCTGAACGAAGTCATGTCCTTATCAGACAGGATCATCGTCATGTTTGACGGACAGATCGCCGGATATTTCCCTAATGCTAAAGATGTCTCTGAATCTGAACTTGGTATGTATATGTTAGGCGCGAAACATCAGACGCCTCAAGAGATAGGAGGTGCTTTGAATGACTGATAATAAGAACAGCAAGTATTCAAAGAATTACAAATTATCCATTTCCAATCCAAAACTGTTTGATGCGATTAAAATGACCATTGCGATTCTGATTGCTCTGGCAATCACGTTCGTTATCCTTTGTCTGATTTCAAAGGATCCGGTTAATGCCATCAAGACGATCTTATTTGGACCTCTGTCTAAAAAAAGATATATAGGTGCTGTTATTGAAAGTTTTATTTCATTTGCGTTTGCCGGTCTGGCAGCAGGTGTTTTATTCAAAGCCGGCGGCTTCAACCTCGGTGCTGAAGGTATCTTCATCATCACCGGTGCAGTCGTTGCCTGGATCGCTGCTTCTCCGATAACGACCAGCCCGATCCTGCATCCGGTATTATGCTATCTTGGTGCAATGCTTGTCGGTGGTATCCTGATGATTCTTCCTTCATTCCTGAAGGCAAAATTCGGTACCAATGAAATGGTCGTTTCCTTGATGTCCAACTCAATATATGCAGCTATAACTGCTTATATTGTCAGAAACTGGATTTCAACCGCTCAAAGAGGAAGCGTTTCTTCCAAGGACTATCTTCCTACTGCGAGAATCGGTTATCTTTATGAACCGCTCAGAATTTCGGCATGTTTCATTCTGCTGATTGTTGTTACGATCGTCCTCTATCTGGTCATGAATAAAACAAAACTTGGTTACCAGATGAGAATCGCCGGCACCAATCCTAAATTTGCCGAATATTCAGGTGTCAGCGCGTTCAGACTGTCAATCACGACAGCTGTTATCGCCGGTGTACTGTGTGGCATGGGTTCAACAACTCAGCTGCTGACACAGACCAGTTATTATACTCCGGCTCAGTCTCTGGTCGGTATCGGTTTCTCCGGAATGCTGCTTTCAATGTTAGGAAAGAACAATCCGATCGGTATCGTTATCGCAGCCTTCTTTATCAAGTATCTTGAACAGGGCGCTGCTGTATTGTATTTTGTTGATGGTGCCGTACCTTCCGAGATCGTTTCGATCGTTGAAGGTATCGTCATCATGCTGATATCTTCTCAATACTTCTTAAGAAGATTAAGAGAACGTCAGTTATTAAAGGAGGGATTGGAAGAACATGCAGAATAGTATTTTTTCAACACTGTTTTCTATGAGATTTCTGATCACTGCTATCCGTCTGGCGACTCCGATCGTTTTTGCAGCAATCGGAACATTCATTGCGGCGTCTTCGGGTATCGGTAATATCGCTATTGAATCAATAATGACGTTCGCTGCTTTAGCCGGTGTGCTTGGTTCGTATCTGTCCGGAAGTGCCTGGGTAGGCGTTCTGACCGGCATTGCTATCGGTATCGTTACGGTTATGCTGATTGCCTTCTTCTCCATGAAGATGGGCGCCAATGCCATGCTGATCATGATTGCTTTGAATACATTTGCTGATTCTGTTGCGATCTTCGTCATGTTCCTGATGACAGGTGAAAAGGGAACCACAGCTTCTCTGACCACTCCGATCCTCAGCACATTAGATATCCCGATCATCAAAGATATCCCGATTTTGGGTGAAATAGTTTCAGGACAGTATGTCCTGACATATATCTGCTGGCTGATCGTCATTCTTCTGTTCATTTTTATCTACAAGACTCCGACAGGAATGAGAATGAGAGCCTGCGGTCTGAACGCTGATGCGGCCAGAACAGCTGGTATCAATGTTGAAAGACTTCAGGTATTGTCGCTGATATTATCCGGAATCTTTGCTGCATTAGGCGGTGTTTATCTGTCTCTAAACTATCTGAAGATCTTCTCCAGAGGGATGGTTTCCGGACAGGGCTGGATGGGTGTTGCTGCCAATGGTATTGCGGCAGGTAATTACTGGTTACTGATCCTGGCTGCGTTGATCTTTGCGGTCTTCAGAGCTGTCTCTATCAGCTTCTCCAGCAACTCTGCATTCCCGACAGACCTTGTCAATGCGATTCCGTATTTTGCTGTCTTTGTGATTCTTACCGTTGTGTCTATCGTCAACTACTACCGTGTAAAACGTGGTAAGGTTGAAGAGCACTAATGCGTAAAATAATCATTGATTGTGATCCTGGCCATGACGATGTCATGGCCATTCTCACATGTCTGGCTCATCCCGAAGCGTTTGAAATTCTCGGCATTTGCACGGTAGCCGGGAATCAGACAATGGAGAAGGTCACTAAAAATATCCTGAAGGTTGAGGATTACTTCGGATTAGATATTCCAGTCTATAAGGGTGAAGCTGCACCTTTAGTCAAAGCACCTGAACCTCAGCCGGCCGCTCATGGGGAAAGCGGTATGGATGGCCCGGTTTTGCCTGAACCAAAAAGAACTGTCGAAGATAAGGATGCGCTTACTTTCTATAAGGAAACATTAGAAAAAGAAGACAGCGTAACGATAATCGCTTTGGCACCTTTAACCAATATTGCTTTACTTATTAAGAATTATCCTGAACTGGTCAATAAAATCGATTGTATTTCTTTAATGGGTGGTTCGGTATATTCGGGCAATATTCAGAAACGTTCCGAATTCAATATCTACCATGATCCTGAAGCGGCACGAATCGTCTTTGATTCTGGTGTCAGAGTAATCATGGCAGGACTAGAAGTATGTGCTGCCGGAAGCATATTACTTTCTGAAGCTGCCGAATTCAAAAACGGCGGTTATGCTTCAAAACTATGTTTCGATCTGATGGAGTTCTATAAGCTTTATGCAGTAAAACGCGGATTTGACCGTACGCCGATCTTTGATCTGACGCCGGTTATCTACTTACTGAAACCGGAGATCTTCAAAGCTGAAGAGATGAGAGTCTATATCGAACTTGATGGTGAATACTGCAGAGGCATGACAGTATGCGATAAGGAAAAAGAAAATCCGCATCTGGTTTTGCTGGATACGGATCGTGAGAAGTTTATTGAAGTATTCCTTGATGCCTTAAAGATTTTAGATGAAAAATACCTTGCTTAGTCTAAATAAGCAAGGTATTCTTTTTTATCCATGGATGGTTTGAATTCTTTCTTGATCCTATCAACGTAGTCAGGATGATTCAGAAGATATAATACGGTGTCATAGATAACCTTGGATGGTTCCAGATAGGCTCTGACATTATCCGAAATACATAAGTCTTTGCCATGACAGTTGCCGCTGAATCCGGAATAACCAAACTGAACTGTCGGTTTGAAGATTGACAGGTCGCCGATATCGCCAGCCGCCATACTTATTTCATCATCATGTATTTCTTCAAGTTTGCAGTATTTCAGCATATTCTTTTTAATGACATCGTTGATCAGGCGGCACTGATGCATCGGTAGATATCCAGGTGTGGTTTTTATCGTGACAGATGCACCGATCGCTTTGGCACAGTTCTTTGCCGCATTGTCGACTTTTTCAGCCGTCTTTAATAAGGCGTTGCTGTTAAGTGAACGTACATAACATTCATAGATGACTTTTTCCGGGATAGAGTTGACGGTCTGTCCGCCTTCATCGATGATGTCGTGGATTCTTATATAGTCCTCTTCCTTGAAGGTTTCTCTGAGCATATTGATCGCATTATCGAATAATACGAAGGCATTTAATGCGTTGATTCCTTTATCAGGAGCGACAGCCGCATGAGTTGCTTTGCCATGGAAGATCATTTCCTTATAGACAAATCCGCAAAGGGAAGTATTTAAAGAGAAATGATATCCGGATGAACCCATCGTATGAAGATGGATAAAGAGGTCTTCATCATCAAACAGCCCCGCTGTCAGCATGTTTATCTTGCCACCGATATAATTGATCTCGTGTTTCTTGATCAGCTGTTTACGGAAGGCGACATCGGTAAATTCTTCGGCAGGGGTGAAATAAACACTTACCGAACCGTTCTTGATGACATCTTTCAGTTTAACCAGCGCATACGCCATAATGGCACACTGTGTGGAGTGACCGCAGCTGTGGGCGGCATTATCTTTCTTATCCGCAAAAGGATGACCTAAAGTAGGTATGGCATCTAATTCGGCAATTAAGCCGATTTTCGGTGAGCCTGAACCGATTGTAGCCTTAAAAGCAGTTCTGAAACCAAGTTCCGTTACTTTGATACCATGACTGGTGAAATAATCAGTCAGGATCTTTTTGTTTGTGAATTCTTTGTATCCCAGTTCAGGATGTTTGAACAGTTCATCGCCAAGTGCATATAATTCTTTGGCATCTCTATCAAGAGTATTCTTCATTTAAGCACCTCTCTATAATGTTTTAACGTATTCTTCACCGTTTTTTTCAAAACCGAATTTATTAAGATAAGCCATATGATGAACAGTCGGACCGCTGAATACAACTTTTTTTATTCCTTTGTTCTTGAGAAATTCGAACATATGGGAACCAATGGAGAAATCGCGGTATTCCGGAATCGTGTAGTCTAACATGAGTTTCAGCGTATCATCCTCCAGATCGCCGACTGTCATGCCGACGGGTTTGCAGTCACAGAAGATCATCGTAATGAAATCGGCATCTTTGAAATCCAGAGAGACGCCCGGGAAGCAGTTCTCGATATCATCCTTATAGTAGGAAATGAAATAATCATCGAAATAATCGGAAACCGGAATCTCTATGATGTCATAGGCCTTATCGATCCTCGTCATCTTCCATAAGAAGCGGACATTGATCAGCACCAGACAGAAATTCATGATGGCGGTCGGATAGGATTTGATGATCAGGGCATAAGTCATGAAGATCAGTGATCCGATCGTATTGATGACTCTCAGTTTTACGACCGATGTAGTTAAGAAAGATACCAGAACCAGAAATGAGCCGAGGTATCCGAACAGTTCTATCAGTAAAGCTTTATTCATGATATTTACCTCTCGTTTTCTACCAATAATTATATCAGCCAAATAAAAAAGTCTTTAGAAAGACTTTCGTGTTTAACGTATTTTATAGACAAACTGTTCTCTGTTGTCTTCAAAGAAACCTAATGAGAGAAACATATTCTGGCTCTGCTGGTTGAAAGAATAGATATGAGCCTGAACGCTCTTCAAGTGTTTTTCCTTAGCCAGTCTGATTATTTCCTTAACACATTGTCTGCCGATATGACGGTTCTGATAATCCTTACATATGACAATGGCGATCTTGTCTTTATCGTAAAGAGAAACATCACCGATCAGTTTGCCCTGATAAGAGATATAGAAACAGTCTCCATGCTTATTGAGATAGTCATACATGGCATCCAGTTTATCCTGTGTATAGACCTCATCGATGTCATCGACCTGTCTGACTACATCTTTATCCTGATACCAGCTTAAGGCAACACCGCTAGGATAATAGGGAACCAGTTTGAGTTCGTTACTGATAATGCGTTCTGCTTTCATATCTATATTCATCATATCACTATTCTTTTCAGGCCCTAATTAGACATTATCAGCACATTTAATTGAGAAAAGTACAAATAATTGAAGAATTTTATGTATTTGGTTAGGTATTGAACGTTTTTTCGCAAATAATGATCAGGAGGTTAATGATGATAAAGAAAATTCTGATTATTGCGATTCCTGCCTTGCTGATCCTTTTATCCCTGTTTTTCTCGATCAGTGCTTATCTTAACTACAGAGATAACTATGTGAGTATTCCAGTCGCTTCACATAACCTGATGCAGAGAACACTGATTGAGGAAAACGATCTGACTTATGTAAATGTTCCGAAAGCTTATCTGAATGATGATGTCTATACCAAGAATGCGGATATCATTGGGAAATTTGTTAAATTGTCTTATTCCTTGCCTAAAGGTTCTCTGATATATAAGGCATCTTTAGAGAAAGAGATAAAGGATCTTTCGACGACCTTATTACTTGAGGGAGAAGTGAACTATGATATCTATACCGGTGAAGTAAAGATCAATGCGGGAAGTCTCGGCGTAAATATGTATGTGGATATCTATCTGACGATCAAGAATAACGAGGTGACTATAAGTGATCTTTTACTGGAAGGCTGCAGGATCACAGGCTTATATGATAACCAGGGAAGACAGATCATGAGTTATGATACGGATTCAAGAGTAATGATCGTATCTTTGGCTGTACAAAGAGATGCGGTAAATCTGCTGAATAAGGCTCTGATGATCGGGAATATCAGCGTATTAAGTAACTCAGAAAGCTATGATCCAAATAATCGCTGCAGACTAAACGAGGAATCGGCTGTACTCCAATACCTGCAATAGTGCTATCATAATAAGCATGAAAAAGCATACCAGACTTATCCTGTTGATTCTGTGGATGATTCTTATTTTCTATATGTCAGCGCAGCCGCAGCTGGAATCAGAGACTACTTCCAATCTTGTGGCGGAACTGATATACGGAATATATGCTTTTATATTTCCTAATAATCACCTTGATGTGACTGTTTTTCTTGAACGCTATATTCATCCGATCAGAAAACTGGCCCATTTTACGGAATTCATGATCCTGGGCATTCTTGTCTATCTCAACAGCAGGGATTATTCAAAGAAAAACAATGTCTTCTATTCGATTCTTTTTTCTGTACTTTACGCAGTAAGCGATGAGATCCATCAGCTCTTTGTGGATGGAAGGTATTGTGATATCAAAGATATGGGTATCGATACGGCAGGAGCTTTAACGGGAATTTTGCTTTGTCATCTGCTGATGACAAGATGTTTCAAAAGAAAATCCTGATATTAATGTTTTTATTAAGCGGTTGCGCTAAAGAGAAAACTTTAGCCTGCAGCCGCTATAACAGAGAAGATTCAATAATCATAAATTTAAAAGCTGTCAATGACGATATTAAAGAGATTGAGATCTGCGAGGTTTTTGTTTTGCCTCAAGAGACTTTATTGAATGAAAAGTTCTTTGCAGATCTGGAGAAACAGCTGGATGAGACCTGTCATATCGAAGAAAACAAACTGGTCAGAAGATATAAGCTGATACCTGAGGGCAGATTCTCTTTAAACGCCACAGCAGCCTATCTGAAAGGAGAAAAGTATTTCTGTGAGTGAAAAACTTATGCCCAGAGAAAAGGCTCTGGAATACGGTATTTCTGCCCTGGATAACGATGAACTGCTGGCTCTGATAATAAAATCGGCATATAGAGAAAGAAATGTCATGCAACTGGCGGATGATGTGATCGATATGGCTAACGGATTCAATAATCTGCTTAGTCTGACATATGAAGAACTGACAGCCATTAAAGGAATAAAGAAAGCCAAAGCTCTGGAGATAATGGCCATTCTGGAAATATCCAAAAGACTGAGTAAAGTTGAAAGAATAGCTGAACCGGAGATGACTTCGCCAGAAAAAGTAGTGGAATGGCTGAGGTTCAATCTCGGTTACAGCAACAAGGAAGAATTCTTTGTGGTATATCTTAATGCCCGGAGCATGGTCATCAAATCGGAAGTCATGTATAAGGGCAACCGCAACAGTGCGATCATCGGTATTGATGAAATACTGAGGAAAGCGATTCTTTTAAAAGCTGCGGCAATTCTGGTAGCCCATAATCACCCAAGTGATAATCCCACACCGTCGGATGCGGATATCGAACTGACTTCAAAACTGTGCCAGTCATGCAAGATGATGGGTATTCCATTGCTTGATCATATAATCGTTTCCAAGAGCAGCTATTTTAGTTTTAAGAATTACGATATGTTAAAATGAGTTGTATGAGAAAGGTCATGATCTTTTTAGTATGTATAGAGCTCTGCAGCTGTGCGGTCTATGGTGATATTACTACCAGACTGGATCAGGTTTTTTCTTCAGCCGAAGAAAAAGAAACGATCAGACGCAACAACTACAGCAGTTATATCGACTATTACGTACCTAGCGATACCAGCGAACTGAATGTTTCTCCGTTAAGCACATCTTTCATCTTCAACAATTCAAGAATGATCATGGATGTGAATATTTCGGGTATCATAAACAGCAAATACTACGAGGATCAGCCATTAACTGATGAAGGTTTCTTTGATGAAAATAAACTCGTGTATTCTCATGAAGGCAACTTTATGGATTCCGAAGGAGAACTTAATACCTTTATCTATAAGGTATACGAATATGAAAAGCAGTATCTGACATATTTCACAAGCAGAGATCTGATCTTCTACGCCTTTACCAACGAAGAAGATATCGAAGCCGTAACATCGAGAATCCTGCTGATGGCCAAAGGCGCCAGCGTCAAAGAAGGCGATGTCATCGCCAATTTCTCATCCAAGGAAGTTATCGATTATGAGAAGAAACAGGTCAACCTCTTTGAAACGATCATGCCGGTAAACGGTCACATCAATGATTTTATGGTTGATCAAAGCAGTTCTCAAAGCAGTGAATAAAAAATGTTGTAGAATGATTAATAGAGGTAGTTTATTGTATGAAGAGTAATATAAAGAAAAGATTTATCGATATTCTGTTTGAACCGGAAGACTACGACGAAGAAGAAGAAATAGAAGTTGAAGAACCTGTCGTCGAAAGAAAAGCGCCTGTTCAGCAGACCGTAAAGGAAGAAAATCCTCTCAAAGCAAAGGACATCCTTTATCGTAAATCCGAAAAATCAGCCTTCATCGACCTCGATATCAAAAAAGAAGTAAAGAGTGAAAAGGAAGAAAGAAAGAACGATTATGAATTCTCTTCACAGATCTCGCCGATTTTCGGTGTGTTAAGAGAAAATGACGGCACTTCTTCCAAGAAGATCATTTCACCGGTCAAGGAAGAAATGATCAATAAACCTGACAGTTCCCATCTGGAGATCATCACTTCGCCGATCTACGGTTACGGCAGGGGAGAAGACGAAGTTAAAGCGGAAACACCGGTAGAACCATATCCGAACAATAACCGCGACGAAGAAGAACTTCACCGTCTTTATGACAGTGAAAGGGACTACGGCTATGATGACTATTCCGATCATACCTATGATGATTTCGAGCAGAATGTGCTTGATGAAGATGAAGACGAAGATCTGAATCTTTTCAATTCCTACAGAGAGGATATCTGATGTATTACTTTATCGGTATAAAAGGTACAGGCATGGCTTCTTTGGCAGTCATGCTTCATGACTTGGGTTATGAAGTATGTGGTTCTGATCAACAGAAGCATTTTTTTACGGAAGATGAACTGGTAAAAAGAAATATTCCAATCTTTCCGTTTGATGAAAACAATATTAAACCTGAATATACGGTCATTATCGGCAATGCCTTCTTAGAGGACTTCCCGGAAGTCATAAGAGCCAGAGAATTATGTAAGTGCTACAGATACCATGAATTCCTCGGTGAACTCATGAAGAACTACAAAACGATCAGTATCTGCGGTTCTCATGGCAAGACCACAACAACCACCATAACCAAAACGGTTTTCTCCGAATTCAAGAAGACCGGTTATCTGATCGGCGACGGTGAAGGTTTCCTTGATAAGGAAAGTGAATATCTGGCTGTGGAATCCTGTGAATTCCGCCGCCACTTCCTGGCTTATCATCCGGAATATGCGATCATCACCAATATCGAAATCGACCATGTGGATTACTTCAGGGATGAAGTCGATTACTTCAATGCCTATCAGGAGTTCGTCAGAAACGTTTCTAAAGCTGTTTTCTATTATGGAGATGATGAGTGGTGTCAGAAGCTTAAGTTCGATACTGAGGCTTATTCCTTCGGCTTAAGCAAGAATAATGACTACTATATCGAGAACCTCGAAGCAGATTCCAAGAGTTCTTCCTTTGATCTGATGTATAAGGGAAAGAAACTCTACCGCTATGATGTGCCGTTTGTGGGCGATCATTTACTGATCGATATCCTGGGTGTTCTGGCCTTAAGCGAATACATGGGTTTTGACCACGAGAGAGTAGAAAATGCTTTACATAATTATGTCGGACCAAAGAGACGTTATGTGATCGAAGAATATCACGATACGGTCTTTGTGGACGACTATGCGCATCATCCTACCGAAGTTAAGGTTACCATCGAGGCTTCAAAGAAGAGATATCCGGATAAGAAGATCGTAGCGATCTTCAAACCGCACAGAGCTTCCAGAGTAAAGTACTTTGCACAGCAGTTTAAAGAGGCATTAGAGAAGGCTGATGAGATCTATTTACTGGATTTTACCTCGATCGATGATAAACAGGACGGTACGGATATCGACATTACTTATCTGGCCGATATGATACCGTCGAGCCATATCCTGCCGGAGAATGAAGAAGGTGCTCAAATCCTGGCTGAACACAAAGGAGAATGCCTGGTCTTCATGTCCAGCAAGGATATCTACAACATTGCTGAGAGAGTCAAAGAGCTTATATAGCTCTTTTTTTCTTGAAAAGGCATACAAATTATTGAAAAAATTTTCATTTTCAATTAGAATACATGTGAGGAAGGTGATATTATGGATGCTTTTATCGTGGCTTTTAGAGATTTATGTAATGAATTATTACCTATTCTGGGTGCAGTATGTCTGATATGTGTGATCATTCTGCTGATCAAACTGATCAAAGTATTATCAAGTGTTGATGCAACATTACTGAAAACACACGGAACAATCGACCTGGTCGACAGATCGATCGAAAAAGTACAGGCACCGCTCGATACAGTCGTCAAGGTATCTGACACCGTTGATAAGGCTCATGATGCTACGGTTGTAGCGGTTAAGGAAGCCAAGGATTTCGTCGTCAAAAATGCCGGCGAAATCAAAGACAGAGTCGTATCTTATATCAAAGAAGACAAAGAAGAAGATGAATTCAAAGAACCAAGTCCGGAGGATATTATCGGAGGCTGATGATGGAAGATAAGTATATTGAAGATTCAGTTAAAGAACTGGTTGAAGATCTGAAGAAAAAAGTCGAAGATCTGACGGCTGCTACGCAAGGCAGTGATGAAAAGATCGCCGAGTCGGTTAATATGGTCAGGGACAAGGCTGTAAAGGTTTTCTGTGAAGCAGCACAAAAGGCTTCGCAGATGGCTGAGGAAGTAAAAGACGATGAGGAATTCAATAAAGCCATCGCTAAAATGAAAGTCAAATCCAAAGAATTATATGAGAATGCTTTGGAGAAGATCAATGAATTAAAAAGTACAGCTGCATCAGTTGATTTAAAGGATACAGCTGAAAGTGTTAAAAACAACATTGACGAGTTTATGAACAGAGAAGAGGTGAAAAAGACTGTCGATAATGCCAAATCGGCTACGGTCGAGATTGCCGAAAAAGCTCTGGAAACATTGAAAGGCTGGTTAATGCCAGATGGTGAAGAGAAATGAAAAAAGTAACTATCTATGAAGTCGCGAAAGAATCAAATGTGTCGCTCGCAACGGTATCGCGGGTAATCAACGGCTCGACAGTCGTCAAGGAAGATACCAGAAGAAGAGTTGAGGAAGCCATAAATAAACTGGGTTACAGACCTAATGCGATCGCTCAGGGTCTGGCTTTGTCACGCACGACGACAGTCGGGCTGATCATTCCGTCAACTTCCGTATCTTTCTCCGGCAGAGTAATCAACGGACTCTGTGATGTCGCTAAGATCTATGATTATTCGGTCTTCTTACATACGATTACCGAAGGCGTTACCGACATCAAGGAGATCATCGACGAAGTAATCAAATCCAGAGTCGATGGCGTAATTATATATGCCGACAAGGATCTTGATGATTCTGTAAAACTTCTGGAAGAATACAACATTCCGATGGTCGTCATGTGCAACCAGATCTCTTCGGACAATATCTGTTCAGTCTATGTCGATTACGGCAAGGCCGTCTATGAACTCTGCGACAGCTATCTGAACAAGGGTATCGATGATATTGCGATCCTGCAGGATCATCGCAACGACGTGGTATCGGCTCAGATGAGAAGCGGTGCCGAAGAAGCTTTCAAGGCTCATGGCAAGGAATATAAAGGTTATATCGAAGTATCAAAGGATAACCGTTCGACCTATAAATTCCTGAAGTCTTACTTCAAGACTCATAAGCATCAGGTATTTGTGGCTAACCGTGACTCCCAGGCTCTGGCTGCCCTCAATGCGGCAACCGGACATGGCATCAGTGTACCTGATGATATGGAACTCGTCTGCATGAATGAAAGCAAGTATACTTCTTCCGTGCGTCCGGAGATCAGTTCATTTGTCGTGCCTTCATATGATCTGGGTGCCATTTCCATGAGACTGATGACCAAGATGCTGAAGGATGAACAGGTAGAAGAAAAGGAGAAACGTTTGAATGCTCTGTATTCTCCTAAGAGCACAACGAAGGAATAGATTATGGGAATTTATGAAGATTTAGTATGGCGCGGACTCATTAAGGATGAATCTTCGCCGGAAATAAAAGACCTGCTTAACAAAGGCGGTCTGACTTTCTATATCGGAACCGATCCGACCGGTGATTCGATGCATATCGGTCATTTTTCATCGTTTCTGATTTCCAAAAGACTAAAGGATGCCGGACACAATCCGATCCTTCTGGTCGGCGGCGGTACCGGACTTATCGGTGACCCGAAACCGGATGCGGAAAGGCCGATGATCACGGTTGAAGAAGTCAATCACAATTTCGAGTGTCTGAAGAAACAGGCTCAGCAGATCTTCGGTTTCGAAGTCGTAAACAACTATGATTGGCTAAAAGATATAACCTACATCGAATGGTTAAGAGATGTCGGCAAGTTCTTTAATGTCGGCTATATGCTCAACAAGGATATCGTCAGAAGAAGACTCGATGAAGGCATCACTTATACCGAATTCTCCTACATGACCATGCAGGCCTATGATTTCATGCATCTTTATAAAACTAGAGGCGTAACGATGCAGGTAGCAGGTCAGGATCAGTGGGGCAACATTACAGCCGGTATCGAACTGATCAGAAAGAAACTGGGCAAGGAAGCCTACGGTTTCACGATGCCTTTATTGACAAAATCCGACGGTCAGAAATTCGGCAAGACCAATGGCAAGGCTATCTGGCTTGATATAAACAAGACCTCGGCTTACGAAATGTACCAGTTCTTTGTGAACTCCGAAGACAGCAAGGTTATCGATTACCTCAAATTCCTGACTTTCCTTTCACGTGAAGAAATCGAAAGACTCGAAGTTTCCAACAGAGAACATCCTGAACTGCGTGAAGCTCATAAAGCTCTGGCTAAAGAAGTCATTACCTTCTTGCATGGTGAAAAAGCCTATGAATCCGCAGTCAAGATCGCCGAGACTTTCTTCAAAGGCAACCTCAGAGATCTTACCTACGAGGAACTCAAACAGGGCACAGCCGATCTTGAAAGAACCAAGATCGAAGACAATGCCCAGCTTATTCCGACTCTGGTTCAGATCGGTGCCTGCAAGTCCAACCGTGAAGCCCGTGATCTGATCAATGGTTCTTCGATTTCCGTAAACGGTGAAAAAGTTACGGACATCAATTATATCTTAAGCAGAGAAAATGCCTTCAATAACGAATTGACTATCATCAAGAAGGGCAAGAAGTTCTATTACGCAGTTGAATTCTAAATGAAAAAACTACTGATTATCTTACTGATCGTCTTCGGACTGTGTGGCTGCCAGGATCCCGGCAAGAAGGCTGCCAATCCGGATGATCGTTATCTGTATATCATTGAAATGATTGGCGAACACGAGAGTTTTGTGACGACGTCCAATTATTTTGATATTGCGGTCGATATGGCAAAGATCGACGGCGGTTACAGATACTACATAACCATTGATAATCCGCGTATTGCGATGTACGATATCGAACTGCTGGCGATCGAAAAAGATGTGGATTACCGCAATAAGATGGCTGCCAATGTCGGAATCTTCGAGGAAAAGGAATACAATATGGTTCCTAACCAGACCAATACGGCTCAGGGCTATGTCAAGGGAATCGTTGCTTCGGGCGTTTCGGATCTGAGTGAAACGACATTATATATCTTCGTCCAGTTTAAAAATGCCGATTATTCAACCACTCATTCCGAGTATTTCAAACTGGATGTGAAATACGAAGCAGAATAAAAAAGTTCAACGTTAATCCGTTGAACTGTGCTCTTTAAGGAAAGAAATAACTTCATCGATCAGCTTAGGCGGTGTTGAAGCTCCGGCTGTGACATAAACTTTATGTACGTCCTTAAGATCATCTGTATTGATATCTTTAAAGTTCTGGATCAGCAGAACTTTTTTAATGCCTTTTTTGATTCCGATATCGACGAGTTTGTTGGTGTTGTTCGATTTGATGTCGCCTACAACATATAAAAGATCGCAATCTGTTAAGTTCGCAATAGCTTCCTGTCTTGAAGACGTGGCGTTGCAGATCTCTTTTTCGATGATGATATCCGGATAAAGTTTCTTTGAAAGTTCAATAAGATCTTTTAATTCCAGATAAGACATCGTCGTCTGATTGGTTAAAAAGACTTTATGATTTGTGATATCAAGTTTTCTTAGATCATCTTCATTTGTGACCAGATGGATCTTATCCGAAATAGAAATGACCGCTTCAGCTTCCGGATGATTTTTCTTGCCGAAATAGATGACATCATATCCGTCATTAAGATACTCTTTTATGACATTCTGCGTTTTTAATACATCGACACAGCTGGCATCTACATAACGCAAACCTTTATCGATCGCTTTCTGTTTAATTGATTCCGAAATACCATGGGCGGTAAAGATGACGATGCCGTCATTTATTTCATCCAGCAGTTCGGATTTTGACTTTTTACTGTCATCAAGCGTTATGATGCCCAAAGACGATAATTCTTCCGATACGAAAGAGTTATGTACCAGCATGCCCAGTACATAGACATTTTCTTCGGGATTGTTTGCTTTGGTGTCTTTCGCAAGCTTGATGGCGTTGACTACGCCCTTGCAATAACCGCTCGGTACGACTTTTTTAATCTCCATAACTATATTGTACAATATGCTAAAATAGATGCGTATGGACAGAAAACTGCTTGACACAACGACACAATTTATCGAACTTAACGGTTTTACGGAACTGACGGCTGTACAGAAGGAAGTTTTGAAATACACTTCTTCACATAAGGATGTGATCGCCTTATCCAAGACCGGTACAGGCAAGACTCATGCCTATCTGATCCCGATCATGGAGATGATCAATCCGCAGTCCGACAAGACCCAGGTCGTTATTTCTTTACCGACCAGAGAACTGGCATATCAGGTCAATCAGAACTGCCAGCTGATGAAAGAAGTATTTCCTGATCTGAGAATACAGATGCTTTCAGGCGGTACAGATAAAAAGAAAACCATTTCCAAGATGGAAAAGGCTCCGCATATCGTAATCGGTACACCGGGAAGAATAAAGGATCTGTTTGTTTCCAATGCCTTAAGAGTCGATTTTGTCCAGATGTTTGTGATCGATGAAGCCGATATGACGCTGGAATACGGTTTCCTTGAGGATATTGATATCGTCTTCTCTCACATGGTCAAGAATCCGGAAGTATTATGCTTCTCTGCTACATTCCCGGAAGAACTGCAGGCTTTTGTCAGAAAATATCTGAACAATCCTAAGATCATCAGAGTCGAAGACAAGAAAAGAGATCCGAGGATCAATCATGTCCTGATCAACTGCAAGCATAAAGAATACAAGGAAGTGGTATACGATATCCTTCCTGGTTTCAAACCGTATGTCTGTCTGATTTTTGCCAACAGTAAAAATGAAGCCGATGAGACTTATGAATATTTATGCGAAAAAGGTGTCAAAGCTTTGCTGTTACACGGAGGACTTGATTCCAGAACCCGTCAGAAGGCCATAAAGGATCTGCAGGCCAAGAAGTATACGTATGTGATCGCTTCGGATGTCGCTTCGCGCGGTATTGATATCGATGGCATTTCCCATGTTATTTCGATGGGTCTTCCAAAGCAGTTGCATTTCTATATGCACAGAGCAGGCCGTACCGGACGTAATGAAAAAGACGGAACCTGTTACCTTCTGTATAAAGAAACAGATCTCGATGCGATAAGAGATCTGAATAAGAAAGGCATTAATTTCACAGCCCGAGAATACAAGAAAGGTCAGTGGAAGGAAGCTAATAATCCGACCAAGAAAAAAGAGATCAAAGTCAATATTGAAGAAAAGGAAATCGTTAAAACTCTTTACCGCAAGAAGGAAAAGGTAAAACCTAACTACAAGAAGAAAAAGAACCGCGAGGTCGAGAAGATCAAGCGCAAGAAGAGAAGAGAATTCATTCAGACCAAGATCAGAGAAGAAAGAAAAGAAAGATATAAGCAGAAACAGAGAGACAAGGGCAATTAGTCCTGTCTCTTTCTGTATAATGGTGAATATGAGGATCAGAGATTATATAGGTGATGAGATATTTTATCGCAGAGTACTGCGGGTAGCTTTGCCGCTGGCACTGACGCATCTGCTTTTAAGCTGCCGTTCGATCATCGCTTCAATCATGGTCTCTTCGATCGGTATGGTTACCGCCATCGGTAATGCTTCAAATGTACTGAATCTGCATAATTTCCTTTTATGGGGTATCGAAGCCGGAGCTTCACTTTTCGGTGCACAGTTTTTCGGTGCCAAACAGTACAAGAATATGGCCAGGACCCAGGGTCTGTTTATTGTTTCTTCGCTTCTGTATACCTTTATCTGGATCGCTGTTTCATTTTTATACGGCGACAAGATCCTTTTGTTCTATCTGAATGACGAATCGATCATGCGCTATTCGCTTGTCTATATGCGCTATGTTATGGTGTCACTGGTCTTTCTTTGCATTACGTTGTCTTTCAAATGCATGTTTCAGGCTATGCATCTGACAAAAGTGGCTTTTATCGAATCCGCTATTTATGTCATTCTGAATATCTTTAATTACTATTTATTCATTTTTGTTTTTGAAAAGGGTATTGAAGGGGCCGGTATGGCTTCACTGCTGACCGAAATAATCTGCTGTATCGGAATGGTCGCCTATACCGTATATAAGAAACCGGTATTCTATTTCGGAGTAGGAGAGATGTTCAGGTTCGAAGCTTCTTTCATCAGCCCTTTCTTTGCGAAGGTCTTGCCGATTGCGTTCAATGAAATACTCTTCGGTTTCGGCCAGTCACTGTTCAATAAGGCTTATGGCATGCTGGGAAGTGAATCGATGGAAGCCATCTATATCGGATCGGAGATCTTTACTCTGGCTTTATTTGCGGTCTGGGGCTATGGCGAAGCGGTATCGATACTGGTAGGAACACTACTTGGCAAAGGAAGGATCGAACAGGCCAAGGAAGAATCAAAATTCCACCTTGCTCTGTCATTTGTGATCGGTTTGATTCTATGGGCATTTATGGTGCTTTTCAGCCCGGTTTTCCTGAAACTATATAATATAAGTGATCCTGCCACATATACGTCCTGTGAGCGTCTATTGGCCGTCTATGGCTTTAAGGCCTTCTTAAGAGTCTTCACTTATGTAATGTTCTGTACATTAAAAGCTGGAGGCGATTCCAAGATCTACAATGTTCTGGATTCGGGCATCATGTATACCGTGGGAATACCGATTGCTTTTGCAGGAGTATATATGGGCATGAAAGATGTCGTATTGCTTGTACTGTTATGTCAGATCGAACAGGTCATAAGATTCTTTCTGACATTGAAACGGTACAACAGTTATAAATGGGCAAATAATCTAACGGAGCTGGTAAACAAATGAAAGTAGGATTCGTATCACTTGGCTGTGCCAAAAATCTCGTAGACAGCGAGAATATCATTGCGTTATTTGATGATCCGTTTTTCGAATATGAATATGATCTGAAGGAATGTGAAGCGATTGTCATCAATACCTGCGGCTTTATCTTGAGTGCCAAACAAGAGGCTATTGATACCATTCTGGAGATCGCCGAATACAAACAGAACAAGCTGAAGAAACTGATCGTAAGCGGCTGTTTTGTACAGAGATATTTTGAAGACTGTCTCAAGGAGTTTCCGGAAGTAGATCTCTTTGTAAAGATCGAAGATTATCACCGGTTACCGGAAATGCTTTCAAAACTGTTTGATCATAAGTTTACCAATACTTACGGCAAGAACCGTAAACTGGCTAATAATTCCTATACCGCATATCTGAAAATCTCCGATGGCTGCGATAACCGCTGTGCCTATTGTGCAATACCTCTGATCAGAGGCAACTGTCATTCCTATTCGATCGAAGAAAATGTGAAAGAGGCAAAACACCTTCTGGAAAGCGGTGTTAAGGAACTTAATGTCGTAGCTCAGGATACGACTTATTACGGTCATGATCTGTATGGTGAATTCAGACTGAAGGATCTGATCAGAGAACTGGACAAACTGGATTTTACCTGGATCAGAATTCTGTATATGTATCCCGATGAGATCGAGGAAGATCTGCTTATCGCGATGAAGGAATGCAAGAGGGTATTGCCTTATTTTGATATTCCGATCCAGTATGGCAATGACAAGATCCTGAAACTCATGAACAGAAGGGGATCTGTACAGCTGATAAAGGATAAGATCGCTTTGATCAGGTCATATTTCCCTGAAACGATAATCCGTACAACCATGATCGTCGGTTTCCCGCATGAAACGAAGGAAACGTTTGAAGATACACTGAAACTGGTTGAAGAGATCGAATTTGATTCATTAGGTGCCTTTACTTATTCTCCGGAAGAAGATACAAGCGCATTTGAGATGGATGAACAGGTCGAAGAAGAAGTCAAACAGGAAAGATACAATGAACTGATGGAACTGCAGCAGGGCATCGTCAATAAGAAGAATGAATCTAGAATCGGTAAGACATATCTGACTCTGATCGAAAGGTATGAATCGCTGTTTGACCGTTATATCGGCAGAAGCTATATGTCGGCACCTGATGGAATAGATGGAGTCATATACATAAAGTGCGATGAGGAATTAAAAATCGGTGAATTTTACGACATCGAAATAACAGCTTATAAAAACTATGATTTGCTTGGTATAATGAAGAAAAAAGAGGAGATTTAACTATAAGAAAGTCAAGTGATTATGACTGAAAACTGAGATTTATT
>JAFZQG010000039.1 GCA_017550145.1 Erysipelotrichaceae bacterium | reverse complement strand
CGCCGCCGGAATATCCTCCTCCGCCACCGCCGCCGGAAGATTCATATTCGACATGGCGATGCGAAGTAGACTTCGTCTTGTGTTTGGCGAGAATACTGATGCCGACTGCCGTCGTCATGGCCGGAACCATGCTGGAAGGATTGATGTCCTTCTCTCTTTGCAAAGTCAGGATCAGGAAGTTGATCAAGAGTGCCACGACCAGCGCGATCAGCGCATTGGAGATATACTTCATCGGCTGGGCGATACGTCCGCCTCTTAGGAGGATCTCCGCCTGTTCATAGGCTTTGGCAGCACACTGATAGTATTCCTTGCGTGAAGCATAACGGTAGATATTGTCCGTTATCGTATTGGCATAGGCCTTATTGATGACCCGATAGATCGCACCATCGGAATAGATCCAGATATTGCGCTGACCCATATCGATCAGAAAGAGGAAACCGCTGTCCGTACCGAATAAGGAACGGTACAGTTTCTTGGCATAGGATCCGGTATCGGAATACTGTTTGACACTGACGAAGGCGACATTGCCGTAATTGGTAATAGGCATCATATTCATTCTGAGCATTGATTCCTCAGCATCCGTAAGCAGATCTTCCTCATCATCGATGATGATCTGATATTCGACATCGGCATTTAATGAACTGATTTCCGTAAATGTGCACAGGCATACTACAGATATCAGTAATAATACTTTGAACAGTTTACGCACGGTCGTTTCCTCCTTTACGGGTATAGAAAGACGGAAGCGGACGGGTCGCCGTTTCGTTATAACGTAAGATCAGATCGATGCACATGATCGAAGAAGCACCCAGACAGATCAAACTGCCAAGATAGTACCACCAGTCTTCGACCGGTTCACCGCTGGCTACCACAAAGGCATAGATCACGGCAAACAGACCCAGGAAGCAGGCAAAGAGTGAACGTTTGTTTCTCAGATACACCGCAACCGAGCACTGCTTGAAGAATCTGATGAATTCCAGGAAAAGGATTATGAACGTCATGACGATCGCTCCGGTCTGGGACACCATCAAATCATAGGCCATTCCGACCAAGCCGAAGGAGAAGAAGAACACGATGAATGATAACAGAATCGTCATAAGGACATGATTATTACGGTAGGCATTCAGCTTCCTTCTTAAGCGGGAACGCTTTTTTTCCTTCATGACAAGTTCTTTATCGTCATTGAGCAGATAACCCTTATCAAAGACGTGGTTCTCTCTGTCTCTGATCTTGCGTAATTCATTGTGGTATCTGATGCCGGCTAAATAAACCAGCAGTGCCGAGAACCACAAAACAAAACGGGATGTTACAGTTAAGAACAATGAAAGTAAGGCAAATAATCCGGCTGCACCAATAAGCGTATAGAACGTAAACATCTTCATATCAGCCGGTAAATCGATGTGGATCTTGCCGGTCTGACCGTTTACGACCGCATAGGCAACTCTGTTGCCCTTGCGCCAGGTTAAGAACCAGACAGGCAGAAAGATCGCATCTTCGCCTTCGTATCTGGTTTCAAAAAACTCCTGGAGTTTTTTCTTTGATCTAGGAAGTTTGATCTTGATACCGCCAAGATCCTTTTCCAGATCCTTGGTAGCAACTTCCGTAGCCTTATCGAGAACTTCTTCCTGATAGGTTTCGGCATCGACGTTCGGTGAATCGGCATACATGCCGGCCAGATAGCCCTGCTTATAGAGGACCATCTTATCCTTCTTATAAGGAGCGATATTCTCCGCAATCGTATCATCGAAGTTTCTTGAAGCATCATAAGGAATACCATATAAGCCCTTATCCTTGACCTGCAGTTTCAGATCATACTCCTCATGATAATCATAATTACCGGCGGTATAGTCACGGTAACCTTTGGCATCAAAAGGATCTTCTCTGAATTTGACCCTGTACATCCAGTAAGGGATATAGAAAGGTCTGAATTTCTCGATAAACTCCGGATCCTTGAATTCACTTGGCACATAGAGTTTATTCTTTAATTCATTTTCATAGATCGTCTTGCAGTATTTTTTCGTAACCGAGAAAGGAATGATGTATTTCGGATGTTTGACACCGGAAAGCTCACTCTCCAGAATCTGTTCCGAACCGCAGTAGCTGCAGTAAGTTACCGCTTCATCATCGGCACTGATCAGCTGTGCGCCGCAGTTCTGACAGGTATATATTCTGCCTTCTGTCAGAAGCGCCTCTTCAGCCGAATTGTTTCTTTCGTATTCATCGATATCGAAAGTCTGTGAACAATGCCTGCACTTTAGATTCTGTTTTGAAATATCAAAATACAGAGTTCCGTTACAGCTAGGACATTTCATTATTCACACCCCCTTTCAGTATTTCTATCTATTTAAAGTATATCATCTGGTTCATTGCCAGACACGTCTTTTTCCTGCCAGTATTTAAGGCCCCAGTTTTCCAGATTCCACTTGGGATCATACTCGTTACATTCGTAATCGATGTAATAGAGTAAATAGTTATTTACCACAAAATTAGTCGGATAATAGTCGATATTTAATCCGTATTCTCTGACCTTTCTCTCCATTTCCTTTACCTGCTCGATATATCCCGAAACATCCTCATCTTCATCGATCATTTCCATGATCGTCTTTCCTTCAATATACTCTTTGACGATTATTTCCTTGCCCTTATCAATATCGATCATCTCCGGTATACGGATCTTAGTCTTTAGTAAGCGTTCATAATCATGAGCTTCGGCTTCAATCTTGTTTCCGAACTGATAATAGGATACTTCCTCATGATGGATCTGTTTTACGATATAGTACGTATCATCATTCTCACACAGATAGGAATAGCCTCCCTTACCATGGCCTAATAATCTGATGACGTTATAAACCTTATTATGAACACAGAAATAATCATTCATAATGATTTGGGTATCAAAATACTTTTCCTGAAAAGAGATCAATTCATAGATCTCTTCCGGTGAAAATGACATTCCTTCAGATGCAACGATCAGTTTATCTTCAACATCATCTTTGCGATGAGCGAAAGCGATTATCTTTCCCGTAAAAGACTTTATAGGTTCATTCACGCCCAGGATATAGGCATCCTGATATTCACCGTCATCAGCCATAATCCCTTCCACATATCCGTAATTGAGCGGATAATAAAGATCTTTGTATTCCGGATGATAAGAACCCAAAGGACGATCAACAGTGACTGTAACCGTATCATTTATCTTCATCATTTTAAAAACCGATTCATCTGAATCGGTATTACTGTTTATGGGTTTTCTGATATTCATCATTTTTCTTTTTCAGTTCTTCTGAGAAGAATACATATTTGCCGTTATGTTCCTTCTTGGCTTCATAAAGAGCCAGGTCGGCATCCTTATAGATACTGCCGGTCGTGAACGGACTGTTGGAGAAAGCGATACCCATCGAAGCCGTGATATTCGGCAGTTCATCATCCGTCGTACCCAGAATCTGTTTGATCTGTTCGGCTTTGCGGACAATCACATCTCTGGCATCTTCTTTGACATTGGACATAATAATGGCCATTTCATCACCGCCCAGTCTGAATGATCTGTCATCGCCACGGAAGTTTTTGATCATCGAATCCGCAACCTTCTGTAAGATCCTGTCGCCGGCATCATGGCCGTAAGTATCATTGATTTCTTTGAAGCGGTCGACATCCAGAAGGATCATGCAGTAATCACTTCCTTCGATCTGTTCAAGATAGGCATCATAAGCCTTACGGTTATAAAGACCGGTCATCTGATCATGGCTGGCCTCATAGGATAAGGTTTCATTGGCCTTGCGGTTTTTCTCAAAGACCGCATTGTAGGAATGCGCAAAAACTCTGATCTCTCTGGCACCTATCACATCCAGTTTTTCATTATTAAGCAGCTGACGGTTATTTAGAGTCAGCGGATTGACGACATATTTCCAGGTCAGGATGACCATCAGAAGCACCAGTAAGAGAACGATCAGAACCAGGATCCTCTGACGATTGAGTCGGGACTGCATACTCTGCATTTCTTTAGAGATCTCTGTTTCCAGAAGTTCCGTCAGTTCATTGATACTGATCTGGATATTTTCATTCGTATCGTTTTTGAACTTCTGATACTTCTCGTCAAAAAGGATCTCCTTAGCCAAAGCGATCTTTTCTTCATCGCTTAAAGCCTCTTCCGTCGGACTCAGATGGACTCTGTCCAGAGCGGGATAAAGAGTCGGATCGACTCCATAGCCTTTGAACGCCAGCATGAAAGCCTTATACTCGGTTTCGATCAGACGGTAGGAATTGGTCTTGGCCAGACGCAGATGCGAATATGATATGTAGTTATCAACCAGTGAATTCAGAGCTTCGATCGTCTGCTCACGGTTGCGGTTAACTTCGGTCTCTTCGAAATAGTTATCCGCATAGACGATGTCACCGGTCATGACATAGTCACGGGCCTGTTCGGTCAGATATTCGGAAACACCCTTTAACTGCAGCGAATAATTCTCACACAGCATGAACTTTTCCATTTCATCGTTCATGCGGCGGTAACCCTTGTCGATATCGGAAATCGCATAATAAATCAGCATCGTAATCAAAAAGGCCATTACGGTCATGATGATACTGATGGTTCTGATAGTTATGCTTTTTTCGTTATATTCGTCCATGTAATTAGATTAATCGCACATAAAAAATCGTGCCATAGATTAAATTAGCTTATATATGCTTTCTTATTTAATTCTATAACACGATTAAGGCGATATTCAATTATTTAGACTGTTTAGAGGTATTCTCTGTTTCTTATATCCTGATTTATACGCATGATGGCCTTGAAAACAACCATGATTTCAAGACGCCCCAGGAACATACCGACCATAGCCGTCCAGAGGATGACCTTGCTGGCATAGTAATTCGTAATACCAACAGAAAGACCGACGGTCGAGATCGCTGAGGAGAATTCGAACATCGAATCCTGCAGCGAATAGCCGTACATCGTAAAGATCATCGAACCGACAAAGAACAGCAACAGATAGAAGAGAATATAGGTCGAAGTCGACTGGATCTCCTGATCCGAAAGTTCGCACTTTTCACCCAGTTTCGTAATATGGTGGGTCGTTACGACATGCGAATTGAAGACCGATTCCTTCAGAGAATAATAGATACCTTTTAAGGTAACAAGTACTCTGTACTGTTTGATACCACCACCGGTCGATTCCTGATCGCCACCGATCAGCATCATCAGGATCATGATCGTTACAAAACCGGAAGGTAAAACAGCCATATCCTTGACAGACACAAAACCTGTTGTCGTAATACAGGTCACAAACTGGAACAGCGAGAGTCTGATGCTTTCCCAGACATTATCGGTATAACCGTAATGTAAGAGATTCAGAGTCATCGAAGTAAAGAAAACGATGAACAGGAAGATAAAGAACTTGGTCTCGCAGTGATCGAAATAATTATGGAATTTCCTTCTGAAGAAATTCAGGTGCAGCATGAAGTTTGTCTGACCAAGGATCATCAGTACGATCGTTACCAGTTCTATCGCAACGGAATGATAACCGTAGATACTCTCACCGATGACCGAGAAACCGCCGGTTGAAAGTGCGGCAATCGAAGTGTTGATCGCATCAAATACCGGCATACCGAAAATAATATAAGCCAGTGTACCGCAGATGATATAAGCCGAATAGATCGAAAGGATCAGTCTTGCCGAAGCCTTGAGGTTAGGCATCAGCCTGTCACTGTGACCTTCGGCATTATATAAGTTAAGACCGTATTTATCGGAGAAAGCCGAAGAAATGATCAGAACAAAACCGACACCGCCGACAAATAACGTGATACTTCGAAACATCAGGAAGATATGCGGTGTATTATCGACATCACAGACCGAAAGACCGGTTGTCGAATAACCGCTGGTCATCTCGAAACAGGCCTGGGTGAAATTGTAGTCACCCTTCAGCATCCATGGAACAGTACTGATGACGATGGCCAGAAGCCAGATCATTACGATAAGTAAAGAATCATAGTGCTTTTCCAGTTTCAGGATCTTCGTACCCCTCATGAGTTCATGCATGATAAAACCGATGATGATCGTAACCACACCCGGGATCACAAAACATGGTGCGTAAGTGAACTCTTCAGGATAAAATGGCAAAACAATCAAAGGAAGCAGCTGAATGCCGCCGATCATCATGATGAAAATACCCAGATAGAAAAGAAGCAGACGATAATAATCTCTTTTCATTATCTTTTCCTCTGGAAGATCTTGATTATCTCATTCTTATTTTCTTCGGTCGTGACGATCAGGACCTTATCGTCGGTTTCAATGATCGTGTTGCCGTTAGGAATAATGGTCTTGTTTCCGCGGGTAATGGAACTGACTGATCCCATATCGGAAATGTTGATATCCTTTAAAGACATGCCTCTGACTTTCAGATCTTCGCTGATCTTGATCTCGGCGATAAAGATCTGCTCATCTTCAATAGACAGAGAGTTAACCATGTTTTCAATCGAAGTCAGGTTGCGGATCTGCTCACCTAAAAGATAAGTCGAACAGACTACCATATCGATACCCAGTTTCTTGAACAGTTTAACGTTCTTCGGGTTGATGACCGTCGCGATGCAGCGCTTAGCTCCAAGTAACTGCTTAGCGGTTCTGCAGGCTACATAGTTCTTGTAGTCATCTTCGGAAAGAGCGATGAAAAGATCGCAGTTTTCCGCACCGGCCATTCTTAATTCATTTTCTCTTGTGCATCTGCCTCTCATGACCGGAACATCATTCATTAACGAAAGATAATGACAGACGTCCGGATCTTCATTGATGACGACCAGATCGTTGATCTTGGTATTGAAAAGACTGATGATATAATCGGCTTCATGGTTGCCGTCAGCAATTACGATTTTCATACGTTCACCTCATTTCCGCTTTCATTCTCGAAATAATCAAGTGAAAGATCGAAAGGACAGATACAGTTGACTCTGCTGTCAACCAGTTTGCGCTTACGTGAATCCTTTAACTTAATAAAGACTTCCGGAACATCATAAACATTCACACAAAGATCGGCTAAAAATATATTGATATTATCATCATCCGTTACGGCGATGAAACGGTCTGCTTCCTTGATGCCGTTTTTCTCCAGTAACTGAATATCAGTCGCATCCCCTACTTCCACAAAACCGCTGTAGTCCTGCAGTTTACTGATCTTGTCCTTATTCTTGTCGATGATCACGACATTGGACCGATCATTTAAAGATCTGGCAATCGTACCGCCTAATCTGCCGGCGCCGATGATGATCGTGTTGTTACTCCTCATTTGATACCAACCTACCTTCCCCCTGTTTAACACAGTACAATATCCTATTTTATACTTTTTTTATGCCCTGTCTATAGAGCCTTGAAATAAAACATTCCGACTCTTAAAGTGAAAATAAAAAGCGGAATGATTTTTCCCGCTTATATTTTACCTTATTATATAGAAAAATTAACAGATAGCCTTTACGGCAGAAACGGTACGATCAGACTTGCCAGAACACAGACCGCCATACCGATCAGTTCACCGATGAAGCCGCCTTTGATATGGAAAAGGTAGTCATGGTAATCTTCGACCATATCTTCGGTTCCCGGCAAGACAAAGTGCGGATCATGACAGAACCAGATAATATCCATAATCACCACATCATACAGATTGACGCATGTCCATAAGATGAATCCGGTTTTTAATGCTTCTGTAAACGTCTTACAGCCATTCACATATCTCAAGATCAGAGCACAGACGATCGTGAAGATCACACAGGCTGTAAGCTTGGTTATGATCTTGTTTTCCTGTGTCGGGATCTTATCCTTATACATATCCAGCGAGCTGACTCTTTCCTGGATCTTCGGCGGATAATTATAGACCGTCTTGATCGGATCACGGGACATCACATAGACCATTACCGTAAATGCTGCACAAAGTGCCAATATCTCAATAAACAAAGTCATATCTTCTTGTATGATAAATCCGTACCTTGTCTGTACATGATTTACCACTTTTCCTTTCCAGCCTTTGTGTTGGATAGAATGTAGATGAAACCTTGATGTGTTCTTATAAATCGTTGCGGTCCATCTGCTTAATGGAGAGTGAAT
>JAFZQG010000038.1 GCA_017550145.1 Erysipelotrichaceae bacterium | reverse complement strand
TTGGTATATACAAATTAGGCTCATCCAGCTGAGTGTAATCTGTATACATCTCCTTTCTCTTCCGGGTTTGTATCGGTCCGGAGCACCGAGTAGAATTGAGATCGTGAATGCGTACCTGTATCTAATGTTTTTGTAGCTTTGACTACGTAGGAGATTATCTGGCCGCTTCGTTGTATGGGAACTGTAATCAGTTAGATGAGCCCTTAATTATAAGTGAGTTCACATTTAACACCATGATCTGAAGATACATCTGATGCGGCGTACTGGTATCATCACAAACATTACTGAAAGGAGAAACATCGTTATGATCAGTATCGGTATTGACGTCGGTAAATTCAAGCACTGTGCCGCAGTACTTGATGATAAGACCGGCGAAGTACTAAACAAGCCTTTCTTTTTCACAAATGATGAGGAAGGATTCGGCCAGCTTTATTCAAGGGTGAAGTTTTACATCCACAGGAAACACGCAATTGGAATGGAAGATACGGGACACTACATGTCCAATCTCACAGACTTCCTTCTGGAAAAAGGGTTCATCGTAAAGCACATCAATCCCAGAATCACATGTATGAGACGCAAGGAACTGGGAATTAGTGCCAAGAACGACAGGAAGGATAGTCTTCTGATCGCCGGACTGCTGTCTGAGAAACAGTTCTGGAGGACAGTCAGTAAACATAAGCTGCAGATGGACAGAATCAAAGAGATGACGCGTCTGTATCACCAACTGCAGGAAACCCAGAACGAAGACATGAACAGGCTGCAGAGAGCTCTGGATATCGTCTTTCCGGAAGTCAATACACTGCCCTGGACCCGCTATTCAAAGGCTTATATGCAGTTTCTCTCAGTCTATCCTTCTGCTTCTCTTATCGCTAAAGAAGACATCAGGAATCTGCGTAAGGCTCTTAAAACAGAAGGCAGAGGAAGACCGTGTGCCGTCACGGCTGAAAAAATCAGGGATCTGGCCAAAAGATCTGTAGGTGATGACAATATCGGCGCTGAACTTGAAGTAAGATCTCTGATCGCCATCATTAACACCAGGGAAGAACAGATCAAAATCCTGAAAAAGAAAATAGAAGAATCCGCCCGACAGCTGAACTCTCCTATCTTATCTATTCCCGGGATCTCATACATCACGGGGATGACCATACTTGCGGAAATAGGTGATATCGCAAACTTCAAGGAAGCAGCCAAGCTGATATCTTTCGCCGGAATGGATCCGCTAGTCTATCAGTCAGGAAAGTATGATGCGGCACATATGCCTATATCCAAACACGGATCAAGGTATTTACGCAAAGCGCTTTATCAGGCTGTCTTTACTGTCTGCAGGTATTGTCCTGTTTTCCAAGATTATTATACAAAGAAAATCAATCAGGGAAAAAACCACCGCTGCGCACAGGGGCATTGTGTCAGGAAACTGCTCAGAGTGATCTATAAGCTGCTTTCGGAAAACATCTCCTACAGCGCTGATCAGCTTCACTGATTTACTTTAACTGTTCTGCACGAAACACGATCAACACATAATCAATCCCTTACATAGTCAAAGCTACAAAAGATAGTAGTTTTTTACTGTACATTATTCACGATTTCAAAGAACTTTTACCGAGATCTGCTGGATATTGAATAAATCTCAGTTTTCAGTCATAATCACTTGACTTTCTTATAGTTAAATCTCCTCTCACAAATATTCCATTTATTTTCCGCTTCTGTTTTCCACAGCTCCCACAGCGCCAAGATATACCATAACTGTTCCGAGCATTCTGACTGTCGTTACCTGATCAAAGGTACAGAATATAAGGATTATTCCGATAACGATCGTGGCAATGGAAAATGCCATATCATACTTCCAGTATGCAAAACCATTCTTACCTACGATCGCTTCCATTAACGAGAGAATTCCTGTCGCAAGGACAAACATTCCGGCAACAAATGGAAAAGATTCCGAAACGACATTCGGATTGAAGGCTGTGTAGGCTCCACATGCCAGAGCAATAATTCCGATCACAAAAGAAAAGATAGACTTTCTGTTCTGTGCATCAGCATCTTTTCTCTGCAGCAGATAACCCAGGCAAGTAAAAAGGCCATAAACGCCTATCACCAGCCCAAGGACGTAGATTACCGAGTAAAGCGTCTCAAGCGGATACACCAGAAGATAAACTCCGGCAGCGGCAAAAGCTATCATTTTTACAAAATTAATAATAAAAGCAATCATAAATTAGTTTCTCCTTTTTTAGTTAATTGGTTTTCTGACTGCTGATAGGATATAGTATTTCAAATTCATCATTTTCAGAAATTGTATAAAAACCGTTTGCGTCACATTTTGCTTTAAATTTTTCTGCGGTCTCAATACTTCCGTAATCACGCGATAGATCATCACAAAGTAACATATAAGCCTGGCTGGCATATTTATTATTTGTAAGAGTATAGGTAGCCATTGAGAAATCCCCGGTTGAATTTCCAAACGCAAGAACCGGAACTCTTCCTATTTCCTGCTGAATCGCTGTTGCCTTATTGGTTTTCTGATTCTTTATGAATAATTCACCGGCAATAACCAGTTCATCCTCAGGGGTATATTCATAAAACATGCTTTCTTTTTCTGAATCCAGTGATGCAACATATAATAGATCGGTACCGATAACATGATCAAATGGAATGTATTCGTCTAATACATCTTCAATCATGATTCTTACTGCATCACGATAAGTGGCAGAAACAATATAAACAGTATAGTCATGTTCATACAGATATTTTACAAGCGTCACCATCGGCTGGAAGAACGCTTCACCATATGTCATGTTTTCAAAGCCATAGCAAGGAAGCTGTTTGAATTTACGAACAACCTCCTGATACTCATCATAAGTTAAACCTTCATACAACTTTGGGCCTAATTCTCTTTCTTTAGCATCAAAGTCATCGATTGGAATTCCTTTGAGAACTTTATCTTCCCAGGCTTGAGCAAATTCTTTTAATTCCTGTGGCGCTTCATAGTTCTGATCATATAATGCTCTTTGAATAAAAAGCCAGTCATTAAAATAAGTCGGAAACCGTTCACCAAAAAGAGTACCATCCATATCAAATACTGCAATTCTATCTTCTACAGGAATATATCCCTCAGATGTTTCATCAGCCGAATCTTCAACAAACTTTACAATTGCCTGCATTGCCGGAGAGTCTTTTTTCCAGTATTCAATATAATTCTCAGTATTTTGCTGTATTTCTACAACGTTATTATTGTCTGTAATTGGACTGTTTGTTTGACTGGTTCTGTCTGCAGCAAAAACAATTCCAACAACACCAAGCAAACATAACAATATTATTAATATCTTTTTTATATTGTCTGATTTCATATTAATATTTTTACGTTGATTTATTTACTTTTCAAGGCAGTTTTCCAGAATGTCAAACTATTTTCTAATAAAGAATCGGTGGTTTACGATAGCCTGGTTTTCTGTGCTTAAATGATGCTATTTCATTTAAATAACCTATGATTTAACAAAAAAAAGAGGCTGTCAGAAGCCTGATAGCAAATCGTTCGCTGATCAGGCTTAAAAACCTCTTTTTTGTTTTTTTCTTGTTTGTTTGTATAGATACTTATGCTTCAGCAGCTTTTCTAACTACATAAGCCGCATATAAAGACAGTAGATTGAGCGCAATGCTGATGAGCGAGTTGACAATGTTTGAAGTTGTTCCAGGGCTCTTAATCAGATTCGATACTAAGTTAATCGTTGTTATAACCGCAAACACCATGGCAGCTGTAGCCAGATTTTTCTTACCGGTCTTACCAGTCAGATAAGAAATGATGCCTTCAGCTAGACCGGCGATTCCGATAAACAGGAACAGAATACCACCGACAAGAGCACCGGCAACCGTTTTCTGTAATTCTTCATTTGTTTCAATTCCTGGCTGAGAAGCAGCTGAACCGCCGCCGATGAAGCCGATCGCACTTAAAATCAGCATAAAAACAGCACCAACGATCGATAAGATTCCGGCGATTCGAAGAATCTTTTTACTTGTTTCTAAATTCATAAATTTCCTCCTCTTTTTCTTATGATAATTAGATACTTTATTCTATTACATATTGTCAGAACAACAATATGGAAGAATACTATGATTATTCCCTAAATGACATATGATTGTCTATTTGTTTATTTTTTCTTGCCTATTTTTTCAAACAATGGAAATACTTTCGGATATATACCAAGGATCACAAAGATGATAATGGTATATCTGAGAGTTCTTATCAGTAAAGCAGCCAGACTGGCGCTTTCAAGAAATTGCTTGCTGAATGGCATTTTTAAAAGTTTATTAAGTCCGATATATATCGCAAAGGCACACAATGAACGAAGGATCATAGCGTAGACATTGTGCGTATCCTCATACTTCACATATTTTCTTTCATAAGGGATCGCCAGTGCTGTTCCGATAATCAGCCCTAAAGCTGAATAATAATCATCCGTACGTACATTTATTAATCCAGGTAAAGTAATCGCAATAATCATTAGACTTTGAACCCATTGTTTTTTAATGTGTTTATCAAGCAGATCGAAGATCCAGATAATCACAAAGCCAAGTATCCAGCCGATCATTACATCAGTTGGATAGTGATTGGCGGTCACAACACGGAAATAGCCTACCAGCAGCGATAATACAGTCGCGAAGATATATGACCATTTCTTTTTTATTTCGCGAGCCAAGGTAAAATATGAAGTTACAACCGAGCCACTGTGCATGCTTGGAAAAGAATAACCCTGGGCAGCAATATTAGTGGCTGATGCATCTGTATTTACCGGAGTCAGTGGTTTTACTCTATCAGGATATTCGAAATAAGGACGCGGACGTTTTACGGCAGCTTTGATCATGGCAAACCATGCCAGCAGTGATGCTACAACCATCACCAGTCTCTGCCCTGTTTTCTTCTTCCAGCAGAACATGGTGACAACCAGCATCACCAGCAGGCCCATTTCTCCGCCGATAAACGAGAAAAACTCGCCTAAAAATCTGCTTAAGTCGGTAGCATTACTCTGCATCCATTCGATTATTCTGACTTCCCATTCCATAATTAGCCTCGTAATAACAAATAATCTCTGATTTTATTCTTCAATCAATCCGAAATGAATCAAAGCTTTAGCTATACCATCATCGTCGATATCGGCAGTGACATAATCGGCAGCTCTCTTTAAGTTATCGCCGGCATTGCCCATAGCTACACCTGTTCCGGCAAACTTTATCATTGTCTTATCATTTTCACCATCGCCGAACGCCATGGTCTGAGAGCGGGTTATTCCCTCTTTATCCAGGAACTTCTGAATACCGGCTGCTTTACCACCGGTCTTGGCAATGATATCGATTCCGGTATCATTCCAGCTGGTTATTGAACAGTGGTCAAGCAGATCCTCCAGTTTCTGTCTGGTTTCGGCATTTACGAAGGCCAGACACTGATAGATCTTTTCGCCATTGTATTCACCGATATCAGGTATCGTGCCGTGTGTTGCTTCCTGAGTCTGAATAACAACATCATCAACATAGTTGATATATCTCTTCTCTTCGCCTATCAGTACAAACGGAATCTTTCCTGCTCCAAAGATACCGACAAGGATCTCCACTTCGCCCGGATCGATCTCGTTACCTGCAAACATCTTTTCATCCTTATCAAGGCAGATATTGCCATTGAGAGTCAGATAGCCGTCAAAATCGATCTCATCCAGAGGCAGTTTCTTCATTTCGTTGATGTCTCTGCCTGTCGCCACTACGACCTTGATACCCTTGTCCTGCAGTTTTCTGATGGCATCGATAGTAGACTGCGGTACTTTTCCTGTCTTGTGGGAAAGAAGTGTACCATCAATATCAAAGAAGATAACTTTGATGTCACCGTGAAGTTCTTCATCATCCTCGATTATGTGCAAGAAATTGCTTACTCCGGTCATTTCAAATATTTCAAGGATATTCTGTTTGACATTGGTTAAGGAAAGCATGATCCTGTCACCCACCTTCTTCTTGGCTGAAAGAAAGACTCTAAGACCTGATGAAGAGATATACTCGGTTTCCTTGAGGTCAATCATTATGTTTGAGTCTTCATCAAGGGCATCAAACAGTTTTTCCTGAAATTCGCCGGCACTTAATGTGTCGATACGGCCATAAGGTCTTAAAATTAAAACATCATCCTGATATTCTTTATCTACTCTCATACTATTTCTTCCTTTTTATATCTAAAAAAATGCAAAAAAACTCTATAAGACAGTTTCTGATTTAATATCGATTGTGCTTTGATTGAAAATATCCATTAATAAAACTAAATAAATATACTTACTTATATTTTTGCGTTGATTGTATTGCTTTTCAAGGGGGTTTTCCAGAATGTCAAACACTTTTTTTGCTAATCAAGCAATGCTGGTTTATGATTAGAAATAATCAGAGTATGAAAATATGATGAATACATTATTTGCGGAAACATTAAAAAAGCTTAGAACGGAAAAAGGTCTATCCCAGACTCAGCTAAGTAAACAGATGTTTGTCAACAATTCCACGGTTGCCCGCTGGGAAAACGGCAGTCGTCTGCCTGATGCCGCCATGATCACCCGTCTGTCCAAAGTGCTGGAAGTGGATGTCAGCACACTGCTTTATGCTGCGGCCGAAAGTGATAAATCGCCTAATATCATCATGGTAGATGACAGTAAGGTCATTCTTTCTGATGGCCTGGCTGTATTGGAAGAGGTTTTACCGGATGCTACGATTACCGGTTTTATCTGGCCTGAAGAAGCGATCGAATACGCAAAGATGAATCACGTTTCTCTAGCCATTCTGGATATTGAACTTGGCAATGCCAGCGGTCTTGATCTCTGCCGGACTTTACTGGATATCAATCAGCGTACTAATGTGATCTATCTGACTGCCTACCCTGACTATTCTCTTGATGCATGGGATACAAATGCCTGCGGTTTCCTGGTTAAACCGCTGACACCGGAAAATGTCAGAAAGCAGCTTCAGAAACTGCGTTACCCTATTTTATATGGAGGTGAAACCAGATGAACGTCTTTGAGGTTTCCTTCTATTATTTCATAATCGGTGCAGCAATGCTGCTGACAATAATGGGCCTGTGGTTTACGTTCATCATGCCCTGCATGGACAGATGGAGCAGACATTTCTTCTTCGTCTATTTTTCTGTTCTTCTTTTGTGCAGTTTTACCAGTCTTATCGATTTTCTGATTGCCCCTTACTCCAATTCAAAAACACTGTTAGATATACTGTCATTCATCGAATCTATTACTCTCTCAATGCCGGCACCTTTATTGACGATCTATCTTATACATTGCCGGAAGGAAAAGATATTAGGAAACAGAGTTTTCAATCTGGTGCTGTCTCTGTGGTTTGTATACCTCATTATGCTTTCAAGCATACCTTTTACATCTTGTTTTTATTTATCCTTACCGGATAGGCAGTATGTCAGAGGACCGTGGTTTCCTTTGTTTGTGATGCCTTTGATTCTGATAATGCTTGTTAATTTAATTATGACGATCAATTCACATAAAGTGCTTTCGCGCAGATACTATATCGGCTTCTTAACAGCCATAATTCCACTAACGATTACCTTGCCTATTCACACATTCATAGAAGTTACACCGCTGATCGATATCAGTATCGTTCTTTCTGCAATTTCCATGTTTGGCCTGATCCTGTCAGACCAGACACAAGAACAACTCGCCCAGCAACAGCAGATCGCCAATCAGCGTGCCAGCATCATGGTGCTGCAGATGAGACCGCACTTCATATACAATACCCTGATGAGTATCTACAGTCTTTGCAATCAGGATCCGCAGAAAGCCAGACAGTTCACAATGGATTTCACGAATTACCTGCGTAAAAACTTCAATGCGGTTGCCAGCGACAGCACTATCCCTTTTTCTGCGGAACTCGAACATACCCGTGCCTATCTGGCTGTAGAACAGGCCCAGCACGATGAAATGCTTGTTGTGGATTATGATACGCCATTTATAAATTTCCGCTTACCGCCACTCACTTTACAGCCTATAGTGGAAAATGCTGTCAAACACGGAATGGATCCGTATGCAGGACCTCTTCATGTGTCGATTCGTACACTGCACTCAGATAACGCTGTTCAGATCATTGTAGAAGACGATGGTTCCGGTTTTGATCCTAACGACGTTAATGCAACACATACCACTCTTGAAAACATCAGACAGCGTCTGGAAATAATGTGCAAAGGCAGTATGAGTATTGAGTCTCATGATAAAAAAGGCACAATCGTAACGATTACAATACCATCCTCTCATCTTTCTTCCGAATAACATGCTTTAAATCGAGTAGAGGCTAATTTCTAGCCCCTCTCACACCACCACACCGTGCCGTTCGGCAGTGGGCGGTTCAGTTAAATCAAATTCAGTTTAAGATTGTGTCTAGTCATGTAGTAATCCAAGGGATCAACTAAGCCGGCACG
>JAFZQG010000037.1 GCA_017550145.1 Erysipelotrichaceae bacterium | reverse complement strand
GTCTTGCCGATCTCACGCCATTTGTTAAAGATGCCGATCCGGATAAATACTTTACCAACATAATCGAAGGCTCAAAAACCGATGGGGCTATTTATCAGCTGCCCATAAGTTTCAGGATCGAAGGAATATTGACAAAGACCCGTAATGCAGGCAGTTCAGGCAAAGGCTTTACTCTCGATGAATACAAGAAATTTACAGACGAAGTAATGAACGGACACGATCCTCTCTATTTTGGCCAGTCGGTTTATTTTTCGATGCTCTTCAACAGCATGAAAGAAGATTTTATCGTCAACAAGAAAGTCGATCTGTCTAAGCCTGAATTTAAGGTCATTGCTGATTACGTCAAAGACAATGTGCACGAAAAAGGCATTTCTGTGAATGAATGGCGTGACGCAGCTACCGGAGCCGATTGGTCGATCAATGGTGAATATACTTATTATTGTACCGGCATAGGCGGATTCTTAATGGACACCATGACAATCGCTGCTTATGGAAAAGGTGTTACCCTTCTCGGCATTCCTTCGATTGACGGAAGAGGCCCCAGATTTATACCTGACCGTTCTGTCGCAATATCTTCCCAGGCTGTTGATGTTAAGGCATGCGGAGAATTTGTTAAGCTTCTCCTGGCTGATGACTTCCAGACCAAGATTGCCATGACTGATTCATTCGTGATAAACAGGACAGCATTTAAAAATACAGGTTCTGCTGCGATCGAATACTACAATAATGGCGGAAGCAGTTTCATGGGCGGCAATGGCGGCGGCAGCGGTATAGGAATGGAAATATCGGCAAAGGACATCGACTTTATCGAAAACATCATCCTCAGCTGCTCGAATATATTGAGCGAAGATTCCGACATAAGCATAATCCTGATCGAAGAAATGCCTGCATATTTTACTGGCCAGAAGGACCTGGATGCGGTAATAAAGATCGCGGAAAACAGGATTCAGAAGGTGCTGGATGAGAGAGGATAAATCTTAATCAATTCTTAAGAACAATTCAGTAAAATGAGTAATATAATATCCCATAGGAATTATGCCCTTTTGGGATAAAAATTTGTGGGGAACAATATGAATAGAACTTTTAAAGCTGTTATTTGCAGAACTATGTCTGCAGCAATTTTGTTTTCGATGATGTTATCCATATCATCTTGCGGAAACAGCGATTCAGGCAAACCGAAAAAGATCACAAAGAAAACACCGTGGTATAACAGCAATGTCTATGATATTGATTGCGGTGCTGATCATAACAGGAAGGTCGACCTCCGGAATATTCGCCTGACTCTTTCTGGCGCGGATGATAAGTATCTGGTGGTTTATTCTACCGGCAGTTACGATATGTCCATTGCTGAAATGGAAAACGGGAGCGAATTCGATTACTTCACTGTAAATGTAATTGACAGAAAAACCATGGAGGTCGTAAATACGATCGACCTGACCAAGGCTTCGGATTTTGATAAGATTTTTGGAGAAGAACCGAAAAGCGTTGTTTATTATAACGGGATAATCACTGCAACAACCAACGTAAAAGCAAGAGACTATGATCCTCTTACAGGGGAAATGTTGGATTCCCGCAAGTCCGATGTTAAAGCTGAAGGGAGTGCAGATGCGTATAAGGCAGGGGCTTATCAGATCTTGGCCGAGACCTGTTATGATGAAGTTTTCGAATTTGCAAAACTTCATGTCATATCACCTGACGGGAAAACTACTGTCATCCCGATACATGAAACGAATTCGTCCGTCTATGTATCTTATGTAATTGCCATCAGCGATACAAAAGCATTGGTCGTTGTTAACAACTACAGAGAAGATCAATTGAAAGAACTTGATCTGACGACTGCCCAGCTGACGGATGCAGATCCCAAAGCTTATGAATGGCTTGATGCGGGTAAGTTCACATCATCATTTACCGGTACAGACGGATCGGTTTACTGCAGATCTTCTTCCGGAATATCCAAAACAAATGCAGGCAAAAAGACTGTTGAAGAGACGTTTAATTTCAATTGGTGCGGAATAAACAAAGGAAACACAGATGGACTTACAATTGTGGATTGTTTTAAAGATTCCATTATCCTTTTGGGCCTGACAAACAACAATCAGTATGATGCCGGCAATGCGTATTCTTATCAGATTATCGAGCTTAAGAAAGCAGACAGGAATCCTTATGAAGGCAGAACGGTGTTGGAATTATTTGCTCTCGATATTTATCCTGAGATAGGTGAAGCAATCGAGATATTTAACTCTGCTAACGAGCAGTATTTTATTGAAGTAACAGACCGCTATGACAAAAGTCAGTATTTTGATTCTTCTTCAAAAGGTTCAAGCGAGACTGAGAAAGATATGTGGCGCTACAAAGGAGAAGCCGATTTCAGTAATGCTCTTGCCATGGACATAATAAACGGTCAGGGTCCTGATATCCTTATTAATACCAGCACATATGGCAGGATCAATAATTCTTCGTGTCTGGTGGATCTCACACCTTATGTGAAAGATCTTGATCCTGAGAATTATTATACAAACATCATCGAGGGCGCCAAAACCGACGGGGCACTCTATCAATTGCCTGTCAGTTATAAGATTCATGGAATAGTCAGTGATAAGAAGTACGCCGGCAGTTCAGGCGTCGGATTTACTTTTGATGAATACAGATCATTTGTGAAAGAAACCTTGAACGGCACGGATATCATATATTGGGGACAGGCAACATATTTCACTGAATTGTTCAATTATATGGACGAGACATTCATATCCGGAGGGAAGGTTGATCTCTCTTCACCTGAATTTGCAAAGCTTGCCGAATTTGTAAAAGATAATGTTTCTGAAAACGGACTTTGGGACAGTCCTGAAAGATTTGAACTTGCTGGTCAATATGGACATTTAGTACATATCTATGGTTACGAACATTTATTGAGTTCTGAAAACTCGTTTAAAGACGTTACTATATTGGGAATGCCTTCTGTTGACGGACGCGGCCCGAAGTTCGATGCTGCATATTCTGTAGCGGTTTCCAAAGAAGCTGTCGATACAGATGCCTGCGGTGAATTTGTAAAGATCCTGTTATCTGATGAGATCCAAGCCAAAATTGCAGACAACGGTCAGTTTGTAATTAACCGCAAAGCCTGCAGAAATGCCTGCGAAAGTGAGATCGAACGTTATAACAAAAGCGAGTCTGCTACAAGAAAGTTTACATCTGATTATGTGGATAAGGCCGATAAGATCCTTTCGAGCTGTTCAAAAATGAATGTTGAGAATTCTGATATCTGCGTAATCCTCATAGAAGAAATGCCTGCATATTTCCTTGGACAGAAAGATCTGGATTCGGTAATCAAGATCGCGGAAAGCAGGATCCAGAAAGTGCTTGATGAGCGTGGTTAAAGAAAATCATTAAGGGTTGATGTAAAAGAGATTCGGATAGTCGGTTCTGCCATCAAATATATGGTAGATTACAACGTGCTGATCAAAGACTCTGTAGATAGAGAGATAGTTAT
>JAFZQG010000036.1 GCA_017550145.1 Erysipelotrichaceae bacterium | reverse complement strand
GACCAGAATGTCCAAAAGAGGCAACAGGCTTTTAAGATACGCTTTAATCTGGACGGCCTACAATATGACCAGATGCGACTCAAAGATGAAGATCTATTATGAGAAGAAAAGAGCAGAAGGCAAGTCTCACTACAACGCCTTGGGGCATTGTGCAGGCAAGCTGTGCAGATATATCTTCTTCATACTCAAGCATCCTGAAGCAGAGTTCATCAACTAGACAGCAGCTTTAATACAAACGACAGATTTCAAAGAACTAACAATTCTTATATATAGACAATTCAGATGAGAATCATTTCATTCTGCATCTTTTCAAAAACAAATGAATGAAACCGAGTTTTAGTATTAGCCAGACCATTTATCGTTAATGGCTTGACAATTCATAGCTGGTCTCCTTTTCAATAAAAAATCGTATGCACTATCACATACGAGTTTATCGAAAGTAATAGCGCCTCTACCATCGGGTAGGAGTGTTACAGGTCTTTCCTGTAGCCCCATATCTAGATCATGCCTGATCTGACATTCGGCGGTGATTGCCTTTCGTACATTTCATTGTCTGCCGACTCCATGTACTACTCATCTGCACCGCTACCTCTATACACAGATTTTTCACTCATGATTTTATAACATTTCCAAGATATGTCAACACAAATTTGAAAAAAAGTTTAACTTTTTTCTGAAAGCACTTACATAATTTAAGCAGATTTTATTTGACTTAAAAGGGCATATATGCTTAAATAATGGAGTAATAAAAAGTATGTAGAAAGAAGAAGGCCACTTCTCACCTGACGTTCAATGAACCTGGGTATATTGCTACGGAACTGTAACGATATTTAAAGTGGGCTTTGTCTCACTTTTTATTTAAATGGGGGTATAAAACTATTACAAGAAAACGTGGAAATGATGATCTGGTAAACGAGAATATCCGTTTTAAAGAAGTAATGGTCATCGGCCCAGATGGAAGCCAACTGGGAGTAATGTCAAGAAATGAGGCATTACAAAAAGCTTATGATGAAGATCTGGATTTATTATGCGTAGCTCCGAATGCACAGCCACCGGTATGTAAGATGCTGGATTACGGCAAGTATCGTTTCGAAGCACAGAAGAAGGCCAAGGAAGCCAAGAGAAATCAGCAGACAACAGAAGTCAAGCCTTTGCGTCTGTCTCCGGTTATCGATACTCATGACTTCGAGACCAAACTGAAACAGGCCAGAAAGTGGCTTGAAGCAGGCACCAAAGTCAAGATCGACATGCGATTCCGCGGTCGTATGATGACCAGGCAGGAAGTCGGCATGAAGATCATGAACGAATTCATTGAAAAGCTTTCTGATATCTCATCTGTTGATAAGACACCTAAACTTGAAGGCAACATCATGTCTTGTGTTTTAATGCCTAAGAAAAAATAGGAGGAAGAGAAAATGCCAAAGATGAAAACAAAGAAGACTTTTGCGAAAAGAGTAAAAGTCACCGGTACTGGCAAACTGAGAAAGTATTCTAACTATACTTCGCACTTTGCTCAGAACAAGACACACAAACAGAAGAAACACTTACACAAGCCATCTCTCGTTGATAAGACTGTCGTTAAGAGAGATAAGGAATTATTACAGGGTTAGGAGGATAGAAAATTATGGCTAGAATTAAAGGATCAACTCCTACAAGAAACAGAAGAAAGAAATTCTTAAAAGCTGCATCCGGCTATTTCGGATCAAAACACTTACTGTACAGGACCGCTCATGAGCAGGTAATGCATTCATGGAAGTATGCTTACATTCACAGAAGAGAGCTCAAGAGAGAAATGCGTAAACTCTGGATCGCCAGAATCAACGCTGCTGCCAGAATGAATGGCTTATCATATTCCAAGCTCATGCATGGTTTAAAGGAAGCCGGTGTTTCCGTAAACAGAAAGATGCTTTCGGAAATCGCTATCCACAATCCTGAAGATTTCGCAAAGATCTGCGATACAGCTAAAAACGGCAAGGTAGCTAATGAAGCTAAAGCTAAGAAAGCTGTCAAAGCTGAAAGCGAAGAAGTGAAGGCTGAAGTTGCTGAAAAGAAGACTGCCAAGAAAAAAGCAGCCGAAAAGGAAGCTGAATAGTATAATAAAATAAAGGAGCAATAAAGCTCCTTAAACGGTCTGTTGGTGAAACGGTTAACACATCGCCCTCTCAAGGCGACATTCATGGGTTCGAATCCCATACAGATCACCATAAAAAAGCAAAATGGAAGTCAGATGACTTCCATTTCTTTTATCATAAATTCATTTCCCTGAATAAGATAGGTATTATCACTTTGGCAATGCGGACATTTCTTTCCGTAAATGATCGTATTGTAGTTTTCTCCGCAGTTTTCGCAATGGGTGATAGCTTCGATCTTTTCAATGATCAGTTTACATTCGGTCATGTTTTCGTGCTTGCTTACGGCCCAGTTCCAGCAGTCGATCAGATAATCGGGAATGATTCCGGTAACGGTTCCGATCTGCAAGGTAACACTGTTGACATGTTCGACATTGTTTGCTTCAGCAAGTTCTTCGATTTCATCGATCACATGGAAGACGACACCGAGTTCATGCATTCTTAGCTGCTTCTTTCTTGGCTTTCTTCCATTCCTTATGTTTCTTTTCGGACTCTTTTTCTTCAGGTGTCTTCTTGCCGAATTTGATATTGACGGCACGTTTAGCAGCATAAGGAATAATGGCTTTGAATTTGTCTTCCGATTTGATCATCTTGGAGTGTTCAGGATGATCTCTGAACAGATGGATAGCATCAAATTCACACTTGGTAGTACAGATACCGCAGCCGATACACTTGTTCTCATCAACGACTGATGCACCGCAGGAGAGACATCTTGATGTTTCAATCTTTACCTGTTCCTCTGTTAAAGTCTTATGGGCATCACGGAAGGAATTGCGGTAATCGATGCTTTCGTCCATACCTTCAAACTGTCTGCCGGCATGATCGTAATCATCGACCTCGATATTATCTTTATCCAGCATGACAAACTGTCTTCTGTTCTTGCCGATAGTCATGGAAGTACCAGGCTGAACATAACGGTGTAAGGAATCCGCAGCCTGATGGCCCTGTTCGATAGCGTCTATGACAAACTTCGGACCGGTATAGACATCACCGCCGACAAAGATATCTTCTTGCGCAGTCTGATAAGTTAATGGATCGGCGACAGGGTAGTTGCCATGCCAGAATTCAACTTTGGAACCCTTAAGCAGATTGCCCCAGTCGATCGTCTGACCGATTGCATAGATTACATAATCAGCAGGAACGACAGTTATATCGTCCTCATCATATGTAGGATTGAATTTACCGTTCTCATCAACTGTAGACAGACATCTCTTGAAGATAACATCCTTAATCGTTCCATCGTTATTAAGTGTGATCTCTTTAGGACCCCAACCGTTATTGATGGTGATATTCTCATCTTCGGCTTCTTCGATTTCCAGTTTAGTTGCCGGCATCGTGTCGCGGCTTTCCAGACAGTATAATTCGATATTATGTCCGCCGAAACGGTGTGCTGTACGGGCACAGTCGATCGCAACGTTACCACCGCCAATGACGATTACTTTGCCTTTAAGTTTCTGTTTCTGATCTTCAGAAGCTTTCTTAAGGAAATCGACAGCGAGATATGTACCCTCAGCATTTTCGTTTGGAATACCCGGATATTTGCCACCCTGGCAGCCGATAGCGATATAGAAGGCTTTGTATCCATCTTTTCTTAAATCATCAAGAGTGACATCTTTACCGATTTCTACACCGCATTTTATTTCAACACCTAATTCCCTTAAAACTTCGATTTCAGCGTCTATGACGTCTTTTTCGAGCTTATATGAAGGAATACCGTAACGCATCATGCCGCCCGGAAATTTATTCTTGTCAAAAACAGTCGGTTTATAACCTTTGGTTGCCAGATAGTAGGCACATGATAAACCGGCAGGACCGGCACCGATAATGGCGATCTTCTGTTTCCAGTGGTCTTCAACATTAGAAGGAATGATGACCGGCGGAATATATCTTGTTTCAGCTTCAAGATCCTGTTTGGCAATGAATTTCTTTACGGCATCAATGGAAACTGCCTGATCAAATAAACCTCTCGTGCAGGCGTCTTCACAGCGCTTATTGCAGACTCTGCCGCAGATGGCAGGGAATGGATTATCTTTCTTGATCAAAGCTAAAGCATCTTGATATCTGCCTTGTGAGGCCATCTTCAGATATCCCTGAATGGCAATATGGGCAGGGCAGGCCGTCTTGCATGGAGCCGTACCGGTATCATAACAGTTGATACGGTTATTATCACGGTAGTCTTCATCCCATTTATCTTCACCCCAGGACATATGATCAGGAAGTTCGTGTTTCGGATAAACAACCGGACCGTTCTTGGTACAGAGCTTCTGACCGAGCTTGACCGCGCCGGCCGGACAGTATTCAACACATTTACCGCACGCTACACAGTTTTTAGGATCAACTTTAGCTGTATAGGCACTGCGTGAAAGGTTAGGGGTATTGAATAACTGCGAGGTACGTAAGGCATTACAGATATTGACGTTGCAGTTACAGATCGCAAAGATCTTATCTTCACCATCAATATTGGTTATCTGATGGACAAAACCGTTATCTTCGGCATTCTTCAGGATCTGCATTGCTTCTTCATAAGTTATGTCATGACCCTTACCGGTTTCACGGCAATAGTCTGCCATATCACCGACACCGATACACCAGTCTTCACAGGAGTCGCCGCTTCCTTCACCGAGTTTGGCTCGGCCGTAACGGCAAGAACAGATACCGACACCCAGATGGCCTTCATATTTCTTTAACCAGTGAGATATATGTTCGATATCAAGAGTTTTGTTCTCTAAGGAAATTGCTTTTTCAACCGGAATGACATGCATACCGATACCGGCACCACCAGGAGGAACCATTTCGGTAATACCTGCCAAAGGAATAAAAGTCATTCTTTCAAAGAACTGAGCCAGTTCCGGGAATTCATCGATCTGTTCCTTAAGCATGTTTGTGAACTCGGCAGAACCCGGTACAAACATCGGCAGCTGATATCTCTTTACTTTCGGTGCGTCCTTGATCGGACCGTTGTTGTCATAATGATCACCATAGTCAAATTCGAGTAAACCGCGGTGAGCCATTTCTTCAAGTAACGGTTCAAGTTTTTCTTTATCCATACCTGTAAGCTTGACCATCTGATCAAGCGTATAATGAGCTCTGACTTCCATCTTTAAAGCCACATCAGCCATTTCATCGGTACAGATCGTTCTTAGACCCCAGTATTCCGGATCATTTGCGGTAATACCGAAAAGCTTATGTGCTGCCACATCGGTAATCTTTTTTCCTAATGCCAGAATCTTTTCATTAGGTTTCTCTTCACCCATAAAACGAGGTGTATATTTCTTGGACATCTCAGGCATAGTTATTTTCTCCAGTCATAAATAAGATTGCGTATATAATCGCTGACTTCCTTGATTCCCATACCGGTTTTGGCACAGATTTCAAAGATATCCGCATTAGGATTACGGTATTTTATATTTTCTTTACATTTATTCAAATCAAAGTCAAAGTAGTCTATAACATCCAGTTTATTGATTAGCACAAAATTCGATACTTCAAACATCAGAGGATATTTTAAAGGCTTATCGTCTCCTTCAGGAACGGAAAGGATACACATATTCCTGACTGCGCCGGTATCGAATTCGGCAGGGCAGACGAGGTTTCCGACATTCTCGAGAATGATCAGATCATAGTTATCCTTGTCTTCGAGAGATTCGATTCCCTGTCTGGTCATATCGGCATCCAGATGACACATACCTCCGGTATGAAGCTGAATGGCTTCGACACCGGTAAGCTTAGATACTGTTCTTGCGTCAACATCCGAATCGATATCGGCTTCCATGACACCGATTCTGAATTCATCTTTTAATTCGTTGATGATGCCGGTTAAGGTCGTAGTCTTGCCCGAACCGGGTGAAGACATAACGTTCAATAAAAAAATCTTCTTTTCTTTCAGTTCATTTCGTAATTCAGCCGCTCTTTTGTCATTGGAGGCGAAAACCGACTGTTTGACTTCAATTATTCTTATATCTTTCATAACTAAAATTATACTAAAAATACCATATTTCCTAAAGAAAACAGACTTATTACAGTCTGTTTTGTGCTTCGCTGATTCTTTTTAACGTTTCCTGTTTGCCAAGGATCTCCGCAATCGCGGTCGCACCGCCCGGAGCGACGCTTCTTCCGGATAAGGCAACCTGCAGAGGATACATCATTGTGATGTTTTTGTATCCGAGTTCCTGAGCTTTAGCTGCTAAAGCAGTAAAGATGGAATCATTATTCCAGGTGTCTAAAGATTCCAATGATTTATAGACTTCAGGAAGGATTACCTTTGTCAGTTCAGGATCGGTCTTGGCTTTCTTGTTGTTGTAGATATCAGTCTCATATGAACTTGTTTCATTGAAGAAAGAGATCATATCGCTGATTTCGGAAAGGATATTGACGCGGTCATGGATTGCATTGGCGATCAGTTTATAGTTAAATGATGTGCCGACTGTTTCTTCAATATAAGGCCTTACCAGTTCATAATATGAATCGATCTCCATGTTTCTGAGATAAACACCGTTCATCCAGGTAAGTTTTTCAATATCGAAGATCGCACCGGTCGTACCGATACGTTTGACATCAAAAGCCTTGCATAATTCTTCTAAAGAATAGACTTCTCTGTCCTCGCTTGGAGCCCAGCCTAATAAAGCAATATAGTTCAATACTGCCTGAGGCAGATAGCCTTTAGCCATCAGATCCTGGAAAGAGGCATCACCGTTACGTTTTGAAAGCTTCTGATGCTCATCTTTCATGACAGGAGGGCAATGGATATAACGCGGAATATCCCAGCCGAAGGCTTCATAGATCAGATTGTATTTAGGTGTCGAAGAAAGATATTCATTTCCTCTGACGACATCCGTAATATCCATCAGATGGTCATCGATGACATTCGCAAAATTGTAAGTAGGGAAGCCATCTGATTTCAGTAAAACCATTTCATCCAAGGTCTTATTTTCAACAGTGATGGTTCCGTATACTTCATCATTAAAGGATGTCGTACCTTCAGGTTCGACATTTAATCTGATGACATATTCTTCACCGTTATCGATTCTCTGTTTTACTTCTTCTTTGCTTAATAACTTACAAGGATCGACAAAATAGAAAGAATCGCCTTGTTTCTGTCTTTGCGCTTCGATATCTTCTTCTTTGCAGAAACAGACATGAGCTTTGCCCATTTCCACAAGTTTATGGGCATATTCGTAGTAAATACCGGATTTCATTCTTTCGGACTGGACATACGGTCCGTAATTGCCGCCCAGATCCGGTCCTTCGTCATGTTTAAGATTACACTGCGCAAGTGTATCGTAAATGATATCAACAGCACCTTCAACGAGTCTTCCCTGATCGGTATCTTCGATTCTTAAGATAAAATCGCCATCATCTTTTTTGGCGATCAGATAGGCATATAAGGCCGTTCTTAAATTACCGATATGCATATAACCGGTAGGACTAGGTGCAAATCTCGTTCTAATTTTCTGCATATGAATTTCCCCCAGATAATTTTAACAAATCCCGTATCATTAAACTAGCAAATATCCTTTATTTAATATAAAATTTAAGAGAAAGAAGGGTATTTGTATGAAGTTTGAATATACGCCATACGGAGTCTGTTCCAGACATTACACATTCGATATTGAAGACAATATTATTAAATCACTGGTGGTTGAAGGCGGCTGTCAGGGAAACCTCAGAGGTATTTCCAGACTGCTTGTCGGGATGGATATCGATCATGTGATCGAAAGATTTGAAGGTGTTGACTGCGGCGGTAAGGGCACAAGCTGTCCGGATCAGATCGCCAGAGCTCTCAAATCATATAAAGCCAATAAATAGTTTCAAACACGAGAAATCGTGTTTATTTCATTAGTGAATTATGCTGTACGTAATATATATCGCTTTTATTACGATCCTGGTTATAATCGATCAGATCGTAAAGAATGCCATCGTAGAGAATATCAGGCTTGGTCAGGTAATCGTTCTGATTAAGGGTTTTTTTAATCTGACTTATGTCAGAAACTACGGAGCAGGTTTCTCGATCCTGCAGAATGCGACATTATTTTTAAGCAGTTTATCGGTAATTGCCTGTTTTGCGATGGGGTATATGTTACTGACAACGGATAAAAAGGATATCATTTCGAAAATATCTTATTTACTTATTATTTCTGGAGCAATCGGTAATCTGATCGATCGTGTAAAACTGGGCTATGTGATCGATTTTCTTGATTTCAAGATCTTCGGCTATGATTATCCGGTTTTCAATATTGCAGACAGTTTTATTACGGTAGGGTGTTTTATCCTGATCATAAAAGTTATCCTGGAGAGTAGGAATGCCACAGATAAATCTTAAAGTCGATGATGAGAACGCCGGTATCAGACTTGATACCTATCTCTCGGAAAATACACCATTATCAAGGACAGCCATCCAGAAACTGATCGAAAAGGGCGAAGTTTTACTTAATGGTGAAGTTCCAAATAAAAAAATAAAGACTGAAAGCGGAGACCGTATTTCTTTTTCTTATGAAGAAAAGACCCTGACGGATATAGTTCCTCAGGATATTCCGTTGAATATTGTATATGAAGACAAAGATCTGATCGTCATCAATAAACCTAAGAATATGGTCGTTCACCCGGCGGTAGGCAATCCTGATGGCACGATCGTCAATGCCTTGCTGTATCATTGCAAGGAACTTTCGGATATCAACGGTTATTACCGTCCTGGTATCGTACATCGTATCGATAAGGATACTTCCGGTTTACTGGTCTGTGCGAAGAATAATGAAGCTCATCAGTTTTTATCCGAACAGCTGCAGGATAAGACCTGTTTCAGAAAATACTATGCGATCGTAAACGGGGTCATAGAGAATAACGAAGGGGAGATAAATGCACCAATAGGCCGAAGTGAAAAGAACAGACAGCAGATGTGTGTGACCCCTAAAAACTCCAAGGAAGCCATTACCTTGTTCCATGTACTGGAAAGATATGATGACTCCACTTTACTGGATGTGGAACTGAAAACAGGCAGAACCCATCAGATAAGAGTGCATATGCAGTTTATCAATCACAGCGTCGTAAATGATCCTCATTATGCAAAAAAGACTCTGGATGACAGCGGTCAGTATTTGCATGCCTATTTTCTTTCATTTATTCATCCGAGAAGCAGAGAAAGAATGGAATTCAAGACAGAAATGCCTGAATATATGATCGAGTACATAAAACAGAAAGGTGGTAAATTTTATGGATAATGGTTCCTTTGTTAATATGTACCAGGTTGCGAATGAACTCATAAGCAAATATGATTTCAGACAGCAGTTTATTAAGCAGTATGCGGATTATCTGAATGTTGAATTATGGATGTGTAAGGAAGAAGATCCCAATTTTCAGCTGATCAGAATCACATGCAATAATCCGGAAGAATTTTCCAAAGATCAGAACCGTGTAAAAAACATAATCAAAGGTTTTGAAGCCTTATATAAGAAAGAACTGTCTTTTCTTGATATCCATGTGGGGGAATTTATCTATAACAGCGAATTCGAACCGTATAAATATCTGAATGTCATGAAAGATTATACTAACGGTTACGATGTTCATGATATATATCCGGAGATCTATACCGCAATTGTCGATTATGAAGATGCGGATAAAGAAATGAACAGGCTGATTGCTTCGATTGAAGAGACTAATAAAAGAAGATTAAAAGAAATACCGTTCTTCCAGAGAAACTATACATTTGTCACTTATGGAACGATGGCGATCTGTACGGTTATTTTCCTGATCTGCGAATTATTCAAAACAAAGTATTCCGCAAGCAGTGTTTATGTGCTTATGGGCGCCGATTATATGACTTTTACCCTGGGTTTAAGACAGTTCTGGCGTCTGATTACCTGCGCCTTTATTCATGATGGCATCCTTCATTATGCGACAAATATGTATTCTCTGTATCTGATCGGCAGATATATGGAAATGAGGTTAGGGCAGAAGAATTACCTGATAACATTCCTCATCTGTCTGTTGACCGGATCGTTAACACAGTCGATTTTAACGGAAAATACGATCACAGTAGGTATTTCAGGAGCTATTTACGGTCTTCTGATCATTATGATCATCGATCTGCTTAAACTGAAAATGGTAAACATACGTTCATTTATTCCTTTGATTGTAATTAATCTTTTGATCAATCTGATGGATAAAACAGCTTGGATCGCACACTTAGGCGGTTTGGTAGCCGGACTGGTGATTTATTTCTATATGAATCAGAAAGATAAAAGAGGTCCGGCTATACTGATTGCAGCAATGGTGTTGTGCCTGTTTATAAAATATGTGACAATTAGAAAAATCGAACCGATATACGGGGGAACCGATATGGAGGTTGTGAAGATTATAAATGACATGGGATTTAAGGATTATGCCCTTAAATTAACTCAGAGACTGATGAATGTTTATCAGAAATACGGAGGCTAGTATGACTATCACTTGGGATGAATATTTCATGGGACTCGCACATCTGTCCGCTTTAAGATCAAAGGATCCGAATACGCAGGTCGGAGCCTGCATTATCGATCAGGATAAGAAAGTCGTATCCATAGGTTATAACGGTATGCCTAGAGGCTGTAACGACCAAGATTTTCCTTGGGCCAGAGACGGAGGTTTCTTAGAAACAAAATATGCTTTTGTAGTTCATGCGGAACTCAATGCAATACTTAATTCACCGCGTCCGGTTAATGGCTGTACCTTATATGTTTCACTGTTTCCTTGCAATGAATGCGCCAAAGCTATAATTCAGTCAGGCATAAAAAAGATCATTTATGAATCAGATAAATATGATGGTACGGAAGGGAATATCGCTTCGAAGAAAATGCTGGATGAAGCGGGTGTTGAATATGTTCAGCTGCCTTATGAGGTAAAAGTTACTCTGAACACCGATAAGTAAAATTCTTATCTTTCTTGTATTGTTTGTAAAGGCTCTTGTAGTATGCAAGAGCTTTTTCTTCGCCGTTATCCTTAAGATATTCGAGAAGTTTTTCGATCTGATGAGCCGTGTCCTGGTTCATGGTCGAATATTCTCTTGAATTGACAAAAAAGTGATACGGCTCACTGTCGACATAGTTTTCTTTTTTATAGACTTTGGAAGCAGATATTCTGTCGATCACCGATTCCAGCATATACGGGAAAGGCATTTCTATGACAGTCAATTTGGTATCTTTGCCCAGACGGTCGATCCAGTATTCCCAGTGATGTTTATTTCTGCCTTTATGATGTAGCCAGCATTCCGAATAACCGTTTATTTCTTTTTCTTTGCTGATCGGAGAACGATCGCCTTGAAAGTATCTGACCGATGGCCAGAATTCCGAGAATGAGTATTTAGAGAGATCGTGTTTTAATCCCTGTGAATACATTCCGCATTTAAAACAGGTTTTCATGACCAGAAAACGATGAGTGTTGATGGTATGCAAATGGGCAAAGAATCTGCTTAGAAAACCTTTATTTTCCATATCTGAAATTATACCACTCCGGATAGTCTTAAGCATTTCTTTGGTATATAATATTTATATGCTTAACCGCCATGAATATCGCGAAAAAATCGTGTTTGCTCTTTATCAGCACTTATTATTGCACAAGGATCTTAACAGCTGTTTTGAGGATAATTTTGAAGATGATGATAACGATTATCTGAAAGCTGTCAGAGACGATTTAAATATAAATAAAGAATCATATATCGAAGAAATAAGCCAGTATCTGAATAAATGGTCTTTTGACAGACTGAATCTTGTCGAGCAGGCTATTTTACTGGAAACGGTCAGTGAATTAAAAACGAAAATAAATGATAAGGCAGTTGTGATCGATGAAGCGGTCAGACTGGCCAAAGAATACTGTGATGAAGATGCGTATAAATATATCAATGGGGTTCTCGATAATATATGCAACAGCTCACTGTAAGCAGCCTCTTAAGGTATTTAAAGAACCGTCTCGATACAGATAATAATCTGCAGAAAATCTATGTGTCTGGGGAAATTTCCAATTACCACAGACATTTTTCTGGTCATCTGTATTTCACTTTAAAAGACGAAAGTGCAGCGATCAGCTGCGTAATGTTTAAATCATCTGCCGCTACTTTAAGCTTTGAACCGAAAAACGGCGATAAGGTAGTTGTTTATGCCAATACTTCGATCTTTGAAACATCAGGACAGTTGCAGTTATATGTCCGCGGTATGAAACCGGAAGGACTGGGCGATCTTTATGCGCGTTATGAAGCGCTTAAAAAGAAACTTACAGCTGAAGGCAAGTTTGATGATGATCATAAGATCGAACTGGAAAAGATATACATCGAAAAAGTTGCTGTACTTGTAGGTGATAAGTCCGCTGCAATGTCAGATATTAGAACTACCTTTGCCAGACGCTGGCCTTTATGTAAAGTTGATTTCTATCCGGTTCTGGTTCAGGGTAATGATGCACCGGCCGATATTATTGCGAAATTGCTGGAAGTAGATAAGAAGAATTACGATGCGATCATCCTGGCCAGGGGAGGAGGGTTATTTGAAGATCTTTTCTGTTTCAATGATGAAAATCTGGTCAATACGATCTATGACCTGAAGACATTTATCGTATCAGGAGTAGGACATGAACAGGATTTCACCTTATGTGATTTTGTCTGTGACTTAAGAGCTGCTACTCCTACGGCTTCGGTAGAACTTATTACACCTGATATTAGAGATGTAATGGAGCTGATCGATGAATACGAAAACGATCTTAAAGACAATCTGATAAATATCTATGAAAAGAAACGGATGAATTTCGATTATACGATAGAGAGATTATTGCATTTCCAGAAGCATCTTGAAAATATGAAAGATAATATCGATGCGGATATCGATAAGATCAGAAAGAGTATCATCTATACTTTGAATTATTCAAACGAAAAGATCGAACATATTACTTCACAGATGTCAATGAGGCTTGATTTCAGGCTTAACAGCGTAAAATTGGCCTTTAAACGGTTAAATACTTTACTTGAAGCATATAATGCGGAAAACGTCTTAAAAAGAGGCTATACAATGGTCTTACAGGATGAGAAAGTAGTTAAGAAAAAAGCGGAACTGTTGAATAAAGAGTTTCAGATTAAATTCATGGATGGCACAGTTAATGCCATAGGAAGGAATTGAAATG
>JAFZQG010000035.1 GCA_017550145.1 Erysipelotrichaceae bacterium | reverse complement strand
TAATACGACCCAGGCGATGATCGAACGGCCTAATCTTCTTTCTTTATCATGACGCAGATTTCTGTCGAAATAGATGAAACCGACAATGCTCCATAAAGCAAGGATCAGATAAGATTCGGTCGCCAGAGTCTTGACGGAAAGCAGATTCGGGATCAGGAATTCCAGTGCGAACAGTAAGGAAATAACCATACCCGCAAAACCGGTATAAACCATTTTCTGATCATTCTGTATACGGGCTGTCTTATAGGCACAAGCCGAAGTAAAAGCATAAGCGATCGTTGCGCCGACTGTAGTTACATCGACGATCCAGCTGATTGCCGTTCTGCCCAAGAACGGAAGGACCATTGAAACAGCCATGATAAGTAAGATACTGTTTCGTGGTACAAAGTTATCATCTGTTTTGCCTATCCATTCAGGCAGTAATCCGTCTTCACATAAAGAACATGACAATCTGCTTAAGGCAATATAGTTGCCAATCAATCCCGTAAAAATACCGCATAACGAAGCAAGCGAGAGTATAGCTATACCAGTCGTACCTAAAGCCTTATCAGCCGCAAAGAAAGTCGGCTGTGAAGCCAGACCGCCATACTCTCCTAAATTAGCTATATATTCGATCCAGCTGCCGCAGCGCTCAGGATATAAAGAAGCTGCCAGTAAGGAAAGGAAAATATATGCTAAGGAAGCTGTAATGATAGCTATTACCATCACTTTGAATGAATCTTTTAAGGAGAATTTAGCTTCATGTGCGGAATGAGATATCGATTCAAATCCGACAAAAGCCCAAGGTGTCAGTGAGAAGATCGTAAAGACTGCACCTAACTTATTGCTTTCAGGTACATAAGCCGGATCAAATACACCGGTCGACTGATTCATAGCGGCAATCGCACAGATCATGATTCCTGCAAAAAGTATAAGAGCCATGATCGACTGATGGAATTCAGATCTTTTTCTGTTCAGACAGATCCAGGCGGAAACAACTAATGATGCATCAGCCAGCAAGATCTCACCGAAATAGATATGATAACCGGCGATATTATAATCAAAACCAAACTGGAACAATGACCCGAAGACAGTTCTGGCTATTAACGGTAAAGCTGTCGCATTGGCCCAGATTATCGCCACATAAGTAAGGATCAGAAACCAGCCGCTTAAGAAACCGTGGTCATAGCCGAAACACTTCTTGGTATAGGTATATGTACCGCCGCCATCAGGATATCTGTTCATCAGATAATGATAATTGGCAGCCAGAACGATCATCACCAGACCGCCGATACCGATACCTAATGTCGTTCCCATAGGACCGCCGATCGGCAAGAAAGTCGATCCCGGCATGACGAAAGAACCCCAGCCTACACTGCAGCCAAATGCCAGAGCCCACGCTCCCAATAAGGTCAGATACTTTCTTCTATCCGGATTATTATCGTTATTCTTAATACTCATATTTCAAATTTATTGATTAACGTATTCATTGATCGAATCAACTGTAAGTTTATACATATCCTCAATATAACGGATCTTTTCTTTAACTTCATCATCGCTCATTTTCCGCTCATTTCCCGGACGGAATTCTTCGGCAATATCCGAAGCCGTATCAGATATTTTTGTCAATCCCAGATTGGCACAGACACCTTTAATCGCATGAGAACTTTCGAAAAGTACAGTCGGATCAAAATCATTCTCACAGTTAATGAGTTTCTCCACTACATCATTATTCGCAAACTTTCTGATATGCTTATCAAGCAGTTTATCCATTCTGAGCACGCGCATTGCCTGTTCATAATCACCGCCGATTTTTTCATATAATTCCTGTAGTGTCATTAGTTTTCATTCCTTTCAATCGAGATTTCTTTTTCAATCAGTTTTTCGAATTCTTCCGGTGGTAACGGTTTGGAGAAATAGAAGCCCTGTACCAGGTCGCAGCCGGCATCTTTCAAGAGATTCAGCTGCCCTTCTTTTTCTACACCTTCCGCTACAACATGGAGATTGAGATATTTGGCAATATCCAGAATCAATTTTACCAGAAGGAAATCCGTTTCATTTTCTTCGATATTTCTGACAAATTTCATATCCATTTTCAGAACATCGATCGGCATTTCCGAAAGCATATTCAAAGAAGAATAACCGGAACCGAAATCATCCATTTCGACTTCAAAACCCAAGGTTCTTAAGTTCGAAATCAGTTCCAGTAACTTCTTGGCATTATCCGTATAGGCTGATTCCGTTACTTCCAGTTTGAGATCCTTGTATTTCAGATCATTATTCTTGATAAGATTAACCAGTTTCTCGATCAGCTGCGGATCAAAGATATCGGCTCTGGAGAGGTTTACCGAAACCGGCAGATGGAAACCATATTTGTTTTTCCATTCACCAACCTGTCTGGCAGCTTCTTTCCACACATAATTATCTACGACATTGATTAAGCCGTTTCCTTCAAACAAAGGAATAAAATCACCAGGAGAAATCATTCCTAATTCCGGATGTTTCCAGCGGATCAAGGCTTCCGCACTGCTTAATTTAGGCGGATCACACTGAATGTTGTATTTAGGCTGATAATAGACCATCAACTGCTTCTCCTCAACAGCCGCATTAAGATCATTAAGCAAACGCTGATTAAAGATCTCTTTGGTGCGCATTGAATCGTTATAGATCATCAGAGGATTCTGATAGTTTCCTCTTACCATATTGCAGGCAGTCCGTGCTCTGTCAAACATCGTTACAGGCTCAACATCTTCACGCCAAGGCTTAACTCCCATTCTCAGATGAATACTGACATTTTCCGAAAGATTATTCACACAGTTCTGGAAACGTTCCAGAAGCTTCTGATAATCATCCTGTTTTACACAGTAAATGTAGAAAATATCAGCATCAAAACGGCTGGCAATACCTTCGGTTTCACTTAAGAAACTTCTGATTTCCATACCGATCGTCTTCAATATTTCATCGCCGAAATCACGTCCGTTAACATCATTAATCAGATGGAACTGTTCAATATTCAGAATAATCGCATCCATCTTAAGTTCCGGATGGTAACGATAAATACGGTCTGCATACTCAAAGAAGAAGTTACGGTTATATAACATCGTTAAACGATCATATTCGGCAGCCGAAATAAGCTGTCTGCCTTCACTTAATTCAATGATTCTGCCTACTCTGGCCAGAATGACTTCATGCATATCAAAAGGCTTGGTGATGAAGTCAGCTGCACCCATCTGTAAAGCTTGCAGTTCGGCATTCTTTTCTGCCGTCAAAACGATGATCGGAATACGCTTTAACAGATCATCGCTCTGGACAGTTTCCAGAACTTCAAAACCATTCATCACCGGCATCATCAGATCCAGTAAGACGATCGAAAGCTTTTCGGCTTTCTCTCTCATGATGTCTAAGGCTTCTTTACCATCACACGCATAGATTACTTCATAGTCATCTTCTAAGATAGCGCCTAATACATCGCGGTTTATTTCCTGATCATCAACAACCAGCACCAGTTGAGGTCTTTGAATCTGTTTCGATTTAATCATTATTCCAGGCCTCCTTTTTCACGTGCTTTATATACGAGCTGTTTGATTGTTGTGTATAAAAGATCAGCATCAACAGGTTTAACAAGATGAGCATTCATTCCGGCTTTCAATGACTGTTCGATATCACTTTCAAAAGCATTCGCAGTCAAAGCGATAATCGGAATTATTTCGGCATCATTTCTATCCAATTCTCTGATCTTACGGCTGGCTTCAAGTCCATCCATCATCGGCATTCTTAAGTCCATCAGAATAGCATCATAATAGTTTATATCTGATTTTTCAAACATCTCCAGTGCTACTTTGCCGTTTTGAGCTCTTTCACATTCCACATTCTCAAGTTCAAGCAGATCAGAAACGATTTCCGCATTCTCATCGATATCTTCAACGATCAGAATTCTTAAACCATCAAGATCAACGGTTTCATCTGTAACTGCATTTTCTTTCTTTTCTTCACCGTATTTAAACGGAATAGTTATAACAAATGTAGATCCTTCATCTTTCTTACTGTTAACTTTTATTTCACCGCCCATCAGATCGGTCATACTTTTAGCTACAGCTAAACCTAAGCCGCTGCCGCCGTATCTGTTTGTTGAACTGGAATCTTCCTGAGAGAAGACCTGGAAAGCTCTCTGTAAGAATTCTTCGCTCATTCCTATACCTGTATCACTAATAGTAAACATCAGTTTACAGTTGTCTTTATCTGTTTCTTCTTTCTTTATATCAAAGGAAATACTGCCTTTTTCGGTATATTTGACCGCATTTTCCAGAATATTAAGTAAGGTCTGCTTCAGCAGCATCTCATCACCGATATAGTAATTATCCGCATCTTCCGCAACTGAAACATCAAATTTGAGGCCTTTTTCATCGCACAGGGTCTTTATTATCGCGTTGATCTGTTCAATACTTTCACCTAATGAAAAGTTCTCCTGTTTAAGGTTTAATTCGCCTGTTTCGATACTGTTCATATCCAGAGTGTTATTGATTAAACCCAAAAGATGTCTTCCGCTCTGATTTATTTTTTCCAACTGTTGTCTTGTTTCTTCTGGAAGATCCGGATTATTCAAAGCCAACCCATCAAGTCCCAGAATGACGTTCATCGGAGTGCGCATTTCATGGCTTATACTGGCAAGGAAACTGCTCTTGGCTTTACTGCTTTGTTCAGCAGCCATGAGTTCGGCTTCCAGTTTTTCATTTTCGATTACTTTATCGGTAATTCTGCTTACCAGTTTATACATGATGAAAACGAAAATACTGCCTCCGAAAAGAACAGCGGCCATAACGATATCTGGTTTACCGAAAATGCCTATGAACAGATAACCGATCAGGAATAAAACCAGCAGAATGACCGGAATAAAAAGAATACTCTTGTCTTTACCCCAGTCGCCTCTTTTTTCGGTTGCATGGGCATATTTGTTGTAACAGTAAATGTTATGCACCATCAGTAATGCACCGAGATAGACCATTCCATAGATAGCCCAACGAATCATATAGCCTCCATTTTTATCTGTAATGCCATTGAATCATATGCACAATTCAAAAAACACTATTAAAAGTTTCTTATTACCTTTATTTTATCATATTAAACCAAAATAAAAGCCCGTCGATTGACGGGCTCATATGAATTATTTTGCTCTGGCTTCGAGGTTCGCAAATCTTCTCTTTGCGTCGTTCTTAGCTTTTTCGTATAATTCTTCAGCCTTTTCAGGATTTACCTTAACAAGGTTGTTGTATCTAGCTTCATCCATCAGGAAGTCCTGGAACTTATCAAAATCAGGTGTCTTGTAATCGATTGTTAGAGGAGATTCGTTACGAGGATCATATCTGTACAGTGCAACATAGCCACACTCAACAGCCTGTTTCTGAACGAGCTGCTGTTTTGACAGACCACCCTTGATTCCGTGGAGTTCACATGGACAGTAAGCAATGATCAGAGACGGACCATTGTAGCTTTCAGCTTCTTTCAAAGCCTTGATAGCCTGCATTCTGTTGGCACCCATACATACGGAAGCAACATATACATGTCCATAGCTCATTGCAATCTGACCTAAGTCCTTCTTAGCTACAGCCTTACCGCCGGCAGCGAACTGGGCGATAGAAGCAGCCTGTGAAGACTTGGATGACTGGCCACCGGTGTTGGAGTAAACTTCGGTATCCAGAACCAGTATATTTACGTTAAGGTTGTTGGCGATAACATGGTCTAAGCCGCCGTAACCGATATCGTATGCCCAGCCGTCACCACCGACGATCCAGACAGAATTGGATACGAGGTCTCTTACCTGTTCAGCAAGTACATGAACTTCTTCACATGCAGACTTGCCAGCCAGTTCACCGATCTTGGCAGCGAGTTTCTTTTCTTCAACTCTGTTGCCATTGATCTTGAGATATTCTTCTAATAAAGTCTTGAGTTCAGGTTCTACCTTATCAAGGTTATCTTCCATGACCTTTAACAGTAATGACTTCTGGTAGTTCTTAGCTAAAGCCATACCATAGCCGTATTCTGCGTTATCTTCGAATAAGGAGTTAGCCCAAGCAATACCGTTTCCATTCTTATCGGTAACAAACGGAGTAGATGGAGTAGAACCGCAATAGATTGATGAACAGCCTGTTGCGTTAGCTACCAGCATATCCGGACCGAAGAGCTGAGAAACGAGTCTGTAATAAGGAGCTTCACCACATCCTGGGCATGAACCCGGAACTTCAAAGTAAGGCTTCAGGAACTGAGTTCCCTTCGGCGTATCGTTTACAAGATCAGCCTTGTATTCAGTTTCATTGAAGAGGTAATCGGCTAATGGAGCTTCGTTCATTAATGAGTGAACGTCAACCATTTCAAGAGCCTTATTGCCGCCCTTACCCGGACATTCAGCAGCACACAGACCACAACCTACACAGTTATCAGGTGAAACCTGTACTCTGAACTTGTAGTTTTCGGCACCTTTGCCCATAGCCTGAATAGTTTCAAATGCCATCGGAGCCTTAGCTACTTCTTCATCAGTTAAAGCAAACTGTCTGATTGTAGCATGCGGACATACGAATGAACAGAAACCACACTGGATACAGTTCTCAGGATTCCATTTAGGTACGTAAGAAGCGATATTTCTGTGTTCAGCATAGGATACATTGTTTCTGAATGATCCATCGAGAACACCATACTTCGTGAATGCTGATACAGGCATATCATAACCGCTTAAGGTATCGAAGCCCTGTACGAATTCATCAAAGTAAGCATCACCGGTCTTTTCAACTTCAAACTTGGAAGGAAGTTCAGCCCATTCAGGTTTAACAGGAACTTCAACCAGTCCTGCCTTACCGGCATCGATAGCCTTCCAGTTCATTTCTACGACATCATCACCCTTCTTGCCATAAGACTTCTTTGCAGCAGCCTTCATCAGTTCAAGAGCCTTGTCGTAAGGCATGATCTGTTCGTTAAGAGCGAAGAATGCTGACTGTAAAGTCGTATTGGTTCTTCTGCCCATACCGATTTCAGTACAGATCTTGGTAGCGTTGATGATATAGAATTTAGCATGTTTCTTAGCTAACTGAACTTTCATTCTGTTAGGTAAGTAATCTTCGATCTTGTCAGCTTCGATCGTGGTATTCAGTAAGAATGTACCGCCGTCCTTTAAGCCTGAAAGCATATCATACTTGAGTACGTATGAATCAAGTGAGCAGGAAACGAAGTCAGCGTTATTTACATAATATGTACTTCTGATTGGATCCGGACCGAATCTTAAGTGAGATCTAGTTACACCACCGGCTTTTCTGGAGTCGTACTGGAAGTAAGCCTGAGCATACTGGTCAGTATTATCGCCGATGATCTTGACGGAGTTCTTGTTAGCACCGACTGTACCGTCTGAGCCTAAGCCCCAGAACAGACATGAAGTGTATGTGCCGTCAATCTTGAAATCAGGATCAACATCCAGTGAGAGATGAGTTACATCATCATTGATACCAATCGTGAATTCTTCTTTAGGTTCAGCCTTAGCCAGTTCATCATAAACAGCCTTGATCTGGTTAGGAGCTGTATCCTTGCTGGCGATACCGTATCTGCCACCGATGATCTTGATGCCTGTGTCTTTTAAGACATTGAGAACATCCAGATATAACGGTTCTCTTGTACCAATTTCCTTGGTTCTATCAAGAACTGCAACTTTCTTAACAGTCTTTGGCAGAACGTTGAACAGATACTTAGCAGAGAACGGTCTGTATAAGTGAACGGAAATAACACCGATCTTTTCGCCCTTAGCGGTCAAAGCATCGATAACTTCCTTGATCGTTTCTACTACGGAACCCATAGCGATGATGATTCTTTCAGCATCCGGAGCACCATAGTAAGTAAACGGTTTATAATCTCTTCCGGTATGTTCCGAAATCTTAGCCATGTAGTCAGCTACGATATCAGGAACCTTGGCAAAATGCTCATTCTGAGCTTCTCTGGTCTGGAAAACAACGTCATCGTTTTCAGCGCCGCCTCTGGTAACAGCGTTACCATGAGGATTTAAAGCATTAGCTTTGAATCTCTTTACGGCATCCATATCGAGTAAGGATTTGAGATAGTCATAATCCATTACTTCGACTTTCTGAATTTCGTGAGATGTTCTGAAACCATCAAAGAAATGTAAGAACGGAACACTGCCCTTAATTGCGGCTAAGTGTGCCACACCACCGAGATCCATAGCTTCCTGAACAGAGTTTGAACATAACATGCAAACGCCTGTCTGTCTGGCGGCATAAATATCTTCGTGGTCGCCAAAGATAGATAATGCGCTTGTAGCTAAAGCTCTGGCAGCAACGTGTACAACGCCTGGGAGTAATTCACCAGCCCATTTGTACATATTCGGAATCATAAGCAGCAAGCCCTGTGATGCAGTGAAGGTTGTAGCCAATGCACCACCCTGTAAAGTACCATGAACAGCACCTGCAGCACCTGCTTCTGATTGCATTTCCGCAACTTTTACAATATTACCGAAGATATTGGTTCTCTTGGCGGTTGCCCATGAATCTACTACTTCAGCCATCGTTGATGACGGGGTAATAGGATAAATGGCAGCGACATCAGTAAAAGCATACGCGCAATGAGCGGCAGCAGTATTACCATCCATTGATTGGAAAGTCTTTCCCATAAATTAAAATCTCCTCCTATGCGACTTAATTATATCTCATCGGAGGAGACTTTGAAATAAATTTTCAGTAAATAATCAGGCTTTATCCGTCTTTTTTACCATTACAGATGACCACTTCGATCTTGGCATCGGTATTATACTCAGCACGCGTATTATGAGCGTTGCCGTTAACTTTTATAGAGAGTAAAACTCCGGCATCATAATCGTAAGAGGTATCACCTGTAATCGTGTAATTGGTGAATCCGGCACCATCCAGATAGTTCTTCATTTTTGTAACGGCATTATCATAACTACCTGTTGAAAGGATCTGTGAAGAGATATCCGCAAAGTTATTCAAAACAGCTGTCGAAACAGGCTTTTTGCCGTTTGAAATCTTATATGAAACGGTATCGCCTAATTCATATGTTCCGGCATTGTAGGAAATTACTACACCGGAAGCATAATCATCGGAATATTCAACGCCAGCTCTTTGTCCCTTAAGACCTGCAGCCTGTAAATAAGTTACGAATTCATTTTCGGTTTTGCCTACATATCCTGATACAACTTCAACTGTTGTAGTTGTGGAAGATGATTTTTTGCCTAATGATAAGCCGTAGTTGAAGGCTTCTCCCTGAACATATGTACCGTAACCGTGAGTAACGATATTACCCTTTTCTACTGTATCGCTGTAACTGTCTCTATCAGTTTTATGAGTTGGAGTAAGACCTAAATTATTAGCAATCGTCTTGAAATCAGATTCTGATTTGCCAATGTATTGACCGCTTTTTACGGTGACAGTTTCGGATGTAGCATTTTTCTTACCTAATGATAAGCCGTAATTAAAAGCTTCATTAGATTCGTATGTACCAAAACCATGGGTTACAATACTTCCCTTTGCAACAGTATCACTATAGGCATCTCTGCTGCTTATATGAGTTGCAACTAAACCTAATTCTGTCGCAATCTTCTTGAATTCTTCTTCGGTCTTACCTACATACTTGCCTTCTTTAACAACAATATCAGAAGTGGCTCCTTCTTTACCTAAAGACAAACCATAATTGAAGTCTTCGCCTTTTTCGTATGTTCCATAACCATGGGTAACGATATAGCCCTTAGGAACAGTATCGCTGTATTTATCTCTGTCACTGATATGTTTTGCGACTAAGCCTAAATCAGTTGCAGCCTTTTTGAAGTCTTCTTCTGATTTACCTACATATTTTCCGTCAGTAATGACAATACTGTTTGAATCTTTAAGGCCTAATGATACACCATATTTGAATTCTTCACCTTTTGTATAGGTTCCATAACCATGAGTAACGATATCGCCTTTGGAAACCTTATCGCTGTATTCATCTCTGTCACTTACATGTGTAGCGACTAAGCCTAATTCGGTAGCTTTTTTCTTGAATTCTTCTTCCGTTTTGCCTACAAAGTCGCCCTGTTTGATAACGATTGAATCAGATTCGGTCTTTTCGGTACAGACACCGTAATTGATCTTTTCACCTTTTTCATAAGTGCCTGAACCATGCCATACAATATTACCTTTTGTAACAGTAGATGATTTAGCATCTTTTTCGGTTTTGTGATTCGGAACAAGTCCTAATGCTTTAACTTTAGTTTCGAATTCTGAAACGGTCATATTTATATAATCACCATATGATACTTTAATATTTCCGTTAGTATCAGTTTCAGCTGGCTTCTCTTCTTTAGGACCTGAAGAAACGTATACAGTTACAGGAGTAGTCGTATAGATCTTTTCAGTAGGTTCTATTCTTAAAATCGTACCCTTTTCTTTTTCATTTTCTTCTTCAACGAAGCTGACGGAAAGAATCAGGTTCTGTGAAGCCCAGTTTTTTATATCAGCTTCTGTTGTACTATCAGTAATCTGCGGTAAAGCTATTTCTTTAATCAATCCGCTGGAAACAGTGAATGTGATCTTATTCTCTAAAGTATTACCGGCAGAAATAGACTGCTGGAAGATAATATCTTTATCTACACTGGTAGATGGCTCGTAAACAAACTCACATGAATATTTGCTTTCAAGCTTACCGCACCATTCATTTGCTTCCTGAACGTTCTTAGCCGGAAAATCAGGGACTTCCACCTTCTTATTTGAATTGTAGAAACTGTATCCGATAAAACCTGCTACCGCTAATGTCACAACCAATAATGGTATTAATAACAGGTTTATTTTACTTTCATTTTCCATAACTTAATTCCTCCTATGTTGCACTTTCAACTTTCAACATGATCCTTCTGCGGATCTTAGATGTATAAAGCTGATAATTCTTATTTCCGATACTGATTTCCGGTAAAACGAAGCCGTAATTAATAATTTCGTTAATATCGAGATATTGTTTATCATTAACTTTGTTCTTCATTTTTACGTAAATCGTATAATCGCCTTCCGCTAATAATCCGATATTTCCAAATGCTTTGAAACTGATATTGTTTATTTCATACTTTGACTGTAATTCAGTTTTATAATCGATTCCGTCATCATACAGTACAGTATCCAATTTCTTATAATTCTCATCAGAATCAACCAGATATACCTCATATTCAATGTTTTCAGGATTATCGTAATTGATGTAATACATATATGCATGAGCATTTATCGACAGATTCCCTTCATCATCAAGCGAAATACTGTCAAGTGAAACCAATGATGATCTGGCTGATGGTTTACTGATCTGCTTGAAATCAACTTCATCAGGCAAAGACATTACATCGATTTCCAGCCGATAATTAACCGTATCATTCATCCTGATCAGATAAGACTGATTTTCATTATCTGAAGACATTACTCTGTATGAAACTTCCGAACTGTATAATTCAGTTTCAACTGTTTTATCAGCGTTCGTAGTTCTGAGTTTTACATAATATGATCCTGCAGGAAGATTCTCATCAGGTAACGTAATCTTCAGATTGAATCCGGTGTATGTGTAATCCCAGCCATCATTCTGTGAATAGCCATCAGAGTTAATATTCTCTGCATTAAATGTATAAGTAACATTCTTATCTGCAAGCGAAATGAATACTATTTCATGAGTAACTTTAGATGGATCGTTGAAATCCATTCCCTGGATAGCACCGATACCGTTTAAGATAAGTTCATTGGAATTCAGAGTTACACCTCTTAAAGAAGTTAACGGTTCATATGTAGAAGGTTTCTTATCTACTGTGGTTGTTTCATTGCCGTTCTGATAAAGAAGTTTTACTTTACTCTTATCCACATAAGCGACCGATGCATTCCAGTCATACACAAGAACGCCATCTTCCGTAACCAGATTTCCATCAGAAACAGGATTGGCTGTCTGGATCTTGTATCTGTTTCCTTCATCTGATACGATGGCTACGATCAGATCCTTCTGATAATGTGAACCGTATTTAGCTGTATAGAAGACATCATTGCCGGTAGCCGACTTATAGAACGGTGTGTTCCAGGAAACGTTGCTTCCGTAAATAGAATCATTATAGTTTCCTTCAACTAAGGCTAATGTGTATTTGTTATGATCGGTTAGCTTGCCGTTATTGTTATTGTTGTACTTATCAATTGAATAAGCTATACCAGCGATCTTAGCTCCCCAGTTAGGATCCGAAGCATACTTGACATTGATACCGGCACCCTTATTACCTACAAAGGTTCCGAAATATCTTCTGTTACTGTAATCCAAGAACCAGTTGAGGTTTCTGCCCATCTGTTCCTTGACACAGGTATCAACCGATGAGAAGTATGATGCATCATCCGGTGAATCATCATAAGCCGACCAGCCGAAGAGATTGTTTCTGTTTACGGCATAACCTGACGTTCCATAAGCTGATTCCAGACATGCCATCGAATAAACGATCAGCGCATTGCAACCGTATTTATTCTGTCTGTTGATGAATGATGAGCCCGCATCTTTCATGACAGAACCGCTCTTTGAAGAGATGAAACTGTCAAATGTCGAAGCAGGAATATCAGTAACGGTTCTAAGTGACAGGAACTGATAGTAGTTATAACAGGTCGCAATCAGATTGTTCTTGCGGCAATCCGAATAGAAATTAATGCCATCATCAGAGTAGTATTTGACTCCTTCCAGCATACCCGCATTCAGATAATTAACCGCATTATCAACACTCCAGCTATAAGAGAGAGCCTTATCGGTATTCTTTGATGGATATGACTGATGGTAATGGTATACCAGATCTTTATAATTGCCTTTGGTTTCGATCTGATAGTAGTCCTGTTCGAGTTTTACATAGTATGGAGATTCCTGGAAGTATGAACAGTATCCTCCATGATCTCCGCCTAAATATATTCCGATTCCTTTATTAATGAATTTGAACGGAACCAGATCTGTATATTCCAGATCCGCAAAGCCTTCAAATCCGTTTAATACAACTCTTACATAGCCTTTACCTGATTCGCCGATGTCATAGACATCCTGTCCACAGGTATCGACATAGGTCATCTGATAGTAACCTGATACGTATGTGGTCTTATATGATGAATCGTTTCTGTGACTAGGATCCTGATAAATGGTCATCGTCGAAGAGTTTCTTCTGCCAGGATATGAATATACCAGACCTGAATTCATCGCAACGATCTTGGTTGCGGAATATGATTTGGAATATCTTACGACATAATCCTCATTGGCTTTCATTGCCCTTTTGGCTTCATCGAAACTTGAATGACATGAGACTTTTGTGAATGATCCGTCACCTTCAATGTATGATACTTCGAATTCATCGACAGCACAGGCCATTGAATAGTATTCGTCCGACTTTAAAACGATAATACCTGTAAAAGGTAATATGCTTACAAAGATCAAAGCTGTTATTAAAGTCAGAACAAATCTCTTCATATCTTACTCCAGAACTGTCGGAATCTTTACCCAATCGTTGCTGTTAGAGAACATTAACATCAGATATCCCGAATAATCAGGATTTCCGCTGTTGGCTGTTGTTTCAAAGAAAAGTGCACCGTTCTCGCCGGCTACCAGTTTCTTGCCTAAACAGTTGTCTACTTTTACAGATTCATATGTTTCATCCATGCAGTTGATCACTTCGTCATTTACAGCTCTGACAAAACGGGCATCGGTAATCATGACGTTGCCTTCAACTTTATTCACATTGATATTGAAAGTATAGACATTCATGGTCGATGGGACCTGGTATTCCATACCGTTATGTAGCATCATCGTTGAAACTGAGCATGATGAAACCGTAACATTTGTATTTCCCACTTCGATCTGCTGAGCAGTATCGAATTTCAAAGTCGAAACATCATTGATGTGATTATCAAGATCAAACTCGATCATTGTTGCATCGACAGAGTTCAGTAAACGTAATGAATAGCTGTCTGTCGTAAACGGAATAAAGACATTGCAGGTATAAACATTCTGATCGGATACGACTGTATTTACGATATTAAGCTTGGTCAGCTTATATGATTTTTCTTCCAAAGTATTTATATATTTGGAAACATTATTCAGATAGATCTTCTCAGAAGTCTGAAGATTGCCTAAATCAAAAGATATCGGTTTATCCGATTCAAACTTCAGCTGGGCAATTATAAAATCAAAACCGATCTCTTCCGAATCACCGGTAAAGACCTGGTAATCCACCAGAGATACTTTGACATTGTCATTTGTTTCGACAGGTTTAGGATCAACTGTTGGTTTATCTGACGGTTTATTATTGTTTCCAAAAGCAAAATAATCCAGAGCCTTATAAAAACCAAAACCCAGTAACCCCGTTACCAGTATTGCAAGTAAAACCAAGATAATCACACGATCGGCCCGTACTTTACGTTTTCTAGCCATTATTCTTCTCCCTTAAGAGTTCTTCGGCTTCGATCAGCTCGGAGAAACGGGAAATAGGAATGATCGCAGCCATCGGTTCATTGTTTTTAACGATTATCTTAACGTCATCCGGACCAAGTGAACTGATTATCTTTGCAGCTTTACCCTGATTGAGATGTGAGATAGGAACCAGTGAATTAAGCATGGTTCCAACACTTGATTTACTTGTCATACCTACATTCTAAAAAATAGTTATAAATTT
>JAFZQG010000034.1 GCA_017550145.1 Erysipelotrichaceae bacterium | reverse complement strand
TGCTCCTGATTCTCTTAAGTCTGAAAGCATCGGTCTTTTATCCTGACGCTGTTCGACGCCACGTGACAGTTGGGAAAGCGCAATGACCGGAACTTTCAGTTCACGGGCCATAGCTTTAAGTCTTCTGGAAATATCCGATACTTCCTGCTGTCTCGAATCGGACTTACCCGTTGCCTGGATCAGCTGGATATAGTCGACGATGATCATATATAAGCCGTTGTCTCGGGCAAGTTTTCGGCATTTCGCATACATTTCAGAGACCTTGATACCCGGCGTATCATCGATATAGAAATTCTGTTTTCTTAACTGCTGGGAAGCTTCATTTAATCTTGACCATTCCTCATCATTAAGATGACCGGTCCTTAACTTCTGTATTTCGACTTTAGCTTTGGCAGCCAGCAGTCTGATTGCGACCTGTTCCGCCGGCATTTCCAGTGAAAAGATAGCGATCGAACCCGGAGTTACCGAAGCAGAATTCAAAGCAATATTGAAAGCCAGAGCGGACTTGCCCATGGAAGGACGGGCTGCCACAATGATCAGATCACCCTTCTGGAATCCGGCTGTCTTTTTATCTAAATCAGAATACAAGGTTCTGACACCGGTAATATCGGTTCCGGCTTCCTGAATGGCTTCGATATGTTTTAAGGCCGAATCAAAAACTTCTTCACCCAAGCGGAAATCCGAACTTGTTTTGGATCTCGTAACTTCGGTTACTTTTCTTTCGACATTCTCCAGCATTTCATCGACACCGACACTGGAATCGTAGGCATCATTGGAAATCTCTTCACCGACTTTTATGACTTTACGGGCCAGTGATTTATTTCTGATGATGGTTATATAATCAGCCGTATTATTGGCGGAAATAGTTGCGTTAGCTAGCTGCATCAGATAATCCAGACCGCCTATCCGATCATAGACACCGAAATCCTTCAGCTTAGTTGAAAGAGAGACGGTATCGACCTTCTCCTTGTTTTCATACATCGCTGACATGATGTTGTATATGGACTGATGTTTTTCCAGATAAAAATCTTCGGCAGCCATTCCCGCATCAACGGTCTGTCTCATCGCTTCCGGATACAACATGATGTTTCCAAGTAGAGATTCTTCGGCCTCTATGGAATACGGCATGGATTTATTGCTCATTCTTATTCCTCAATCAGCTTAACTTTAATTATACCAATAACGTCCTTATACAGTTCAATTCTTATTTTGTATGTACCTAAGTTATTTAAAGGCTCATTATCTTTGATTTTTCTTTTATCGATAATAATGCCTTCCTTTTTCAGTTCCTCTTCGATCTGTTTGGTGGAAATCGAACCTGAGACCTTTCCTTCTTTAGCCTTGACCTTGAATTCAAGGGTCTTGGTTTCCAGTACATCCTTTAATTCATTGGCTTCTTTACGCCTTTGAGCATCCAGTCTGGCCTCTTCTTCCTGCTGCTTGGCCAGGATCTTCTTGGAACCGTCAGATTCCATGACTGCCAGACCTCTGGCAATCAGAAAATTGCGGCCGTAACCGTCGGCAACATTCTTGATTTCACCCTTTTTACCGAGTTTAGGTACATCAGTCAACAGTATTACTTTCATTCTTCTCCCCCTTGAAATATTCATCAAGCACTTTCAGCAGTTCGGCTTCCAGTTTCGGAACACTGCTGTCGCTAACTTGCAGTCCGGCTGCTGTCATATGTCCGCCGCCGTTCATCTTTTCCATGATGACCTGAACATTGATCCTGCCCTTGGAACGGGCGGAAATCAGGACTTCATTTTTATCGGAATTGCATATGACAAAGGCTGCTTCGATCTCTTTTGATTTGACCATCATATCGCAAGCCTGCGAAGCGATCGATCTGGTATAGGTCCCTTCCGGTAAGGAAGAAACAATAATATCTTTCTTATATAATTTACCTGCGTTAATGATCCGGCTTCTTCTGATGACGTTCTCATAAGGTTCCTGAGCCAGTTCATCACACAACATCGGATCAGCGCCGTATCTTCTTAGCTGTTTAGCCACATCAAAGGTTCTGGAACCGGTCCTGACTCTTAAATGGTCGGTATCGATCAGAATACCAAGATACATGATATTGGCTTCCTCTTCCGTAATATCAATATTCTTGGAGAAATACGGGAAGAGTTCCACGATTATTTCGGTAGCTGATGAAGCTGCCGCTTCGATATATAACATCATCGCGACGATATCGAGATCTGCCTTACGACGGTGATGATCTAAGATAATGATACGTTTAGCCTGTTTAAGCAGGTTAGAGCCATTTGATTGTGCCGCCATATGGTGGTCGACCATTACAACCAAACTGTTTTCATTCAATACGTCGAGTGCTTCGGTTTCATTAACGAGATTATGTTTCTCCTCCAGCACATTGGCATATTTATTCATGACATCGTTGATCATCGGTTCGATACCGCCTGAACGGCAGACGACATAAGCCTGTTTGCCTAAGGATAAAGTGATATTGGACATACATAAAGCCGAAGCCACACAGTCCGCATCCATTTCCTTATGACCGACGATGATGACATTTGAAGACTTCTCGATCAGATCCTTGATACTGTTGGCCGTAACTCTGACCTTGGTCTTGCTTTGTTTTTCTCGAGCCTCGGTATTACCGCCATAGAAAGTCGCATCTTCACCCTTCTTTCTGACGACGACCTGATCACCGCCTCTGGTCTGAGCCAGTTCCAGCAGTTCTTCGGCATTGTCATCGAGCTCTGCATAATTATCGGAACCTCTGGCAAAAGCCATAGACAGAGTAACGTCGCTGTCCCCTTCCTTGGCTACTTTTCTGACCTTGGTCAGAATCGAGAAACGATCATCAAGGATCTTCTTGAAGATCGTCTCATTCATGATCAGCAGCATTCTGTTGTTTCTTAAGGTCTTATATACGACATCAAAATTACGGAAGTATTCGATTACCGGAACCTTGATATTGGTATTGACGAAAGCCAGTTCATCTTCCGATAATTCCACCTCATCGTAGTTATCATAGCTCAGTAAACCGATAACCAGAGCTTCATCATCGAGTTTTTTATCCAGGTCATATTCGGTCGTGATATTCTTGAACGTCAAAACAAAAGCATTATCGATCTTGCGTACCGAAAACTTCTCATCATTGATTATGATGATCTGGTTATTGGCTTCATTATTCAGCATATCCTGCAATTCCGGTAACCAGTTTAAGATCTTCTCACCGAGATGGTTCATATTTCTTTTAAGGAAGAAATCGGACATGAAGGTTATTTCATAGTTGACATCATAAGTGATGATACCGATATCGCCATGGCTCAATACTTCCCTATAGGATAACTCCAGAGCATTTTCTATTTCACGATTGCTTTCATTCTTAACGAGATCCAGAGAATAGAAAATGATCGCCAGCAGCGAAATAAAGATCGCCGCAACGCCCGCCGCCAGAAAGACATCGACCTGGAAGAATAAGCCCAAAGCCAAAAGCGCCAGCAGCACACCGACGGATACGACCAGCGATAACATCGTTATGAAGGTTTTTCTTTTCATTGTTTAAGTTCCTGAGCTTTTCTTTCAAGATATACTCTGAGCGGTCCCGAACCGTACAGGAAACCGAGTATCAGCAATACCATAAACAGATACGGTATAAACAGACATAAGAGGATAAAGATCGCTCCGACATTACGTCTGATGACAATCACACCGTATAAAACCACAAAGATATAACCGTAATATAACAGGACCATTGAGCCCATGATGCCCATGATCACAAAGATGTAATAGACCGTCTCGTTATCAGTCAATCTGGTCATATAGATCATTGAGGTCATTATCAGAGATGCATAGGCAAGTACAGGATTAGGTTTAATATCAAAGATATTCGTTCTGCCCAGATTATAGATCTTGAATTTGAGCAGTAAGAAGACACTTAACAGATGAATCAGTACGCCTTCCATAGCACCCATCAGAACAGTCGATATGACATAAAGAATACCGATCATTTTACTAAGATCAAGACCCGCCAATGCAAAGACCTGTTTATAATCCATTCCGGTCATGGTTCCGGCTGATTCAATTGCGATACGATATTCTTCCAGCATCTTGGCAACCGGGAAGCCCAGAAGCGGATAAACGATAAAAGTCGCGACCAGTTCGCCTAAGGTATAAGTCAGGATCGAAACCAGAAGCAGTCTTCTTTTATCAAAACCTCTTTTGATACCGAAAGCATAAGCCAGACCTGTTACGATGCCGACCGGCACATAGATAAGATAGGTAAACTGAAAATTGCCCAGAAGAAAACTGATGATCAGTAATCCCACACTGAGCATTATTCCGTCTTTCATCGTATGCATCGTCGCATACATGATGATGACGACCGGCATCATCAGCACGATCAGTTCCGTGAACCAGTAGGCCGTCATTCTGTCTAAAAGAATCAGAGCACCGACGATGGCCAGCATCATCGCACCCTGAGTCAGTTTCTTTGTTTGATTCATACTAATATTTATTATAACCCATAAAAAAGAAACCTCCATCTTGTGGAGGTTAGATTAATTAATCAGCGATATAAGGCAGTAAAGCCATCTGACGTGCTCTCTTGATTGCGGTAGAAAGCATTCTCTGATACTTGGCGCTGGTGCCGGTTACTCTGCGCGGAGTGATCTTTCCGTTAGGAGAGATGAACTTCTTGAGCAGTTCGACATCTTTATAATCGATATATTCGATTTTATTCTTGGTGAAGTAACAGACTTTCTTATATCCGACTCTCTGTTTTCTAAAAGCCATAATTCAATCCTTTCTTAATCTCAATAAAACGGTAAGTCATCACTGGAGATATCCAGTGAAGGAGTATTGGAGAAATCATCATCCATACTCTCATAACCCGGATCAGCACTAGGGGTGAAGGTCTGGTTGCTTGGAGCAGCGTTATAGCTGTTTGAAGCGGAAACGGTGCTGCCGTTACGGTTAGAGATGATCTGGACATTGTCCGCGACTACTTCCGTAACATATACTTTACCATTCTGACCGTCATAACTCCTGGTCTGGATCCTGCCTTCAACGCCTACGATCGTTCCCTTGGCAGCATAGCTGGCCAGGAAATCGGCGCTCTGTCTCCAGGCGATGCAGCTGATAAAGTCAGCTGTCTGTCCACCACTCTGCTGAGACTGGAAACGGCGATCGACCGCAACGGTGAAGTTACAAACCGAAGTATTCGAACTCGTCTTGCGTAATTCGATATCCTTCGTGATTCTACCAACTAACGTTACACTGTTGATATTGATCATTACTTAGTTCCTTTTTTCTCATCGCTTGAGATCGTCATCAGTCTGACGATATCATTGTTGATGCCCATTAAACGCTTGAATTCGTTTAAGCCTTCAACATCTACGGTATAGGTAACTACTACATAGTAACCCTTTGACATATGATCGATTTCATAAGCAAAATCTCTCATGCCCCAGTCATCAACATTGTCGATGGTACCGCCATGCTGAGTAATGATGCCGTGCATCTGTTCAACTAAAGCGGCTCTGGCTGCATCGTCAAGCGTAGACTTGATGATATACATAGTCTCGTATTGTTTCATATTTTACCTCCTTCTGGACTAAACGGCCTGTCACCAGGCAAGGAATAGTTTTTCTATTCGCTTGATTATTATACAAAATCAGCGCTGAACATGCAATTGTTTTCGGTGAATTATATAATTATGTTATGGCACTGGATGGCATTACCCTCAATAAAGTCAAAGAAGATCTCGATAAGTATCTGCCGATCAGGATCAACAGGATCGCGGAAACAAGTAAGACCGAGATCGTTTTCAATGTTCACGCCAACGGCGTAAGGACCAACCTGGTAATGTCTTTTCACTCCAACTATAACCATATCTGCTTATCCAAACGCAATTATACGACTTATAACGATCCATCGACCTTTGTCATGGTTTTAAGGAAATACATCCTGAACGGCATAATCCATAAGATCGAACAGTTCTCCTATGACCGTTATCTTTTATTACATATCAGAGCCCGCAATGAATTATACGATGAAAAAGAGTATATCCTCTCCGTTGAACTAATGGGCAAATATGCCAATCTGATCCTGGTCGATGACCAGAATAAGATCATCGATGCCTTAAAAAAAATCCCGCCGTATGAAAATACCAGAAGGACCATTTTACCGGGAGCTCAGTTCTCTTTGCCTGATAAGCAGAATAAGAAAGATCCGTATAATACGACTGATATCGATCTAAATGAATCTTTAGTCAACCAGTTACAGGGTTTCTCAAAACTGTTAGAAAACGAAGTCCGATACAGATTAAAGGATTCTTCCTTTACGGATATCATGGAGATCATTAGGAAATCTGATAAGCTCTATCTCCATAAAATCAAGGATACCTATGAATTCCATATCATTCCTTTAACTCATCTTCAAATCCCTTATACCGAATGGGATATCGAAGAAGGCTTTGACGAAGTCTACTATGAAGATGATGAAAAGGAAAGGATCAGAAATATCGCCGATGATCTCTATAAAGTCGTCAGAAGACAGATCAAACACTACGAAACCAAGATCCGCAAGCTCGAACAGAGTATGGAAGATGCTCTGAATCTGCAATTCGATAAGGATAACGGCGATCTGCTATATACCTATCATGATCTGGATCAGAAAGGTTTAAAGGAACTTGAACTTACCGGTTATGACGGTGAAACCAGAAAAGTTAAACTGGAACCTAAATTGTCCGTTAAAGCCAACGCGAATAAATACTACAACCAGTATCAGAAGAAACGCAAAGGCCGTATCTATATCGATGAACAGCTCGAAATAGCCAGAAACGAATTGACTTATTTTGAATCCCTGAACGAACAGTTATCGCTTGCCAATTATTCGGATGCTTTGGATATCAAGGAAGAACTGGCCAAGTTCGGATATCTGAGAAAAGGCAGCAGCAAGAACAAAAAGAAAAAGAAGGTCAATCTGTATGAAGCCAAAGTCGGTGACTACACTATCACCTTTGGCAAAAACAATATCCAGAATGCCTTCCTGTCTTTCGAGTATGCCCACAGTAACTACACCTGGTTCCATGCGAAGCAGTTCCATGGCTCCCATGTCGTAGTGAATACCGATAAACCGGATGAGAAACTGATCAGGACCTGTGCCAATCTGGCAGCTTATTACTCCAAAGGACGTTATTCCTCATCCGTACCGGTCGATTACTGTCTGGTTAAAGAGCTCAAAAAAGTAAAAGGCGCAAAGCCGGGCTTTGTCACCTTTAAGAACTATAAAACGATTTATATCGATCCTGAAGAAGACAAAGAACTAATCATCACTTCTATCTAGATAGGCTTTCAGTTTCTTTACTTCAAAAGGCTTCAAGCGACGGTATTCGCCGCTTTTTAAATTGCCAAGCTCGAGATTGGCTTCTCTTATTCTGTGCAGTTTCACGACCTTATAGCCGATCGCCTTGAACATCTTTCTGATCTCTCTGTTACGTCCCTCATGGATCGTAACTTCCAGGAAGGAAGTATATTTATTCTGATTGGTTCTTAGTAATTCGACCTTAGCCGGTGCAGTAACATAGTCTTCGACTCTGACACCTTTTCTGATCTTATCCAGTTCATCTTCTCTGATCATTCCATCAAGAGTCACTTCATAAGTCTTTTCCACTTCGAATTTCGGATGGATCAGTCTCTGCATCAGTTCACCATCATTGCTTAAAAGGATCAGACCTGAGGAATCGAAATCGAGTCTTCCCAAAGGATATAAACGGTAAGGCGAATCGATGATATCGGTAACCGTCTTTCTGCCCCGATCATCGGATGCGGAAGAGATCACGTTTTTCGGTTTATTAAGCAGATAGACGACTTTCTCTTCATTCTTTAGAAGTTTGCCTTCGACTTCGATCAGATCATTTTCGTCCGCCTTAAAACCCAGCTCCGTAACGACCTGTTTATTGACACTGACTTTGCCCGCCTTGATCAATTCTTCGGCTTTTCTTCTTGAACAGATCCCGCTGTTCGCAATGATCTTCTGAAGTCTTTCCACATTCTTTCCCTCTTATCAGAAATGATGTAGTACACGGTTACACCGATTATGCCGATCAGTGTCAGAACCATGATACCCATCAGTTCAAAATTCATCTTGTGATTATCGAAGCCCATATTCTCATATGAAAGATCCTCGGTATTGTCTTTGATGTCGTATTCATTGGCACTAGGCAAAGACAGCACCAGATAAGGCCCCGATTCCCTGATCATGAACTGAATATAGTTTTCGGATTGTGTCGTCTTACACTTGATCACATCACCCTGATCATTGAGATGATAGACCGTATAGACGAGATTGTTTTTCTTGTCTTCAATGTCGATCTGTACAATCGCCGGACCGCTTAATTCGATATTCTGATAATTGAAGCGGAATGAAAGATCCAGCCCTTCGACATTCTCAAAACCGTAAGCTTTGGCTATAGAATAGATCTTTTCCTCATCTTTAGGATTTATCTTATTGACTACCACATAATACGTATCACCGAAAAGACTCAGTGAAGTCTTATCGGCTAATGATAGATCAAGACCAGAAATACTCAGATTATACTTTTCGGTTCGATCTTTTATGACGTAGTTACGCTGATTTAAATTCTTTAATTCGTAATCGAGACTTCTGATTTCCGCAAAGCTGAACGGATAATCGATCTTGCCCATATTGGCTTTGACGGTTACATAATCATTATTCTCAACGGCTTCTGTGATCATATTACGGATCTTTGATAACTCTTCAGAGAATTCCGCATCCTTATCGATACCGATGCCATTATAAACGATCTTTATATTCTGTATGCCCTCTTCATCCGGATCATAATATCTTAACATATCACTGCTCAAAGGAAGCTGTTTGAAAGAATTATCATCATAATATACTTTCAACACCGCTTCACTCAGATCAAGATAGTTGCCTTTTTCGACAACACGGGAAAAATCCCTGATCAGATCGACATTGGTAATGGCTTTATACTGAGCAACTCCTTCCTCATCATATCCGGTAAATTCATAACCGTCTTTTCCCGGAATGATCAGGGGTCTTTCATCTTTACTGTTTATTTCGAGTTCACTGTAGTCGTGGAAACGTCCGCCATTGAAATCGTAATAATACTCATGAAGATCATATTCTCTGATCTTGTCTTCATTGATGATCAGATAGAATTCATCCTTAGGGACCCAGGCACAGGAGTCATAGAAATCATAGCGGTATTCACTGTCAAAACTCGGATCGACCTGAATCTTATAGGCTTCTTCGTTTTCATCCAGGATCACAAACGACAGTTCCACGATATCTTTGAGATAGAATCTTCGATTCTCTAATGTTTCATCTCTGTAGAAATTGACTCTTTTGTTATCTTTAATTATTCCTAAAGCATGGGCGTTATAATCCTTTAAAGACAAGGCGCTGTCCAGTTCAAAACAGGCGGCTGCGGTCTTTTCTCCGTAATACGGATCGATCGCATAGTTCACATTGATGCCCGCAACCTTGTTTCCTAAGAATGTGCCGGTATAGTCACTGCGCAGATGATTGGAATAGCGGGAAGAAATGAAATACTTCGCATGGGCATAGATCGAATCTTCGATCCTTTCATAGCGCGATACTTCCTTTTCACTTTCCGATTCATAAGCGGAAGCGGTATAGAGATTATTGGAGATAAAAGAATTGAAGGACTTGCCATAGGATGATTCATTGACCGCTGACGCCAGTAACAGTAACGCATTGGCTCCATAAATATCCTGATAGACAAAGAAGTTGCCTATTTCACCCGATAACTGCGAACGGTTTACTTCATCGGCTGCACCGTCATTATTGAAATCGGTATAATGCGACAGTTTCTTGTCATAACCGAGATTGTCATAGAAATATTCTTCCACTTCTTTAGCGCTATACTCGCTCAAAGAACGGTGAGACAGATACTGGTAGTAATTGTAATAGGCTTCTTCGTTTACCGCATTGTCATGATTATCATTTCGAAGATCATCGCACATCAAGGAATAATCATCATAGAAAAAATGACCGTCATGAGAATAATAGGTTTTATTCTCATCCATGAATTCCGGCATGAAATCCAAAGCCAGTGAGTATGAATAGAAATCATAGTCCAGCTGAGACATGATGTCGTGATACATTTTTCCATCCCTGATCGTATAGGATGAGATCTTTGTATTAACTTCATTCAGTGGAATAAGACTTACTTCATCGATCGAAGCGTAAGCTTCATCACCCGCATAGGCAAAATAAACTCTCTTGCCGTCATCGCTGGTATAGTTATAGACCGCATCGATGCCATAGCATCCGTTAAGATAATCATTTACACCTCTAACGGTTGAATGGTATTCGGTAATGATACTGCAGGCCGAATCGGTATTGAAACTGACGATGCCGTATTCCATTCTGATGATCCGGTCATCTTCTTTAAGAATCAGATTGTCATAATTATCGATATTTTCTCTATAGAAACGCTCAGCCTCTTCATAAGACGAAAATTCCTCTTCTAAAGAGCTGTTTTGATCATAGGCCTTATATACTTCCCCTTCCGCCTTTAAGCTTACAGGAAGCAAGGAAATCGCTAAGACCGCAACTAAAAAATACCGAAGTAACTTCATAACACTATTTTACATTATAAAAGACCGGAAACCCGGTCTCTATACGATTATTCCTTTATTGTTTTCAAAGAGTTCCTCAAAACTCTCCACCGGCATCGGTCGGGCGAAATAGAAACCCTGGAAACTGTGGCAGCCCAGTCTGATCATTCTGTCAAACTGGTCTTTTGTCTCGATGCCTTCGGTAATGACATTCATATCCAGAGAGTCAGACATACTGATGACACTGCCTAAGATGCTTTCAGACTTCTTACTGTTGTCAGTCTCTCTCAGAAATTCCATGTCGATCTTTAAGGTATCGGCACTTAAATCCTTCAGTAAACTGAGTGATGAGAAGCCTTTACCGAAATCATCGATCTCGATTTCAAAACCGTTCTCATGAAGCTTATTGACTAAAGCCAGCTGTTTGATCGCATCATTCATCATCAGGGTTTCCGTGATCTCCAGTTTGAGCTTACTCTTATCGATATCATATTTCTTTACCAGTTTCTCAAAGAAATCGTAGACATCGATATGGAAGAAATCCTTTGGGGAGATATTTACCGAAATATACAGATCTTTCTTATCACTGTCTTTCCAATCTCTTAACTTTCTGGCAGCCTGTTCCCAGATACAGGTATCGAGTTTGACGATCAGATCGGACTTCTCCAGGATCGAAATGAATTCACGCGGTGGCACGATTTCACCATTCGGTCTGATCCAGCGGGCCAGAGCTTCGGCTCCGGCAATTTTTCCGTCTTCTTCGACCTGCGGCTGCAGGTAGATCTGGAATTCACCTTCAGCGATGGCTTTTTCACACTCATCGATGATATGCTGTTCCTTGATCATCTTTTCCAGCATATTCTCATTGAAGATACTGACGTGATGAGTGATATCGTTCTTGATGGTGCCTAAGGCAATCAGAGCTCTGTCGCACATTGAAGGTATCGGCATCAACTTATTCGTAACGAAATAGACACCGGCCTGAACGTTCATTTTAAACAGATTCTCGTTGATCAGACCGCTGAATTCCTGATGATCGGAAATGACAAAGCCGTCATTGAATCGATCCGCATGAATCAACAGCGCAAAGCGGTCACCTTTTAGTCTTCCGCAGACTTCATTATCGATCAGTTTATTACGTAAGATATCCGCAAATCTGATCAGTACGGCATTGCCCTTATCTCTGCCGAAGATATCATTAATCATCTTGAATTTAACGACATCGTAGATGATGATTGCCCATTCGCTGTCAGGTTCATTGAGAATACTCTGTCTGACGAACTTATAGAAACCATCGGAATTGTATACTCCGGTCAGTGAATCCAGAAGCATACTTTCTTCGGTGCTTATTATGCCGTCTCTAGTGAGATCGACACTTTCATCGATGCCTTCTCTGATGGTGATGCATTCCATGACACAGCGGTTATTGATACCGTCGGGATTACTTATTTCCAGAGGTACGGAGAGTATATGAAAAGTCTTGTTCTGGAAGTATTCGTTCTTTTCGACCCTTGTTTCGGAGTGGCAGGCCTTGTAGCTGCTGCAGTTGGCACAGCGCTGCTTGGTGCTCCACACGGTGTAACATTCCTTGCTTGGCTTATATCGGCCTTTTTCATCCAGTTCCAAAACCCGGCATTCATCCGGGTCGACAAGTCTGACCAGATCATAGATACCTAGCATCTGGTCGATCAGCTGTTTTATTTCGATTGGATCGTAAACTGACAGTTTCATAATCAATAAGTTTCGGTAGATGTTTCTTTTAAGACGACGATCTCAAACAGTTCGCCCGCATGACCGCCGATACAGGTCTGCAAAGTCAGAGTCTTATCACTGGTGCTTAATTTGACACCTGTCTGATACAGCATTCTCGCTTCCACATTCTTGATGTAGGATGCATAGTAATCAGGATCATATTCATTATCCGCATAGTCATCATAGGCATAATTGGTACGCCAGTACTGCAGATCTTCAAAATCGCTTTCCTGGGTCGCGTTGAACTCATAGACCGCAAAGATCTCATAATGTCTGATCTCATTGCCTAATACCAGCGTCAGATTGCGGTTAGCCGCATAGTTTTCCTGTTCCAGAAGCTGTTCTAACGGAGTAAAAGCCTTGGATCTTGTTTCATCGTTCCAGACCGAGAAATGATGGCCATATACGATCAGGTTCTGATCTTCCAGTTCATTGCGGTAATCCATAAAGGTCGAACCGCCGTTATCGTTATAGTCATATTCACCGGTCTTCCAGTAAGTCCAGATATAGACATCGTTACCGCTGTAGCCGCTGGCATCTGTTACAAGTCTGCCGTCTTCGGTATAGAAAGTATACATTTCACCGTTTTCCTTGTAGCAGGATTTAGCCTGGACAAAAGGTACACTGATCAGGCCCGAATCAAACATCAGTTCGCCGACATAATCACTGTTGATGGCCTTATTATCAGTCCAGAGTTTCTTCAGCTCTTCTTTACGTTTTTCCGCAGGACTAGGTTCAACGACCGGTTCATCGACAATAACGTGCTGGGTCTTTTTCGGATTGAAGTCCACAACACCCGTAAAAAGCAATATCAAAAGTACCGATAACATCGTTACCAGCATTATCAGTAAACCGATCAGTACTCTTTTGGATTTTTTCATATCAATATTTATATTTTACTCTATAAAGCACGCATAATACTCATCATATGTAATACCGCGCTTATAGACATCAGCAGCGATTTCCTTGTTCAGATAACGGATATGCCACGGTTCATCAATATACCCTGTGATATCTTTTTTATTATCCTGATATCTGACAATAAAACCGTATTTGTAACAGTTCTCATCGACCCACTTAGCCGCCTCGGTCTTATAGAAATCATCCAGGGATACACCCGGAACACTCACATCGATCGCCAGCCCCGTCTGATGTTCGGAATGACCGGCTCTGGCCGAATAGGAATCCACATTCTCTAAAGTATCATATTTGAGATAACTGTTATATAAACCTTCCTGATAGGAATAGGAACGGAACGAAGAAACAACTCTTAAATCATAACCAAATTTATAGGCATCATCAGCCATCTGCACAAAGGCTTCGTAGGCATTTTTCTTTAATCGTCCTCTTCCATATCCCTCTTCTACATTTACCAGATCATCCGGTACATAATCTTCACTCAGCTGATAATACTTGTTTACCAGCATCAGATCGCCTTTACTTAAATCGACGCTTTCGATCCCGGTAAAGAGTTCTCTGTCTCTTTGCGTATTGACGATCTCTATCATGTCTCTTAAGGAATCGTATTCATTAAGATACCTTAGATACTTCTCTTCATTCTTCTCAATAAAGTAAGGATGATTATACAGTTCAAAAAGCTTAATGAAACTGTCTTTATTCAGGATGCCTTCATTGACCAGTCTGACGACTCTTTCCTGATCCAATAAGCCGTGATAGTTCAGGTATTCTTCCAGATTTTCTTCCCTGAAATCAGGCTGATAAAGATATGACAGTTCAGTTTCCTTATAATCCTCAAGAAAAAGATTCTGATTCTCTTCACTCAGTTTTTCGATCAGATTGATGTCTTCTTCGCTGTAGCCCAGTTTCATCAGTTTATCTGCCGTAGTCTGTTTGCAGCCGCATAAAAAAAGAAAACACACTAAAAACATCAGTGTTTTCTTCATAGGCTACACCGCCAGAGATAAAATGGATATCGCTACCATCAGAAAGATGATAAATAAGATGATTATTTTACGTACTGTTTTATTCATTTTTTAGCGTAATTGTCTAAGATATTCGTATCGAAAGAATAAGTCTTTCTTGATTTCTTCGCATAGCGGTATAAGGCATTATTGATGAGCTCATCGCATTCCTTATCGAAACTGATGCCATCCTCTTTCCATAAATAGAAAGCCAGTGAACCCGGGATCGTGTTGATCTCATTGCAGTAGACTTTATTGTTTTTACGGTCGATCATGAAGTCGATTCTGACACAGCCGAAAGAATTCAGAACACGGAATACTTTAAGAGCCGTATCTTCGATCGTCTTTTTCTGTTTGGCTGTCAGATCAGCCGGAACTTTTCTGATCGTGGAAGCCATACCCTTGGATGCACCCTTGGCTCCGGCTTTGGCACCGAGTTTCTTCGCACCCTTGGAACCTTTACCCGGCTGATACTTCTTGTCGAAATCAAGGAAACCGTTGGTGACTTCTTCAATGGCGCTGACTCTGGCACTGTCATTAGTACCGATAACGGAAATATTGACTTCCTTTAAGTCTTCGATCATGGTCTCGACGACGACCTTGAAGTCATAACGCAGACACTCGCTGACCTTTTCCTTGAATTCTTTCTGGTTCTTGATGACTTCGATACCGATCGAAGAACCGAGGTTTGCCGGTTTGGCAATCAGTGGGAAACCCAACTTCTTGGCTTGCGCAAGATATTCGTTATAATTCTCTTCAAAATCAGAGTTATAGACGACAAAATATTCGACCATCGGAATACCTTCAGCTCTGAAGACATCCTTCATGGCAGCCTTATCCTGGCCTAATGCTCCACCCAAAACATCACAAGATGTATAAGGCAGATCCAGCATCTGTAAGAATCCGGCTAATGAACCATCTTCCACATTTGTGCCATGTACGACCGGGAAAGCCACATCGATCTGATATTCTTTAGCGAATAATCCTTTGACCGGTTTTACTTTAACCGCATTGCCATCCTTATAGATCGTGACTTTCTTAAGTACCTGAGCAGGATCATTAATGAATGAGGAATAGTTTGCCAGATCAAAAAGTTCTTCACCGATATAGAACTCATTATCCTTGGAGATATAGATCGGTAAGACTTCGTATTTTTCTTTATCTAAGGCATGGATAGCCTGATTAGCTGAAATACAGCTTATTTCATGTTCGGTGGACTTGCCGCCGAAAAATACTGCTACACATATTTTCATAACATTACCATTCTATCACTTTCTAAACATTAAACGCATCCGGCAGATCATTCTCTAAAAGGATCGTATCTTTTACTGAGAAGTTGCGGTAGACGTAGTCAAAAGCTTCTCTGACGGTCTTTACTACCGTGATATTCTTTTCCTTGAATCCGGCTTCTTTCAAGCCTTCCAGCACAGCTTTGGTCTGTAACTCGCCGACCAGTATTACATGATCAGCCTTATCTAGCATATAGGAACCGAATTCCTTATTTATCTCATCTTCTTTTTCACCCAGATCGATCATACCCGGAGTGACGATTACCCGTTTGCCAGGCATCATTTCAAGTACATCCAGAGCCATTTTTGAACCAACCGGGTTGGAGTTGAACGCATCATCGATAAAGGTATAACCGTTGATCTTTTTGACTTCAAGGCGGTGTTCGACCTGATGGATATTCTTGACGTTCTTGACGATATCCTTAAGCGAAATGCCCAGTTCAATGCCGATCGCAATTCCGATCAGGATATTCGTGATATTGTGTCTTCCTAATAAAGAAGTAGAGAACTTATATTTCTTCTTATTGATCGTAACTGTAAATTTCGAACCGTCCTTATCATAATCGATATCCTCAGCGACATAATCAGCTTCCTTATTATCGATACCGACGGAAACGACCTTACAGTTATTCTTTATCTTGTATTCTTTAATGAATTCATTATCGAGATTGATGAAACCGACACCATCAGAAGGAAGCATTTCGATTTCCTGCATCTTCTCATTGACGATATTTTCCATCGTCTTGAAGGTATTGAGATGCTGCGGACCGATCGAAGTAACGACGCCGTACTGCGGTTTAACGAAATCCATCAGATAAGAGATATCACCGACCTTATCGGCACCCATTTCGCACACAAAGACCTCATGGACCGGTTTCAGTCTTTCTCTGATCGTTCTGGTAATGCCCATCGGGGTATTGTAGGAAGCAGGTGTGATCAGAGTAAAACGGTTTTCACCGATGATGTCATTGACGATATTCTTGGTAGAAGTCTTGCCATATGAACCGGTAATGCCGATCTTGATTATGCGATCATTTTCTTCTAAGATCTTCCGCGCTTCATTTTCGTATTTCTTCTTAATCAGTTCTTCCAGCGGTTTCGTGATAACGGCCATCGGATAGATCATCAGGTAAGACATTATGATCACGGCGATACCAAGCACATCATTAGGAAAGACATTGGATCCCGCAATGATGAATAAGGACATCAGAGTCGTCATCACAACGATCTGTCTTCTGACTCTGGCTGTTAAGACCAGATCCTTGACATAGACCTTTCTTGATTCTCTTTCGATCATGAAGATCGCAAAAGCGACTGAGAAAAACATGCATAAGAATGCCCCGCTCTTACGGAAGAAAGTACCAATCAGTAAAACGTTGACCGCATAGATTATGCCGTAGGAAAAACGCAGATTCTTCTTATTGAAAAGCCACTTGGAGTAGCGGTATAGTTCATAACGGTTCTGCTGAAACATCTGCAGACTGTGCTTGCAGTAAATAAAAGAAAGTGACAGATAGACAGTCAGATACAGCATTATCACAAGTATATCTCTCATTGGTAATCACTCCTTAAAAACGCATCCAGAACCAGATTGAAGCGCTGAGCCTCATTGATATAGGCATAATGGTCGTCATTCTCGAAAATAACCAGGGTCGCATTAGGCATAAGTTCTTCCATCATCTTGCCCTTCTTGACCGGTGTGGCTTCATCATTTTCACCAAAGACCAGTAAGGTCTCGGTATTTATATCTTTCAATATATCTTTTAAGTCTTCGTTAACGATCTTCACAAAAGTCGAACGCATGACACCCGATGAATTGCGGTAGTCTTCGCTGCCCGCATTCTTCATCAGTTTATCTTTATACTTACTGAAAGGCTTGAGGTTCAAGACTTTCTTGCCTAATTTATATGAATAGACCTTCAGATAATAATCGACACCTCTCTCATCTCTGATTCCGGCTGCACCGGTTAAGACCATCTTATGAACCGGATAACGGTAAGCGTACTGCAAAGCTACGCGGCAGCCGAAAGAATGAGCGATGATGATCGGATCTTCGATCTTCTTTTTCTCGCAGAACTTCCTTAAGAATAAAGTGTAATCTTCACTTCCCCAGGCTGCCGGCGGTTCATCACTCTGACCGAATCCCGGCAGATCGAGATTATAAACAATAAAATGGCTCTTCAGGAATTCTCCGATAAAAGCCATCATTTCCGTATTCTGACCCCAGCCATGCATAAGTATGACATTTCTACCTTTCTTGCCATACTTTTCAAAGTGGAGTTTTATGTCTTCAATACTTAAAACGCTCATGTTTCAATTATACTCTTTTTACTCTTTTTCCTCGAAGGCTTCTTCATCTTCTTGGTCGTATAGATACGAAAGACGACACCGTCATTCATATTCTCGCCGGTAACGGTATAGCCGTAGGTCTCCGTAACTTTCTTGACGATTGAAAGGCCCAGACCGAACTTGCCTTTATTGCCTTTCTCGTATGGTTTAAACAGCTTATCCAGACGGTCCTTTTCAATGTTTTCGCCATCATTGAAAACTTCAAGAAGACTGTCTCTTAAAGTGATCCTGATTTCGCTCTTGGCATATCTCAAGGCATTATCCAGCAGATTTTCGATAACGACGCGCCACGGTTCCTCATCTCCATGGAACATTACTTTCTCATCGAGATCGGTTACTATTTCAACATCATTGCGCAATACTTCAGCTGCCATAATAGCCTTCTGAATGACCGGAGCCATCTTCAGATTCAGAATCCCCGCATCATTATCGACCAGATAACCCATCTTGTTGTAGGTGATCAGGGAGTAGACCTTCTTCTCCAGACGGTCGGCATTTTCAATAATGACATCAACACTCTTCTCAAGTGTGTCATACGGATAAATGCCGTCTTTGATCGACTCGGAATAAGATTTGATGGTCGCGATCGGTGTCTTGAGGTCATGAGAAATATTCTGAATCATTTCATCACGGATATGCTGCTGCTCGGACAGTTCCTTATTCATACTGACCAGTGCTTCAGCCACTTCACCGATCTCATCGTAACGGTTGACATTTAAAGTCGCCTTTTCGCCGGCTTTTATCTTGTTTATATAGTTGATGATCTGGTCCAGCGGTCTGATCAGAGAAAAGACCCAGATGACGATCAATCCGATCAAGCCGACAAATACATAGAACGTGATATTGATGACACTGTTTGAAAGCGCACTGCGGAACTCATCGCGGAAGTTATTCTTAATGATCGATATAAGCCGATAGTCATTATCAAAAGAAATGATCGAATACACGATCGAAGTCGTACCATAGTTGAAACTGCTGTCGATCTTGCCGCCTTCAGGATCAGGATCGATACTGTAGACGATATCCTTATACTGATCTTCGATATTGTTCAGATAACGCTCCGATTTGACGTTATAAACAAAATGCATGACATTTGAATCACTGTTTGTGATCCTGGTCTCCAGATATTCGTTCTGAGAACGGTGAATGAAGACATACATCTGGGAATTGACGAAGGAGTCAATGTTTCTATTGAGGAAGGCAAAAATAAAAAACAGCAAAAACGCACCGGTAAAGAATACGATGGTGAGAAATTGCTGAATAAGGGTAAAGTTACTTAACCAGATTCTGAAACGTTTCATCCTAAGCGATAACCGAAACCGTAGATGGTCTGGATATTCATGTCTGGCATCTTCTTTCTCAGTCTTCTGAGCGTATCATCAACGACACGGTCGGATCCGTAGTAGTTCTCATCCCAGACCTTTTCGAGAATCTGTTCACGCAGGAAGGCTGTGCCTCTGTTTTTCACAAACAGCATCAGTAAATCAAATTCCTTAGTCGTCAGATCGATCTGTTCATTGCCTTTCATGACACTGCGCTGATTCTCATCGATCTCATAGCCGTTGATCTCGATCTTGTCATCTTCCTTATAGACACGCTTGATGATATTGTTTACTCTTAAGACCAGTTCTTTAGGTGAAAACGGTTTGGTTATATAGTCGTCGGAACCCTTCTCAAGACCGATGATCCTGTCGAATTCCTTATCACGGGCTGACATGAAGACAACCGGAATATTGGCATTCTTACTCTTGATGAGTTCGATCAGATCAAAACCGGATTTATCATCCAGCATGATATCCAGGATCCACAGATCGCAATAGTCATCGATATGGGAATAAGCCGCATCAAAAGTCAGATAGGAATTGACGATATAACCCTCTTTTTCCAGATATGATTTTACCAGTTCGTTGAGATCCTTTTCATCTTCAACGATATTTATGATCTTTTTCATACTATCCTAATTATAGAACAAAAAGAGATTATGCTGCCGCATAACCTCTTTCCTTAATCAGATCTATTACTTCATAGACATATTTATGACAGAGTTCATCGTTTTCCGCTTCGACCATGACTCTGATGAGCGGTTCGGTTCCGGAAGGTCTTACCAGGATCCTTCCGTTGTTGCCGAGTTCATCCGCAACATCTCTGATCTTCTGATTGATGACTTCATCATTTAACACGACATTCTTGTCGGTAACGTGTTCGTTAACCAACAGCTGCGGATAGATCTTTACTTCCGCAACACTTTCTTTCAGCGTCATACCGTAGTAGTTTAAAGCCTTTAAGACCAGTAAAGCTGTCTTGAGGCCATCACCGAAATAACAGTCACCGGAATAGATGATATGGCCTGACTGTTCACCGCCGACCACAAAACCGTTTTTAACCATGGAATCGGAGACGTTCTTATCGCCGACCGGTGTGATATCCGATAAGACACCGATCTTTTCTAAAGCCTTGTATAAACCGATATTGGACATAACGGTTGTGACCAAGGTATTGCCGTTAAGCAGATTGTTGGCTTTGAGATATTTGGATAAGAGATACATGATCTTGTCGCCGTCGACAACTTCACCATTCTCATCCACAAACAGTACTCTGTCCGCATCGCCATCAAACGCAAAGCCCATTTCATAATCACCGGCTTTAACTGCTTCTTTCAACATATCCAGATGTGTTGAACCGCAGTTATTGTTTATATTAGTGCCATCAGGTGCTTCGTTGATATATGTGAACTGACCGTTGAGCTTATTTAAGACATCCTTGGCTGTATAACAGTTGGAACCGTTACATAAATCGACTAAGACTTTTTTGCCATTGAGATCCAATGGATACTTTTCCAATAACCAGTTCTGATAAGTCTTGATGGCTTCCTTATAATCGATCACTTCACCGCCTTCCTTATTTTCGATTCCCTCAGGAACATCGATATAGTCTTCGATCAGAGATTCGATCTCATCGTTGATCTTGAAACCGTCATTGGCGAAGATCTTGATACCGTTATCGGTATAAGGATTATGCGAAGCAGAAATCATGACACCGCAGGAGAACTTCTCGTTCATCGTCGTAAAAGCCAGACAAGGTGTTGAGCAGTATCCGAGCAGATAAACCTTAGCTCCGGATTCCGTCATGCCTTTGCACAGATCCTGTTCAAAACCCTTTGAAGAGATTCTGGTATCCATACCAATGACGATTCTTGCGTCTTTATAGTAATTACCGACGAACTTGCCAACTTTATAGACAGTCTCATCTGTTAATGTCACACCCGCTTTACCGCGGATGCCGTCTGTTCCGAAATATCTTCCCATTACTGATTAGCCTCCACTACTGTTACATTTACGCTTGAATGATCAAGAGTGAGTGATACATAAGGATTATTCTTGACCGTGACATTCAAAGGTAAGACATAAGTTCCCGCCTCTTCCGGCATATCGAAGTAGACTTCGATATCCTCACTGTTGACTGCGTTGATATTATTCTCTGAACCGGATACTTCGACATTGACACTCATAAAGTCGATCGTCGAAATAGCCAGATTGTTATAGTTGTTGTGAGCACTGAGCGGAATATTTTCCAAGACAACAGTATCGACTGTCGATAATGAAACACGGACATTGACGACCGTGACATCGCTTGCACTGACACCGCTCGGCAAGTTGATTGGCAGCATGATTTCCTTATCGACGTTTTCCGTAACCGTCGACATATCAAAGCTGACCGTTACCTCATTGATATCATCCAGTATTGACTCAGGTGCATAGATCCTGGTCGTCTGATGGTCGATGATCTGAGCCGTATCGATAGCCAGACCTACCGGAACCTGACCGATCGGATTCAGTCTGATCGGAACTTCCTTATTCGGTGATGATACGCTGACTGTCGCCGTAATCGAACTAGGAACGATTTCCGCATTAACAGCCTGACCGTTCTTGTCATAGGCAACCAATGGTGCTTCAATACGGAAATTGCTGGTCTGACCGCTGACATCAATTAACGCTTTAACCAGAGCTATTGAGTTAAGCGTATCCTGCGAAGCACGGATATTGATCTTGGTACCCTGATTAAATGTCGGTTCACCCAGTATATAACGTGCATCCATCTGATTCTGATTGATGAAATCATAAGACAGATCAAACTGCATCGTGGTCTTTTTCTTTAATGTAACGGTTACTTCGGATGGCGAAACGATCGTCGAAACGTTGTCGCCGTAACCGACCGCATTCATTCTGATCGTATGTGTACCTTCGGTATAACCTTCCAGATCGACCTGACAGTAACCCTTCTTGCTGGCGGCATTATTGACGTTGGCAGCTTCACCGGTAATGACGATCTCACAGGCTGTAGGTAAACCGGTAAGTTCAAAAGTCTCCGAGTTGTAACGCGCATTGATCGCGATATTATTTAAGACCTTGGAGCTGGATAAGACATTTGTGGAACCGTCATAGGTAGCCACAAAATAAGCCAGGCAGGCCAGAAGCAACGCAAATAAGCCCAGATATCTGGTAGAGAAGAAGAAACGGTCAATTAATGAAGAGAGCCAGCGGAAAAACTTGAAGATATTTTCTTCAACGTTCTCATACTGTCCCTTGGTGTTTGACTTGGAAGCGATCTTCTTCGCTGTTTCCAGTTTGCGGTTGGAATCATTCGATTGTGTCATAGAATCCATCCTCCAGGTTATTCTCGATCAGAACGGCCTCTTCCTTTTCGGTTTTTGTCTTTTTGGAATCAGTCTTTCTGTTATGTTTGTAACGGTTGTTGAAAGGAACCTTCATATCACGTTCATTCGAACTGCCGATTTCCTTGACATCATCATCTCTGTTACGGAAAATCTTGAAGCCTCCGTCATCATCATCTTTTATTTCGACAATTACATCATCGTCATCCATAAGCAGTGAACTTCTGCGCTTGCTGGTCTTTTCGATAGTTGTCGTATCATTGCAGATAACTCTGCGTAAGTAATCCTTGAGCTGTTTCTCATCTACAGAGAAAATACGTCCGTTTTCCGCAATCGAGATCGCGCTGGTCTCTTCGGAAACGACGATGGTCAGACAGTCGGATACTTCGGCAATACCCAAAGCCGCACGGTGTCTGGCTCCGTATCTTGAGGACAGGTTGACATTGGTCGGCGGGAAGTAGGCACTGGCGCAGGCTACCTTGTCACCCTGAATAATGACGGCACCATCATGCAATGGTGTGGTGGTCATAAAGATGGAACACAGTAATTCCTTGGTGACTTCCGCATTTACCGAAACACCGGTCTTGATGTAGTCCTGTAAAGACTGGGACTGTTCGATCGCAATAAGGGCACCGACTCTTTCCTGGGAAAGTGTGATGGTCGCATCATATAACTGTTCAACCAGCCTCTCCTTCTCGTTTGCCAGCAAGGAGTTGATACGCGAAAAGGCATTGGTCTTGCCAATCTTCTCTAGCAGTCCTCTTATTTCCGGCTGGAAGATAATGATACAGGCCAGTAAGCCCCAGTTAATGAAAATATCCGTAAAGTAAGTCAGGGTCGACAAACCTAACAGTTTTGCCAGACCGTTGACTGCTACGATCGCAACTATACCTTTGAAAATCTGTACTGTCCTGGAGTTATTTCTGATCGCTTTGATCGCATAGTAAAACAGGAACCACATTATGGCTATATCGATCACGATTCTGAATACGGACCAGATATTCTGAATTGTCAGATTAATATTATAATCAGCCATCAATCCTCCTTTTGTACAACTATTGATTATAGCATAAGAAAAAGCCTGAAAACAGGCTTGACTTGTAAATGGCGTGCTCAACAGGACTTGAACCCGCAACCTTTTGAATCGGAATCAAATGCTCTATCCATTTGAGCTATGAGCACATCAGTCGGTAGAACCGAACCCTCCGTGACGCTCATTCAGATTATCTTCCTCTTCAGCCAGATAATATCTCAGAAAGATTCCCTGAACGAAACGGTCTCCTGAATTAATCGTAAATTCCTTATCACCTCTGTTCACAACTCCCACGATGATATGACCTTCATTATCCGCATTATAGTAATCGGAATCGATAACGCCTGTCGTATTAAGCAAGCCCATCTGATACTTGAAACCCATGGAAGAACGAGGATAAAGTTCCAATACATATCCTTCATCGATTCTGACTCTTATACCGGTCGGAATCTTACTTGTTTCACCAGGTTTCAGCGTTACCGTAAACGGCGCATAAAAATCATATCCGGCACTTCCGGAAGTAGCTCTCAAAGGCAGTTTTACCTTGTCATAACAGGAATCTTCTAGTCCCTGTAAAGCCTTCAGATCGGCTTCAAACTGACGCTGTGACACTTTTTCGAAATCTGCGATTTTCACAAAATTATAGTATCAAACATCTTGCGAAATTAAAATAAGTATGCTATATTTAAAAAGCGCTATTTCAACAGACAAAGCGTTTACTGAAGAAGTACTCAAGTGGTTGAAGAGGTGGCCCTGCTAAGGCCATAGGTCGGCTTGTCTGGCGCGAGGGTTCAAATCCCTCCTTCTTCGCCAAAAATATGCAGATGTAGTTCAATGGTAGAACGCCACCTTGCCAAGGTGGACACGAGGGTTCAATTCCCTTCATCTGCTCCATCTGTTAGCAAAGTCCCGTAAAAGGGGCTTTTTTAATCTTTTCGTTGTTTATCTCTATAAATGATCTCATTTCGTTAAATACTCAAACTTTGAACCTGCATTCCCCATTTGCCAAAATCTTTTTCTTTTTAACAAAATCAATCTTCTTAAACAGGTTAATAATATTTCAATCAATCTTTCTGCATCAGGTTTATATAGACACGAATCATTAACCTCTGATTCAATACGTTTTTTTACTCTCAAACATGGCTTTTTAGTCCCTGGTTGATATTCTTGGTTTCGGAAGATTATCTTCCTCAAGTTCACGATAGATTTTTCGCTAAACTTTTTTACGAATTCATATTTCTTGAGATGCAGAACAGAATTAGTAAATGATTATTCTTTCAGCAATCCTCTTTTATATTTGTAATATGTATTCCTTGATATCTTTGCTGATATCTCTTTTATATTGTTTTTTTCATCAATGATCCTGATGGTGGATGAAGTCAGTATAGCCATTACTTCTATATCAGAATTATGTCCGTTGAAGTCTTTAGACTTTTCTTTGATGATTGTCTTGATTGGTTCTTCTTTCTTTATTAACAGTCTATTTCCTTTTTTCTGACCAATCTGCTTGCAGTTTT
>JAFZQG010000008.1 GCA_017550145.1 Erysipelotrichaceae bacterium | reverse complement strand
CCCGTGGATATGTTCCCGTTCACTACGCATGTGGAAACGGTCTGTTTACTTAAATATAATTCTGTTAACTCTGATCAGAGGTTGAAATGATGAAGAGAAAAAAGAACAAATTTGCTAAATGGGCGAATGAGCATCCCGTTTTAGGCAGCTTTGCTGTAGTTATACTTTATGTACTATTCCGCAGAAGTGCACATTTTATATTCTGCAGCTTGCTTACACAAAGTAGTACAACAGAAGTAATCCATGAAATAGTCGATATTATCTGGCCGTTTCTGATGGTTGTGGCTTATGAAAAGCTGCTTATTTACAAAAAAGGCGGTTTTTTCCATACGCTTTTTCTGGGAACTGGTTTAATCATATATGGCATGATTCCTTTTTCGGTTAACATGATCGATCTTCTTCAGGATGCTGATATAGTATGGCAATCTTTACCGATTATACTTTGGAATATCGCTAAGACGTTATTTGTTGGCTTCAGGGAAGAATCCTGTTTCCGCGGTATTGTGGTCAATCTGCTTGGTGAAAGATATCTGAAGGACAGAAAAGGCATCATGTATACTGTATTGTTATCCGCATTTATCTTTGGGATCATGCATTTTCAGAATATGTTTATAGGAATGAGCTTTGCAGGTAGCCTGATTCAGTCAATGAATGCGTTTTTCGTGGGGCTGATATTTGCGGCCGTATATCTCAGAGGCGGAAGTATCTGGGCATGTATTCTGATCCACGGATTCATTGATTTCGGTGTATCGGCAAGAGAATTGCTGACAAAGACCTTTGAAACAGATTTGCTTGCTGCTGTAGTTAATGCCGAAAATAACGTAAGCATCGATATCACTACAATGATTGAATATCTTGTTCTCTGGCTTATCTATGTTCTGATTGCTTTGTTTCTGCTTCGCAAAAAGAAATGCAATGAACTGCTCCAGAAAAGAAGTCTATATCAGAATGAATAAATATGAGTAAATACAATAAACTATGGAACTGGATATCTAAGAACGGTAAAGATTCTTTTAAACTGTCTTATAAGGAAATCGAGGATATATGCGGTATTCCGCTTGATCATTCCTTTCTTAATTGCAAGAAAGAACTGGAAGAATACGGTTATAAAGTTGTTAAGATTTCTCTGAAGAATAAAACAGTACTGTTTGAAAAGATCGGATACTGATCTTATATAACATTCGATGCAAGAAATACCACTATATAAAGAAGCCTTTTCATATCCTCGGGGATGGAAAAATAAGGCGGAGAGTGGTATTTTTAATATGTTAAATATCATTTTCTAGGTATTAAATATAATACTTAGAAAAAATAATAATAATTTGAAACAGAAGTATACGAATATGTTCCGTGGAGAGAATAGAAAACCGGAGGATGAAGAAGATGCGTTTCAATAAAAAACCATTGATCTTTTTGTTGTGTTTGGCAGTAATAGTCGGTATGTTTATACCGTTTACTGCTTACGCAGACGATTCGGAACATAAGGTTATACGTGTCGGATGGTATGATTCATCTTACAACACCATAGATGAAAACGGTTTTCGTACAGGCTATGCCTATGAATATCAGCTTAAACTCTCTGCTTATAACGGCTGGACGTATGAATATGTAAAGGGCAGCTGGTCAGAGCTTTTACACATGTTGGAAACTGGAGAGATCGACCTGATGAGCGATGTTTCCTATACGGAAAAACGTGAAGAAAGTATGTATTTTTCAACTCTTCCGATGGGAACCGAAGAATATTATCTGTTCATAGCTCCTTATTACGATGATATCTCGCCAACAAACAAATCGACTGTTAACGGCAAGAAAGTCGGCGTCAATAAAGACAGCATCCAGGCTGATCTATATAAAGAGTGGGAAGAGGATAATAATGTCCATGCGGATATAATCCTGGTTACATGTTCCGAAAACGAATCACTGGAGATGCTGGAGAATGGTGAACTGGATGCCTATGTGACAGTCGATTCATTCCTAGATTCGTCACGGGCAGTGCCTGTATATAAGATAGGCTCTTCGGATTTCTATTTTGCCGTTTCTAAAAATCGCCCTGATTTACTTGATGATCTGGATTATGCGATGAACAAGATTCAGGATGAGAACCGATACTACAATATGGAGATGTATGAGAAATACATCAGAAGAATCGGTGCCAACGGCTTCCTTTCAACAAAAGAAATACAGTGGCTGAACAGACACGGAGCCATTAAAGTAGGGTATCAGGATAACTATCTTTCATTCTGTGCTTCAGATGAAAACGGACAGCTGACAGGCGTTCTGAAAGATTATCTGGAACTGGCAGCAGATTGCATACCGAATGCCCATCTTGATTTTAAGACGATTGCTTATCCGACTGCCGAAGAAGCTATGAATGCGTTAAAGAGACGGGAAATTGACTGTGTCTTCCCGGCAAACCTGAACGGTTATGAAGCGGAGATTCAGGACATGGTCATGACTCCTACTTTGATGAATACGGAGATGTATGCGGTCGTACGTGTTACGGATCCGAATATCTTTGCGAAAAAGGAAACGATAAAAGTTGCCGTAAACAAGGGCAATCCTAACTATGATGCTTTTTTAGCCAAACACTATCCAAACTGGGAAAGAGTTTATTATGATGATTCGGAAGAATGCCTGAAAGCTGTAGCTGCCGAAGCTGCCGACTGTCTTATTATCAGTAACTATCGATATAACAATATTGCCAGACTTTGTGAGAAGTATTTCCTGACGACTTTTTCGCTCGGTATCGATATGGACTACTGTTTTGCGGTTAATACCGGTCAGACAGAACTGTATTCCGTTCTGGCGAAAGTCATCGGTATGATCCCGGATTCCAATATCAATGCGGCTTTGACTCACTATATTGCTGAAGAAGCAAAAGTTACAGTAAAAGACTTCCTCATGGATAATCTTGGCGTAATCATGGCTATAACCGGTGTTGTAGTATTGATTATTTTGGCTTTATTGATCCAGAACATGTGGGCCGTAAGTAAAGCCAGAAGCCTGATTTCCGCAACCGAAATCGATGATTTAACCGGTCTTTATAACCGTAAATACTTCTTCCAGTATGCCAACAGAATGCATCGTGAGCATCCTGAAACTCCTTTAGATGCGATCGTCATCAATATCGAACAGTTCCATTCCATAAATGAACTTCACGGCCGTGATCTTGGCGACCAGATCCTGACAGCTTTAGGAAATGAGATTTCTCAGATTGCGAAAGAATCCAACGGTATTGCGGGAAGATTCGAAGCGGACCGTTTTGATATCTACTGTCAGCAGAAAGAAGACTATGAAAGCGTCTTTAAGCGTCTGCAGGCAAAACTTGATGAACTGGCGCCGAATGCGAATATCCGTCTCAGAATGGGTATCATGCCTTGGAGCGAGAAACTGATCCCGGTACAGCTTTTTGACAGAGCCCGTACTGCCTGCAATATGGCCAGAGGAAACTATACAAAGCATCTGATCGTTTATGACGACACCGTCAGTAAACGCGAGAGCTATGAGCAGCGTCTGGTAAATGACCTGCGCCATGCCCTGGATGCGCATGAGTTTGAAGTATTCTATCAGCCTAAATATGATATTCAGGTTGATCCGCCTAAGTTTGTCAGTGTAGAAGCACTCGTACGCTGGCGTCATCCTGAACTGGGTATGATTACGCCGGAAGATTTCGTTCCACTGTTTGAAAAGAACGGACAGATAAGCCTTCTGGACAATTTTGTATGGTGTGAAGCAGCCAGACAGATCGCTGAATGGAAAGAAAAATACGGAATGGTTATTCCGGTTTCCGTAAACCTGTCGAGAGTAGATGTATTCGATCCTTCGCTGGAAGAAACATTAGAAGATATATTAAGACAGAACGGTCTTGAACATGATGCCTTCAAACTTGAAGTAACGGAATCAGCCTATACCGAAAATGCCGATCAGGTCATTCAGGTCGTAGGCGGTCTGCGTAATAAAGGTTTTGAAGTAGAGATGGATGATTTCGGCTCCGGTTATTCTTCCTTGAACATGCTTTCATCAATGCCGATCGATGTTCTGAAGATGGACAGAGAATTCGTCAGAAATATTGACCATAATGAAAAGGATCAGCAGCTGGTTGAACTGATTCTTGATATCGCCAGAAGTCTGAAAGTACCGGTAATTGCGGAAGGTGTTGAAAGAGAAACCCAGCTGCAGTTACTTAAGACAATGGGCTGTGCTATGGTGCAGGGCTTCTATTTCTCACGTCCGTTACCGGCAGACGAATTTGAAAAGAGAATACTGAATAACCTGTAACTGTAAAGAGGGTATTATATCGTAAAGTTTCAATACTGATTTTGGGGTTAAAATTATAAATAAGAAATAATTATTGGTGCAAAGTATAAAATGACGGAATTCTTCCTCCATTATGCGGGAGCAAATTTCTTCTGCATAATTATATTTTCAATATTACTTGGTCATGATCTGGTAAGTGTCGACCGTCAGGAAAAGCAGATCAAATACGATCACGCTCTGACAGCCTTTATCTTTTATTTTGCGGCGGACATTTTCTGGGCAGCTCTGACAGCCCGCATGATTCCGTTCAACCGTTTTACCGTTATTATCAATACGTTAAGCGTATATGTCGGAATGTGTCTGATAACCTATACCTGGCTCAACTATGCCATGGCTCTGGAACAGGTTCCTCACCGTAACAGAAAAGTCAACAAATTTGCGGTCATTTTCCCGTTCCTTGTTTCTTCTCTGATTCTGATTCTGACTTATCTGATCAAACCTCATGTATTAATAAACGATGCCAATGAACTGCAACCATCGTTTAACTATTTTCTGGTAACGGTACCTTATATCAACCTTGCCGCTGTTATGTTCTATACGATAAAAGAGGCAAAAAGCGAAGAAAATCCGATTGAAAAGCGCAGACATATCTATGTCGGTTTCTTCCCATTGATGGTTATAATAGGCGGTCTGATCCAGATGATTTTCTGTCCGAATATTCCGCTCTTCTGTTTCTCTGCGACTGTACTGATGCTGATCTTCTTTATCCAGTCGATGGAAACACAGATTTCGGTAGATCCGTTAACCGGATTAAACAACAGGGGACAGCTGCTGCGTTATGTTTCGCAGAAGTCCAATACCCATAAGGAAGAAAGACTTACTTATGTCATCATGATCGATGTCAATGACTTCAAGAAGATCAATGATACCTATGGACATGCGGAAGGCGATAAGGCTCTGACGATCCTGGCCGATTCTTTAAAACGCGTCGTAAACAATCATAATATGCCGGTCTTCTTAGGCCGTTACGGCGGCGATGAATTCATTCTGATAGTTCATCCTTTGGAAAAAGATGAAGTGGATACATTCATTAAAGAATTACGTACAGAGATTGAAAATGAATGCAAATCTCATGATACGCAATACGATATTTCCGTCGGTATCGGCTATGATGAGCTTATGGAAGATCCGGATACCTTCCAGAAATGCATGCAGAGAGCCGATAAGAAACTGTATCTTGATAAAGAATACTGCAAGCTCCATGGCAAGCCTGCAAACAGCTGATAAGATTTTATTTTGAAACTGCTATAATGGAACGCTTATGATGAAATGTCCTGTTCATAAATATTGTGGTGGATGTCAGTATCAGGGTATTCCTTATGCTGAACAGTTAAAAATCAAACAGGAAAGCGAAGAAAAACTGCTTTCCTCTTTTCATAATGTCAAACCGATAATCGGCATGGAAGATCCTTTATATTATCGTAATAAAGTTCAGATCAGTTTTGCCTACGATGAACATCACAATATCATTTCTGGTTTCTATGTTCCGAGTACTCATACGATCGTGCCTGTTGATGAGTGTATGATCACTGATGAAAGTATTAATAAAATCATCGGTTCGATTAAGAAAATCGTTAAGAAGTATCATATTTCGATCTTCGACGAAAGAGCCTCTAAGGGCTGTCTCAGACATATTCTGATCAGATCCGCAAATACCAAAGAATACATGGTTGTCCTAGTTACCGGCTCAGTGACTATCCCTAAGATAGATCTTCTGATCAAAGATATTCTTAAATACAATCCTGAAGTTAAGACTATAATTCAGAATATCAATAACTGGAGAACATCAGCGGTTCTGGGCTCAAAGAATACAACTTTATACGGAAAAGGATATATAACTGATGAATTGTGTGGTCTGAAGTTCAGGATATCTCCTTCATCTTTCTATCAGGTAAATAAAAGACAGACCGAAGTTCTTTATAATGAAGCGATAAAAGCTGCTAAACTGAATAAAAACGAAGTTCTGATCGATGCGTATTGCGGAACCGGAACGATTGGTTTATGTGCGGCAGCACATGTGAAGAAAGTGTATGGTGTTGAATCAAACAGATCGGCTGTGAAAGATGCGAACATCAATATGAAGATAAACGATATTACAAATGCGGAATTCATCTGTGAAGATGCAGGAAAGTATATGGAATATCTGGCGAAGAATAAAACGCATATCGATGCTGTGATCATGGATCCGCCAAGAGGGGGATCAGATATCCGCTTCATGTCCAGTATGGTTAAAATGAAACCTGATAAGATCGTATATGTATCCTGCAATCCCGCAACATTGAAAAGGGATCTGAATTATCTTAATAAGTTCTACACTGTAAAATCGATTCAGCCTGTGGATATGTTTCCGTTCACATCGCATGTGGAAACGGTTTGCCTTTTGCTTATTAAATAAGACCGATAAAACTCTTAACTTGGAAAGGAAGAAAATATAGTGCCGAAATTTCTGAAACGAATCAATCGAAATTCTCTTATATGGATCATTTTTATTATGATCCTTATGACAGTAGTGCTTTCCATAGTGCTGGCAAACGTTTTTGTTATTTCACTGCTCAGCATAAAAGAATGGTCATATACCATGCAGTATTTGCTGATTTATTACGGCTATACCATAGTGGATATTCTGATGCTTGTTTTCATCTGTCTGAAGATAAAAGAGAACAGATTTATTTTCAGATCATTTCTTCCTTCGGGCATGGGCAAGGACCACAAAACGGAAGTAACGGAAGATACATATAAACCTTCTCAGAACAATACGTTTAAAACTCTTTTAATCGGAATGCTGATTGGTACATTGACTTTATCTGCCTGTGTATTGTGTGCTGTGCTGCACAAAGATATAAATCTGAGTTTTGCTTTTGATGCTTCGCAGATTCCCATGTTTATCTTAGCTTTCCTGATGGTTATGATGCAGAGCTCTTCAGAAGAACTCTGGTACAGGGGCTTCATGTATGAGAGGATAAACGTTCATTATCCGCTGTGGGTTTCGATTGCAATAAATGGAGTATATTTCGCTCTTCTCCATACCATTCTTAATTCCGAAATTGATTTATTTGCGCTTTTGAGCATCTGCATCAGTGGCATCTCATTCTCGTTTTTAAGATGGTATTCAGGAAGTATCTGGCTCGTTATGGGAAGTCATACGATGTGGAATTTTACCCAGAGTTTTATCTTCGGACTGCCTAACAGCGGTACGCCGGCGGATATATCCCTGTTTCATCTTGGCGAAGTTTTGAATACTGCCGGTAGTTTATTCTATGATCCGGGGTTCGGTGTGGAAGGCGCACTTCCTTCGCTCATAGTTGATTTGCTTATAATTGCAGTCATACTGCTGCTGGCAAAAAAGAATGGCCGTTTTAATGAACTGTTCATGAGCCATGAAAAGAAAGCATCTTTAGAGTCTGTTGAGTCTGAAAAACAATCCTAACTATGAGCAATGTAATAAGCTTATCCGGAGTAACGACAACAACATTTACTATGTCCAATCAGGGAACTGATCTTTTTCTTGAACTTTTGATACTGGCTTCAGAGTCGCAGGAAATGACAGCTTCTCAAAAAGAAATTGTTTCCTTTCTGAAACAGCAAAGAGAAATAAATAATATAGCTCCCGGTACTGTTGATTTTGAGATAGGGGAAATGCCTTGGAATGAAGATCATATAATTGATGACATCGAGTTTCTTATGGATCTTTCACAGAAAGCAAAGGATCGTTCTCTTTGGGATAAACTGGGTTTTGAACCTGATGAAAAGATAGTTGATCACTATTTAGATACATTCCGGAATCTGTTAAAAGAATTCAGGGAGATGAATAGAAACATCAATGAAGAACGCAAAAAGAAAACCCTGGTTTCAGAAAAATGGGAACGCTTTATGAAATGCAATGATCAGGAAAAGGAAAAACTTCTTGATCATACATTTTCGTTCTGCATAGATGATGTCGGATTGGGATGGGAATATATTCACTTTAATGTCGATGGAGGAAATATTGCTTCATGCAGAATTAGTTATATCGGTCCTGATCTGCATGTGTTTTTCAATTTGATTTCAGATCTTAAAGAAGATGATTTTGAGGAGCTTGTTTTCCTTGATGAACCAGGTGAATATCGGTTCCTGTTTTCTAGAAGAAACGAATACATATATATCGAAATGCCCGATATGGAAGAAGGTTTCTTTCTGAAATATGATTATTTCATGAATAGGATCAGTGAAGAGTTTTATAAATGGTATCGTTATTAATTGTAAAATGATATAAGGGAATAAATATGAAACTGTTAAGAACAATCCGTAATTATTATTTCTATTGCGGAATCGAAAAAGATGAATATAATGCTTTAAAGAAAGATGCCTATATCTCGAATTTTAAAGTATGGCGCATCCTTCATTTTCTAATGGCGGCGGTATTCGGTCTTCTGTATTTTGCCAGTTTATTTAACGATATGATGGCAAAGAACAGAATGTTCTATCTGATAGCTTTCATATATTCTCTGATCGCTGTCTTTCTGTTCTTTGTTATGAAAGAAGATTCGCTGATTGCTCAGTTTTTCATCTATCTGTCAATTACGATGCTTTTCCTTTTTGCCTGTATGATCACTCAGAATAAACCTGATACGCCGGCAACGACCTTTATTGTTTTTCTGCTGATAACACCGATGTTTATGATCGATAAACCGTTCTTTATGACTTTTGAACTGATCGGTGCGTCAGTTGTGTTCCTGATCTGGATGCGTTCCGTTAAGCCATATGAAGTCTGGACATATGATTTAATAAATATCGTTACTTATACCTTTGTAGGGATCTTTCTCAATATAATTGCCAATTCAATCAGAATCAAGGAATTTGTATTGACCAGAAAGATCAATATTCAGAAGGATATCGATGAACTGACCGGTTTAAAGAATAAGGCTGCTCTGACCAGAGAAATCAATGAATACCTTTGTGATGATTCATCAGACAAGGGTGCCATGTTTCTGATGGATGTTGACCGTTTCAAGGCAATCAACGATACTTACGGTCATGATGTCGGAGATTCGATCATCAGACAGCTGGGTACTTATCTGGGAAGCAGATTCAAAAGAAGCAATGAAATAACCGGACGATTCGGTGGAGATGAATTTGTCCTGTTTATCAAAGATATAGATAATCTTAGTGACGCCAGGAATATCGGTGAAGAAATCGCATCAGGAGTGGCAGAAAATGTTCTGCTGCCTGATAGCGATCAGAAAGTCAGCATAAGTATCGGCATTGCCGGATTTGACGGTCAGGAGAAAAACTATTCAGAGCTTTTCAAGAAGGCCGATACCGCCATGTATAAGGCTAAAGCAGATAAGGAAAACAGAGTCTGTGTATATGAATAAACAGTGATGCTTAAATGGTTTTAATAGGACATATAATAAAATAAAGAATATTTTTATAAATTATGAATAATACAAACGAATTCAAATTCAAAGATATAATCAGAAACATCGGCACGAAGAACGTTATTGCGACACTACTGGTTTTTCTTCTGACTGTTACGGCAACCTTTATCGGTGTTTATTATCTATATGCTTCCACAAAAGAATCCATTGAACTGCAGGGCAAAGTAAATGTTGTGCAGTCGGCAAAGGAATATGACAGTTATCTTCTGGTTAGAAAGAATACGGTCATGCTGGCGGGACATGTTGTGGATGAAATGATCAGAGAGAACAAACCGACCGAAGAGATTCTTGAATATATGACAGCCGAATCATTAAGTATCAAGAAGTCTATCGATATGGACTATACCGGTTTATATGGCTGGATAAATGGAGAATACTGTGATGGTGTAGGATGGGTTCCGGATGATGATTATGTTGCAACCGAGCGTCCATGGTATACGGAAACCATGGCTGACAACAGCGATGTTACCTTTGTCAGACCGTATATTGATGATCAGACCGGAAGTATTCTGACCACGATGGCCGAAAAACTCTCGGATGGTGTCAGTGTAATCGCGTTGGATGTCACTTTGGACAGAATCCAGCAGATTACTGAAGAAATCGCTTTACAATCATCAGGCAGTTACGGAATGGTACTGGATAAAACAGGACTGGTTATTGCGCATTCCGATAAGAGCGAAATAGGCAAAAACTATCTTGAAGAGACGGATACGCTGTATGCGAAACTGGCTGAGATTATCTATAGTGGTGATGAGAATAATTTCGAACTTGAATATGGTGAACAGAAATATGTCGCTTTTGTTGAAAATATCGAAGGTGGCTGGCAGGCTGTATCTTTAGTCGACACCAACATATTCTATCAACCGCTTAAGATTATTATGCCGTTACTAGGTATTCTGACGGTCCTGGAAGGTCTTATCTTCATGCTGGTTATACTTAATCAGACTGAAAAGAACCTCGCTATCGCATCCGCAAAAGAGGCTCAGAGTGCCAACCAGGCCAAAACCAGATTCCTTTCTCAGATGAGCCACGAAATACGTACACCGATCAACGCGATAATCGGTCTTGACAGCATTGTTCTGCGTGATGAAAAGATTTCTTCGCGTACCAGAGAATCACTGGAAAAGATCGGCACAAGCGCCAGACATCTGCTGTCGATCGTCAATGACATTCTGGATATGAGCCGGATCGAATCCGGAAGAATGGTTCTTAAAGAGGAAATATTCTCTTTCAGAGAACTTATTGATCAGATAAATACGATCATTGGCGGCCAGTGTGATGATAAAAGACTTAATTATGTATGCAACAGAATTGAACCACTGGATGATTATTTTTCCGGTGACAATCTTAAACTGAAACAGATCATCATCAATATTCTCGGTAACTCCGTAAAATTCACCGATTCTCCGGGAACGATTACTTTTTCAGTAAGACAAGAAAATATCTCCACTGAACAAGCAAAACTTCTTTTTACGATGGAAGATACCGGAATAGGCATGGACAAGGAATTTATTCCTAAGCTGTTTGATGCCTTTACTCAGGAAAACACCGCCAACACCAGCCAGTATGGAGGAAGCGGCTTAGGGATGGCCATCACTAAAAACATCGTAGAAATGATGGGTGGTGAGATAAACGTTGAAAGTGAAAAGGGTAAAGGTACTGTTTTCACTGTTACTGTGATCTTAAAACGGGCTAAGGAAGAAGAATATGCCGCTTCACAGGAAAGCCCAATTGAGACAGCCTCTCTTAAGGGTTGTCATCTGCTGATAGCGGAAGATCAGGAAATGAATGCCGAAGTTCTTTCTGATCTGATCGAACTCGAAGACATGACTTCCGAATGGGCACAAAACGGTAAGCTGGCGATCGAAATGTTTGAGAAAAACAAAGCAGGTCATTTCGATGCGATCCTAATGGATATGCGAATGCCGGTAATGGATGGTATCAGTGCCACTCAGGAAATACGTAAACTGGACAGACCTGATGCAAGAATGATTCCGATCATTGCTTTGACGGCTAACGCTTTTGAAGAAGATGTGAAACAGTGTCTGCAGGCCGGAATGAATGCCCATCTGTCTAAACCGGTCAATATCGATTTATTAAAGAAAACACTTTCTGATTTTCTTGGTGAGAAATAAATGAACATCAACAGTTTCTGGAAAGATGTGCTGTCTCAAAACAGAGACACTTTACCTTCGTATTTCTGTGAAGATGCGATAATCCGCTGGCCTTGCACAAATGAGGAATTCACTGTTATGGAATATGTGAAAGCGAACTGTGAATATCCTAATGAATGGGATGGTGAAATAGAACGGATTGAAGAGAACGGTCCAACAGTTGTTCTTGCTGGGAGAGTATTTCCTTTAGATAAAAGCGCTTCATTTCATGTCGTGAGTTTTATCAGACTGGAAAACGGTTTTATAAAAGAAATGACTGAATACTGGGCCGATGATGGTGAAGCACCGGAATGGCGCAAGGAAATGAAGATAGGTAAACCTATTAATTGATATGAAAATCATTGATTATTTTGAAGCAGAAGATAAGGAATACTGGCTGAAAGAGCTTAGAAAATGTAAATGGTCAGGCGGTGAATTCCTCTGCTATCTTCTGGATATCGGAGAATTTAAGAAACTGTGCGGTGAAACAACCAGGATTCTTTTACTTACTGATAAGGGTAAACTTTTATCATTCTGCACTTATGCAGAAAAGGATGATATACAGGATACGGATCTCACCCCGTGGGTCGGTTTTGTGTTTACCTTTGAAGAATACCGAAACAGAGGTTATATCCGTAAACTTCTTGAACATGCTTATTATCTGGCACAGAAAGACGGATATGAGTATATCTATATATCGACGAATGCCGATGGATTATATGAAAAATACGGTTATTCTTTCTGGAAGATGATGAAAGATTTTCATGGTGAAGACAGCAGGATATATCGGATAAAAGTAGCAGAAATGGATTATAAGATCAGAGAGTTAAAGAAAGAAGAAATATCTTTACTTAATGATTTTCTTTATGAAGCGATATTTATTCCTGAAGGTATGGAAGCACCGGACAGAGATATTCTGAATAGACCGGAATTACAGGTATATGTAAAAGATTTCTATCTGAAAGACAGTGACTGCTGTCTGGTCAGTGAGAAGAAAGGCAAAGTGATCGGAGCGGTCTGGTCAAGAATCATGAATGATTACGGCCATATTGATGACGATACACCATCGCTGGCGATCTCGATTTTGCCTGAATACCGCAATACGGGCATAGGTACGGCTTTAATGAGAGAAATGTTTGAATTGCTGCATAAAAAGGGTTTCGGAAATGTTTCTCTGGCTGTTCAGAAGGACAATTACGCTTTAAAGATGTATGAGAAACTTGGTTTTGAAAAGTACAGTGAAAATAGCGAAGAATATATTATGATAAAAGAACTGTAAATTACAGTAAACAATTGTTTATTATTAAATTATAAAGGAATCGGCTTAAAAAGTCGGTTCTTTCATTTAAGGTAGTATAATTATTTACGGGTTTGTTTATATTATCCGGAGGTTTATAAATGGCATGGTTTGATGAGACGGTGTTCTATCATATCTATCCTTTGGGATTATGCGGAGCACCTTTACATAATGAATACGGAGAAGTCGTACACAGATTAAATACGCTTATTCCGTGGATAAAACATATTAAGGAAATAGGCTGTTCAGGTCTTTATATCGGGCCTTTATTTGAATCATCTGGGCATGGATATGAAACGACTGATTACCGCAAAATGGATACAAGACTGGGCACGAATGATGATCTGAAAGAGTTTGTCAGATTATGCCATGAGGAAGGTATCAGAGTCATACTGGATGGCGTTTTCAATCATACCGGCAGAGATTTCTTCGCATTTAAAGATCTGCTGGAGTATAGAGAAAACAGCCACTTCAGAGACTGGTATTGCAATGTGAACTTCTGGGGAAACAATGAATTCAATGACGGTTTTTCCTATGATAACTGGGGCGGCTATAATATCATGGCCAAGCTTAATCAGCGTAATCCTGAAGTAAGAGATTATCTGATGGATACGATCAGATTCTGGGTCAACGAATTTGATATCGACGGTTTAAGACTTGATGCGGCAGATGTCCTGGATTTTGATTTCATGCATGCTTTAAGGCAGACTGCTCATGAGGTGAAGGAAGATTTCTGGCTGATGGGCGAAGTCATTCATGGCGATTATTCCCGCTGGGTCAATGAGAGAACGCTTAATTCCGTAACCAACTATCAGCTTCATAAAGCCTTATACAGTGCCCATAATGACCATAACTATTTCGAGATAGCACATACGGTCAGAAGACATATGCAGATGGGCTTGGGCAACGAAGTAAAACTATACAGTTTTGTGGATAACCATGATGTGGAAAGAATCTATACAAAGCTTAGAGACAAGGCTCACTATCTGCCTGTCCATGTGCTTTTATACACATTGCCTGGTATTCCTTCGATTTATTATGGTTCGGAATACGGAATCGAAGGAAAGAAGGAACGCTATTCCGATGATTCGATCAGACCTTGTCTTGATCTGAATGAACTGGAAAAGATCGATAACGGATGTATCGAACTGATCAAAGCTTTAGGCAGAATTCATGCGAATGAATCGGCATTATGGTATGGCGATTATGAAGAACTGCAGCTGACGACTACCAAATACGCTTTCTCAAGAGGCGATATTATCGTAACCGTAAATAACGATTGTAATGATACAACGTTTGATCTGAATATTGACGGTACATACAAAGGAGCCTTAAGCGGTAGAATCTGTACAGCTGAAAACGGGCATATCAATCTGTATCTGGGAGGAAACGGCGGCGAGATCTGGATCAGGCAAGGCAATGAAAAAAGAGTCTATGAACCGGTCAAAATAAAGATTGAGAATACAGCTGTTAACAGTGAAATGAAAATACCTGAAAGAACATTAAACAAAGCTTATGAAGATATGACTGTCGAAGAACTGCAGGCGGAAATCCTGAATAAAATGGCCAATAACGGTCCGGTAACAGACAGAATGAAACAGGATGTTCTGGAGAACGTCTATCGCGATTCGCTGTTAAACTGGGTCAGAAGTTTCAGATAAGATATAATTCAGGTAAAAGGAGCATTATGAAAAATATCGAAGAGATGAGTGATCATGAAATACTGATGGAACTCATCAGAGAAAAAAGAAGAAATGATAAGATCCGTTACGTCAAATATGGTATCTATGCGCTAATCGGACTGGCACTGATTGTTTTGGGTTGCATCTATATACCTAAGATCATGGCTTTAATCGAAAAATACAACAGAATTATCGATGAAATGGATGAAACAAGACAGACCATCGAACAGTTCGTTAATTCCTTCGGTACAGATACCGGTGAAAAGATCAAGGAAATGGTCGAAGGTCTGAATAAGTTATTCGGCAAATTCGGTTTTTAAAGGAGAAAACAATGTTAGAAGTAGGAACAAAAGCACCTGATTTCAAACTGCCTGATCAGAATGGCAAAGTCAGAACTCTAAAGGAATTCAAAGGAAAGAAAGTCATACTTTATTTCTATCCTAAGGATATGACCAGCGGCTGCACCAAGCAGGCCTGTGGCTTTGCGGAACTGTATCCGCAATTCAGAGAAAAAGATGCGGTAGTACTTGGTGTCAGTAAGGACTCGGCAGCTTCCCACAAGAAGTTTGAAGAGAAATACGGTCTGCCTTTTGTGCTTCTT
>JAFZQG010000033.1 GCA_017550145.1 Erysipelotrichaceae bacterium | reverse complement strand
TTTAACCTCTAAACTTCAGACTTTATGTGTCAGCAGACAAACGTTCTCAACATGAACAGTGAACGGGAACATGTCTACTGGGTGTATCTCTGATATATCATATTCTTCCTTAAGCAGGTCAAGATCTCTGGCTAAAGTTGCCGGATTGCAGGAGACATAAACGATTTTCGGAGTTCTGTTTTCGATAAAGGAACTGATCAGTTCTTTGCTTATGCCCTTTCTTGGCGGATCGACGATTACGATATCCTTGCCTTTAATATATTCATCCATATTCTTTGAAGCATCGGCCAGAATGAATTCAGTGTTATTCAGGTTATTCATTTCCGCATTATCTTTTGCGTTATCAACTGCTTCCTTAACGATTTCCACTCCCATAACCTTGCCAGAATATCTGGCCATATACAGTGAAATCGTTCCGATGCCGCAATACAGATCCAGGATCTCATCATTTTCCTTAGGTTGAGCTAATTCCTTTATTTTTCCATACAGTTTCAGCATCTGCCTGTGATTGACCTGATAAAAAGATTTCAAAGACAGTTTTACTCTGATGCCGTCATAGATATCAAAAATATGATCTCTGCCATATAAAAGTCTTTCTTCCTTACCGAGGATGACATTGGTCTTCTGATCATTGAGATTCATGATTACGGATTTGATTTCAGGATATTTATCTACCAGAATATCCGTTACTTCACTCAGATCTATATCAAAGGTTCTGACGATAAAACCAATCATGACTTCGTTTGTTCCCTGAGCGTGTTTGATCAGGATATGACGGATATTGTTATCGAGTTTTCTTTCAATCAGAATCTTTTTAAGATCGGCAATAATGCTGTTGGCGATCTTTGATTCGATCAGGCAGTCATCGAATTCGACGATGTCATTGGAGAATTTCCTGTAAAAGCCCATTTTATGATCACTTACCGGGATCTGTACCTTATTGCGGTAATAATACGGGTTATCATCAGGGATAATATCGTTAACTTTATATCCTTTGAAGGTATTGATCAGTACTTCCTTTTTTAGTTCAAGCTGATAATTGTAGTCGATGTAGCGGTAATCGCAGCCTCCGCATTTGTAGGATATCTTACAGGCTGATTCGATTCTGTAAGGTGAAGCCTTGATCAGTTTGTCGATGATACCGAAACAGTAGTTCTTCTTTTCTGCAATGATCTTGACATCAGCCTCTTCGCCTTTGATCATGCCTTTGACGAAAACGACCAGATCTTTAGATCTGGCTATTCCCTGTCCATCGACTGACATGTCGACACATGTGCATCTTACGATATCATTCTTCATATAAAGAAAACTTCATGTTTCCATGAAGTTTATGCAGCATTATCATCGATCTCTGTTTCAGGTTCTTCCGTTCCTTCCACAGGAGTCGTAACCTCCACAGTGATTCCTTCAAGTTCGGCTGCCAGAGCCGGATCTTTTGGATGAGCCAGATCATCGATACCATAGGTCTCTTCAGCGGAATTCTTATGCAAGAGTTTATACTGACGGGAATTGGCTGAACCGATATCCGAAGCTTCTGCTGTCGTAAAGACGTTGATCTGCAAGTCATACATCTTCTTGGCGGAAGTAGCCGTGAAGTATTTGTTGATTGGAAGCATCGAATTGACCTTATTGTAGGCTGTGGTAACAATCGTATCGACCTGTTCCTCGCTTAATGAATCGTTGGTGTCGATAAAGATCCTTAGCTGTCCTTCGGAAAGGATGACCTCGACATCTTCAACCGAACCGATCTTGGCCAAATCTTCCTTCAAAGCAGTGACGTTTTCTTGGGTAATGGCCGGATCGAGATCGTTATCAAAACGGGATCCTTCTCGCGGCGTTCCCGTCTGCATGGCGGCAATACCTAAAATCGCTCCGAAAATGATGATCGGAATGGCTATGATAATCAGTCCGACGATCAGCACGATCGCTGAACGGGACATTCTTTTTCTTTCTTTCTTAATTTTCACTTCGCTCATAGAAAATCTCCGTACTATATTTTAACATACTTTATATCAGCTTCTCAAACTCCGATTCATCCATGGTAGCGACGCCAAGTTCTCTGGCTTTATCGAGTTTTGAGCCTGCTTCTGTACCATAGATGACATAGTCCGTCTTCTTGGAAACCGATCCCGAAACATGGGCACCGAGGTTCTCAAGTAAAGCTGTAGCTTCATTACGTGAGAATCTCTCCAGGGTTCCGGTTAAGACAACGGTCTTGCCGTTAAAGATCGAATCGGTATTGAGACTGGTATCGATATAGTTCATATTGACACCGAAAAGTTTCAACTGATTGATCATTTCTCTGTTGGAAGCTTCATTGAAGAATTCTCTGATGTATTCAGCCGTTATAGGACCGATATCCTTTATCTCACTGAGTTCTTCCAGAGAGGCATTCATAAAGGCATCCATATTCTTGAAATGGGCAGCCAGGATTCTGGCAGCCTTTTCACCGACCTGTCTGATACCCAGACCGTTGATCAGTCTTTCAACGGAATTAGCTTTGGAGTTTTCGATCGCTTCGATCAGGTTATCAAAAGACTTCTGACCGAACTTTTCCATCTGTAAGATATCTTCTCTGCGATTATGGAGTTTATAGATATCTTCAAAACTGTTGAGCAATCCTTCATTCAGGAAGGCCTCTACTCTTTTTTCACCAAGACCGTCGATATTCATCGCATTTCTTTCGGTGAAATGAGCGATCGAATAGACCAGTCTGGCCTTGCATTCGGTATTGACACAGTAGTGAGCTGCTTCATCTTCAAAACGGTAGAGTTTGCCACCGCAGACCGGACAGTGTTCAGGGAAAGTGAATCTTACCTGCGATCCGTCACGGTTTTCCTTGATCGCTCTGACAACTTCCGGAATGATATCGCCGGCTTTTCTGACGATGACCGTATCACCGATTCTGATGTCTTTATCTTTGATATTATCTTCGTTATGCAAGGTCGCAAAACTGACAGTCGTACCGGCTACCTTGACCGGCGTAAGTTTGGCATTAGGTGTACACTTGCCAGTCCTGCCGACCGTAATGAAAATATCTTCGACCTTGGTTCTTACTTCTTCAGCCGGGAATTTATAGGCTATAGCCCACTTTGGAATTCTTGAAGTGAATCCCAATTCTCTTTGTAAAGCATAGGAATTTACTTTTATGACCATTCCATCGATCTCATATGGCAGATCATGTCTGATCTTGGCCGTATCTTCGATAAACGATATTACTTCTTCGATACTGTTGAATAATCTGGTGTTCTCATTGACGATAAAGCCCAGTTTTCTGGCATATTCCAGAGAACCGTAATGGGTATCGCTGTTGACGTCATCCGGCACATGGTACCAGAAACCATCCAAGCCTCTTGAGGCGCAGATCCTTGAATCCAGCTGTCTGATCGATCCTGCTGCCGCATTACGCGGATTGGCGAATTCCTCTTCCCCGTTTTCTCTTCTTTCTCTGTTTACTCTGTTGAAAGAAGATTTAGGCATATAGACTTCACCGCGGATATCATAGCGCTGTTTATATGGAATAGACATCGGAACGGACTGAATCGTACGGACATTACTGCTGACATCCTCACCGGTTATGCCGTCACCTCTTGTAACTGCCTGTTTGAACAGACCGTCTTCATATATTAATGACATAGCCAGACCGTCTATCTTGTATTCGGCGCAGTATTCAACTTCGCCATAGACATCGGTGATCTTCTTTGACCATTCTCTTAATTCATCATAAGAAAAGACATCGCCCAGCGACAGCATCGGTCTTTCATGGGTTATTTTCTTGAATTCACTTAGTATCTCATTACCGACTCTCTGGGTAGGAGAATCAGGATCATATAATTCGGGATGTTTGGCCTCCAGATCCTGCAGCTCCCTGAACAACATATCATATTCGCTGTCGGGTACGGTCGGACGATCCAGAGTGTAATACTCATAACTGTACTGCTTCAGCAGTTTTCTTAGTTCCTGTATTCTTTCGTTCTCATTCATACCCTTAATTATATTACATTTTACTTATACGATTATTACCCATTTTTCCTGGAGATAAGGTATAATTTTGATGTTGTCGAGTTAATAAAACTCATGCATAAATATTAGGAGGATAAGTATATATATGCCTGAAAAAAAGGATAACAGCTATATTCCTATTACCGAAAGAATTCCTTGGGCAAAAGCTTCGGAAAGCAGCGGTATTCCGCTTCATCTGAACTACTTTGACGGTTCGATGTTTGAAGCGGTCGAAAACATTGCGAAAAAATATCCGAATGCGATTGCCTTTGATTTTATGGGCCGTTCGACCACTTACCGTAAGATGGTTGATGAGATCGAAAGATGTGCGAAAGCCTTAAGAACGATCGGCGTCAGAGAAAACGACTGTGTCACGATCGCCATGCCTAACTGTCCGCAGGCCATCTATATGTTCTATGCGGTCAACCTGGTCGGCGGTATCGCCAATATGATCCATCCGCTTTCTGCTGAAAAGGAAATCGAACATTATCTCAACGCATCCAATTCCGTTACAGCCGTAACCCTGGATCAGTTCTATCACAAGTTTGAAAGCATCAGAGCCAATACGAATGTCGTCAATATCATCATCGCTTCGATCAGAGACGAATTATCCCGTCCGATCAAAGCCGGATATATGCTGACAGAAGGCCGAAAGATCAAACCGATTCCTAAGGATGCTCCGGTCATCAGATGGAATCAGTTCATGAAGATCTCCAACAGCTGCTTCTACAACTATCGTAAAGAGCGTAAGGGTGACGATCCGGCAGTCATGCTGTATTCAGGCGGAACGACCGGTACAACCAAGGGTATCGTTCTGTCCAACTCCAACTTCAATAATCTTGGTGAACAGATCGTAGCTACCAACCCGATGTACAGACTCGGTGACCGCATGTTAGCAGCAATGCCGCTGTTCCACGGTTTCGGTTTGGGTGTTTGTATTCACTCTATTCTCTCTCAAGGCGGCAGAGTCGTTCTGTTACCTCGTTTCACACCGAAGTCCTATGCCCGTGCGATTCTCAAGAATAAATGTAACTTCATCGCGGGTGTTCCGACCCTGTTTGAAGCATTGCTCAGAAATGAACAGCTTAAGGGCAAGGATCTCTCCTTCTTAAAGGGTATGTTCTCAGGTGGTGATACACTCTCCGTTGAATTAAAGAAGAAGATCGATAAATTCCTTTATGATCATCATGCGACGATTCAGATCAGAGAAGGCTACGGTACGACTGAAACAGTCACAGCCTGCTGTCTGACTCCACCTACGATGTACAAGGAAGGATCGATCGGTATTCCGTTCCCTGATACCTACATCAAGATCGTAGAACCTGATACCGATAATGAAGTTCCTTACGGCACCGAAGGTGAAATCGTTCTTTCCGGTCCTACCAATATGCAGTACTACTGGGAGAATCCTGAAGAGACTGCTCAAACTTTGAGAAAGTCCGAATATGACGGTCTGACCTGGGTTCATACCGGTGACTTGGGATACATGGATGATGAAGGTTTCATTTACTTCAAAGGCCGTTCCAAGAGAATGATCATCTCTTCCGGATACAACATTTATCCGGCACAGCTGGAAAACATCATCGACGCTCATGATGATGTCCTGATGTCCTGCTGTATCGGTGTTCCTGATACCTACAAGATGCACAAGGTCAAAGCCTTCGTTACCTTAAAACCTGGTATCGCTCCAAGTGATGAAGTCAAGGAAAGTATCATGGCACATTGCCGTAAGCATCTGGCTAAATATGAAATGCCATATGATATCGAATTCAGAGATGATATGCCTAAGACTCTGGTCGGAAAGGTAGCATATCGAATTCTCGAAGAAGAAGAATTGCTGAAATCACAGGAAAAAGAAATCGATGAAATTAAAGAATCTGCCAAGTAGCAGATTCTTTTTTCATTTAAGCAGTTTAGTGTAATTCTCCAGATAATACCTTAAGGCCGCCGCATCTCTTTTCTGAACCAGACGGTCACAGCGGTTGATGCCGCGATGTTCCAGGATATCTAAAGCCTCTAGAGGATCATACCAGAGTATTTCACTGATCAGGATCTCTTCCTCTTCAGTCCTTTTTGTTTTGACTGTATCCGCAGTATCTAACAGGCAATGAAAGAAAGTAGAGAACGTGATACGACCGATCAGGTTATAGGTATCAAGAACCGAACCAATCAGTTCGATCTTCTTTACCTTAAAACCGGTCTCTTCCCCTATTTCTCTGAGCATTGCTTCATCATACTTTTCGTTCTCTTCCACTCCGCCGCCGATCGTTTCCAGATGGTCTCTTAAACCGAAGAGATCTTCGCCTTTGATATGCAGAAAAGCGAACTTTCCTTCTTCATTCTCACAAAGTCCTCTGGCAGTATAACGCAGATGATCATAGCCCTGATATTCATATTCCTCGTCTTTGATACGGGCAATAATCGGCCATTCACACTGGATTTGAATGTTATTGATATCGATATCCATGTTTTAAGAAAACAGGTCTTATGACCTGTTTATTCGAGTCCTATCAGATAAGAGTAGACCGGCTGACCGCCGTCGATGATCTCACATTCGAGATCGGATTTCTCGGCGATATAATCTTCGATAGCCTTAACCTCTTCATCGTTCTTGTCTTCACCGACGATAACGGTAATCAGATCCTTCTCTTTATTTCTGAAGAGTCTGTCCAGTAATCTGAAGACAACCTCTTTACGGTCTTTACCGGAAGCGATGATGCCCTTATTGGCGATGGCGATATAGTCGCCTTCCTTAACTTCAACACCTTCATAGGAAGTATCTTTGATCGCATAAGTTACGCTTGAAGCATCAACGTTGGCGATGACTTCGTTGAGTTCATTGATATTATCCGCAACATCGCCTTCCTTGTTGAACATGCCGACAGCCGATAATCCGGCCTGGATCGACTTGGTTTCCATAACGAAGATGTTTCTCTCACTTAATACTGTCTGGGTCTGTCTGGCAGCCAGAATGATATTGGAGTTGTTCGGGAAGATAAAGACATTGCTGCAGTGATCAAGATCATTGATGACCTTGACGAAATCTTCCGTCGAAGGGTTCATCGTCTGACCGCCGGATACGACGACATCGGCACCCAGATCATAGAACAGCTGAGTTACACCTTCACCGGCCGCAACTGCTACTATACCGTACTTCTGCGGAGCTTTCTTTTCTTTCTTAACCGGTTCCTCAACCTTTTCTTCCTTAACAGGTTTAGCTTCCTCTTTTGCGTTCGCAATGATCGTGGAATGCTGTTCCTGCATATTTTCGATCTTTAATTTGATGAATTCGCCATAACGCTGGCCGATATTTAAGGCATCACCAGGTTTCAAAGTATGAACGTGGACTTTGCACAGATCATCGTCCTTGACAACAACCAAAGATTCGCCACCCATATCAGTCAATTTCTTCTTTAAGATCTTTTCATCGAAAGTCTTGGCGATATTCTCATCGAGTCTGATGATGAATTCGGTACAGTAGCCGAATTCTTCGTTTTCCAGCATCAAAGCCGGATTGGTTTCGACTTCTTCCTTCTTTTCCATGAAGTCAACTGGATTACCCTGCAGATAGCTTCTGAAACCTTCAAGGATCTTAAGCAGACCGGCACCGCCGGAGTCGACAACGCCGACTTCCTTTAAAACCGGAAGATAATCAGGCGTTCTTTCCAGTGATTCGGCTGAATAGGTACATAATTTATCGAAATAGGTATTTAAATCAAAAGGTTCCTTTTCATAATCGTTGTTCGCATACCAGGAAGCTTCTCTGATGACGGTGAGAATCGTACCTTCGACCGGCTTCATGATCGCCTTATAGGCTACTCTGGCGCCGTTTTCAAAAGCCTGCGCGACATCCTGAACTTCGATCTCGTCTTTACCGTCGATGTGCTGGTAGAAGCCACGGAAGATCTGGGAAGTGATAACACCTGAGTTACCTCTGGCGCCCATTAAAAGACCACGGGAAAAAGCCTTGGCCACATCAGAGATGGAGTCGCTGTTGCATTTCATGGCCTCGTTATAACCGTTGGTGAAGGTCATGGACATGTTTGTACCGGTATCACCATCAGGAACCGGGAAGACATTCAGAGTATTGATTTCAGCGGAATGATTTTCCAGATTGGCACAGCCCGATCTGATCATGCCCTTGAAATCTTGAACATTGATCTTATTCATTTACGAGGATTCCTTCTACATGAACATCGACACTTTCGACATCCATGTTCAGTGTCTTTTCCAGAGCGTATTTAACTCTTTCCTGCAGCTGTGCTACTACTTCGGATATTTTTACGCCGTAACAGATAACAACATAGACATCGATCTTGATCCCATGTTTGTCGTTCTTGACAACAATGCCCTTGGAATAGTTTTCTTTCTTCAGTAAAGCGGAATAACCGTCCACGAGATAGTTTTTGGAGATCATGCCGACGATGCCGTAGCATTCATTGACGGTGGTACCCGCCAGTGTTGCGATAGCCGCATCGGAAATATTGATCTGACCCAAACTTGTTTTTTTATTAATAGGCATTTTTGATCCTCCAATTAACTCTTTAATTATAACAAATGTATTTCTTTTAATAAAACTGTATCAAATAGCTTAGTTCAATAAAAAATCGTCTTTTATTTATGGTAAAATTATTACGTCAAAAATGACTGAAAAAGGAGAAAAGATGAGCAAGAAATACGTTTATATGTTTGCTGAAGGAAATGCAAACATGCGTGAACTCCTTGGTGGTAAAGGTGCCAACCTTGCCGAAATGGCAAGCTTAGGTTTACCGGTACCTTACGGTTTTACGATCACCACAGAAGCATGTAATGCTTACTATGATGATGGTAAGAAGATCAACAAGGATATCATGTCACAAGTAAAAGTGGCTTTAGGCAAACTTGAAAAACAGGCCGGCCGTAAACTTGGCGATGCCAAGAATCCGTTACTCGTATCAGTAAGATCGGGTGCCAGAGCCAGTATGCCTGGTATGATGGATACCATCCTCAACCTGGGTATCAATGACGAAGTTGCTGAAACCATCGCCAAAAAGACAAACAACGAAAGATTCGCATATGACTCTTATCGTCGTTTCATTCAGATGTTCTCAGATGTCGTTATGGAACTCTCAAAGAAGAGATTCGAAGAGATCATCGATGAAATCAAGGAAAAGAAAGGTGTCAAACTCGATACTGAACTTGATGCCAATGATATGAAGGAACTCGTTAAGAGATTCAAAGCCTTCTATAAGAAAGAACTGAAGGAAGACTTCCCTCAGGATACAAACATCCAGCTCGAAAGAGCTATCGAAGCTGTCTTCAGATCTTGGAACAACCCAAGAGCTATCTTCTACCGCAAGGAAAACGATATCCCTTCTTCATGGGGTACAGCCGTTAACGTACAGATGATGGTCTTCGGTAACATGGGTGATGACTGCGGTACAGGTGTTGCCTTTACCAGAAACCCAGCTACCGGTGAAAAGAAACTGTTCGGTGAATTCCTGATGAACGCTCAGGGTGAAGACGTCGTTGCCGGTGTCAGAACTCCGCAGACAATCGACCAGTTAAGAAAAGTTATGCCTGGTGCATACAATGATTTCGTAAAGATCTGCAATACTCTGGAACATCACTACCATGATATGCAGGATATGGAATTCACGATCCAGGAAAAGAAACTGTTCATGTTACAGACACGTAACGGTAAGAGAACCGCTACTGCTGCCCTCAAGGTTGCATGTGACATGGTCAAGGAAGGTTTAGTTACCGTTGATCAGGCTCTGATGATGGTTGAACCTAAACAGCTGGATGCCTTATTACATCCGCAGTTCGATGCAACTGCTCTGAAACAGGCAAAACCGATCGCTTCAGCATTACCTGCTTCTCCGGGTGCTGCCTGCGGTCAGATCGTCTTCTCTGCTGAAGATGCAATCAGAGAACACAAGAACGGCAAGAAAGTCGTCCTCGTCAGACTAGAGACTTCTCCGGAAGATATCGAAGGTATGGCTGCTGCCGAGGGTGTCCTGACAGTTCGTGGCGGTATGACTTCACATGCTGCCGTCGTTGCCAGAGGCATGGGTGAATGCTGCGTTTCCGGATGTGGCGATATCAAGATCGACTACGATAAGAAACAGTTCACATTACACGACAAAGTATACAAAGAATTCGACTGGCTCTCACTCGATGGTTCTACAGGAAACATCTACGGTGAAGCTATCAAGACGGTTCCGGCTTCCATTTCCGGCGACTTCAAGAAATTCATGAAGTGGGCTGACGAAAAGAGAAGACTCCAGATCAGAACCAACGCCGATACACCTAAGGATGCAGCTCAGGCTGTTGTCTTCGGTGCTGAAGGTATAGGTCTTGTCAGAACCGAACATATGTTCTTCCAGGAAGACAAGATCAAGGCTATCAGAGAGATGATCGTATCTGAAACTTCTGAACAGCGTAAGAAAGCCCTGGAAAAAGTTCTGCCATTACAGCAGAAAGACTTCGAAGGTATCTACGAAGCCATGAAAGGTATGCCTGTAACGATCCGTTACTTAGACCCACCTCTACATGAATTCGTTCCGACCGGCGAAAAAGAACAGAAAGTCCTGGCCAAAGAAATGGGCATGACTTTGGAAAAATTAAGATCAATCTGTGACAGCTTACATGAAGTTAACCCGATGATGGGTCACAGAGGATGCAGACTGGCAGTTACCTATCCGGAAATCGCCGAAATGCAGACCAAGGCTGTTATCAGAGCTGCCATCAAGACCAACAAGAAACATCCTAAGTGGCATGTTGTTCCGGAAATCATGATCCCGCTTGTTGGCGATGTAGCTGAACTTAAGTATGTCAAGGATATCGTCGTCAAGACCGCCAATGAAGAAATCAAGAACGCTAAAGTTAAACTTGATTACCACGTCGGTACAATGATCGAAATCCCACGTGCCGCATTACTGGCTGACGAAATCGCTAAGGAAGCTGAATTCTTCTCATTCGGTACGAATGACCTGACTCAGATGACCTTCGGTTTCTCAAGAGATGATGCCGGCAAGTTCTTAGGCTCATACTATGATGCAAAGATTTACGAACAGGATCCGTTTGCGAGACTTGACCAGCACGGTGTAGGCAAACTTGTCGAAATGGCTGCCAGACTCGGAAGAGAGACCCGTCCTAACATCAAGCTCGGTATCTGTGGCGAACATGGTGGTGACCCTGCTTCTATCGAATTCTGCGATAAGGTTGGCTTAACATATGTATCTTGCTCACCATATAGAGTACCTATCGCTAGACTGGCTGCTGCTCAGGCTGCAATCAAGAATGCTCCTAAACCAGCAAAAAAGGTTGCCAAGAAAACAGCCAAGAAGCCGGCTAAGAAAGCTGCCAAATAATTACACAAGTTAAGGCTCCGCAAGGAGCCTTTTCTTTTTGTATTCATTTATGAATTATTGATTAATAAAACAGATCAGATAAAGATTCAACGTACTTAATTACACTTTTATATTCATCTTCGCTGTAACTCGTACTGTCACAAATTTCATATATTATTTTATTTTTCACATCATTCATGAACTGATGATGTGACTTGTTTTTATTCTTATATTCTTTCGCATATTCAAAAAGCGTATGTTCCCAGTTTTCAAGCAGTTTGCCACCGGATACTTTATCGAGTTCTTCATCATTCAGCAGTTTTCTTTTATTCATTGTTGTTACCCTTTTAATAATATATACGAACAATATATGAAATACGTCAAATATTATTGCTTTATTTCGTATATCTTTCCGTATTTGTTTTTAAGATAATCAATGTAGTACTGAGGATTAAATTCCTCACCTGTTGCTTTCTTGAGTATTTCTTCAAAACTGTATAATGCTCCATAATGCTGAACATTATCCTTCAGATACTTAGTGATCTTATTAAACTTTCCTTTTTCCAGTAAAGCATCCACATCAAGATCTTTTTCCATCTTATGTATCAGCTGAGCACCGATGGCACTGCCTAAGGCATAAGTCGGGAAGTAACCGTATGAGCCATCGGACCAGTGAATATCCTGTAAGATACCCTCAGAAGCATCCCCTGCCTCAATTCCGAGATATTTCTTATACTTTTCGTTCCATAACTGATCCAGTTTATTGAGATCAGCCTTACCCGCAAAGATATCTTTTTCCAGTTCGTATCTGATCAGAATATGGATCGGATATGTCAGTTCATCGGCTTCCGTTCTGATCAAAGAACACTTCGATACACTGACAGCTTTCATGAATTTATCAAGGCTTACGTTACCCAGATTCTGAGGGAAGTATTCCTGAAGTTTCGGATACAGCAGTTTGAAGAATGATTTTCTTCTGGCCAGATAGTTCTCAAAAAAACGGCTTTGTGATTCGTGCATACCGGAAGACATATTGTGCAGGAACATATATTTATCGTATTTCGGATCGACCTGATGTTCATAGAACGCATGACCGCATTCATGAATTACCGAAAAGATCGCTGCTGTAATGTTATGTTCATCATAGTTAGTTGTGACTCTGACGTCATTACGGGACATTGAAATGGTAAAAGGATGTTCGGTCAGACCCATGTAACCCCAGGATTTATCATAGCCGAGATAATCCATGATATCTTTCATAAACAGTGCCTGTTTATCAGCGGGATAGTATCTGTATAAGAAAGAATCGTCAATAAATCCTTTCTTCTTATCGATCTTCTTAATCAGAGGCAAAAGTTCCTTTCTGATCAGTGAGAAGAAATGATCGTATTTACGCATATTCATTCCTTCTTCATAATCATCCAGGAACAGATCATAAGCTTTGATAGCCGGATTTCTTCTTTGAGCCTTTTTCTTTGACAGTTCAATCAGCTTTAAGAGATATGGTTCAAACTCCTTATAGTCTTTATCCATCTTGGCTTTATACCAGGCATCATTGCCATCCATCTGTGCCAGAGTGAATTCCATGATCTCCTCTTTAGAGAACTTGAGAATTTCATCAAGTGACTTCTTAGCCAGATAGATATCTCTGTTTCCTACTTCACCCAGATCTTCATTAGAAAGATAGAGTATCGCATCCACATATTCTCCAGCGGTCTTTAGGTTATAAAGTTCACCTTCAATGATAGCCATCATTCTGTTGCAGTAGGCATTACCGTCTTTAGGAGCTACAGTCATTTTGTCATAAACAGTCGTGTTCATGACCAGCTCATAGGCTCTGATTTTTTCATTCTGAGAATTATAGATTTTTAAAGCTTCTTTCTTATTCATGTGTCCCCTCTTTAAACAATAAGGTGCTTAAACAAGCACCCTAAAGATTTTCTTTCTTAAGTATATTTTCGATGCGATCGGCCTTATCGAGTGAATCATCAACGACAAAGGTCAGATCGGGAATCTTACGCAGTTTAAGACGCTTGGCCAGTTCGGATTTGATGTGGCCTTTCGCTCTTCTTAAGGCATCGAGACCGTCACGCTTCTTGTAGTTTTTTCCTAAAAAGGAAACATACACCTTGGCAGTATTGAGGTCCGGTGCGACATCGACTTCCGTAACGGTTGGGAAACCGAGTTTCGGATCGTTGATTTCCTGCGAAACGATTACCGAGATCTCTCTCATCAGCATCGAATCAAGTTTATCGACTCTGGCCATTAAGAGGATTTAACCTCCTGATCGACATAGCCTTCGATGATATCCAGTTCTTTGATATCGTTGAAGTTTTCAATCGTCATACCGCATTCATAACCTTCGGCAACTTCCTTGGTATCATTTTCAAAACGCTTTAAGGAACCGAGTTTACCAGTATAGATAACGATACCGTCTCTGATCAGTCTGACACCGCAGTCTCTGACGATCTTGCCTTCGGTAACCATACAACCGGCAATCGTACCGATCTTTGATACCTTATAGGTCTTTCTGACTTCAGCCTGACCGATAATGACTTCTTCATATACCGGAGCCAGCATACCCTTCATGGCTGCTTCCATTTCTTCGACAGCCTTGTAGATGATGTTGTGAAGTCTGATTTCAACACCTTCATCCTGTGCTTTCTTTCTGACGTTCGCATCAGGTCTGACATTGAAACCATAGATAACCGCATGGGAAACGGAAGCCAGGATGACATCCGATTCATTGATAGTACCTGCAGCATGTCTGATGACATTGACTTTAACGCCGTCGACATCGATCTTGCTTAAGGATGAAGCAACTGCTTCAGCCGTACCGGTAACATCAGATTTAACGATGACCGGGATCTCCTGAACAGTACCCTGATCGATCTGATTCTTCAGATCATCAAGAGTCATAGCACTGGAAGCGTTTCTGTCCTTCTCCAGTTTGGCACGGGCTCTGGCCTGTGCTACCGCTCTAGCATCCTTGTCATCTTCAAAGACTTTGAAGTTATCACCCGCAACCGGAACATCGTTCAAACCGATGATCTCGACCGGAGTGCCCGGTAAAGCTTCGGTGATTTCTTTGCCCATATCGTCAGTCATCTTACGGACTTTACCGTAACAGGTTCCAACTACAATGGAATCAGACTGTCTTAAGGTACCATTCTGAATAAGCAAGGTTGAAACAGGGCCTCTGCCCTTATCAAGCTTGGCTTCGATAACCGTACCGGTAGCCTGTTTTTTAGGATTGGCTTTAAGATCTCTTACTTCGGCAACAACCAGAATGGTTTCCAGAATATCCTGAACACCTGCTCCGGTCTTTGCTGAACATTCGACATAGATCGTATCGCCACCCCACTCTTCAGGCATCAGACCCAGTTCAGACATCGCATTCTTGACTTTATCCGGATTGGCCCCGACCTTATCCATCTTGTTTACGGCAACGATGATCGGAACACCGGCTGCTTTCGCATGGTCGACTGCTTCGATCGTCTGAGGCATGACACCGTCATCTGCGGCGACGACGATGATCGCAATATCGGTAACGCTTGCACCTCTGGCACGCATGGCCGTGAAGGCTTCATGGCCCGGGGTATCCAGGAAGGTGACCAGTTTACCGTTTACTTTTACCTGATAAGCACCAATATGCTGAGTGATGCCGCCGAATTCGCCTTCGACGACTCTTGAATTACGGATGTAGTCAAGCAAGGTCGTTTTACCATGGTCGACATGGCCCATGATCGTAACGATCGGAGCTCTTTCAACCAGATCATCCGGATTATCTTCTTCGGTATCAAGAAGTGTTTCATCTTCCTGCGGTTCCTCTTTGGTCGCATCGACACCGAATTCCAGACAGACCAGTTCAACGTTTTCATCATCCAGTGAGGAGTTGATGGTCACCATTTTGCCTAACATGAAGAGAATCTTGATGATTTCACCAGAATTCTTATGTAACTTGGCAGCCAGATCACCGACAGTGATTCCTTCCTGATAAGTTATTGCTTCGATCTTTTCATCAAACTTTTTCTCAAAAGTCTGCGGACCTTTTGGTTTCTTATTCAGATGTTTTTTATATGTCTGTTTAGCCATGGCAACCCTCCTTCGTTTTATTTCTACTTTAACAGTGCATCTTTGAATCCTTCATCGGTTATCCCGATGACGCGGACATTGTTTTTGCCTAAAGCCTGTGAGAGCTCTTCGGCAGAATATTCATCAATATGGGCGATCTGATAATGGAAACATTTCTTTTCGAAACGCTCCCGGCTTTTTGCAGAGATATCACTGGCGATAAACAGCAGCTTGACCTTCGATATCTTATTGAGCACTTCTTCGCCCAGTACGGCTTTTTTGGCCCTGTAGGCCAGTCCTAAAGTCGTCAGGATCTTATCCATTGACGATCTTTCCGATCTCCTCATATACTTCTTCGGGGATCTCGATTTCCAGAGCCTTGGCCAATACTTTTTTCTGTCTGGCAAGTTTTAAGGCTTCGGCGCTTTTTGAAATATAAGCACCTTTACCGTTAAGCTTACCGGTCAGATCTACTTTAACTTCCCCTTCAGGAGTTCTGACAATACGCAAGAGTTCCTTCTTCGGGAATGATTCATTCGTCGCCAGACATCTGCGCATGGGAATCTTTTTCATTTAGTTCTCCTCGTAGTAATCCTCGTATTCATCGAAATCGATGTCATCATCGTTGATCCAGGAGTTTTCAGCTTCTTCTGCTTCAGCAGCTTCGATCTCTTCGAGTTCTTCTTCGGAATAAACCGGTTTGAAGTTCTCATCATAGTCCTTCTTTTCGAGATCTTCGGCTCTTATACGACGATCTTCATCATCTTTCTTCTTACGTCTCTTGGTTTCGCTCTTGACTTCTTCCTTCTTTGATCCGTCAGCGAAATCTTCGAACTTGGACTTGTATTCAGTCTTCGGAACCAGAGGCTTACGCGGTTCTTTCTTAGGTTTTTCGACCTCAACCGGTTCTTCCTTCTTTTCTTCTACAGCTGGTTCTTCAGCTTTTTCTTCAACAGCTGCAGTTTCTTCTTTCTTCTCTTCTACTGGTGCAGTTTCCTTGAGATGTTCGCTAGGGATATCGACTACTTCTTCAACCTTTGCATTATCCATTTCTTCAATGGTGGTCTCATCGAAACCGGTATCGTTGGCATTGAGTTCAGCTTCAAATTCAGCCTTACGCTTAGCAGCCTCTTCCTGTAATTCTAAGAACTTCTTCTGTTCTCTTTCCTTAATCAGTCTGACCTGATCAGCTTTGAATTCCATGACAGCCTGGTCAACATCGATACCCAGTTCATCGATTTCACTCTGAGTCTTGATGTCGATCTTGCGGTTAGTCAGCTTGACAGCCAGTTTGGCGTTCTTGCCGCGCTTGCCGATCGCAACAGACAATTTATCATCATCAACGACAACGACTAACGGACGCTTATTGTATTTCTCGGCTTCTTCGATAGCTTCTGCCGTAAGATCCGGATCAGTCTTTTCCGTTGCATAGAAGCAGGCTTTGACTTCAGCCGGAGCTAAAGCATTCTTAACGAGTTCACCGATATCATCGTTCCATTCGAAGACATCGACTTTTTCACCCTTTATTTCGCCTATTACAGCCTGTACACGTGAGCCTCTCGGACCGATGCAGGCACCGATCGCATCAACATCGTCGTTACGTGAATAAACGGCCATCTTGGTTCTTTCACCGGCATCACGGGCGATCGCCTTGATCTCAACCAGACCCTGAGCGATTTCCGGAACTTCCTTTTCAAACAGACGTTTGACAAACATGGCATCGGCACGGCTCAAAACGACCTGCGAACCCTTGGAGTTCTTGGAGACTTCCTTGATGATGCATCTGATAGACTGACCTTCACGGTAGATTTCACCCGGAATCTGTTCGGACTTCAAAAGAATACCGATCGTATTTTTGATATCGACCAGAATGAATTTCTCTTCGATCGTCTTGATGATACCGGAGATAAGATCAAATTCCTTATCCTTGTATTCATCATAGACACGCTGCTTCTCATATTCCTTGATCCTCTGCTTCAGCATCTGCTTGGCAACGTTGATCGAAGTTCTGCCGATCTCCTTGAAATCGACTTCTTCTTCGATGATGTCATCGATCTTGACATCCGGATTCAGTTTGACAGCCTCGGAATAAAGGATATCCAGTGTTTCATCAAAAGTTTCCGTCTCGTCATCAACGACGATCAGCTGATGGAAAACATGCATCTCATTCTTTTCGATGACCACTCTGACCATGGCTTCCGGAGCATCGATGTGCTTCTGATAAGTCTTGGCGATGGCTTCCTTAAGAGTATCGATGATGAATTCCGGATCAACCTTACGGTCTTCTTCGAAAAGTCTCATTCCATCAATAAAGTTCTTGTTTTTAAGACTGATGCCACTCATAATTAGTATTCTCCTTATTAAAATCTAACGGCATAACGCACTTTTTTGGCTTTCTGGTATTCAACGGAAACATCTTTCTCTCTGGTCTTATCCTTGACCTTCAGATTCATGACTCCGTTGTTATAGGAACTTAAGGTCCCGTAATATTCATTTTCTTTGGTTTTAACGTAGATATATTCCCCGATCGCTTCTTTCAGCTCATCTTCATTTCTGATCGGTCTTTCGACACCGACCGTGGAAACATCCAGGAAGTAGTTGTCTTCAAACTCATCCGCATAACCATCCAGAAATGATGAGAGATCGTTGGATATTTCTTCCAGTTCATCCATCTTCAGTTTCTCGTCCAGTAAGACGGTCAACGTATGATCTTTCTTCTGGTATGTGACTTCGAAGAGTTTCAGACCTTTCTCTGTAATATACCTGTTAAGTTCTTCTTTGATCTTATCGAGATTCATGTTCCTCCAAAACAACAATTAAGGAGCGATCACTCGCTCCTTTAAATACATACATATTCTATGACTTTTCTTTACCGAATTCAACAATTTTCGCTTTTTATGCGGATTTTTCGGCTAATGATAATACTTTTAAGACCAGTTCAACGGCCTTTTCGCCATCTTCCTTGCACCAGAATTCATGAACACCGTGGAAGTTCTGACCGCCTGTTCCTAAGTTCGGACATAAGATTCCGTTCCAGGTCAATGCCGCTCCGTCGGTTCCGCCTCTGATAGCTACAGCCTTATATTCCAGCCCTATTTCAGCCATAGCTTTCTTAACCAGATCGATAGGTTCTTCATGACCGATGAACTTCTCTTTCATATTCCTGTAGGAATCGGTAAGCTTGAGATCGATCACTTCATAACCGTATTTCTCGTTAAGCTTATCTCTGATGATCTCGAAATCATGTTTCTGTTTCTCTAATTTCTGAAGATCATGGTTACGGATGATATAGGACATCTTGGCTTTAGCTACTTCGCCTTCCAAGCCCATCAGAAGATTGAAACCTTCATAACCCGAAGTCTTTTCCGGAACGGCATCCGGATCCAGCATGCCATGGAATTCATGAGCAACCTGTAAAGCATTTACCATCTTATCCTTGGCAGAACCGGGATGAACGGAAATACCGTTGATATTAACTACCGCAGAAGCCGCATTGAAGTTTTCATATTCGATGCAATCCGGTTTGGCACCATCGATCGTATAGGCAAAATCTACTTTAAACAGATCATAATTGAAGTGTTCTGTGCCTCTTCCTACTTCTTCTTCAGGTGAGAAGCATACTCTGATATCGCCGTGTTTTAATTCGGGATGATTTATCAGTTTTTCCAGTACTTCCATGATTACGGCGATGCCCGCTTTATCATCAGCGCCTAGTAAGGTATTGCCATCGGTAACAACCAGCGTCTTGCCGATATAATCATTCAGATTAGGGAATCTCTTTACAGTCGTATAGAGATTATCATTGAGTCTGATATCACTTCCGTCATAATTCTCAATTACTCTTGGATTGACATTTTCTCCCGAAGCCTGTTCGGAAGTATCCATATGGGCATTCAAGCCGATAGTCAGATAATTCGGATCGCCTGGCAGATAACCGTAGACATAGCAGTATTCATCAAGGATTACATCTTTCACTCCGAGTTTCTCCAGTTCGTCTTTAAGATGCATAGCCAGGGTCCACTGGCCTTCGTTGCTTGGAAAGACATTGGCAATCTCATGACTGGTCGTATCAAAGCGCACATAATCGAGCAGTTTATCCATCAACATGTTTTCATACCTCCTAGAACAGGGTCATCTGATTGGATTCATCAAGTCCCTTAAGAACTCCGAGATCATCCAGTTTCTTGACCAGTGTGGTTGATAACTGAGTCCTTTCGATCAGATCTTCTTTTGACAGGAAAGCTCTTTCTTCTCTGGCTTCCACGATCGAATCCGCAACGTTATCACCCAGACCATCAAGAACCTTGAACGGCGGAATGATCTCATGATTGTTTTCCGGATTGACTCTGAATTCCGTTGCGAGTGATTTATACAGATCGATATTGGTCATCTTGTAGCCTCTCGAAGTCATTTCGTAACAGACTTCCAGAGTATCAAAGATATCTTTTTCCTTCTTATTGGCCTCACGCTGATTGATCTTGGTCATCAGTTCCTGCATTCTTGCATAAATGGAATCCGCATCCTTGATCATGGTCGAAAGCTCATAGGCATCACAACGCAGAGAGAAATACGATACATAGTAATACTCCGGATGATAGACCTTGAACCAGGCCACGCGGACCGCCATAATGCAATAGGCAACCGCATGAGCTTTCGGGAACATGTATTTGATCTTCTTGCAGGAATCGATATACCACTTCGGTACATCATGTGAGAGCATCGTCGTCTCTTCTTCTTCCGTCAGGCCCTTGCCCTTACGGACGTGTTCCATGATATTGAAGGAATCAAGAGGTTCCAGATTATAACCTAACAAGGTCGACATGATATCATCACGACATCCGATAACGTCAGACAGTCTGATACCCGATCTGATCAGTTCCTGAGCATTGCCTCTCCAGACATCCGTACCATGGGAAAGGCCGGAAATCTGCACAAGTTCCGAGAATACATGAGGTCTTGTTTCTTCGATGGTATTACGGGTATTCAGGGTACCGAATTCCGGTAAGCCGGCCGCACCCGTTTCTTCCTTGTAGTTAGGATTGACGATATTCAAAGCCTTGGTCGAATAGAACAGTGACAGAACTCTTTCATCATTCATCGGAATCGTTTTGACATCGATTCCCGAGATATTCTCAAACAGACGCATGGCCGTCGGATCGACGTGACCCAGAATATCGAACTTCAGAAGATTATCCGAGAAGTCATGATATTCAAAATGGGTTGAACGCCAGGCGGCACTCTTATCGTTGGCCGGGTATTGGATCGGTGTGACATCTTCGATCTCCATATCATCAGGCAAGACGACAATTCCTCCGGCATGCTGGCCAGTCGTACGTTTGACACCTTCGCATCCCGAGGCCAGACGCTGACGCTGAGCTCTGGACATATTGGTGATATTGTTTTCTTCACAATAACCCGAAACATAACCGAAAGCGGTCTTTTCCGCAACGGTGGAAATGGTTCCGGCCCTGAAGACATTCTCATCACCAAAAATCTCCCTGGTAAACAGATGGGCTTTTGGCTGGTAGTCACCTGAGAAGTTAAGGTCGATATCCGGGATCTTATCACCATTGAAGCCTAAGAATGTTTCAAACGGAATATTCTGGCCATCACCCTTCATTCTACTGCCGCAGTCCGGACAGTTCTTATCCGGTAAGTCATAGCCTGATGCGACATCTTTTTCCCAGATCAGCTTATGACACTTCGGGCAGATATAATGCGGCGGCAACGGATTTACTTCAGTAATATCGGAAAGCGTCGCAACCAAAGACGAACCAACCGATCCTCTGGAACCGACGATATAGCCATCATCATTGGAACGTTTGACCATCAGATGGCAGACGAAATAAATAACGCCATAGCCGTTACCGATGATCGCATTGAGTTCGGTATCGATACGTTTTTCTATCGATTCTTCAAGCTTTTCTCCATAAAGTTTATGGGCATTATAGTAAACGAATTCCCTTAAATACTGATCCGCATTGATCACATCATGACGTTCAGTAAAAGGTTCTTCGATGATATTACATTTTCTGGCGACTGCAATCGCATCGTCGATCTTCGGCGGTCTCAATTCCGAGGAGAAAGGACTGATATTGTCACACATATCGGCAATCTTATTGGTATTGGTGATGACCATATCCTTGACCAGTTTTTCATCATTGAGCCATTCAAAAGCCTCCAGCATCTCTCTTGTATTCAAATAACGCTGATCAGGAGTGATCTGTTTTGCTCTTTTTTCCTTATCGAAAACATATAACGGGTGATGAGCTCCACCTATAGCCTGAGCGCTGATATAAACGTCTCTTAAGATCTTTTCATCTTTTCTGACATAGTGGACATCACCGGTCGCCACAACGATCTTGTTCTGACGTAAAGCTTCATCGATTATATCTTTTAAATACTGTTTCAGTCTTTCCTTATCAAAAAGCTGTCTGTCTTCATACAGGAAACGGTAATTCTCCAAAGGCTGAACTTCGATATAGTCATAGAAAGATATGGCTTCAGCCAGTTCTTCCTTGGATCTGGTCGAGGCCATTTCAAAAACCTCGCCGTTGAAACATGCCGAACCGATCAGAAGGTTCTTACGGTGGGCATCGATAGTCTCTTTGAAAACACGCGGTTCCGCTATGAATTCCGAATTGGTATCCTTGGTATTGGCCTTGCCGAAAACGGCCAGAGTCTCCGTATTGGAGATCGACACCAGTTTATACAGATCCTTTAAACCGTCCTTATTCTTGCATAAGACGGTCGTATGGAAGGCTCTGTTTTTGACGAAAGCTTCCTCATCCTGGAAGTCTATGAGTTCATTTAAGGTCTTGACGCCCTGTTTTGCCAGGTCCTTCAGCATGAAGTTAAAGACCTGCGCCAGTACATCCGCATCATAATTGGCTCTGTGGGCTACATCTTCATCATAAGGAATATTATAGGCACGGCACATATTGCCTAAACGGTAGGCACGGCGGTTTTTTAATAACGATCTTGAAAGATCGAGGGTATCGATAACCGGATTGGTCAGTTTCGGTTCGTTGATCCTCTGCAATTCGCTGTTAAGGAAACCGAAGTCAAAGGCCGCATTATGCGCAACCAGTACTCTGCCCTTAATGAAATCCAGGATCTCATCCTTAGCTTCCGCAAAGGTTCTGGCATCTTTCAGGTTCTCTTCGGTAATATGCGTAAGATTCTTGATATTGTTGGAAACATCGATCAGCGGCTTGATGAAGAAGTCTTTCTGTTCAACGACAGTTCCCCTTCTCATTAAGACGGCACCGAATTCGATGATATAGTCATATCTTGTGGAAAGACCGGTAGTCTCCAAGTCGAATACCACATATTCACAATCGTTCAGAGAGTCATCATTCGCGTTATAGACGATATTCAGATATGGCGAAACCACATTCATTTCGCAGCCGTACAAAACCTTGAAATCAGGTTTCGGATCAGCCTTCTTCATGATTCCCTTATATGCCATCTGTGCTTCGTGGAAGCCCTGCAGACAGAGATGGTCGGTAATCGCTAAAGCACGATGTCCCATTTCATAAGCGGCATTTACCACTTCAGTCGGTGAAGATACACCGTCCATTTCCGAGAGTTTAGTATGCATATGCAGTTCAACTCTCTTTTCCTTCTCATCGTCTGTTAATTTATCGCTCTTCTCGATGAATTCGATATGATCAGGCTCAAAAAGATAGTCGTTCGCGAAATTATCAAAACGGTAATTGCCGTAGAACTTCGCATACTTGCCTTCTTTGTTTTCTTTGAGCGCGGCTTTGGTGAAACGTTTTCCTTCGACAAATTTCACAACCGTCGCATTGGATTCATCCTTGACATAGATCGTCTGAATGATCGCTCCGGTCTTGGTAGTCCTTTCATCGATTTTAAACATCTCGCCCGTAAAACTGACATTATAAAGCGTATCGATCAGATCATCGATCTTTAATTCGATGTATTCTTTTGGTTTACGGTAGTAGGTCTTCTCCTGCGGTTTATTGTTTTCTTCTCTGTTGAAGCTATTGGTCTGCTGCTTGCTTACCTGCGGTAAGGCTTCTCTTTCTTCAACGACGATGTTTTCTTTATTTTCCTGCTTAAGCTGCGGCTTTATCTGTTTACGGTAACCCAGATCATAGAAATAAAGGATCAGGTCATCAAGATGGGCACTGTCCCTTTCATAATCTTCCTTATCGGTATAGGACAGAATAAAACCATCTTCCGAAATTAACGGAACGCAGTTTGTGAAATAACTGCTGCTTCTTCTGAAATCATCCAGATAGAGATTTATTTCTCTGATCGGCAGATTCTGATTTTCGGCTTTGATATATAACTTGAGATTTTCAAATCCGAAGTCATTAAAATAAGCTAAAACATCATTGTAGATGCCATATGGCAAAACATCGCGGTTTTCCGCTTTAATGATGACCATCTCGGTAGCTTTGCGATATAAAACGTCCACAACACAAAAGCCGTCTAAAACAGCCGCTTTTTCAGGGCTGTAATCGTATCTTTCGATAATATCTTTTACTTTAAAGTTCATAACTGAGCCAGTTTTTCCAAAGCGTTCTTGGCAGCGTTTTTCTGGGCCTGTTTCTTGCTGGAAGCCTTGCCTGTGCCATAAGTCAGGCCATCGATCTTGACTGCCACTTCAAAGACCGGTGAATTATTCGGACCGACAACTGAGATCGTCTCATAGACGATGGACTTTCTTGAATCGGCCTGGACATATTCCTGAAGTCTGGTCTTGTAGTCAAAGGTATTTTCATCGATTTCTTTAATGTGTTCTTCCATCAGATCATCGAGCAGTCTGTAGACTGTTTCCTGTCCCTGATCGAGATAGACAGCTCCGATAAATGCCTCAAACATATCCGCAATTACGGAATCTCTGTCTCTGCCTCCGGTCTTTTCTTCTCCTACTCCCAGTAAAAGAAAATCATTTAGACCGTTTTCTCTGACGATCTTGGCCAAAGCCTTCTCAGAGACCAGATTTGAACGTCTTGTGGACATCAAACCCTCAGGGAGAGGTGGATCTATATTGTATAGTCTTTCAGCGCTGTATACCTGTAAAACAGCGTCTCCCATGAATTCCAGACGCTCATTGTCACCTGTCGCGCTCTTATGTTCGTTAACATATGAAGAATGTATAAAAGCCTGATTGATCAGGTCTTTATTCTTATATGGAATCTGATATTTATTCAGAAAATCAAAAATGCTCATAGACTAATTATATCCTAGCTGATGAAGTTTTTAGAGGCGATTTTACCTATTTCCCCATAATAGTTCCGATATACTTCGTTATCCTGATTTGCCGCTATCATTCTGGCATCTTCTCTGGCCGCATCGATGAATTTCGTATCCTCGATCAGATTGCCCAGAATGAAAGCCGGAATACCGCTTTGCCTTGTTCCTAAGATATCACCAGGTCCTCTTAATTTGAGATCCTCATAGGAAATCGCGAAGCCATCATTACTCTGGCACAGGATATTAAGCCTCTTCAATACGCTTTCATCATCATTATCAGTCAAAAGATAACACGTTCCTTCATAAGCCGAACGCTGAACTCTGCCTCTTAACTGATGAAGCTGGGAAAGACCGAAACGATCCGCATCATAGATGATCATCATCGTCGCATTGGAAACATTGACGCCTACTTCCACCACCGTCGTGGAAACTAACACCTGGATCTCGTTGCGGTTGAACTGAGCCATGATCTCATCTTTCTCTTCACTGCTTAACTTGCCATGAAGAAGTGCAGTCTTGTACGGTTTGAGTTCATCTTTCAAGGCATTATAAAGACCGTTGACATCTTTGGCCTTATAGTTATCCGATTTATCGATGGCGGCAGCTACCACATAGATCTGTCTGCCTTCATCCAGTTTACGTTTTACTTCATCAAGAATATCGACGATCGAATTCTTTTTGATCAGTATCGTCTTACATCCTTTTCTTCCGGCTGGCAAGGTAGCGATCGTGGAAATATCCATATCGCCATAGATGGAAGATGCCAGTGTTCTTGGGATCGGCGTGGCCGACATCAGAACAAAATCACAGTTATTACCCTTGTCCTTTAAAGCCTGGCGCTGTTTGACACCGAAGCGGTGCTGTTCATCCGCAATGACCAGTCCCAGATTCTTATATTCCACATCCTCGGAGAATAATGCATGTGTTCCGACGATCACATCGATCTCACCATCCGCAATCATTCTCTTCGTTTCTTTTTCATTATCCATAGCGCTGTATAAGACACCTACTTTTACACCATAAGGTTCCAGCTGTTTCTTTAATGAAACAGCGTGCTGCTTGGCCAGTATTTCCGTCGGAGCCATCAGAGCACCCTGATAACCGGAAAGACAGTTGGCATATAAACCGATCATCGCTACAGCCGTCTTGCCTGAACCCACTTCACCCTGGATCAGTCTGTACATTATCTTCTCGGATCTTAAATCATTTAATAGATCATCCTTGGCTTTAATCTGATCTTCAGTCAGTTCAAAACCTAACGAATCGATGAATTCATTTATCTTATTCTCATCGAATATCTTCTTATCCTTGGTTCCTTTGGAAGCATTTCCCTTAAGAATATCCAAAGCGATATAGAACCTTAAAAATTCTTCATATTTCAGTCTGCTTATGGATCTGGCCAGAAGGTTCTTGTTTAAAGGATTATGGATATTTATCAATGCTGTCTTATAATCGATCAGCTTATGTTTTTCCAGAAGATCAGCAGGAACCTTATCAACGATCTCGCTTTCACATTTATCAAAGGTATACTTTATCAGTTTCTTGATTTCGTTCTGAGAGACACCTTCTTTTAAAGGATAGTAAGGAATGATCTGACCGGAAATATCTCCGCTGTAGTAATTCGAAGCAGTGACTTTATTGTTTCCATCGTATTTTCCTATAACTGTCAGCAGCTGATTCTCATTCAGATTCCTGATCCAAGGACGGTTAAAGATCGTGACATTTATTATTTCATCTTCATATAGAACCTTGAATCTGCTGGTAGAGATTTTACCTCTTCGAAAAGTGCTGGGATAACTTGCGAGTTCACCGACAAAGCAGACCTGAGAACCGACTTTAAAATCCTTATAGGCAGTTTTCTCATACGCTTCATACCTGAAAGGATAATAACTGATGATATCTTCACTGTTTTCCAAAGACAGTCTTTCACAGATTTCTTTACGTTTTGGGGTCAGTTTCAGTTCGCTTAAATCCATACAAGCATATTTTATCAAACGCTAATGAAATATGTTAAAATAATAAAGCATCCCCGGATGGCGGAATTGGCAGACGCGCACGACTCAAAATCGTGAGGAGAAATCCGTGTCGGTTCGACCCCGACTCTGGGGACCATTTGTATCCAAAAAGTACGGTTGATTCCGTACTTTTTTAATGATTTAAACACTATTTGTCTAATAGATAAACCGGAATTTGTCTTATTGTCAAATCAATTTGAATTTAAAGGTCTATGTACATAATTGTTGATGAAGTATGGAAACCCACTCTTTCATACAAAGGAATTGCTTTCATATCTGCGGAATTGAGTATTGTTTTAATTCCAGATTTTTTGCCTTCTTCAATAAGGTATGTAAGCAGTTTTTCCATATACCCTTTGCCTCGGTATTCAGGCATTGTGTAAACAGCACATAGCTTTGCCACTTTGCCGTAAAGATTTATTTCATCAGGTATTTCTTCATAGCCGCATAACATAGCCATCGAAACAATCGTCCCATCAATTTCTGCCAATGAGCAGATGCAACTATTGTCGTTAATATGTTTTTCGAGGTAGTTCTGAATAGCACCAGACAATTCCTGCGGCAGATTTTCCTCATAATCCTGAAGCATCTTCAGGCGGAGTTTTACGATTATCTCAATATCATTTTTCGTTGCTAACCTTATTACCATAAAAACCTCTAAATTGCGATTTGTTTTACTCTTTCATTCTACAGAAAAAGACCCTGGTTTTTAAACCTTGAGCCTTCAAAACTGAATAATGTACGTAAATCT
>JAFZQG010000032.1 GCA_017550145.1 Erysipelotrichaceae bacterium | reverse complement strand
GTCATCTGATGTTTTACTCATATTCTGTACATTTACCTCCTATATCTACAGAATATGAGATATATTACACAAAACGGGATATCCCGATTTAATTTCTACACTTGTTTTGGGAAAACGGGATATCAACTTTTAAATTCACGTATTATAAAAGGAATCGTTTTATACGGATAGTAAGAAGAAAAACAGCTATAATAGAAACATCATGAATGTCTCAAAGGTAATCAGACTCGACAGTATCCAAAACATCAGAGATCTCGGCGGTATCGTCAATAAAGACGGATACGTGATCAAAGATAATCTGCTTATCAGAAGCAGTGAGCTTTCTCATTTAAGCCGAAGAGACATGAAGAAGCTGTATAAACAGATCGGTGTTCAGACGGTCTTTGATTTCCGTTCCGAATACGAAGCACATAGAGCTAAAGATAAGCTAGACAAGGATACGAAGTATTTCTTAAATGAAATAGCTACCGATGATGCCTTCGGTGTCAGAAGAGATGAAGATACCAGGAGACAACTGCAAGAACTGATGGCCAGGATCAGAAGCGGAAACAACGATATGGAAGCATCACGCGAATATATGAGTTTCTTCTACAGGAACATTGCCTACAGTGGATTCAGTGTAGCTCAGTATGGCAGATTCCTGTATTACATCATGACTCACGATGTTCCGGTGTTGTGGCATTGCAGTCTGGGTAAAGACCGCTGCGGTATCGGTACAGCCCTGGTTCTTGAAGCATTAGGTGTTGATAGAGAATCGATAATCGAAGATTATCTGTATACAAACGAAATATATGATCTGGATCCCGATGTGGATAATCCTTTTGAAGTAGCTCACAGAAGCTATATCGAAACATACTTTGAAGAAGCAGAAAAGACCCATGGCAGTATGGCCAATCTCTTTGAGAAAATGTGGATCAGTAAAGACGTAATAGATAAATTCAAAGAAAGAGTCTTACAGCAGAATATTTATCAGAACTTAAAGAGGTAGTTATTTATGTTAAATACATGGTGGTTCAATTTAATTATTTATTTAGTTTTTTATATTGTATTTACACAATCATATAAAGTAGCTACGAAGAGCAGTAAAAACGATGGTGCATTAACAACACTGTTACAGTTTTTAGGCGGTTTAATAGTTCTTTTATTTGTTCCGTTATTTAAGATTCAATTTCCTGATGATATCAGAACTTATATATTTTTGATTATTGCATGTATATTTTATGCTATTGCTGACAGAGTTAATACAACAGCAAGAAGAGGTTTAGATGTTTCCACATTCAGTATATTAGGACAATTGACTACAGTTTTCCTGATTATATGGGGAATTGTGTTTTTTAAAGAAGAAATAGTTCTTAAGAAAATTATCGGTGCAATACTTATCTTAATAGGTAATGTAATGGTTTTATATAAAAAAGGGAAATTTGAATTTAATAAGTACGTTGTATTTGGTGTTTTGGGAAATTTAGCATCATCTATCGGTATATCGGTTGATGTTGGAATATCAGATAAATTCAATATGCCTATATATGTAGCATTTACCTTAATTATTCCGTCTTTATTGATCTTACTGGTTGATAAAATTAATACATCAGACGTTCTTAATGAACTTAAAGAAGGCAATAAAAAGGCGATATTGCTTGTTAGTAGCTCATGGGGAATCATGATCATAGGAATGTTAAGAGCATACCAATTTGGCAGTGTAACTACCATTGCTCCAATTGCTTCAGTAACTACAATAATAAATGTCTTTGTTGCTTATTTCTATTTGAAAGAAAAGGATTCTTTATTAAAGAAAGTATTAGCAGCACTGATCGTTATATCAGGAATAGTATTAATTCAAATATAAACAATATGATTGTATAAAGGTATAAAAAAAGATCCGCGAGGACCTTCTTTATGCTTCTTCGATTTCGAAACGGTTGTTTTCTGCTTCGCCCATGGACGCCAGCAGTTCAATCTCGTTATTAGCAGCTTTTTCAGAAACATATGTCTTGGCACCGGCTTTGTCCGGAGAACTAATAAAGTGACCTTCTTTTTTGGAAACTTTACCGACATAACCTGTCTCATTGCTATAGATGTTGATCCATTTAAGATTACATTTCATTTTTGTTTTGTTGCCCCCTTCTTTAATGTTTTACTTTAAGTTTTAAAAAAATATTTACGAATAAGATTGTAGCATAAAGCATAATAAACAAAAAGTTTTATGCTTGTTCAGCAAAGAAAAATAAAACATCTCTTTCGAGATGCGTAATGTTTGCTGGAGCGAGCGACGGGAATCGAACCCGCGTCACAACCTTGGGAAGGTCGGGTTCTACCATTGAACCACGCTCGCACAAGATAATCATAACATATAGGTTAATGTTAAAATCATATTAAGAATGAAATACCTTAAACAATTCGGAATAATACTGGGAATATCTTTTATCGGTGAAGCACTTCATCATTTTCTGCCTCTGCCTGTTCCGGGAAGTATCTATGGAATAGTGATTTTATTTGTGGCTTTGGTGAGTGGAGTACTGAAGGTAGATCAGATCAAAGAGACATCGGCTTTCCTGATCGAAATCATGCCTGCTATGTTTATTCCGGCAGCTGTCGGGCTGATCGATGTCTGGGAACTTCTGGAGAGTAAATGGCCGATCTATCTGCTTATCATTGTTGTATCGACGATTCTGGTCATGGCGATCAGCGGACTGATAACTCAGGCAGTCATACGGAAGGAGAAACAATGAAAGAGTTTTTGAGTTCTTCTTCCTATTTCGGGATCTTCTTAAGTATCTTTGCGTATCTGATTGCGGTTGCGTTTAAGAAGAAGATAAAGTCAGGTCTGTATAATCCGTTACTGGTCGCAATAGTTCTGACTATTACGATAGTTCTGTTGTGCGGTATGGATTACAGTACCTATAATTCTTCCGCAAGATATCTGAGTTTTCTGCTTACTCCGGCTACGATCTGTCTGGCCGTTCCTTTGTATGAACAATTAGATAAACTGAAAGCTAATTATAAGGCAATTCTGATCGGTATCTTTTCGGGTGTTATTACCAGTATCGGTTCGATATTTCTTATGAGTAAGGTATTTGGTTTTACTAAGAAAGAGTTTGTGACTTTTCTGCCTAAATCAATTACGACCGCTATCGGTTTAAGTGTATCCGAAGAACTGGGTGGCTATGTTTCGATAACCGTAGCGGCAATTATCATTACCGGTGTATTGGGAAACATCATCTGTGAGATGGTACTTAAGGTATTCGGTATCAGAAACAGAATTGCCAAGGGTGTGGCTATCGGTACGGCTTCACATGCGATCGGTACTTCAAAGGCTCTGGAGATCGGCGAGATCGAGGGTGCCATGAGTTCATTATCGATTGTAACAGCCGGTATTATTACGGTATTACTGGCTGAACTGTTTGTAGGACTGTATTAAAAAAGTCCATATTGGACTTTCACATAATAACTTCGATATCCGGGTTATTGCATTTGGGGTTAGGGCATTTATCAACTTTGATGTTAATGTCTTCGCTCCATTTTTTTCTGCATTTAGGGCAATAGTAGTTTACTTTAACGGATTTCTTCGTAAAGAGATTCCTGAAACTGAATCCGCCGTTGACGTTTTCCAGTTCATTATCATTCAGATTTAATTCTTTTTTATTCATTGATTACTCCTTTAACAGACGATTTCGCCTTTTTTCATGATTACTTTATTATCAGCAATGATATCCGGTTCGTTGGTTACGATATCGAAATGTCCGGCTGCTTCCTGCTGGCCTCCCAAGCCGATGTTTCTGCCCATACCAATATGGAAGGTATGATAGGCTGATTCATCTTCGATATATGATACACCTCTGGTCTTGGAAAGACGGTTAAGGCCGATTCCCAGTTCTCCCGGTTTATACATATTGTCGGAATTGAATGATTCGATATAGTTCATCAGTTTGGTGGCATCATTGCCTTTGCTTTCGGCTTTGACAATCCTTCCTTTTTCAAAGGTGATCTTGACAGTGTTCTCAACTAAGCCGAGATAGCCGAATGAGGCATCGAGATAAAGTACACCTCTGGTCTTGTCTTCGTTTGGTGCGACAAACACTTCAAAGGAAGAGGAACCGATCAGACCTTTACGGGACGCTTTGCCATTGAAGTATCCGGCATTGCGGTCTTTGATATCGAAATACATATCCGTACCTTTGGCAGTCGTGATATGAACACCCTTGGCGTTCTTTAATACATTAAGGATCTTTTTCGCATCACGGTAGGTGGTCTGCGGATTCATCTGAATGAAATCATTTTCCAGCAGAGATGATCCATCGGTACAGGATAGAGGTAAGGATAAGAAACGGGCGCCTTTCTTGACGGCTGTTTTAACGGCATTGGTGGTAATAAAAGAAAAGTCTGTGGCACCGATGATGACGTTTTCTTTGGCAAAGACATCAGCCATGCTTTCTATGACATCGCCTTTCTGAACGAGCTGCGAATTGAGGATGGTGGTCTTTAAGATCGCATCGGCACCGTAGGCCCAGCGTTCAACCGCTTCGGCTTCTTTTAAGTGTGTTTCATCCGTAATAAAATGAACCAGTTCATCTTTCTGAACGTTCAGCCAGTCATGAAGAATTATGGATACTCCTTTATCGATATTGATCATCTTTTATACTTATCTTCCTTCTATGTTAAAATCATACTATATAAGGGGAAATATTGAAATGTTAAAGAAACCGGAAAAATACGATTACAGCAAACCGATCAAGCTCATTCAGTACAAGAGCCCATGGTTTGATATTATGTTTTATTCTTTCATTTTAAGTATGCTGATGCTGGTGATAATGTATCTGATTTTCATCCATGACGGCAAGTTCAAAGTTGACTTTGTCTTGTGGAGAGTACTGGTATGCATACCATTGGTTATCATTGCTTACTGGTTTAAACAGCTGCTGGATGAATTAAGGATCTATCCGAGTAAGCTGATGAAGAAACACATCTGGAATATCAATGAACTTATGGAGATGACCGGTAAGGACCGCAAGGAAACCGAGAACATCATGAACCATGTTCTGGAAGCGTGTTTCGTAGTCGATAAGAAGAATGTATTGAAATAGTAAAAACACTGAATTTCTGAAAATATTTACATGTTTGTGAAATAATTTGCAAGCATGTTTTTTTGTTATATAATAAAAATATTAAGGGGGAAAAAATATATGCTTATTAGATTGATAGGTGTAGCGATTGTTATAGTCGGTTTGATTCTCAAGTTCGATACAATTGCTACAGTCGTCCTGGCTGGTATTGTTACCGGATTAGTTGGCGGCATGAGCATCATGGATATCCTGACAACTTTAGGTACTTCCTTTGTTTCTCAGCGTACTGCTACATTATTCGTTCTGACTTTACCGGCAATCGGTATCTGTGAAAGATTTGGTCTGAAGGAAAAAGCTATTGACTTTATCCGTTCCATCAAATCCGCTACTGCTGGTAGAACCATCATTGTTTATGAAGCAATCAGAACTCTGGCTGCTGCATTCTCAATCAGATTAGGTGGTCACCCACAGTTTGTACGTCCAGTTGTAGTTCCAATGGCTGAAGGTGCTGCTGTTGCTAAGTATGGCAAGATCGACGATGATATGTCTGACATTATCAGAGGCGGTGCTGCCGGTGCTGAAAACTATGGTAACTTCTTTGCTCAGAACTGCTTCATGGGTTCATCAGGAACATTACTGATCGTTTCAGGTCTGGCTGAACAGGGATATGAAGTAAGTGCACTTGATATCGCTAAGTGGTCAATTCCTGTAGCTGTAATCTCTATGGTTCTTGGTATCATCAGAAACATCATGTTAGACAAACAGCTTGATAAGGCTGCTGCGAAAGGAGGAAACAAATAATGACTCCTGCTCAAATTTTAGGTGAAGTTTTCTACTGTGTAATCGGTTTAGTTTTCATCCTCGTAGGCGTTAAAGCTTTAAAGGATGACGGCTGCAGCAAGAAAGCGACTACTGCCGCATTCTGGTTCCTGCTTGCCTTCACATTCATTGCCGGACCATGGGTTCCAAAATGGTTAGTTGGTGCTGCTATCGTTGCGATGGCTGTCTTAACTGCTATCGGTGGCGTCGTTCAGTCCAAGAACGATGTACCGGATCCTGCTTCTGTCAGAGCTAATGCTGACAAGTTCGGTTACAAGATTTTCATTCCGGCTTTATGTATCGCTGTTGTTGCCGTTGTCGGTGCAACATTAGGTTCTAAAGTTCCGGCTCTCTCATGGCTGACTGCCAACAACGCTATCGGTCTTTCCGGTGCTGTTGCTCTGGTTGCTGCTATTCTGCTTACTAAATGTGATCCTAAGTATGCTGCTGTTGATGCTGCAAGACTGATGGATAACGTTTCTACTACAGGTATCTTACCGCAGTTACTGTCTGCCTTAGGTGCTCTGTTCACTGCTGCCGGCGTAGGTCAGGCTGTATCATACTATGTTTCAATGGTCGTTCCTGAGAACAACGTTCTGATCGCCTGCTTCGTCTACTGCTTAGGTATGGCTCTGTTCACAATGGTTATGGGTAACGGTTTCGCTGCCTTCACTACCATCCTGGTTGGTGTTGGTGTTCCGTTCCTTCTTGCCAAGGGCGCAAACCCACTGGTTGTCGGTGCTTTAGGTCTGACAGCTGCTTACTGTGGTACTCTGTGTACACCAATGGCTGCTAACTTCAACATCGTTCCTGCAGCTCTCTTGGAGACTAAATCTAAATATTCAGTCATCAAGTCTCAGGTTCCGTTTGCTGTTTGCATGCTGCTGATTCACGTAATCTTACTGTATACACTGGCTTTCTAATTTAAGGAGAAAAGATGAAAGTATTACTTACTGGCTTTGAACCGTTTGGTGGTGAATCCGTAAACCCGGCACAGGAAGCTGTGCAGATGGTTAAAGATGAAATCAAAGGTGCGCAGATCGTAAAATGCTACGTTCCTGTCGTCTTTGGCAAAGCTATCGAAACTGTACACGAAGCAATGGTGAAGGAAAATCCTGACGTTGTATTATGTATCGGTCAGGCTGGGGGAAGATACGAAATTACTCCTGAGAGAGTTGCCATTAACTGCGACGATGCGAGAATCCCTGATAACGAGGGCAATCAGCCTGTCGATCAGCCGGTCTTCGCTGATGGCGCTCCGGCATATTTCTCAACATTGCCGATTAAAAAGATGGTCGAATATATGAAAGCTGCCAATGTGCCTGCGGCTGTATCCAACACTGCCGGTACATATGTCTGCAATCACCTGATGTACGGCGTCCGTTATTACCTGGAAAAGGAATTCCCTAATGCGATCGGCGGATTCATGCATGTCCCGTTCTTACATGAGCAGGTCATGAACAAGAAAGAAACCGCTTCGCTTTCCAAGGACGATGTCGTCAAAGGAATTGAAGCTTCCATCGAAGCCATCGTTGATTCATTAGCATAAAGAATCATTAAAGAATCCTCTCATATACTTATATGGGAGGATTTTTCTTTTTGTTGAGTTTATCACTGATATAATTAATCCAAGATGAAAGACTTCTATATAAAAAGCAAGGAAGATATGGAAAAGGCCGTTGAGGATTTCGGTATCCTTCCTTTCTTTTCCAATAATATAAAAGGATTTTCGATCGAAGAGAACTGCGATCCGAAGTGCTATTTTGATGTGCAACCCGGTATCTGGGAATGGAAGGGTCCTATCATTCAGGATCTGCGCTGTGCCTATGGCAAGTTCTTCAATAAGAAGGCCGCCTTTATCTCCAGAGACTGGTTTTATGATTTTGCCAACTACAGAAGAGACGGTTATGATTTTGACGCAAGAGTATCCGATGGTTTAGCCAATTATAATGAAGAGTTTCTCTATGGCATTATTTCTTCAAAACATTCGATGCTGTCAAAGACCGCAAAAGCTTTAGGCGGTTATGTGAAGACTCATGAGAAGGGTAAGGATGCCTGGGAACCGCGCAAAGGTTTTGATACAACGATTACCTCATTGCAGATGAAGGGTTATATTATCATTATCGATTTCGATTATGAGACCGATAAGAATGGTAACTTCTACGGCTGGGGTATCGCAAGATATTCAACACCGGAAGAATTCTTCGGTAAGACCTTTGCGAAAAGGTGTTATAAAAGGACTCCTGAAGAGTCCTATAAACGTCTGTACCGACAGATCAGAAAGCTGACTGATGCGGATGATTATCAGATCAGAAAGTTTCTCGGTTAATTTTTCTTATAGTTTTTAGCTATCTCAAACATCTTCGGATTGACATGACAGTATCCATCCGGATTCTTATAGAGATAATCCTGATGGTAGTCTTCCGCAACCGTGAAGTTTGACAGTTCAAGTAACTCAGTTACGATTTTCTTATCATATTTCTTTGAAAGTTCAGCTAATGAACTTTTTATTATATCGACATCTTCTTTATCAACATAATAGATACCGGTACGATACTGATGACCGATGTCATGACCCTGCTGATCTAATAGCGTAGGATCGATGATCAGGAAAAACAGATCCAGTATTTCTTTTAACGAAATAACATTTTCATCATAAATTACTTCAACGGTTTCGGATGCCGAAGAGCGGTGAGCTTTGAGGTCTTCATAGGATGGTGATGGGATATCGCTGTTGGCGTAACCGACTGTTGTTTCAATCACTCCATTAATAAGTGAAAGATAGTGTTCGACGCCCCAGAAACATCCGCCTGCCAGATATATCTTTTTCATGGTTTAATTATAATGCTTTTTCATGCTGAACAAAGGAAGTAAAATATTATTGAAAAAAGGAGGTATTTAATCATGGATGATTATACGACCTATTACATGCTGACGTTTCTGGCTTTTGCTATTACGATGTCAGCTCAGTTATATATAAAGATTATCTATTCCCGTTATTCCAGGATCAGATGTTCAAGCGGTTTTACGGGAGCCAGAACAGCTGCCGAAATACTGCTTAGAAACGGAATAACCGATGTGAGAGTCGTGCAGGTTGCCGGTTATCTATCCGATCACTATGATCCGAGAAACAGTACCGTTTCTCTATCTCAGAATAACTACGCAAATGATTCTCTGGCTTCTATTGCTGTCGCTTCACATGAATGCGGACATGTCTTGCAGGATAAAGAGAATTATGCTTTTCTGAAGATCAGAGAAAAGATCATTCCGGTCGTCAGTTTCTCATCTTTTGCGGGATATATCGCCATCATGGTCGGTATTCTGTTTGAACTGATGGATCTGATCTGGATGGGCATCTTTATGGAATGTATCATTCTGGCTTTTCAGATCATTACCTTGCCGATCGAATTTGATGCGTCAAGAAGAGCTTTAGCCGAAATAGAGAATTATGGTTTTGTAAGTGTTGAAGAATTGAAAGGTGCCAGAAAAGTATTAACCGCTGCGGCTTTGACTTATGTGGCCGGTGTAGCTTCAACCGTATTAGAAATCATGAGACTGGTGATCATGTTCGGCGGCAGGAGAAGAGATGACTGATTATAATCTGTTAAGTAAACAGCTTGAAGCGTTAGCGGAATCATCAGTAAATTATCTTCCGCTACTGTCCAACTGCAGCGCTTTGATATATGAGAATCTCAAGGATCTTAACTGGGCAGGCTTTTATCTGGTTAAAGATGAAGCCTTATTACTGGGACCTTTCCAGGGCAAGACGGCCTGTGTGAATATTCCCAAAGGAAAAGGCGTCTGCGGTACGGCTTATGAAAAAGATGAGATCCAGCTGGTAGATAATGTCCATGAGTTCCCGGGACACATAGCCTGCGACAGTGCTTCCAATTCCGAGATCGTCATTCCTATCCATAAGGATGGAAAAGTTGTGGCAGTACTGGATATTGATTCACCATCTTACAGCCGTTTCTCTCCGGAAGACAAAGAAGGACTGGAGAAGCTGGTAAAGAAACTGGAAGAACTGATAGACTGGGGAAACTGGAGATAGATATGAAAGTATTATTCATCGGAAACAGCCACACCTTTGTGCACTATGTGCCATTAAGAGTAAAAGAATTCGCAAAACAACATGATACGGATCTCGAGATTGCGATGCTTACTCATCCGGGTATGGGATTAGACTGGCATCTTGAACAGTCACAGACTTATCTTAATCTGATATATGGAAACTATGATGCGGTAGTGCTCCAACATAACGCTCATCCTTTCCCGGGAAAAGAATCATTACTAAATTCAGGTAAGAAACTGATTGATTTAGTTCCTGAAAACACCAGAGTTTATCTCTATATGATCTGGAGCGAAAAGGTCAATCCCGAAGGACAGGAAGTAATGAGTGAAGCCTATGAAGAACTCGCCAGAGAAACAGGATCTGTTATCTGTCCGGTCGGAAGGATCTGGTGGAAGATCCATGAGAAGCATCCTGAAGAAGAACTTTACTTCGCTGATGGCGAACACAGTTCCGTGTTCGGCGCCTCATTAAGCGCAACTATAATAGCCCGTACATTACTCGGCATGGATTATGATCTGGATTCCTGTTACGAAGATGCGAAGAAACTGGAAAAGACGGATTATGATCACCGAATGATCGATCTGATCATGAAAGACGGCCAGCTTGATATGGGTATACCTGAATAAAATATCACCTCATTGAGGTGATATTTATTTGTTCAGAAACATTTCCAGCTGCTTTTGGTCAGGCGTATTTCTAGCGCCAGGTCTGGTCAATGAGAATGCCGCAACAGCACAGCCTAACCTGTTACATTCGCCCAGACTCTTATTATTAACAAGGCCGTAGATGAAGCCCGCATTGAAGTTATCACCGGCTCCGATCGTATCACATACTCTGACTTCAAAACTGTTTACGTGTTCTTTGAATCTTCCGTCAAAAACAGTTGAGCCCTTTTCGTCATGAGCGACGATGACGTTATGATCATTACGCAGGATCTTGGCTACTTCATCCAGATCATTAATACCGGTCATGGCTATATAGTCATCGACTGCTGATCCCAGAAGAAAATCAGCCATATGGATTATTTCTTTCAGGTTGGATGAGTTTTTATTTATAGTTTCGGGACGGTAGTTTATATCCAGAAGGATCTGAACACCTTTCTCATGAGCTTTCTTCAGAAATGAGGTAATGGCGTATGCGGCCGGATCGTCAAACAGCATCATTCCATTCGTTAAAATATACTTCATACCTGTAAGATCGATCTGATTGAGTTCTTCGGGATAGACTTCAAGATAGGATGGATTAGCTTTAGGCATCAGGAAAGGATGCCTGTCTTTATTCTCGTCGATGACGATCAGGATCTGCGTCGAGACCTGATTATCCGACAGAACGAAATGAGAGACATTCACATTGTTCTGCGAGAGTTCCCTTTTCATGGAGATACCGTAAAGATCCTTACCGGCTTTTCCCGCAAAGGCCACATCTACTCCCAGTTTTCCTAAAGCACAGGCGGTATTGGCAGCTGCTCCGCCGCAGTTAAAAGTCACGCTCGCTTCAGGATCGCTGAGACTTTCTCCGTAAGGAATGATGATATCGGCGCAGCTGTCGCCTAAACACAATACTTCAGCCATTGATTTCCTCGAATGCCGCTCTGGCATTTTTCACAAATTCTCTTACTTTATCGATATTCTTTCTGCTTGTACCATCAGGGAAGACATCACTGGTTTTGGTAAACGAATCGACACCCCATGGTCTTACTTTAAGGATCGCTTCTCTGACATTATCGGGCGATAAGCCTCCGGCCAGGATAACTTTGCAGGAAGCTTTTTCGACTATCTGTCGGTCGATGTCCCAGTCGTTGGTGAAGCCGGCAGCTCCGATACCGTTGATATTGCGGTCAACGGAATCGAGAATGATGGTATCACAGAATTTCGAATAATAGACGGCCTGTTCAATTGAAGATTCATCTTCGACACCGATGGCCTGTAAGACTTCGATTCCCGGACACAGTTCTTTTATCTTAGAAACAAATTCGGGAGTTGCATAGTAATCGTATCCGCACAGATGGATCACATCCGGTTTGAGATAGGATACCGGTTCATAGAGCGGTTCATCACTGTTTGTGACACAGATCAGTACTCTTTTGGCTTTGCCTTGCAAGGCATCAAAGATCTTTTTGGCTTCTTCGATCGAAACCTGTGAAGGTAAGGAAAAACCTGTATCGATGGAGAGACCGATATAGTCTGCTCCGGCATCGGCACAGGCCAATGCTTCTTCAACGGATTGAATGGAATATATCTGAGTGATCATAGCTCTCCTTTTCAGAATCTGTTTCCGCATTTAGGGCAGAACTCAAAGTTTTCTTCGGTTTCATAACCGCAGTATGTACATCTCTTGTATGAATGATTATTCTGTTTTATCAGTGTAAGATCTTCCGGTCTGATCTCGTTTATATCACCATAAATGAGAGCTTCGGCTGTTTCGCTGTTAAGTTCATAAAGAGTATGACAGCAGCTCATTTCCACATAATAACGTTTATTCCATTTAAAGACGGGAATAAAGAATAATGTCAGTACACTGCAGATCATGAAAACGCTGTATCTGCCGTAAGATCCGCAGACATCACAGATAACAGTCTGGGTGAAGTCGATATCTTCACGTCTGTCATTGATTCCCATCACAAAAAACATAATATTACCTTATTTCCATTATAATCTTGTTTACCATGAAGTAAGAATACTGGCATAATGAAATCAGGAGAATAATAATATGCCAAAAATGAAAATGATAATTGACTGTGATACCGGGATTGATGATGCACTGGCGATATCCTATATCCTGGCTAATCCCGATATCGAGTTTCTTGGTGTTTCGACAACTTTCGGTAATATTGCGGTCGATCAGTCGGTAAAGAATTCTTTACTGATCCTGGAGAACTTTGGAAGAAGCGATGTGAAGGTCTATCGCGGAGCAGATCATGGCTGGACCAAACCGGTCTATGAAAGAAGTCCGAGTCTTGATGCGGTTCACGGACACAACGGGATCGGCGATGTGGATCTGGGTGAACCTAAAGGTAAAGCTCAGGAACAGAGTGCCGTAGATTTCATTATCGAATCAGCCAGAAAATACGGTAAGGATCTCCATCTGGTCTTCGTCGGACCTCTGGCCAATTTTGCCAACTGTATCAAGAAGGATGAGGAGGCGATGCGTCAGGTCGGAAATATTACGATCATGGGCGGAGCCTTAACGGTTCAGGGTAACAGAAATATCTATGCGGAGGCCAATATTGCGGATGATCCGGTGGCAGCTAAGTATGTATTTGGCAGTGGCGTACATTTCAATATCATTCCTCTGGATGCGACTTTAAGGACATTGTTTAAAGTCAGTGATATAGAAGACTGGCAGACTATCAATCAGGCCGGTAAAAAAATCTATGATATAGCCCGTTTCTACTATATCGGTGAATACCAGAACGAGGATATCGGCGGAGCCATGCACGACCCGCTAGCTGCCTTTGCGAGCTATGATCCTTCGATCATCACCAACTGGTATGAATGTAACCTGACTGTTGAAGAAAACGGCCGGATGATCGGTGCTTTCGAGGAACTGAATCTGCCGGAAAAGAGACATAAGGTAGCTCTTGATGTGGATGCGAAGAGGTTTACGGAAACGTATATCGAGATGCTGAAGAAAATGATCGAAAACTGTCTATAATCGGAATAGTTTTTAATTTATAATTAAAGCGGAGGAAATCATATATGGACATTAATGAATTAAAAAGCCACGCACTGAATATCCGTAGGAATATCGTGCAGATGGTTTATGATGCTCAATCAGGACATCCGGGAGGATCTTTAGGTGCTGCGGATATCCTTACTTATCTCTATTTTGAAGAAATGAATGTGAACAGAGACAATGTCGCAAGCACAAACAGAGACCGTTTCGTGCTCTCCAAGGGACACTGTTCACCGGCGTTATATGCAGTACTTCATGAAGCAGGTCTGCTGGATGAAGATCTCAAGACTTTCCGTCAGATCAATTCCAAACTCCAGGGTCACCCTAATATGAACTATGTGGATGGTGTTGATATGTCGACCGGTTCACTGGGCCAGGGTATTTCCTGCGGTGTCGGTATGGCCATTGCCAACAAGCTCGACAACAGTGACAACAGAGTCTATGTGCTCTGCGGTGACGGCGAATCCGAAGAAGGTATCGTCTGGGAAGCTCTGATGGCTGCCTGCCACTACAAGCTCGACAATATGTGCATCATCTTTGATCAGAACGGTTTACAGATCGACGGTGATGTCCAGGAAGTTATCGGACCTTTACCATTAAAAGAAAAAGCAGCTGCTTTCGGTGCTGCAGTCGTTGAATGCAACGGCAATGATTTCGAAGAACTGGACAAGGCTTTCAAAGCCGCCAGAGAAAACAAGGGTGTACCGACTGTCATCATCGCTCATACCGTAAAAGGCAAGGGTGTTTCCTATATGGAAAACAACTATGCATGGCATGGTGCGGCACCTAAGGAAGAAGACTACAAGATCGCTATGGAAGATCTCAAGGAGGTAAGATAATATGGCACAGGAGACCAGAAACGCTTACGGTGAAAAATTAGCTGAACTCATTCAGAAAGATAAGAATATCGTCGTCCTGGATGCCGATCTGACAAAATCGACCAAGACGATCGAAGCCAAGAAAGTCTGCCCGGAAAGACACTTCAATGCGGGTATCGCCGAGTGCAATATGATGGGCATGGCTGCCGGCTTAGCTGCTTCAGGCAAGACGGTTTTCGCTTCATCATTTGCGATCTTCGCTTCAGGCAGAGCATTTGAGATCATCAGAAACTCCATCTGCTATCCTCATCTCAATGTCAAAGTCTGTGCTACCCATGCGGGCTTATCAGTCGGTGAAGACGGTGCTTCGCATCAGTCAGTCGAAGATGTTGCCATCATGAGAGCTGTTCCGAATATGCAGGTCTATGTACCGTGTGATCAGTATGAAGCCAAGGCTGTCATCGAACATGTCGCCAAGGTCGAAGGTCCTTGCTATGTCAGACTGGGCAGAGGCAAGGTCGAAGATGTCTATAATGAAGAAACCAAATTTGATTTCAGCAAGGTCGATGTCTTAAGAAAAGGAAATGGCGATGTCGTACTGTTTGCGATGGGTCTGATGGTTCAGGAAGCCTTAAAGGCAGCCGAAGAACTTGACGCAACAGTTGTCAATGTTTCATCACTCAAACCGCTTGATGAAAAAGGTATTGAAGAACTGCTCAGGACACATAAGCGTGCCTATGCCTGTGAGGAACATTCCGTAATCGGCGGTCTGTTCTCAGCGATCGCTGATGTCAAGGCCAAGACCGATATTACTACCAGGATCACTCCGATCGGTATTAATGATACATTTGGTGAATCAGGCAAGAGTAAGGATGTCTTGCAGAAATACGGACTGACAGCAGAACATATTCTGGAAGTCGTCAACGGTTAAACTAGGAAGCACCCATTAAACGGGTGCTTTTTTGGTTGTATAATTAATTTATTGAAGGAGGATCTCCAATATGAAAAAAGTGTTCAGGATTTCTTTTGTCTTGCTGTGTGCGCTATTAATGTTATGCGGCTGCACGGGAGGCAAGAAAGAAGAAGATAAGACCATCGATATTTCAGGCAAGACTTTCTATAATACCGTCGATAATTATGACAACAATGATCATTCCAAGATCTGGTTCGGTAAGGATAAGACCTTTGTACTGAAGGATAACTTCTATGATGGTTACTATGAGGCAGACGGAACCTGGGAGATCAACGAGAATGTCGTAACTCTGAAGGTCGAACATACTGGTGTCGGACAATTTGAAGTAATCAAGTTCGAAATCAAGGATGAAGATACACTGATTCTGAAAACGAGCTTAGCCGGATCACAGTCTGACGATGTCTTCTCAACTACGGAAGTAAAAGGCCCGACTAATGGCGGCAGTACAACTGTTCCGGATCTGAGTTTCAAATACAACACCTACTACAACATGACCCAGTCTTCCAAGAATAAGTCATATGTGGAAATCCGTTCGGATAATTCCTTCGCTATGCTGGATATGGATGACTTCGGTGTCTTGGAAGCCAATGGTACCTGCACTATCAGCGGTGATACTCTGACTTGCGGTAATTTCCAGCAGGTTAATCCTTTCGGTGAAAGTGTTAAGGAAATATACTTCATGGTATTTGATGAGAACACACTTATTCTGTTGACCGATCTTGGCGTTTCCAGAATCGGTGATGTCTTCTCATCCAACGGAACTATTCCGGCAGAATTAGGCGGCTCTGTTTCTACTGCTTCCACTGATAAGGGCGGTTTATGGATCCACTCTCCGATTGAAGATGTGAATCCGATGTACTATCCGCAGGTCGAATTCGATGCATCAGGCAAATTCGTCTTTACCGAAAACTGCTATGCGGGTATGGGAACCTATGAAGGAACTTACGAGAAGAAGGACAGCGGTTATACCTGTCATGTGGAAAAGACCACGATGCAGGGCTTCAAGGGCGATGACGTGACAGTCATTGAATTTGAAAAGAAAGATAATAAGACCATGGTATTAAAGACCGAACTGTGTATGTCAATGATCGGTGATACTTTCGAACTTCAGTAATACAGATGAATTAAGAGTATAAGAAAAGCGCTATTGGGGATTACCAGTAGCACTTTTATTTTGTTAATGAAAGCACAATGATACTATATTTGAAATATCACGATAACGTGATATAATTAAAATGAAATATGGAGGTAATATAAGTGCCAATCTTATGCAGATTTTATGGAATTGTCATCAGAATGTATTTTCAACAAGCAGAACATAATCCACCACATATTCATGCTATTTATGGTGATGACATGGCGGCAATGACAATAAAGACAAAAGAAGTAATCGAAGGTTATTTACCTTCTAAAGCATTATCTTTAGTAAAAGAATGGATGACTTTACACGAAGAAGAACTTCAGAAAATGTGGGAAACCCAGGAATTTAAGCATTTACCACCTCTTGAATAGAAAGGAAGAAAAATGTTTCACAAGATAAAACACGTCAATGCCTTACCTGATTACAGATTGAGTGTACAATTTGTTGAAGGAGTAACGAAGATATATGATATAAAACCATTATTTGCTAAATGGGATGTTTTTAAAAGACTGAAATCTGAGCATGGACTGTTTGAAAGTGTTGAAGTTGACCAGGGAGGATATGGCGTTATTTGGGATGATGATATTGATCTTTCCTGTGATGAATTGTATGAAAATGGTAAAACGGTAAAATCACCTTTTGACGGACTGATTGCTTTCACTGATGCAACAGCCATGTGGGGTTTGAACGAGAGCACTTTGAGAAAAGCTATATCATACGGCAAGCTGATAAATGGTGTAGATGCATGTAAATTTGGTAAACAATGGGTAATTTCTATTAAAGCATTAACTAGAGAATACGGCGAACCGAAAACAGAATAATTACAGAAAAGAATAAGAAAAGGTTGTCATTTGAATTTGAATTGACAACCTTTTTGAATATGTAAATATTAACCTTTGATTCCGCCTCGTGACATACCCGAGATGATATATTTTCTGGCAAAGAGGAAGACGATGATCATCGGGATGACGACAATGGTGGAAGCAGCCATCATTCTTTCGTTTCGCTGACCGCCTTCGGTCATGAAGGCATACAGACCAAACGGCAGGGTTCTTACTTCCTTGGAGTTGGTGGCGATCATCGGCCACAGGAAGGAGTTCCAGGTAGCGATTGCGTTGAGCAGGATAATCGTAGCTAATGATGACTTAGCCATCGGGACCATGACTCTCCACAGGTATTTCCAGTCTGAGCATCCGTCTACCTTGGCTGCCTGATACAGCGATTCCGGAACGGAATCGAAGAAACCTTTCAGGATGTAGGTATAGAAGATACTCGACATGAATGGCAAGATCAGCGCCCACAAGGTATTGTGCAGTTTCCAGTTAACGATCGTACGGTAGTTGGTGATGATGATCATCTCATACGGAACCATCATTAATGAAAGCAGCAGTGAGAAGATAACTTCTCTGCCCGGGAAACGTAATCTCGAGAAGGCATAGGCTGCTAAGATCGTTGTGAATGAACAGGTTACGATACAGCCTAATAAGGCAATCAGCGAGTTACGGAAGTAGATTGCAAACGGGGCCGTCTTGAAAGCGTAAATGAAGTTTTCAAGATTGAACGGATTCTCCGGGAACAGTGTCGGCGGGATCAGGTTTACTTCGAGCTTTGATTTGAAAGCACCGGTGATCATCCAGTAGAACGGGAAGATCATGACCAGGGCACCGATGAACAGGATGATATACATCAGGATTTTACCGAAGGAGAACGGTTCTCTGGAAGCACTGTTATCTGAATTCATCTCTGTGTTTCTTGACTTTCTTAACATCTTCACCTCTCTCCCTTCTGGACCATGCCTGAACGGCACGCTGTAACATCGTAAATATAAAGACGGTAATCAGCAGCAGGACTGCCGCAGCTGCCGCGAGTCCGTATTTAGGCGGTGTCAGAACACGGAATTCGTAGTAGATATAATAGACGACCGTGAACAGGTTATAGGCAACGCCCGGACCGCCGAACAGCGGGAACAGTTCGTGGTACATTTTGAATGTACTGATGGAGTTGATGATTACCACCAGCATGATTGTCGGAGCTAAGAGCGGAACGGTGATCCTGAAGAAGATCCTCAGGGTCTTGGCACCGTCAACTTTGGCCGCCGTATAGTATAACGGGTCGATATTCTGTAGACCTGACAGTAAGAGAATGATCGTATTCGGTAGGATAGACCAGATACCGAAGATCGCTACAGCCAGGAAGTTACCGCCTGATTTTCCAAGGAACGGAATAGTGTCCATTCCAAGAAGAGAGAAGACGTAGTTTAGAATACCGATCTTATCATTGAACATGAATCTCCAGGCGAGACCTACAGCCAGCGATGAAGTAACCATCGGTAAGAAGTAAGCTGTCTGGAAGAAAGACTGGAACTTGATCTTCTGGTTGAGAAGATTGGCCAGGACGACCGCAATAACCGTTGAAACAGGTACGACGATAAGTACGTATTTGAAGGTGTTTGACAGCGCCTGACGGAAGTACGGATCCGCGAAGACTTTCTGGTAGTTTCCGAAACCTATGCCGGTATATGCACCGGTCAGGTATTTATAGCCTTCCAGAAACGACATTCTGATGACGTTTACGATCGGATAGAGTGTAAAAATCGTAACCGAAACGATAAACGGCAGCAGATACAGAAGCGGCTTGATCCTTTCGAAAAAAGGTCTTTTTATCATAAGTAACGTTCTCCGCTTTCGTAGTCAAAGACAAATACGCCGGTTTTCTTGAAGCTGATACCGATTTCCTGATCTCTTTCAAGTTCGGCATCGGAATTCATATAGCCACGGACTTCCTTGCCGCCTAAGACGAAGGAAGTGATGACTTCCTTACCCATAACGGAGGTCATGACAACCTTGGCTTTGAGCGGTGATTTATTATCCAGAATGACACTTTCAGCTCTGAAGGACAGATAGACTTTTGTGCCATCCGGAACGTTTTCAACTCTGACCAGTGAATCTTCACCGGTATTAAGTATGACTTTACCGCCTTCAACAACGCCTTCGACCTTATTGATCGGAGGATTGCCCAAGAAGTCGGCAACGAAGCAGTTGGCCGGCTGATCATAGAGATACTGCGGTTTATCATACTGCTGCAAGACACCGAGTTTCATCAGGATGATGTGATCGGAGATCGACATGGCTTCTTCCTGGTCGTGGGTAACGAAGATCGTCGTAACACCGGTTTCCAGCTGAATACGTCTGATCTCTTCGCGCATTTCAATACGTAAACGCGCATCCAGGTTGGATAACGGTTCATCCAGCAATAAGAGACGAGGCTCCTTGACCAGAGCTCGGGCGATCGCTACACGCTGCTGCTGACCACCGGATAACTGACCAGGCTTTCTGTTGAGCATACCTTCGACATGGACCAGTTCAGCCATCTTCTTGGCTCTTTCGATTCTTTCTTTCTTCGGAACTCGTTTGATTTCCAGAGGGAAGCAGATGTTTTCCAGAACGGTCATATGCGGGTAGAGAGCATAGTTCTGGAAGACCAGACCGATACCTCTTTTCTCGGATGACATGTAGGTAACATCATCGTCATCAAAATAGATCTTTCCTTCAGTCGGATAGAGAATACCCGAAAGCATGTTCAGCATCGTACTCTTTCCGCATCCCGAAGGACCCAGCAGTGTGACCAGTTCTCCTGATTCGATTTCAGCAGAAAAGTCATTTACTGCTGTGTTATCGTCAAACCGTTTGACGATATTTTCCAGGCGTATTTTCATTGTCTTCCTCCTTAAAATATGACAATAGTAAATTGTTGATTATCTGATCAGTTCTTCGATGACCTTGCCATCGATGTTTTCCATTTCAATTCCCAGCATTCTGGCCATTGTCGGAGCTTCGTTGACCATGGATGAGCGTTCAACGACGACACCTTTCTTGACGTTTGGTCCGGCCATGATCAAAGTAGTCGTTTCATCGCGCCATGGCAGATGACCGTGGTTGGCTTTGGAATTGTACTGGCCCGGATTCAGATATTTTTCGAACGGGTCTCTGCCGGCCAGCGTACTTGAGAAGGACATCGGTTCCTTGCCTTCTACTACAAAATCCAGAGGTCCGACTAAACCGAAGAGTTCGTCAGCCTCTTGTTTGGTATATAAGTATCCGATATTGTATTTCGGATTATCTCTTAAACTCTTGAGGAAATTGTAGACTCTTTCTCTCATCTCGTCGTCATCCGGATTCTTTAACTGTACCCAGGCAGACATTGATACGGAATGGCAGTAGGCGTCGTAGTCGACCAGTTTGCCGTTTTCGTCAGTCCTTATGAAGCCGGCATCTCTCAGCAAGATATTCAGGTTCATATTCATGGTGATATCCTGCTGGCCATGGTCACCCAATACGACAAAGTTGGTGTGTTCGAAATCACCGTATCTTCTGATACTCTCAAGCAGCACACCGAATTCATAGTTGTGTTTTCTTAGCTGCTCTTCAGCCTGTTTGGAATGGACACCGTAGACATGTCTGGCACTGTCAAGGTCGCACATCTTGACGAACATCACATCCGGCTGATTGTAGTCTCTGATGATATCAGGAGCCAAAGCCATCGTGAAAAGATCCAGAGAACGGTCTTTACCCATCAGATAGCGGCCGTATTTCCAGAAGTATTTCTCCATCAGTTCTTCAGAGGCGTTGCCCCAGAGGAACTGACCGGGATCATCTCCCATGTAATTGATCGGTACGATCATCGGCATATTTAGATCGATATCGGCTTTGCCCGATACCGGCCAGCTGAGTGAACATGTCAGATATCCTGCTTTCTTTGCATAATCAAAGAGGGTAGGACATTTCACATCTGCACGCTGTTTATACCAAGGTGCATCGTTATTCTCGACCTCAAGGATCGCATTATGAGGAACACCGTGATGTTTCACGGTGTTCCCTGTAATGATCGAGCAGTGACAAGGATATGTATAACTGGGGTATATCGGTTCGATGTGTCTGACATAGGATCCTTCTTCAAACAGCCATTTGAAGTTAGGAAGTTCCTTCATCAGTTGTAGATCTGATGAACACAGCGCATCGAGCAAGAATACGAACAGTTTGTTCCTTGTCATAAGTATCTCCTTTAACTAGTCAGCTAAAGCAGCGTTTGCTGTAGCCTGAGCAGCAGTCATTGTTTCAACTGGATCAGCACCATCGATGATAATGCTGCCAACAGCGGCCTTTAATGCTTCATCAGCAGAACCGCTACCCTTGACGGATTTACGAGTTCCTGAATAAGGAAGCAGTGTTGAGAAAGCCTGCTGAGCTACGCTACCGTTGAAGTACTCTTTGTATACATCAGAAGATGCAACATCGCTGAATGGAGTAGAAGCAGAATACTTCTGGCAGAATGGCAGGTTGTTTTCAGCCTTAGTGAAGAATTTTACGAATTCAGCTGCACCGGCATTTTCAGCTTCGTTTTCCTTAGCGAAACCGACCATAGCACGAGTAGTGATTTCAGTGTAAGGATTAGCAGGGTCAACCTGAGGTACTGGACCAGTAACGATAGTGAAACCGTTAGGTGTAATGTAGTTCATACCTGCAGAAGAACCCATGTAGCATAAGTACTGCTGGTTTCCGTAAGGGCCTGAATGGTATCCCTCAGGATCCTTTAACATGAAGTAACCGGCATCCTCGGCTTCTTTCCACCAGTTGAGCCAGTCAATGAATTTCTGATTTGTCCAGTTAGGAACAGTCTTGTTGTCGGCAATGTAGTCTAAGCCCGGCTGTTCCATAACGATAACGCTCATTGTAACGTAATCATCCGGTCCGAAGCCCATGATGTTGTTACCTTCAGCTTTTTCACCGTCAACAACAGTCTTGCATACAGTCAGTAATTCTTCCCAAGTCTGAGGAATTTCAAGATTGTATTTTTCTAAGAGTTCCTTGTTGTAGAACATGATAGGACCAGTCAGTGTACATACAACTGCATGTAAACCGCCATCGGCATAGTCAGTAGAAGCGGCATAGACACCGGCAGCTACACGATCTTTGTAGTCAGCATCTGCGAAGTACTTAGAGTAATCCAGTGCCAGACCTTCATCGATATAGTCCTGAGCAGTGCTTGGGAACAGCCAGACGAGGTTAGGACCTACGCCATTGGTAACGGCTTCATAAACCTTGGCATTGAAGCCATCCAGAGGCTGAGTTTCCTGAGTTACATGATACTTGCCTTCGTTTTCAGCATTGAATGCATCAACGATCTGCTGAAGCATTTCTTCATCATGGTCAGTCAGAGTGTGCCAGATCATGACTTCGGCAACTTCGCCTTCATCTCCACCGTTTCCGGAGTTGCCGCCTGAGCATGCTACGAGCATCATGGCTGCTAAGACAACAACCAAAACCTTAAAAAGTTTTTTCATTAAATTTCTCCTTTTCCTTTAAGATTCAATCCAAATCTTATAGATATATTATATATTAAGGACTCATTTATGACTCATCCTTTTTATGCGTTTTAACAATGAAAATACTTACATATTTTAATCCTGTTATTTTCAGAAAATTTATCGCTTTTTCTCGTCTAAGACAGCCCGATAAATCTGTTAAAATAAAGGCAAGAGGGTAAAGAAAATGCAAAATAAAGTATTTAAAACCGTTCTGCTGGTAGCTCTTCCTGCCAGCGGTAAATCGGAAGTCCGTCATTTCATGGCCAACATCGATGCGAAAAGACTTGAAGAAGAATTCCATATCGGTGATAACCTGCAGCTGGACGACTTCCCTTATGTTCATTTCATGAGATGCATTGATGATGAAATGGTCAAACTGGGTAAAGATCCGCTCTTCTATCCCGGTCAGAATCCGTTCATAAACAACTATGACTGGGGTACCCTGGTTCATCTGTTAAATGAAGACTACCACGATCTGCTTAACCGCAAGAGAGTGAATGTCGATTCCGTAGCGCAGTATACATTCGATCGCATCGATCGAGCTGCCGCTGCAGCAGGACTTGCGCCGCGTATGTGTGCCCTGGATGAAGAAACCAGAAAGACGATTGCGGAAAATCTTGAAGAAGAGGCCGTAAAGATGCTGAAGGAAAAAGAAGCTCAGATTCCTGATTCCTTCGAAAACAAGACGATCGTCATCGAATGTGCCCGTGGCGGACCTGACGGTTCAACTATGCCTTTAGATGGTGCCTACGGCTACCAGTACTCCCTGGCTCAGTTTGCACCGGACCTGCTGGAATCGGCAGCGATACTCTATATCTGGGTCAGCCCTGAGGAGTCACGCCGCAAGAACAGCGAAAGAGCCAATCCGGATGATCCGGGTTCCAATCTCTTCCATGGCGTACCTCTTTCGGTAATGTTAGGTGACTACGGCTGTGATGATATGCAGTATTTGAGAGAGCACAGCGAAGTTGAGGATACGATCACGATCAAGGCCTGGGACAGAACCTATCATGTGCCGATCGGCGTCTTCGATAACCGTGTCGATAAGACTTCGTTCTTAAGAGGCGATGTTGAAGGATGGGATCCTGAAAAAGTTGCGGAAATGACCGCAGCCGTAAAGGAAGCCACCGACAACATGTGGAAAAACTATAAGCATTAGAAATGAGGCTTCGAAAAGAAGCCTCATATTCTATCCAGCACAACAGCGATGAGTTTCGGTCTTTTCTGATCTTATGATAGAATATAGCTGAAATAAAGGAGGCATCCAAATGAACAGTATTAATGATAAAGATCTTGGACAGGTAAGTGGTGGGACAGTGCTTGACGGCAAAGTAGCAAGCTATACTGTCAAAAGCGGAGATACACTCTGGGATATCGCTGTGGAATACGGCATGACAGTAGATCTGCTCTTTGACCTGAATAGAAATGTCATCATCTATAAGGCCAACGAAATGGGATACAAATTTACAAACGAAAAAGATTACCAGGGCCTGATCTTCCCGGGCACGGAATTGACTGTGATCAAAGCAAAATAATCATAAAGTCCGAAAGGGCTTTTTTAATTTCAGTTCATTTTCAAAAGAGAAAACTATTATAAAAATAGTAGAATAAAGATAACAAATGAAGAATGTTGATAAGAAACAGATCATCACAATGACTTTCTGGGTGGCTCTTTCAGCCTTTATCCAGTCTTTTGCGCTGACTTCGTTTTCCGTTCCGAACAAGATCTATCCAAGCGGTGTAACCGGTATGGCCAGACTGCTTTCGGATGTTCTGAAGGATTATGCAGATATAAATCTGCCTTATTTCTATATCTATCTGATCACCAATATCATTCTGGCTGTCCTGGTCTATAAATATATAGGAAAGCTGTTTACGATCTTTTCTGTCTTACAGACTACACTGGTATCGGTATTTTCCTCGTTCTTACCGGCCTTTACGATCCTGGAAGATCCTTTACTGATCTCCATCTTCGGCGGTCTGATCAACGGTTTCGGTGTCAGCCTGGCTCTGGCTCATAATGCCTCAAGCGGCGGACTGGATTTTCTGTCGATCTACTATTCGAACAAGTATCACCGTTCGATGTGGAATTATGTACTGTGTTTCAACTGCCTGCTGATCTTTATTGCCGGATTACTCTACGGCTGGACGATCGCCGCCTATTCGATCATCTTCCAGTTCGTGTCCAACTATGTGATCCAGCATATGCATAAACGCTATACCCATCAGGCTATAATCATCGTTACCCAGAATCCCGATGCGGTCATCGATTCGATCATGAAGAATGTCCGTCACGGTATCACCAAGATCAGTGCCAAGGGTGCCTATCAAGGTAATGACGAGACGATCTTGTATACGGTAGTCAATACCTTCCAGACAGCCGAGGTCGTAAAGTATGCGCTGGAAGGTGATCCTAAAGCCTTTATCGAGACCCGTAAGACTCTCAACGTCTACGGCAACTACTATCAGAAACCACTGGATTAAATTCTTAATATAGAAAAGAGAACACCATGAACAGAGAAGTAAAAACACAACGCAAAAATAAGAGTGTCTACATCGAGGGTGACCGCTGTTACAAGGTCTTCGCTCCCGGCTACAACAAGGCCGACATTCTAAATGAAGCTCTGATCCAGTCACGAGTCGAAGAGACCGGACTGGAGATCCCGTGCCTGCTGGCGGTGACGATGATCGATAACCGCTGGGCTCTATTGACCGAGTACATTGAAGGCAAGACGATGGAAGAATTGATGGATGAGAATCCGGATAAGGAAGACGAATATCTGAAGCAGTTTGTGGCAACTCAGATCAGGGTTCAGTCGAAACGCTGTCCGTTATTGAATAAGCACCGCGACAAGATGAACCGTAAGATATCCGAGACCGATCTTTCCGCAACCATGCGTTATTCATTGCACAGCAGGATCGAAGCGATGCCTAGACACAACTCTCTGTGTCATGGCGACTTCAACCCGACCAACGTTGTGGTTTCCGATAAGGATGGCAAGGCTTATATCGTCGACTGGTCCCACGCGACCCAGGGTAATGAGGAAGCCGATGCGGCCAGAACATATATGATGTTTCTGGTGGAAGGCAAGAATAAAAGAGCCAATAAATATATGAAGTATTTCTGTGAAGCCAACGGCTGTAAACCTAAGGAGGTCTTGCAGTGGTTGCCGATCCTGGCGGCTTCCCAATCCGTTAAGGGGATCAAGAATCAGAGTGAATTTCTGCGTAGTCTGATTTTCATGGATGAAAAAGAACTGGAGCAGCTGTATGAAGAATTCTAAGTTTGAGACCAAGATACAGTATCTGAAATATCAGGTATTAAAGGAAGTAGCCAAGGAAGCCTGGGAACAGGACCTGGTGGAGAACGTTCTGGATATCCCGAAGAAGATCATTCCGGGCAAGACCCCATCCATGCGCTGCTGTGTATACAAGGAAAGAGCGATCTTACAGGAAAGAGTCAAACTGGCCATGGGTGGCAATCGTGCCAATCCTAATATCATTGAAGTCATCGATATCGCATGTGATGAATGTCCGATCGGTGGTTATGAAGTAACCAATACCTGCCGTGGCTGTCTGGCTCAGCGCTGTAAGGATGCCTGTCCGAAGGATGCGATCGTTTTCGATACAAACCACCAGGCTCATATCGATAAGGAGAAATGCGTCAACTGCGGAAGCTGTGCCAAAGCCTGTCAGTATACGGCGATTATTAACCGCAAGAGACCGTGCGAGAATGCCTGTGCGGTCAAGGCCATCATGCCTAGTGAGCAGCAGGCTGCTCATATCGATCATGAGAAATGCATCAACTGCGGAGCCTGCATATCACAGTGTCCGTTCGGCGCGATCATGGATAAATCGTTTATCCTGGATGCGATCGACTATATCATCAAGAGTGAAAACAACACCAACTTCAAAGTCTATGCCTTAATTGCGCCGGCTATCTCTGACAGCTGCAAGGAAGTTACACTGGGACAGATCGTTACCGGTTTAAAGAAACTCGGTTTCTATGATGTCGTGGAAGCAGCCAAGGGTGCCGATATGGTGGCGGCCAAAGAAGCAGAAGAACTCGTTCATAAAGGATTCTTACTGTCATCCTGCTGTCCGGCGTTCGTGGAATATGTGAAGAAGAACTTCCCGGAATTTGCGGATAATCTCTCCGACAATCTTTCTCCGATGGCTACTATCGCCAAAAAGATGAAAGAAAAAGATGAAGACTGCAAGATCGTCTTTATCGGACCGTGCACCGCCAAGAAGGCCGAGATCATGAAAGAGAGCGTCAAGAACTATGTCGATGTGGCTCTGACTTTCGAGGAACTGCAGGCACTGTTTGACAGCAGAGATATCGAGCTGGATGAGCTTGAGGAAACACCTATCAATCAGGCTTCCTATTTCGGCAGAGTCTTTGCCCGATCAGGCGGACTTACCGAAGCCATGGCTCAGGGATTAAAGGAACTTGGTTCCGATATGGAACTTGTTCCGGAGACCTGCAGCGGTATCGAAATGTGCCGTGTGGCTCTACTGAAGAAATCTAAAGACATGTTGAAGGGGAACTTCGTGGAAGGCATGGCCTGTCCGGGAGGATGTATCGGCGGTGCCGGAACTTTAGAGAAGTTCGGTGTCAAAAAAGAGAATGTCGATAAGTACGCCAAAGAAAGTACCTATGAATCAATAAGTGAAAGTGTAAAAGAATTGCCTTGAGGCAATTCTTTTAGTCTAATAAGTGATCGTAATAATCAAAGTCTTCATGAGGCATAAAGCCTGCCTGTTTCCAGAAGGCTTTACCGATAGCATTGTCGTTATAAATGAAGAGTCCGGCTTTACTTATGCCCTGACTTTTTAAAGCGTCCAGGGCTGTCTTGCACAAGGAAGTTCCGATGCCCTGACGGCGATAGGCAGGAGCTACGGCGAGGTGATGCAAGGTACCTCTTCTACCGTCATGTCCGGCCATGATGACACCGACGATCCTGTTGTCTCTTTCTTCGACAAAGCAGGTCAGGGGATTTCTTTTGAGATATTTATGGATCCCTTCCCTTGATTCATCGATATCGTTGATGTCCATGCCTTCGCATTCATTCCATAAGCTATATATTTCAGGATAGTCTTCGATCCGCATCAGACGCATAGATCATTCCTCTTGCGATACTCGATGATCTTATCATCGAGGATCTTGCCTTTATCGATGACGATCGCATCATTTATTTCTTTGGCCGGATTTCCTTCAATGATGCCGTCAAGATATGTAGAGAAGTTTCTCGATAATATCTCGGATACGGTATACGGGAACATTGCCGGTGTGTTATCTACTTCGTAATGGATGACACCGTCTATTTCGTAGACCGGATCGGAGAATTTAGTAGCTCGGGCTGTTTCGATCGTCATGCCCGGATCACAGCTGATGTCGATGATCATCGTACCCGGACGGAATTTCTTCAGGTCTTCTTTATTGATGATATGGTCGTTACGGGAAGTGTCCCAGAGAACACAGTTGACGATCACATCATATTCGTACATCTTTTCTTTAAAGAGGTTTTCCAGTTTGCGGTTATATACATCAACAGTGGCACCCAGACCATGCAGGATCCTCATGGCGCCTCTGGCCGTCTGGCCGTTACCGAGTATGGCAACTCTGCATTCATACGGCATGCGTCCCAGATACAGGAAAGCCTGCATAACTCCGGCTTCTCCAGCCAGCTCTCTGTTGCGGTAGAAGATATAGCGCCCGTTCTGATAGATGTCTTCCCAGGCCAGAACAGTATGACGGTGTTTTATGCATTCGGTAGTAAAGTCGGTTTTCTGCAAGGCATGAGCCCAGCCGATAAGTGTCTTCTCATCATCTATGTATGGCAGAAAATCACAGTCTCCGAGTTTGACATCGATGAGACAGTCGCATTTATAGATCTCTTGCCTTTCGACCACATGAGCATTGAAAATCTCGTAGTCGCTGTCTTCGATCCGCAAAGTTTTACCGTAGCCTTTTTCAATGTAGATCTGTTCGTTATGTCTGACATTAAGCAGGTCTCTGGGCAGTAAGGCTCTTCTTTTTTCATTGTCTTTATGACTGATTAAAAAACCGAGTGTTCTCATAATTCATCCTTTCAAACAAACAATAAGCTCACCAAGTATTAGCTCATATAGATGACTACATGGCAATTTCTATGTCCCTATTTTAGCATTCTTTACCAGTACCGGTAAACACCTGTGTAGCGGCTTGATTTTGCGCTTTGGCCTACTTATTATTAAGGTATGGGTAAGTCTAAAAGTGCGGCCATCTGTGAAAGGATTGCCCGCAAGGCCATCGTTCCCAAGGGAAAGACAATGACGGAAGTCATCATGAAATTCCGCCGTTTCAAGGGAAACCGCAAATATAATCTGCCTTTACTGGTCAAGATAAAAGACCACGACAGGATCGATGATGTGATGGAAAAGGATATGCAGCTTTTCTACATGAATGTCGAGAGTGACAGTGACAAGCTGATCGTCTACCTTCATGGCGGAGCCTATGTGGAAGAGATGCTGCCGTTTCACTGGCTGATGCTGGATAAGATCACTTCAAAGGTCGATGCGACCTTCATCATTCCCGATTATCCTCTGGCTCCTTATGCGGATTTTAAGCAGTGTTACGAGAAGATGACCCACTTCTATAAGAAGGTCTTAAAATACTATCCCGAGCGCAAGATCATCTTCATGGGCGATTCTGCCGGAGGAGGATTGTGCGTCGGACTGACGATGTATTTTGCGAAACAGGGGCTTAAGTTACCTGAGAAACTGATTCTCTTGTCGCCATGGATCGATCTCAAGATGGATAATCCGGAAATACAGGATTACCGCAAAGTCGATCCGATGCTGAAGTATGACGAACTGTGCATTGATGCGAAATACTGGGCTGACGGCGAAGGTCTTACGGACTACAGATTATCTCCGTTATATGGCGATGTGTCAATATTAAATGATGTGACTATCTTTGCGGGAACTCATGAATTCTTTTATCCGGATATCATGAAGTTCAAGAATAAATTGGATGAAAACAAAATAGACAACAGGATCTTTATCGGCGAGGGATTAAACCATGTCTATCCGGCTTTCCCGATCCCCGAAGCCCGTAAAGCGATAAACAGGATCTGTGAAATCATAAGCAATACCTGAAAGGAAGAAAAAGATGAAGACTAAAGAAGAAGTTCAGGAAGAATTCCTGGTCGAAACCGTTTTTGACATTGATGAATTTGTGGAGATGCTGGATGACGGAACGATCGATCCGTATGATCCGAATCCTTCCGGATATTACCATGACGGTGAAGAAGAGACTGATGAGCCGGTATGGTTAAACAGACAGGATATCCTTGATCATAAGGAGAAGTATCCTTATATCATCTGGAAAGATATTTAAACAGGAGTCAGTGATGAACCAGATAAAATGTCCGCATTGCGGAGAAGTATTTACGATCGATGAATCAAATTATGAATCGATACTCAGACAGGTAAGAGATCACCAGTTCAAAGAAGAACTGGCTTTAAGAGAGAAAGACTATGAAGAGAAACTTCAGAAAGAGCTGCAGCTTCTTAAGGCGGAAAGCGAAAGTTCAAAGCAGCAGGCCTTAAGCGAAAAAGAAAGACAGATCGATCTGCTTAAGAGTGAACTTGAGAAGAAAGATACCGAAAATGAACTGAATGTCTCCAAAGCTCTGGAACAGAAGAATGAGGAGATCCTGGAACTCAAGGCCGGTAATGAGGCAATGAAGGAAAGTTACCGTAAACAGTTATCCGATAAGGATGAACTGATCGCCTACTACAAGGATTTCAAAGCCAGACAGTCGACCAAGATGATCGGTGAGGATCTGGAACAGCACTGTCTCTATGAGTTCAACAGAGTCAGACCTTTATTCAAGAATGCCTATTTTGAAAAGGATAATGATGCTTCAGGCGGATCAAAAGGCGACTTCATTTTCAGAGACAGCGATGATGAAGGAACAGAGATCGTGTCGATCATGTTCGAGATGAAGAATGAAGCTGATGAGACGGCCACCAAACACCGTAACGAAGACTTCCTGGCAAAACTCGATAAAGACAGAAAAGACAAGAACTGTGAATATGCGGTACTGGTTTCTCTGCTGGAAATGGATAATGATCTCTATAACGAAGGTATCGTCGATATGTCTCACCGTTATGAGAAGATGTATGTGATCAGACCGCAGAATTTCATTCCGATCATTACCTTGTTAAGAAATGCGAATCTCAATTCCCTGTCCTACAAGAAACAACTGATCGTAGCACAGAATCAGGATCTGGATTACCGCAATTTCGAAAACAACATGAATGCGTTCAAGGATGCGTTCTCGAAAAACTACAATACGGCTTCCAAGAAATTCAACGAAGCCATTGAAGAGATCGATAAATCAATCGCTCATTTAAACAAGATCAAAGAGGCTCTGACTTCTTCGAACAATCAGCTAAGGCTGGCCAACGACAAGGCTCAGGATCTCAGTGTAAAGAAACTGACCAAGAATGCGCCGAGTGTAGCTGAGAAGTTTAAGGAATCAGATGTGATAAAATAGTTTTGGAATATACGGGAGGTATAATTTATGGATATGTCCAAGATTCAGGAACTGCTGGATGAATCATCCGCAAAAGTTGAAGGTATCATGAAAGATACCGCTGCCTTAGAGAACATTTTACAGAGCGCGGAAAAGAAACTTAATGAGATTCCGGGTATCGGCCAGTATGCCGCTAAACTGCCGCTCATGCTGTCAATGATCCGCAGTTACATCTCCAAGGAATACACTGATGTTTCGACCAAGGTCGTCGTTTCAATGGTCGGTGCACTTGTCTACATGCTTAAGGGCAAGGATCTGATCAACGACAAGATTCCGGTAATCGGTGTTGTCGATGATCTGGCTGTGCTGGGCTTGGCTTTACAGCTCAACGATGCCGAACTCGCCGCTTATGCCAAGTGGAGAGAAGAAAAGGATGCTCCGGAAAGAACTGTTGAACCGGAAGCAGTCGTCGAAGAAGAAACAAGCGAAACAGAATAAGGCCGTAGAGGCCTTTTCTTAAAAGGGAAAAGATGGAAATAAGAGATCACGCACTGATATATGCTTTGCTGTGTAAAAACATCATCAGCGAAACAGGCAAGGAAAAAGGTGAAGAACTGATCAGAGAGATTACTCAAGCCTACGGATCAAAAAGAGGCAGAAGGATGAGGAATTTATCCGAAGGCAGATCGATCAGTGATTTTCTGATTCACGGTGAATGGAAGGGCAAGGAAGGAGAAAACATTTCTTCCATGGCTTACAATCCCGATACGACGGTTTCAACTGTCAGCAAGTGTGCCTGGTATGATACCTGGAAAGAATATGATCTTCTGGATTACGGACCGTATTACTGCAGATATATCGATAAGGCCATCTGTAGAGGTTTTGACGGTGACTTTGATCTGAATATCGAAAAGTCTATCGGTGCAGGTGATGATAAGTGCATCTTTGTCTGGACACAGGGAGCCGATCAGGAATATATCAGGAAAGAAAAGGAAGCAGCTAATGAGAAATGGCTCAAACCGTTTTCTTTTCACTGTCAGGAACTGTATGAATGTGCAGCTGAAATATTAAATGATGATATCAGAGATGTGATCTTAAACAATACAAAAGACGATTATGAGAAACACATAAAAGAGAAAGGTAACACACAATGAAAACAGAAGCTTTGGAAGTATTGAAGAACAGAAGGGCGATCAGAAAATACAAACCCGAGCAGATTACAGATGAAGAATTAAATGCAGTGCTGGAAGCCGGAACCTATGCGCCGACCGGTGTAGGCACCCAAGGCGTACAGATCATCGCCGTTCAGACTCCCGAATATCTTTCCCGAGTAAAAGCATTAAATGCGAAAATACTGGGAAGAGAAGGCGATCCGTATTACGGAGCACCGACAGTTGTCCTGGTCCTGGAAACAGAAGAATGCAGGACCCATACTTATGACGGCTCAGCTGTCTGTACGAACATGCTGAATGCGGCATATGCAGTGGGACTGGGATCCTGTTGGATCCACAGATGCAAAGAGATGTTCGAAACAGAAGAAGGAAAAGAACTGTTAAGAGAATGGGGTTTACCTGAAAATCTGAAAGGTGTTGCCTCAATGGCTTTGGGTTATCCTGATTGTGAACATCCTCAGGCAAAACCGCGTAGAGAAGGTTATGCGATAAAAGTATAAAGCATAACAGTAGATATATATGAGAAATATCGAGGTCAAAAAAATAGACTTCGATACAATATCTTGTCACGCTTTCTTTAAGGTCGCATTTTGCGACCTTAAAGTTTTTTTTATTGTGTTCAAGGTTAAATGCTTTGGCCTTGAAGGTACAGAAAGTAAAAAAATAATCATTTTTTATAATTTTCATGTAGGTATTAAGTCTTTTTCTGCAAATAATGATCAGGAGGTATTTTATATGCCAAAGGAAAATAAGAAAGAAAAAGAATTAACTGTTGTGCCCGAAATAGATGAAAAATGGTTTAAAGATCATATCTATGAAATCAGGGGACAGAAAGTGATGCTGGATAGTGATTTGGCTGTAGTGTATGGATATGAGACAAAGAACTTTAACCGTCAAGTAAAAAACAATGTTGAAAAGTTTGAAGATGATTTCATGTTCCAACTGACAAGAAACGAACTTGAAGAAATATCGAGGTGCAAAATTTTCACCTCGATCCAAACTAAAGGCATCAAAGGTGGAAGATCATATCTACCGTATGCTTTTACCGAACAGGGTATCTATATGCTTATGACCGTCTTACGCGGTGATCTGGCTGTTAAGCAGAGTAAAGCCTTAATTCGTCTATTCAAGCTGATGAAAGACTATATTATAGAAACCAATCAAACTGATCAGGTGTTTCAATATAATAAATCTTTACAGATAGATTCGGCACATGAACGCATCAATAAACTGGAAGAAAGAATAAATACATTTGTTACCAAAGACGAACTGAACACCATGATGGAACCATTCAACAGACTGATAGAAGATAATGAAATGATCATCTATCAGGGACAGTGGTTTACGGCAAACAAGGCATTCAATGATATATACAGAAAAGCCAAACACCGGATCATCATCGTAGATAGTTATATTGGTATCGGAACACTTAATAATCTGATCGGTATTAATAATAAAGTCGAGACAACAATCTATACTCTCAACACTAAAGAATTGCCTCAGGATATATTTGATAACTTCATAAAAGAATACCATCTGAAAATAAAGATTATTAAGCTATCCAGAAATTATGATCATGATCGCTTCATCTTCATAGATAATAATCATCCCAAAAGCAAAAAAGAATATGTGATAGGCTGTTCATCCAAAGATGCAGGGAAGAAACTCACAACCATAATCGAAACCGATTCTTTAAAGGAACTCTGTGAAAAGATCGAAACGGATTGCAGGAAAAACGAAATATTATTAAGCAGTTTCAGAATATAGTTATTTTGATATTCAAGCTGCTGTAATATCGCTTATAATTGATTCATGAACGTTATGTTTATTTTGAAATGTCTGCTGTTCTTTGGGCCGCTTATTGCTTTGACTGTTTATGTCGTAGTTATGAGCATAAGAGAAGGTGACAGTGAAGAATTATCAGTTGAAGAGGAACAGAAACTGTGGCTGGAAATTGCCGCATTAAGGATGCTGCATATGAAGGATGATACGGAAGCCGTATCGAAGTTTCATCAGTTTTCCTACAGTAAGGAAAGAGGTCCTGAAGCCGCATTCACTCTGATCGTAGATAACAAGAAATACTACTTCAAAGTCAAAAAAGGAAAGATGATGAGACTTGAAGACAGAAAGAAGAAACAGTAATGAATATAGATCTATGTAAGAAAGTAATGAACGATGAAAACCTCAAGTGCGTAGTCGCAGATGAAAATGAAATTATATTTAAAAGTGACGCCAAGGGTATCGTTCCGATGCTGGAATTTCTGAAACTGTATGAAGAGAATGATCTTAAGCCTTTATATCAGGCAGACCGGATCATGGGCAAGGCTGCAGCTATAATTGCCTTGCATTGCGGAATAAAGGAAATATATTCCGATGTTGTGAGTCAGAGCGCCATGGATATCGGTGAAAGAAACAATATTGAGATGACTTATGGTGTTCTGGTCGATAAGATCCTGAATCGGGATAAGAGTAAGGAAGGTCCTTTCGAGACTGCTTTACATGGAGTCGATGAAAACAGCTTCGATGAAGTGTTAGAAATAATTAAGAATACTTTGGATACAATGTTAAAAAACAGACCTGTACAGTAATAACCTGACAGGTCTGTTTTTGTTTTAGATATGTAATCTTAAGACTCTTTCGACTTCATCCCAGAAAGCAGGGAGATTTGTATTTAAGCCAACTGTCACATTAGGTTCTTTATGGAAACGGTCGTTGATGTCGGCCACGGTCCTGCCATAGCTTGGACCTTTGGACAGATCGACTTCCACAAACATATCCCTGGTCTCAAAGAATTCCGGATGGACCAGATACATGACAGCCGTAACGTCATGAACCGGACCGCCCGATAGACCGTTGACCTTCTGTGACTCAAAAGTAAAGCGCATGATGTCACCGAAGAGCTTGCCGGCTTTATTGCCGATGCCTTCCATTCTTTCGATGATCTCCATGGTTGCAATAGTCTGATTGGTCAGATCGAGACCCATCATTACTATAGGTAAACCGCTGGAGAAGACGACATGAGCTGCTTCAGGATCCGCAAAGACATTAAACTCGGCTCCCGGTGTAACATTGCCGATACCGACAGCACCGCCCATCAGGACGATCCTCTTGATCTTGTTTATGATCCTCGGTTCAAGGCGCATGGCCATACCGATGTTGGATAATGGTCCTACCGGAACAAGTGTGATATCGCCGTCACTTTCCATCAGTGTTCTGATCAGATAGGAAACGGCGTGTTCTTTTTCAGCTTCTTTGGTTCTTTCTTCAAAGACCGGGCCGTCTAGTCCGCTGGCACCGTGTACATCATCGGCAACGATGCGGTCTCTGACCATCGGTCTATCCATTCCACCATAGACCTTGACATCGAGTCCCAGGTGCTGGCAGACATTTAATGTATTAGGCAGTGTTTTATCCAGTGTCTGGTTGCCTGCTACCACAGTCACACCCAGCAGTTGTATTTCAGGGTGTTTTGCCGCCAGCATCAGTGCGATCGCATCATCATGACCGGTATCACAGTCCAGTATCATCTTTACTTTTTCCATTATTTCTTTCCTCTTTTCAATTGCATTATAATAGGTATATATAAATGAAAAATAGGAGAAATCTCCTATATTGATTAAAATGTCAAACAACAGGAAATATAATGATTATTTAAATGATAAAGGTTTCCGAGAACTGTTTCCCGAAGCGGTTTTATCTTATGCCTATGTCACAAAGAAAGAAACCGGAGAGAGCTTTGTCTATCAGGGTGAAAAGATCCATAATCTTTACTATCTGCTTAAAGGAAGATGCAGTGTCCATACCTTTCTCTCCAACGGCAAGAAGATGATCCTTTCCAATGTCAGTGCACCGGCCCTGATCGGCGAGATCGAACTGCTGGATCTGGATAACGCTTCGTTCAGTGTCAAAACACTGGAAGAATGCACAATGATCGTCTGTCCTCTGGCTCAATGCCGGGATATCCTTCTGAATGATAATAAGTTCTTAAGAAAACTCTGCAGTATGATTGCCCGCAAGGAAGGAAACAATGCGCGCAGGCTGATCTATTCTTCGGGTTTTCCTCTGGATATCAGGCTGGCAGATTTTATATTAAATAACTCCGAAGGCAAAGTCTTCAGAATAAAGAAAGTCGAGATCGCGGAAATACTGGGAGCTTCCTACCGGCATATCGAAACACTGATGTCTGATTTTGTGAAAAAGGGTCTGCTTAAAAAAGAGAAGCTTACCTATTATATAAATAATGAACGTATATTAAGACAGATGGCAGATCAGTTGAAAGAGGAATAAATCAAGTTTCTTTTATATAAAGTAAAATATACTTGACATATTATCAGATATATTATAGTATTTACTTGTAAGAAACGTTTCTTAATGCAGAAAGAAGGTATCAAATTATGTCAAGAATTATGATTATTATACTTACCGCAACGATTACTGCCGCAGCATTGTTTATTATCATCATGAAGCTGATCAACAAAGACGGCAGATATCAGACCAAATACGACGAGAGGCAGCTGATAGCCAGAGGCAAGGCTTATATGTACGGATTTGTCGGAATTATGCTTGCGAATGTCGTAATGATGATTCTGACCAGCCAAACATCGTTTGAACGTTTATTCAGCAATATCGGTTATTTCATTCCTATTTTTGTCGGCATCATTGTACAGATCTCTTTCAGTATTTTCTCCGATTCCTATATCGGACTCAATACAAACATGAAGAAGTATGCGATATTCATGTTTATCATCTCGCTTATCAATATCGCGATCCCTCTGTTCTTTAACGAACTCATCGTCGATGGCGTCTTACAGACGAGTTTCATCAATTTATGTTGCGGCTTCCTCTTCCTTATTGTCGCTGTTGAACTGCTGATCAAGAAAATGATCGATGCCAGGGAGGACTAAGATGAAGAACCTGCGTGTAAAAGCAGCCAGAGCTGCCAAAGATATGTCTCAGGATGATCTGGCTAAAGCTGTCGGCGTCTCAAGACAGACAATAAATGCCGTTGAAAAAGGTGACTATAATCCAACCATCAATCTCTGTATCAGTATCTGCAGGGCTCTGGATAAGACTCTGGATGAACTGTTCTGGGAAAACGAATGAAGGTCTTAGGACCTTTATTTTTTTGTCTAGTAAAAAGATATAATTGTAGTAAGAATGAAGATGCTCGAACAGATCGATTTCAATCATAGTCTGATCATCTGCCCGGATGATCTAAAGAGAAAACTTCTCGAGTATTTTTATAATGAGAAGAAGCTTTTTGATGTGAAGTTCATGGATCTTCAAGAGTATCGGAAGAACATTTGTTTTGATTATGACATCAGAGCCATCAGATATCTGAAAGACAACTATAATCTGAGTATTGCCAATGCCAGAGAGGTTCTGGATAATCTCTGCTATGTGGAAAGCGGAAAAGAATATGGCAATGAGAAACTTAATTCTCTTTCCGCAATCAGAAAACAGCTGGAAGATAATTATCTGCTTATTTATAATCCGTTATTCAATAAAGCAATCAGAGATCGGAAGATCTATGTCTGCGGATATGGAAAGCTTAAAGATGAAGACAGAAAAATAACCGATGGTGAAGTAATCGAATATGAATACAATGAAAAGAAATATCAGATCTCTACCTTTGAAGATATCGAAAAGGAAGTCGGATATCTTTATGATTCGATATACAAACTGATCAGCGAGAAGAATGTCGATATCAACAAGATCTTTGTTTTAGGAAATGTTACGGATTATGAATCATACTTCAGACGTTTCAATGAATACTATGGATTCACGATCGAAGTTCATGACGACGAGAGATTTATCGGAACTAAAAAGGCTTTGGATTTTATCGAAGATCTCGATATAAAAAACAAAGAAGAACTTTTTGAAAAATATAAAGATGACGAACGCATTATTAATGTTCTGAACAGATATCCGGGATATGAGCTTAAAGAGATAAAAGACTTCATCATTTCCGATCTGAAGAAGATCAGAACGGATAATGAATTATATAGAAATACCGTTAAATGTGAAAAGATGTTTACGGATTTTGAAGATGATGAATATGTGTTCCTGATCGGTTTCAATGATCAGATACCGTCTTTAAAAAGAGATACCGATTATCTTTCCGATAATAATAAGAAACAGCTGGATCTCACGATCAGTGAAGATGAGAATGCTCTGATCAGATACAATGCCAGAGCTTATCTTTCCGGTATAAACAATCTGCATATATCTTTCAGTGAAAAGAGTCCGTTCAAAAAGTACAATTTATCCAATCTCTTTAATGAGAACGAATATGAACTGATCAAGGTTGAAGAGAATTATGATATCAGTGAAGCATACAACCGCCTCAGATACGGAAGCATGTTAGACAGACTATACAGATATAACGATCAGGATGAGAAACTGTCTTCACTTTATGAGACATACCGCGATAATGATTACCTGGAATACGATAATTCTTTTAACGGTTTAAGCAATGATCAGATAAACGCAATCGACAATGTCAGACTTTCATATTCAAGTATGGATAAGTTTTTCAAATGTCAATTTGCCTACTACATTGAAAATATTCTCGGTCTGAAGAATCAGGAAGAGACTTTCTATACCAAGACCGGTACATTATGTCATGAGGTACTGAAGGATCTGTATGAGGATAAGAACTTTGATTTTGAAAGTTCATGGCAAAACAACATCAAGAAACTGAGTAAGGATCAGAGCTTCTGTGAAGATGAAAAGGAAGAATTCTTTACTGGCAGAATCAAAGAAGAATTGAAGAAAGATATTGAGATTCTCAAACATCAGAGACAGGACAGTATGCTGGATAAGCAGATGTGCGAAAAACTGTTCAAGAACGAGATCAATGATCGGGTTAGTTTTGTGGGTTTTATTGATAAAGTCATGTATTACGAAGGCAAGAATGAAATTGTTGCGAATGTGATCGACTATAAGACAGGTACCGTCGCAAAGATCAACGAAAAACTGATGCCTTACGGCATGTCATTACAACTTCCTTCATATATGTATCTGTTAAGAAAAGACAATCCGTTCACTAAAAAGATCGCGTTTGGCGGTTTCTATCTTCAGCATCTGATCAACAGCGAGATCAAATATGATGAGAATAAGGATCTCTCTGAAATAAAGAAGGAATCAATGAAACTGGATGGTTATACGACAGCTGATCCCGACAGATTATCGATCTGTGATTTCACTGCCGCAGAAGGTGTCAGTCAGAATATCAGAGGTCTGAAACTGAAGAAGGATGGTTCTTTCTATGCCTACAGCAAGGTTTTAGATGATGAAGAAATGGATGGCATGGTGAAGCTTGTCGAAGGGAAGATCGATGAAGCCAAGGATGCGATCTTAAAGGGTGAGTTCAAGATCAATCCGAAAGAGATAGATAACCGCAACGAGTCCTGCGGCTATTGTCCGTACGGGATGATCTGTTTCAAGCGCTATAGCGATCTGGTATATATTTCAACCGGAAAGGAGGATGAATCTGATGGAGAAGTGGACTAAACAGCAGATTGATGCCTATTCTCATTTCGGACATAACATCATCGTTTCCGCCGGTGCCGGCAGCGGCAAGACCGCCGTTTTATCCGAGAGAGTATACCGTCATGTCGGAGAAAGAAAGATCGATATCGACAGGCTGCTGGTCCTGACTTTTACCAATAAAGCGGCAGCTGAAATGAAGAAGAGGATCAGAGATAAGATCGTCAAAGATGAAGCTCATTTATTCTCAAGCGATGAAGAAAAACGCCGTCAGATAAACAAGATCGACAGCAGTTTCATCATGACCTTTGATGCCTATGCGCTTTCCCTGATCAAGAAATATCATTATCTGCTTGATCTGGATTACGATATCAGCGTCATCGATAAGAATATTCTGGATATCCGCTATAAAAAAGAACTCGATGAGATCATGAATGAGGAATACCGGAAAAAAGATCCTGGATTCCTTAATCTGATCGAGACCTTCTGTACCAGAAATGACGATTCGATCCGCAGGACCGTGATCTCTTTAAACTATAAACTGGATGCCATCTATGAACGTGACGAATATGTAAAAGATTATTATGATAAGCGCTGTTCAAATGAAACCATAGATTCATACATCGAAGGATACACTCAGATCCTGGAAGAAAAGATCAGAGTATTGAGATCGGGAATCAATGAACTGGCTTATTATGTGGAGAATGTTGAAGAATATTACCCGGGCATTAATCAGCTCTTGCAGGCTAAAGGATATGAAGATATCCGCAACTGTGCCTTAAGCTGTGAAGTCAGTAAGAAGCGTTTACCGAACAACAGCGGTGCCGGCGACATCAAAAAGAAAGTCAGTGAGGATCTTAAGAAACTTAAGGAACTCACAAGTGATGATCTGAAGAGTATAAAGGAACAGACCTTAAGCAGTGCCGATTTTGAACTTGTGCTGCTGGAACTGGCACAGAAACTGAATCAGCGGATGTGTGTTTTCAAAAGTGAAAACAAGATGTATGCGTTCAACGATATCTTCAAGATGGCTATTGAACTGGTCGACAGATTTGAAGATGTCAGGAAGGAAATAAGTGAATCGTTTACTGAGATCCTGATCGATGAGTATCAGGATACCAATGATCTGCAGGATGAGTTCATCAGCAGGATCGCGCATGATAATGTCTATATGGTCGGTGATGTCAAACAGTCCATCTACCGTTTTCGTAATGCGAATCCGAAACTGTTCATGCAGAAGTATCAGGATTACTCTGCAGATGATAATAACGATGAACTGCTGGAACTGCCGCACAACTTCCGCAGCCGTCACGAGATTATTGAGGATATCAATGTGATATTCGACAGAGTCATGGACCTGAAGATCGGCGGTGCCGATTTCAGGAAGAGCCATCATATGGAAGCCGGAAGAAATGATGAAGATATTCTTCATCAGAATAATCATCTGGAGATACTGATCTACAGTTTCAATAAAAACGAAGAGCCTTTCATTGGCTTTGACAAGAAAGAACTGGAAGCTTTCATCATGGCCAGGGATATTAAAGAAAAGGTCAATAAATATTTAGTAAGAGATTATAAAGATAATAAGGAAATACTAAGACCGGCAACATATCGTGATTTCTGTATCATCGTAGACAGGACTACGAATTTTGATCTGTATAAGCAGATCCTGACTTACTTCAAGATCCCGGCCATTATTGAAAAAGATGAAGAAATGACTGACAGCGATCTGATCAGTGTCTTCAGAGCGATTTTTACGCTGCTTGAACATATTGCGGATGACAACCTTGATTATGATTTCCGTTTCGCTTATCTTTCTTTGGCCCGTAGTTTCCTGGTGGAGATGAAGGATCAGGATATCTATGAGATCTTTAAGAATGACAGTTTCAAAGAAACCGATCTGTATAAGAGACTGCTGTCTGTAAGTGAAGGCATCGAAGAGAAGACCATCGGTAAGATCCTTGAAGAGATCATTAAAGAATTTGACATATACGAAAGAATCAGAAGGATCGGAGACATCGATGAGAATATGATCAAGATCGATTATCTCTATCAGCTATCTCATACACTTAATGCCACTTCCTATGACTACAGACAGTTTAATGAATATCTGGAAGGTGTCTTTGAGGAAAGTGATGATAAGGATATTTCTTACAATATCGATCCGGGAGATCCGGATGCGGTCAGGATCATCAATACCCACAAAGCTAAAGGTCTGCAGTATAAGATCTGTTACTTCCCGGCGCTTGATGTGAAATTCAATGAAAGTGATATTAAAAACCGTTTTGCCTTCTCAAGAGACATCGGTGTCATTACACCGGTCATGATCGAAAACAGAGGGATCAAAGACAGCATCCGCAAAACTTTATTTGTCCAGGAAACATTGAAAGAAGATATCGGCGAAAGACTGCGCCTGTTGTATGTAGCTTTGACCAGAAGCGAAGAGAAGATCATCATGATCTGTCCTATAAAGAAAGAAAGCAGAGAGGGAGAGATCATTGCCGATGAAGACAGACTGTCTTTCAGCTGTTTTAAGGATGTGCTGGATAGTGTAAGTGATGATCTGGAAGAAAGAGGTTTTATCAGTGATTATGATGCGGAATCATTAAATCTGACCAAGGATTACCGTCTTCTTGAAAACATCGATCTGAGAAAAGTAATAAACAGGCAGGGTGAAAGGATCAGCGTCAGAGAACCTGTTCATATCGAACCTGAGATCATAGAACGCAGACATTACTCCAAGGATTCCGGTCTGATCGATGAAGTAACCATTGCGAAGATGGAACTGGGCACGAAACTGCACTATTATCTGGAGACTCTCGATCTTAAAGATCCGGATTATGAAGATATAGAAGATAGGTATCAGGGATATATCCGATCTTTTGTGGAGTGTGAAATCATGAAAGACGTTAAAAGTGCGAAAGTCTACAAAGAATATGAATTCATCTATGAAGACGGAAACGAGAAGAAACACGGCTTCATTGACTTACTTTTAGAGTATGATGATCATTTCGTCATCATCGACTATAAGACCAGGAATATCGATGATCCGCATTATGATGAACAGCTTAACGGTTACAGAAAATATCTGGAAAGCATCAGCAGCAAGACTGTATGCTGTTATCTATATAGTCTCATGGATTCAAGGTACCGAGAAGTCAGATAGTATAATTAATATAGAAGCAAACCAGGGGAAAAGAAATGAATGCCGACATCTTTATAAGCTACAAATCAGAAGAAGAAGCATATGCCCGTAGAGTAAGAAAAGTCCTGGAGGATAACGGAATGTCCTGCTGGATGGCACCGGATAGTATACCGGTCGGATCCAACTACATGAAACAGATCCCACAGGCGATCGAATCATGCAAGGTCATGATCGTGCTGGTTTCGGAGAAGTCTCAGAAATCAACCTGGGTCAAGAACGAATTCTCCCAGGCTATCAGTAAGAATAAACTGATCATTCCTTATGTCATACAGGACTGCAAGCTCGAAGACGAGTTCGCTTTCAGTATGAGCACAATGCAGCAGGTTTTTGCCTGGAAGAATGAGGAAGATGCTTTACAGAGAATCGTCAGAGATATCAGAGAAGTACTTGGCGATGAAGAGAACGCCAAGATCGAAATTTCGGTCGTCAAGAAACCTAAAGTAACCCCGTATATTATTGCCGGTGTGGCATTTCTGGCGGTTGTCGGAATGTTGTTTTTCCTTCTGAATAAACCGAAAGTCGAAACCCCGCTTGCATCTTCAGCGGAAGTCTATTATTCCGAAGTTCTTCCGTATTTCATGACCGGTTACTATCAGAATGTCGATGATGCAAAAAGAGACATGAATGCGATGGAGACTTATGAAAAAGCATTCTCTTTACTGAGCTTTATCCGTAACGATACAGACAAATCAGTTTTTGTGGAAAAGATCGCATGTGATATCGATGAAGTAATACCTATTCAGAAACCGGTAATCCAGGTAGATGGTGTATTTGAGGATGATACTTTCTCGTTCTATGCCTTTAATGACGGCTGGGGTGATGGCAATGATCTGCAAGCCGAATGGACAGTTGATGCGGGAGAAAACGCTCCGGAAAACAGCGAACTGGTAAATGCTCTGACCGGTTCTTCGAAAGTAACCGTTAAATCAGGAGAAGCAGTACAGCTGTTGAAATATAAAGCCGATCTGAGTGATCTTTTGGAATATTGCCGTAGCAGAAAAGGTGAATACTTAGGAATCTTATATACGCTTTATGCTGAAGTACAATATGAAGGCAGAGCCGGTGGTTGTGCGATGTATCTGATGTATGACGAAGAAAGCGATTCGCTCATCGTTGATTACGGCGGTGTCGATGATGAGAAACCGAGCATTACTCTTTACGGCATTCTGGATGTGGATAATCCTCCTTCATCGATCCGTTTTATTTCCGAGGATGCAAATCCGCTGGTCGAAGATACATACAGGATAGAAACAGTCATTATTCCGACCAAGTCATGTCAGGTCACTTTAAACGGCTCATATTCAATCGGCGGTGAATTATATGAAACCGATGATTATACCGTCAAAGTAATCGTTCCTTATTTCAAGGAAGAAGCATACATGCTGGGCGGAGGTCTGACCAGAAAACTTAATGAGATCGATATGAACAATACACAGCAGATGAAAAAACTCTGTGAGCAGTATCGTTATGATATCGAATCCATTCTGCCTGATGATGCGCCTAGAGGCTAAACCATTCAAATTATTAAGAAATCTATTAAGAAATAGTATATAATCATTAATAGACGTGGACACTTAGCTCAGTTGGGAGAGCACCTCCTTGACGTGGAGGGGGTCAGGGGTTCGAGTCCCTTAGTGTCCACCAGAATACCAGTGAAAGTGCCTGTAAAATGGGCACTTTTTATTATTCGTGGAAAATTCGTGGAAAAATTATTTTTTGAACTTCCTGTTCCTGGCGGTTTTCAGTAATTCTTCCTTGTTTGTAGTAGCATAAGCATTCAGTGACATATCTTCTTTCTTGTGCCCCATCAGCCTCTTTGTAACGGCGGGATTTACTCCCTCCCTGTACAGATCCGCAGAGAATGATTTTCTCATAAGAAGTGAATACACCTTGATGCCGCATGAATTGCTGACACGATACAGATAATCACTGAATTCATCTGAACCAATCGGGGTTCCATCGTATTTGGCAAACAACAGATCATGTTTGGAATACGCAAGAACTTCCTTCAGAAGATTCACTCCAACGCCGGAAACGGGGATGTCTCTAATCGATTGCGGTGTCTTTGTGTTAATCTCCACATCATATTCATCCCTGGTAGAACCGATAGATCTTCTTACGCAGACATAGGCAATTTCCTCGGTTGTGGCATTTCCTTCTGCATCGATGTATTCGTTCCCTGCAAAAATAATATTTTCTCTTTTAACAGCTCTGCCTTCCTGGGAACGCATTCCGGTGATTCTCATCACCTTTAACAGGTAAAGCATAATATCGCGATTGTAGATCTTTTCCTTTTCTTCCGGAAGATAGTGACCATAATTGCTCATCGCTTCACAGAAGGCCTGGAAATCATCCTCGGTGATATTCTGCTCATTGAGACTTCGTTCTGTAACCTTGTCTGACTTCGGACTTTCTATGATATCAACCAGGTTCATCTGCAGGACTCTTTTCCTTTGAGCAATGATGAATAGTTTCTTCCATAAGGTCTTCAGTTTAGAAACATAATGAGTGCTGCAGTTTTTTGAACAGATTGTCAGAGTAGACAGGATATCCTCTTCGGTAATATCTTTGATATCGCGATCAGCGAAGTATTCTTTGATGTACTTGTCGTACTGCTTGTCATAACTGTCATACGTTCTT
>JAFZQG010000007.1 GCA_017550145.1 Erysipelotrichaceae bacterium | reverse complement strand
CCATTATTCAGCAGCCTCCTTTACTTCTTCCTTGATTTCTTCTTTAACTTCTTCTTTTACTTCTTCTTTGATTTCTTCTTCAACAGGAGCTTCAGCCTTTACTTCAGCCTGAGCTTCAGCAGGAGTTTCTTCCTTCTTGTTGATATATCTCTTTTCAGAGTTATATCTTCTCGGACCTCTGTTATTGAAACGGCTGTTTCTCTCTTCGTTTCTGGCTTTTCTTCTCTTTTCCTGTTCTTCAGCGTGCTTTTCAACGTTGATGATAACGTCTTCCATAGTGATATCATCTGTGATTTCACCTTCCTGGTAAGCATCCTGAAGGATACCGCCCTTTGATTCAACGATCGCATCAGCCAGTAAAGACATCATCAGTTTAATGGACTTGATCGCATCATCATTAGCCGGAATCGCAAAGTCAACAGTTGCAGGGTCACAGTTAGTGTCTGCAAGACCGAATACTGGGATACCGAGTTTCTTGGCTTCGGATACCGCGTTATGATCTTCTTTCGGATCAACAACGACAACCGCATCAGGAAGTTTCTTCATTTCCTTGATACCGCCTAAGAAGTTATCCAGACGGGCAGCTTCCTTATGAATAAGAACCTGTTCCTTCTTCGGATAAACAGAGATTGTGCCATCGGCTTCCATCTGTTCGATTTCGATGAGACGTTTGATTCTCTTCTGAATGGTACGGAAGTTCGTTAATGTACCACCCAGCCATCTCTGATTGATGTAGAAGCTTCCAGATCTGGTTGCTTCATCAAGGATGATCTGCTGAGCCTGTTTTTTGGTACCGACGAATAAGACCTTACCGCCTTCTTCAGAGATCTTCTTCATTTTGTCGTATGCTACATCCAGAGCTTCCTGAGTCTTGTTCAGGTCGATGATGTAGATACCGTTCTTCGCCGTGTAAATAAATGGTTTACACTTTGGATCCCATCTTCTGGTCTGGTGGCCGAAATGTACGCCGTTTTCCAGAAGCTTTCTCATTGAAACTAATTGCATTTAAAAAATTCCTCTCTTTCCGTTACGCCTCCACTATTTCGGACATCACTAACTTTTTTCAAGCACGGAGTGATGAATTCATAGTGTGTGTATGCATAAATGCTTAATAATTCTAACATACTAATATTTAAAAAGAAAGGTAAATTTTCACCTTTCTTAGCTGTTTTTCGCAAGTTTTTTTCTGATCGCATTTCTGGCAGCTGTTTCATCAGAAATATAAGGTACTCTGCCTTGTGCACACAGGAAGAATTTATCATTTCCTTTGCCTAAGAGCAGTATCGTATCTCCTTCTTCGGCTATATCGACAGCTTTATCGATCGCTTCAATACGGTCCAGGATAATTTCCGGATTCAGTTTACTGAAATACGACTTCAGATCCACAAGGATCCCCATCATATCCTCACGGGAAGGATCATCATAGGTAAGTATTACTTCATCAGCTCTTTCATCAGCTACCTTAGCCGTACCCGGTCTTCTTAAATGGTCACGATTTCCGGCAGCTCCGAAGACTGCAATGATCTTGCCCTTATCGGAAGTAATCGATTCCGCAAAAGAGAAGACCTTATCAAATGAATTCGGAGTGAATGCATAATCCACGACCACATTGAAATTCTGTCCTTCGTCAATCAGCTGGCATCTTCCCGGTGTGAGTTCAACATTGCAGATATATGGCATGATTTCTTCGATACCATAGCCGTTTTCATTCAGTACTGCAATTACACCCAACAGATTATAGATATTGAATCTGGCCGGCATATTAGTGTTTATATGATAAGTATTGTCCTTATATAAGAGATCAAATTCCGAATGATTATTGAATAACTGAATATTTACTGCTCTGTAATCAGCTTCAGAATCGATCGCATAAGTGATCCTGTTAACCTTAAGCATGTCGTACAGTCTTTTACCATATTCATCATCGATATTGATGATGGCTTTGCCGTTTTCACTAAGTTTATCGAAAAGTAAGCATTTGGCTTTAAAATAACTTTCCATATCCCCATGGATATCGAAATGATCACCGGTCAGGTTATTGAATAAGGCAGTTGAGAATACCACTTCATCAAGACGGTTATAATATAAACCTTCCGAAGAAGCTTCCATGACTAAAGCCTTACATCCGTAATCGGCCATCTCTTTACCGATTCTGAAAAGTTCATCGGACTTCGGTGAAGTCAGATTCATCTTGGAATTCTTGATCTCAGTACCGTAGTAGTAACCCATCGTACCGATGTAACCGCATTTTTCAAATTTGGAAATGATCGATCTGATGATCCAGGCGATCGTCGTCTTGCCGTTTGTACCGGTAATACCGATCACATTCATCTTCTGTAGTGGATAATCATAGAAAGCATTACAGAAACTGACATAGGCTTTTACAGCATCTTCTACTTTGATGTATTCAATACCTTCTTTTATATCGGAAATATCATCGGTATAGACGATACATCTGGCTCCGTTTTCAATGGCTTTATCAATGAACTTATGACCGTCATTGATCTTGCCTTTCATCGCAAAAAAGATTGAATCTTGAGATTCAATCCGCGAATCAAACATAATGTTGCGTATATCCAGATCGCTTTGAGTATCAAATACTTTCCTGATCTTCATCTTCTTCTTCGTTCGTTTCCGGTGTTACTTCTTCTCTGATGATAATGACGCTGTTTTTCGGATAACAGATAGTCCTTCTCTTTTCAAAATAGTCCTCATCCATGATCAGATAAGAGATCTTTATCGTATTCTGGACACTCGTATTGGTCCAGGTTACATAGTTTTCATCCGGTAAGCTCTTACCGGCATATGGAGTAAACTTCTCGGCTGTCGCATCATATTCGCCATATTCACAGATCCAGTTACCGTTAGAAAGGATAACGACATTATTTCCGTTAAACGCATCACTGCCCATATATAATCTCGGATCATAGTTCAGATTAAACAGGTTCGCGATCGTCGGAACATGGTCTAATGTCGAACAGTAATTGTAGTTGACTTCAGGTTCGCTTGCGGCATTATAGATGATCAATGGTGAACGGTAGATACCGTTCTCACCTACTCTGTCAGGATTGATCCATCTGGTATATTCCATGACGGTATCATAATCCATCCAGTAAGGACGGTGGTCAGGATAGATACAGAGAACTGTATTATCCAGCTGTCCTGAACTCTCCAGATAATCCAGAAGATTCTTTAAACCCTGATCAAAGTCCATGCACTTGGACATATAGCGCTTGTAGTCGATCTGCCATTCAGGATGAACTTCATTGATCTGATCAAGATAATAATCGCCCCAGTACGAAGATTCCTCATACGGGAAGTGCATGACAGAAGTGATGATATTGCAGAAGAACTTGCCGTTGCTTTCTTCGATATGCTTGATAGCCTGATCTATCAGCATCGAATCGGCCTGCCAGCCGTTGGTATGCTGAATTGAAGTATCGGTCCAGATATCATCGATATCGTAATAGGCGTCAAATCCCACAGCCGGCAAAATAAGTTTGCGTTCGTAGAATTCATCACGCCAGTTGTGCAAGGCAAAAGTATTGTAGCCTTTATCCTTAAACAGGAAAGGCAGAGCTTCGTAGTATTTGATTCCCGCAATGTAGTTAGGTGTGCAGACATTCACATACGGGAAAATTGATAGATATGAAACCAGTTCTGATTCACCGGTTGCACAGGAATACAGAGGCGTGTAGTGATTGTAGAAACTATAGCCTTCCGTATACATCTTGTACAGTGTCGGAGTCAGATCTTTATCAATAGCCAGATAATCCATGGCCTCAACCATGAAATAAATGAAGTTATAGTCTTCGAATGCACCGGTCTTTTCGTTAGGCTGAGTTACCGACTTGCTTAAAAGATAATTATCGATGGTCTGCATATTGGAGTTCTCTTCGCTCTGGGCGATAGATTTCCAAGAAGTATCATCGATAGTCCTCATCATCTTTTCGTTATAGATGACTTCATCCGGTCCGTTATCAACGATCGTGACCTTATCCGGTGCTTTATAAACCAAGGCAGTCAGATCACGAAAGAAGAAATGCTGGATGCCGCATTTATCGATAATGATCGTTTTATTTGAGAATGTACCATAGACATTCAGAATGGAATTCACACCTGATCCTAAGTCCATGCATGGTACAAGTAACAGGAACGAAAGGATACAGAAGATCAGCGGCAGCTGGATCGGACCGTGCGAATTGAACTTAACGAATTTATGCAAGAGTATATAAACGATTAAAGGCAAGAAGCATAAATAATATGGTAATTTCGCATTCGATAAGAAGATCAGCGCATACTGGGCAATTCTGGTCGCACCATCGGAAACCGTACCGAAGGAATAGAAGTCACCCATGAAGTTCTTGAAGATCAGTTCGACAAAACTGTAGAAACAGAACCAGATCATTATTACAAGTCCGCAGATATAATAGACTTTTTCATTCTTGAATCTGGTACAGATAATACTGATCAGAAATGACTTGAATGAGATAAATAAGAAGATCCTTATGAATGTGAAAATATCAATGGTATGGAACTGGACAAAATGAAAAATCAGCTCCAGCAGAAGCATCGGTATAAACAGATAAAGGAATCTGATATCAAACCTGGTTTTCTTTTTCATTTTGAATGCGGATGGGCTTCATCAACGGCTTTTTTCAGCCGATCATAAGTCAGATGAGTATATAACTGCGTCGTGGAAAGATTCTCATGACCGAGCAGTTCCTGCACGGTTCTGAGGTCTGCACCATTGTCCAAAAGGTGCGTCGCAAAGGAATGTCTGAGCATATGCGGATGGACATCGATCGCAAGCCCAGCTCTTATTTTAACATCTTCCAGTAAAAGTTGAACACTTCGCGGAGAAATCTTTCCTCCCCTTTTAGAAACAAAGAGATAAGGATTATCTTCTTTCGCAAATTCGTTTCTGAACATCTCGATATACAGATCGATCAGTTCATTTAAGCGCGGATAATAAGGCACGATCCTTTCCTTATTTCCCTTGCCTATTACTCTGACGATCAGTGCTTTTCTATCGATATCTCTGATCTTCAGATTGCAGCATTCCGAGATACGAAGGCCGCAGGCATAAATCATTTCCAAGATACAGCGATTTCTTACTTCCAGAGGATCATCCAGATCGAAAACATCAAATATTCTCTCGATCTGATCGAAAGTCAGCACATCAGGCAGATGCTTTTCCACATGGATCTTGCGGAACTGCGTGAAAGGATTCTGATCGCTGATATGTCTTTCACACAGATAACGGTAAAACGATCTCAAAGCGCTCAGATTACGCGCATAGGTCGAATTGGATATCTTTCCTCTGGTGATATTTCCCGATCTTAATTCGTTTATATAATCAAAGACCAGACCTTTATCGGCTTTAGAAAGATCTTTGATATTCTGATCCTCAAGATAAGTAATAAATCTGGCGATATCACGGTAATAGGAATCGGCGGTAGCTTCAGAACCGGTGCGTTTGTCATACATGTAGCTGATGAATTCATCAAGGATCTTATATATGTTCTGCATATTCTTTCACCTTTTTTAAAGCATGTTCCACATAGAACTTCTTCTTATCATTCTTCTTGCCGGAATATTCACATCTGAAGATTCCGAAATTCGCATTCATCGGCTCCAGTTTTTTGATATTCCTATCGGAAATATAATTGGCCATTGCGCCCATCATCGTATCGGGACCCAGTTCATATTCAATCTCTCCGTTAAGATACTGAGCCAGATTGATAGCCGCATATAAACCGCTGGCTGCAGATTCCACATAGCCTTCAACACCGGAGATCTGTCCTGCGATAAACAGATCAGGATGATCGATGAACTGGTAACGGTTATTGATGATATTCGGAGAATTGATATAGGTATTTCTGTGCATTACTCCATACCTGACAATATGAACATTCCTTAAAGCCGGGACTTTCTTTAAAACTTCTTCCTGCGAACCGAATGTAAGATGGGTCTGGAAACCGACCACATTATATAAGGTATCGATCGCATTATCTTTTCTCAGCTGAACGACCGCATAAGGCCTCTTACCGTTATATTCAAGACCGACCGGTTTCATCGGACCGAATAATAAAGTTTTATAACCCCTTCTGGCCATCTCTTCAAACGGCATGCATCCTTCGAAATATTTTTCATCGTCGATGTCATGGACCGCGATCTTTTGCGCATTAATGATCGCATTATAGAATTCTTCAAATTCTTCTTTTGTCAATGGACAGTTGATATAATCGCCGGGATTGTCATCGTCATAACGGGATTTATAGTACGCCATATTAAAATCGATCGAGTCTTTCTCGACGATCGGTGAAACCGCATCATAAAAATGCAGGAAATCGTTTCCGCATAATTCAGACAAACTATCAGCCAGTTTGCCTTCGCATAAAGGCCCGGCAGCAATTATGGTCGGAATATCCTCATCGATATCCGTATATTCTTCATTGATTACGGTAATCTTGGGATTATTCTTTATTTCTGAAGTGATATATTCCGAGAAACCGTTACGATCGACAGCCAAAGATTTACCTGCAGGAATACGATACTGATCAGCTGCTTTCATGATTAAAGAATCGAGAATCCTCATCTCTTCCTTTAATAAACCAACTGCATTATACAGATCATCACTGCGAAGTGAATTCGAACAGATCAGTTCCGCAAAATTATCTGTTTTAAAAGCCGCGTGTTTCTTTACAGGCTTCTGTTCATACAGTTCTACTTCAAAGCCTCTTTTCGCAAGCTGATAGGCTGCTTCCGATCCTGCCAGTCCGGCGCCTATTACTCTTACTTTCATTAAGCTTTCTTTCTCTTGAAATAGCGTTTAGGTTTTTCGCCTTCTATCGCTTCGAGATATTTACATTTAGGATAACCCGAACAGCCGATGAAATAGTTGCCGTAACGGGACTTTCTCTTGATCAGAGGTTTGCCGCATTCCGGACAGGTACGTCCTACTTCTTCCGGTTCTTCTTTCTTTGCAAGAGATTCATGCCACTTGCATGAAGGATAATTGATGCATGATTTGAACTTGCCGAAACGGCCGTTTCTGATGACGACATCGCCACCGCACTTCGGACAGATTTCACCGGTCTTTTCCGGCTGCAGTTTTTCCATTTCGGAATATGCCGAATCGACTAACGGCTGGAACTGATCATAGAACTCGCTTAAAGCCTTGGTCGAATCAAGTTTATTCTCAGCGATCTCATCGAGTTCCGATTCCATTTCTGCTGTATATTTGACGTTAATAACCGACTGGAAATACTCACGGAGCTTCTCATCCGTCAGTATACCCTGTTCGGTCGGGAAGAAATATTTGGTCTTTCCGGTATCGGTAGCTTTCTTGAGCTCGACATAATTACGTTTCAAGATCGTATCGATGATCGTCGCATAAGTTGAAGGACGTCCTACGCCCTCTTCTTCCAGAGCCTTGATCAGTCTGGCTTCGGTATAACGGGCCGGTGCTTCGGTAAAATGCTGAGTCTTGCTGATCTTATCGGAATTGATCAAATCACCTTTATTGACTTTAGGAAGGATGATGTCTTTGGAATTGTCATATTCACCATATATTTTTAAGAAACCGTCAAATTCCTGCTTTGATCCAGATACAGTGAATTCATAGCCGTTATTGTCAAATGTATATGTAACGGAAGTAAAAACCGCATCGGACATCAGAGATGCCAGAGCTCTGATATAGATGAATTTATACAGTTTATACTGATCGTTGCTCAGATACTGTTTAATCGCATCGGGTTCATTGGCCAGATTGGTCGGTCTGATCGCCTCATGGGCGTCTTGCGATGTTTCATCATTTTTGACTCTGTAGAAACCTTTATATTCCTTACCGTATTCATTTTCGATCTTGTCGTAAGCTGTAGCTACGAATTCGTTTGATAAACGGGTCGAGTCGGTACGCATGTAGGTGATGAGACCCTGGGCACCGTTAGAAAGTTCGACACCTTCATACAGGCTTTGAGCTACCATCATCGTCTTCTTGGAACCGAAGCCCAGCTTGGTTGAAGCTTCCTGCTGCAATGTAGAAGTGATAAACGGTAAATATGCCGCTCTCTTCTTTTTCTTTTCTGCTATATCGCTCAAAGTAAAATCATTGCCTAAAGCTTTTAATATCTCATCAGCTTCGGCTTCATTCTTGATTTCGACTTTCTTTCCTTTATATTTAGTTAACTCTGTTTCAAGTTTCTTGCCCAAATCAGCAGAAATCGTCCAGTATTCTTCCGGTTTGAAAGCATTGATCTCTTTTTCCTTGTCACAGATCATTCTTAAAGCAATCGACTGTACTCTGCCGGCCGATTTCGATCCGATCTTTTTCTGTAATAATTTAGACAGTTTAAAACCGATGATACGGTCTAAGATCCTTCTTGTTTCCTGGGATCTAACCAGAGCCATATCAATATTGCGCGGTTCTTCAAGTGCTTTTAAGACCGCATTCTTGGTTATTTCATTGAAAACGATTCTGTTATTCTGATTCAGATCAAGATCCAGTTCCCTTGCCAGATGCCAGGAGATCGCTTCTCCCTCACGGTCCGGGTCGGTTGCCAGATAAACAAAATCGGCATTCTTTACCAGTTTTTTCAGATCTCTAACAACATCTTTTTTATCAGTTGAAACGACATAAGTCGGCTTGAAGTTATCTTCGATATCAACACCCAGTCCTTCTTTGCCTTTGGTCGCAAGGTCACAGATATGTCCCTTGGAAGAAGTAACTTTGAAGTCTTTACCCAAGTATTTTTCGATCGTCTTTGATTTAGATGGTGACTCTACAATTACCAGATTTTTCATACTTCTCCTTTTTACAGTTATTTATAATTGCATATATTTTTTTAAATTGCAATTTCATCAATCAATATCGGCTGAGCTCCCTCGTAGATCAGCTGATTATTATTTATACCACATTCATCGAAGATATCAAACGGCAGAACTCTTATCTCTTTGCCCATTTCCAGAGCTTCGTTGACTGTCGTCATGGTACCGGACTTCCTGTTTGACTGCATGATATAGACCCTGTCACACAAGGCGGCAATGATCCTGTTACGGAAAGGAAAATGATAGGCATACGGTTTACATAAACCCGGATATTCCGAGATCACAAGGCCTTCTCTTGCGACTTTTGAGATCAGTGTTTTATTACAGGCGGGATAGATATAATCGATACCGCAGCCTAATATCCCGATCGTTTTATCCGCATACCTGTGAGCACAGGCATCGATACCTTTTGCCAGACCGGATACGATCACTTTTTCATTCTGTTTCTTTACCAGACATTCCGTGGCCTTAAGAGCGTAAGAAGAAGGGTCTCTTGAACCGACAATGCCGATCGCTTCTTCATTCAGCAAAGAAAGGTCACCCTTATAGTACAAAACAAAAGGCGGATATTTGAGATCCAACAGTTTCTGCGGATAGTTATCATCCAAGATCGTGATCGCATTAGCGACATCGACAATTGCGATATCGGTGTTTTCTTTTATGGCTTTGGAAATACGGAAATACTCTCCGCCATAATAAAAAGAGTAGGAAATCAATAATTCTCTGTTCATCAATACATTATTTGCAGAAAAATCGTTTTTACCTACCCTTAAGTGCAATTTTCTTAAAAAAGTTTTAACTGTCTGTCCTTACAAGGCTTATAAGACATCCTGT